>DATJRS010000050.1:0-3514 GCA_035504535.1 Solirubrobacteraceae bacterium | reverse complement strand
CGGCGGTGTCGCTGAGCTGGCTGTAGGTCGTCCCCGCTGCCGTGCCGTTGATCGCGATGTCGAGGTTGGAGCCGCTGTCGAGCGTGACCGGACCGGCGACGTGCATGATGCCGATCGGGTGCCCTGGGGTGACCGTGGCGCCGGAGGCGGCGGTGAGCGAGGCCGCCGTGCCGCTGCCATCGAAGGTGGCGCCGGAGGCGACGCTGACGGGGCTGGCACTGAGGGTGCCGTCGCCCTCCAGCGTTCCGCTGGTGACGGTCGTCGGCCCGGTGTTCGTCGATGTGCCGCTCAGGACCAGAGTGCCGCTGCCCAGCGTGAGCCCAGCTGTGCCGGTCAGCGCGCCGGCGAAGGTGTCGCTGCTGCCCGGCGCGACCGTGAGTGCCGCCGCCGCGCCGCTGTCGGTGAGCGCGCCGGGCCCGGATACCGACCCGGCGCCGACGGCGTTGCCGTGGAGATCGAGCGTGCCGCCCATGTCGAGCGTGAGGGCGCCGTCGATGTTCAACGCATTCTCCGCGGTGACCGTCCCGGTGCTTTCGATCTCGAGTGCTGATAGCGCCGCGCCGCCGGTGGACAGTCCCTGGTCATCGCCGTCCATCGTCAACGTCGCGCCTTGGTCCCTGAATGTCCCGGCCGCCATGCTGAAATCGCCGCCGACCCAGAAGTCCTCGCCGGCCGGGGGACCGTTGAAGGTGCCGCTCGTGTTCGTCAAGTCGCCCGACACGACCAAGCCGCCTTGCAGCAGACCCACGCCACCACCGAACACGGCGTCGCCGTCGATCCCGATCCCGGCGTTGCCGTTTGGTCCGAAGTACCCGGCGAAGCGAGCCGTGGTGGCTTGGATCACGAGCCCCGAGGCCGGCACCGTTCCGGTGTTGTCGAAGTAGCCAGGGCCATTGAAGTCCGCTTCACCGTTGAGGCCGATGTAGGGGCAGTCGAGTGCCGTGTTTCCGTTCACGGTGAGGCTGAGCAGCTCGGCGGTCCCGCCGACCTGCCCGTCGAACTCCGCGGTGCCGCCCGTGTCGACCGTGAGCCCTTCCGCGCCCGGGATCGTCCCGTCGATCGTCGAGGCGAAGTCAACCCTCCCGCTCGCGCCCATGGTCACGGTGTTGCCAAGCGTCACCGGTCCGTCGAACTCGAGTCCGCCCAGGTTCGACAGCGGTCCGGCGATCGTCGACGAGCCGGTCACCGACAGGTAGTTCTCCGCGCCGCTCACCTGCGCTAGCCTTGATTCGTCAGTAGCGCTGGGAGTGCGGGGCTGAGGCGGGGCGGGAGCGTCCGTCCTGGCGGGGAGGATTGCGGTTACCAGGCCAGCAATCCGCCCGCTCAGGAGGTCACGTTGAAGGTGATGGGACGTTCAACGGTTCGGAAGGTAGATGTCAGGGCGGACGCGACGGGTTTGTCGTCGCGCTCGGGGACCGCGCTGATGGTGCTCGTGGCGACTCGGCTGGGCTTGACCGACGGGCTCTCGCGTGCGTTGGCGCAGACGCGTGAGCGCCGCTCGGGACACGATCCGGGGCGTGTGCTGTGCGACTTGGCCGTGATGGCGGCCGACGGCGGGCGGTGCGTGTCGGATCTTGCGGCGTTGGCGGGGCAGCCGTCGTTGTTCGGGGAGGTCTGCTCGGTCTCGACTGCGCGGCGGGTGCTGCTGTCGATCGGTGAGCAGGAGCTTGATCGGGTCAGGGCGGCGCGCGCGGTCGCTCGCGCCCGTGCGTGGGACGCCGGTGCTGCTCCGCGGCGAGTGATCCTCGATTTCGACGCGACGCCGATCGACTCGCACTCTGAGAAGGAACGCGCGGCCGGTCATTACAAGGGCGGTTCGGGTTTAACCCGCTGCTGGTCACGTGTGGGCGCGAGGTGCTCGCCGGGATCCTGAGGCCTGGCAACGCCGGGGCGAACAATGCTGAGGATCACCTCCGGGTGCTGGAGCTTGCGCTCGAGCAGCTGCCGGGAGGAGCGCTTGACGGCCCGATCCTCGCGCGCGCGGACTCGGCCGGATCCAGCCACGACTTCGCGTTGGCCTGCCGCGAGACCGATATCCGTTTCTCGCTGGGCTACGCGATCCAGCCACCGCTGCGCGAGGCGATCCTGCGGTTGCCCGAGAGCGCTTGGGGCCCGGCGCAGAACGCCGACGGCGAGCCGCGCGAGGGCGCCTGGGTCGCCGAGCTGACCGACAAGGTCAAGCTCGACGCGTGGCCGTCGGGAACGAGGCTGATCTGCCGCCGCGAACGCCCGCACCCCGGCGCGCAGCTGTCATTCACCGACCTTGATGGGCATCGCTTCCAGTGCTTCATCACCGACCAGCAAGGCGACGACCTGGCCGCTCTGGAGGCGACCCACCGCCAGCACGCCGAGGTCGAGGACCGCGTCAAGACACTCAAGGCGACCGGCGCCTCGCACTTGCCGTTTCACGCGTTTAGCGCCAACGCGGCCTGGTTGGAGCTCGCGCTGCTGGCGCACGACATCATGGTCTTCACCCAGGCGCTGTGCCTCGACGGCGACCACGCGATCTGCGAGCCCAAACGCCTGCGCTACCGCATCCTGCACGTCGCGGGGCAGCTCACCCGCCACGCTCGGCGCGTCACGCTGCACCTGCCCGCCGACTGGCCATGGGCCGACGCGATCCTGCGCGCGTTCAACCGGCTCGACGCGCTCCCAGCCTACGGCTGATCAGCGCGCCGCGCACCCCGACGACGAGTGAGCCGCAGGACGTGCCGAGGCTGCCCGCAACCGGGCCCGCCGCACCCCGCCCGCGGCCACCCCGCCACCACAGCGCGCCAACAGCCAGCGCCCCAGCAACTCGCGCCTCCCAGCCCCCAGGAACCACACCCAGCAAGCCTCACTCAATCCTTCGTGACGAATCGAGGCTAAGAGGACGAACGCGAGCGGGTTCTGGACGGACCCGACGTGCTCGGTGCCTCGGACGCCCCACAGTTGGGTGCTGCTGTCCTTGATGTTCGTCCCGCCGGTGCTCCCGCCGACGACGGTGGTGTTCCCCGCGGCTTTGGCGACCTCGTCCAACCGGGACAACGGGCCGGCCAGCGCGGCTTCCATCACCGCGCCCATCTCACTGAACCTCGCCTCAATCTTCGGCGCGCCCGCATCAACAAGCGCCTGCATCGCCGCCAACGACGCCGCAACCCGCGCCTCCGCACGCTTCAGATCAGCGTCCAGCGGAAGAAGGTTCGCGCCGAGATCAAGCTCTGCGCTGCCGAGATCCTCACTCACCGGCTCTCACCCCCTCCACCAGACGCGACAACGCGTCCTCAAGCTCATCGGCCGCCACATGACCATCCGCCACGCTCAGCAGGTAGCGCAGCGTCACCGCCGTCTGCTCGAGCTGCCCGATCACGGCCCCCAACGCGCCGCGATGCTCGGGCACGCCCGGGTCAAGGCAATGCCGCTCCGCCAAAAGTGCAAGATCAGCGACCGAGCGCAACGCGCCCGACACAACCTCCGCCGACGACCCCAGCGGCGTCAATTCGGCGCTCATGCGCCACCCCCACCCGCCATCGAC
>DATJRS010000049.1:0-16955 GCA_035504535.1 Solirubrobacteraceae bacterium | reverse complement strand
CGGGCTCTCACGCGGTGACACGGCCAACGAGCTCGTCGCTCTGTCCGGCGATCCGAACGTCTCGATCCAGGATGACAAGGCGTTTACCTGCGACGTGCGCGCCGGCCGCAGATACGGCGCGAGCACCGCACGACTGGCCGGCGTCTCGCTCGCCGGCCATCACGTTCGACCCAGCCAGGATGACCCGTCGGCGGAGAATCCAAAGGAGCCGAGCCCGTGAGCACCAGCGCCCCGGCCACCGAGCTTGCGATCCATCGTGTCGGCGCTCAGCGGATGGGGTTCTTTACCGACACTTCGGTGTGCATCGGTTGCAAGGCGTGCGAGGTCGCGTGCAAGCAGTGGAACGATCTGCCCGCGGATGGCTCGCAGTCGGGGGAGGGCGTCTCTTACGACCACACGGGGGATCTGTCGGCCTCGACGTGGCGTCACGTGCGGTTCGTCGAGCTGTTCGAGCCCTCGCCGCAGCTCAGGGAGGAGGCGGAGCGCGCGCTTGACGCCGGGGGCGGTGGGAAGCTGCCGGCGATCCCGGCCGCCGGCGCGATCGACCTCGTCGATGCCGCGCAGCCTGCGCCGGGCTTCGTAGATGTCGCTGAGGCGGTGCGCAAGATGGGCGACTGGGTGTTCATGTCCGATGTGTGCAAGCACTGCACGAACGCGGGTTGTCTTGATGCCTGTCCGACGGGTGCGCTGATTCGCACGGAGCATCAGACGGTCGTGCTGCAGCCGGATGTCTGTAACGGGTGTGGCTTCTGCGTGCCGGCGTGTCCGTTCGGCGTGGTCGATCGCGACCACGTCGATGGCCGCGCGGGGAAGTGCACGCTCTGTTACGACCGCCTCGAGAACGGGCTCGAGCCGGCGTGCGCGAAGTCGTGCCCGACCGATTCGATCCAGTTCGGCCCGCACGAGGAGCTGGTGGAGATCGCGTCGCGTCGGGTCGCTCAGCTGCATGAGCGAGGCGTCGACGGCGCGTATCTGTACGGAGCCGGCGACGAGCCCGACGAGCAGCTCGCGGGCGGCTTGGGCGCGTTCTTCCTGTTGACCGAGCCGCCCGAGCGCTATGGGCTGCCCGCGCAGGCGGACTCGCCGATACAACAGAACCTGGTTCCAGCCACGCTGGCCGCGGTCGCGGGCGGTCTACTCGCGGCCGGCGCGACGGTCCTCGCGTTCGCCGCGGCCGCACGGCGGGGCGGTCGAACCCCGGGGCGGGAGGCCTGGTGAGCCGGGAGCACGGCTGGGAGGGCGGGCTCGAGCACGGCGGCGAGCCGGCGGAGCTGGCTCCCGAGCACCAGCCTCCGGACACCGCTCGCGCGCGCGAGGCCGAATGGGTTGCCGACCACGACCCTCAGACCCGCGACATCGGACCGGCGCTGGGCACGCCCGGCGGACCGGGAGCGTGGACGGCGGCCGAGCCCGGAGCGCGGGTCGCGCTCGCTCGGGCTGACTTCGGCGACGCTCGCTGGTCGTATCTGTACAAGGCGCGCGACACCGGCTATGCCGACGCGCAGCCGGCCTCCGGGCAGGTGGCCGCGGCGAACCGGCGGATGCGCGGCGCGCCCGTCTCGGACATTCGTGGGCCGTTCATCCACGCGCCGTCGTGGGGCTGGGAGGTCGCGACCTACTTCTGGCTTGGCGGGATGGCGTCGGGCTCGGCGTTCGTCGCGCTCGCCTGTGACGTCGCCGGCGACCACCGCTCCGCCGCGATCGCCCGCAAGGTCGCGCTCGGCGCGGTCGCGCCCGCGCCCGTCTTGCTCATCGCCGATCTCGGCCGACCCGAGCGCTTTCTCAACATGACGCGGGTCTTCAAGCCGCGCTCGCCCATGAACACGGGCGCCTGGTGCCTGCTCGCCTTCAGCGGCTCGGGTGGGCTGGCCGTCGGTTGCGACCTGTTCGGCCGGCCAGGGGTCGCCCGCCGGCTGGGGGCGCTGACCGCGCTGCTCGGCAGCTACCTGGGCTCGTACACCGGCGTGCTGCTCGCCTGTTCCGCGGTTCCGCTGTGGTCGCGCAGCCGCACGATCCTCGGACCGGCGTTCGTCGCCACCGCCACCGCCACCGGGGCGGCCGCCACCCGCCTCGTGCTCGTGGCCAGCGGGCTGCCCCACCAGGATCCGACCCGCAGGGCGCTCGGCACGATCGAGACCGCCTCGATGCTGGCCGAACTGTCGATCTCGGCGCTCGGCGAACGTCGCCTGGGAGACGCCGCCAAACCCCTCAGCCACGGCCGCCCCGGGCTCTACTTCCGCACCGCCAAGAGCCTCGTCACGCTCGGCTTCTCGCTGCGGCTCCTCGCGCGCCGCACCGGTCCGCGTGAGCACGAGCTCGCGAGCCTCTCCTACCTCGTGGCCGGTCTGCTGTTCCGCTTCGCGTGGGTCTACGCGGGGAGGGCCTCCGCGAGCGACGACGAGGTCGTGGCGGCGATGGCGCGCGACCGCGGCGCGTCTCACGACGGCCCGTCGCGGGGATGGCGAGGCCGCGCGCTCTCGGTCCGGCGCTCCCCGTTGCGGCTGCCCGATGCGGTGCGCCGCACGTACGGTGAGGCCATCAGGCTGACCAGCCTCGCGATCGAGCGGCGGCTGCGGGGCTGAGAGCGCTCGCGCATATCGCTGCGCCCGGTTTGTGTGGGTTGCTTCTAGGGACTCTGGTCCGGTGGCATTTCTGAACCGCCACGGTTGCGAGCGCCTCGGCTGCGCGCCCGCTTTCGCGGCGAGGCGGTAGTCGTCTGAGGTGCCGAGGAGGGCGAGCCGTCTGTGGTGGCTACCGGGACCGGTCTGTGTGCCGGCTCGCGACCCGGTGGTTGGTGGGGTCGCTCGAGGGTCGGCGCGGGTGGGATCGGGCATTGGACTGACCGATCGGTGGGCACGCTCACCAGCTGCCCGTGGTGGTGGATGTCGACCGCTTCGCCCATCGTCAGCGTGTACGTGGCCTGGGTGGGCTCGACTTCGACTCGGAGCTGCGAGCCTTTGCGAAAGCGGACCTTGAACGCAATGCGGGTGAGCGCTTGCGGGAGGCGGGGGGCGAAACTCAGCGTCCCGCTGCTGTCGCGCAGCCCGCCGAAGCCGGCGAGCGCGGCGATGCACGCGCCCGCGAGCGAAGCGATGTGAACGCCGTCGCGGGTGTTGTGCTCGAGGTCGTCGAGGTCGAGCAGTGCGGCTTCGGCGAAATAGTCGTAGGCCAACTCGACGTGACCGACTTCGGCGGCAACGATCGCCTGGATACAGGCCGACAGCGACGAGTCACGGACCGTGAGCTGCTCGTAGTAGGCGAAGTCCCGTGCCTTCTCCTCTGCGGTGAACGCGTCGCCCGCGAAGAACAGCGCCATCACCAGGTCCGCCTGCTTGACGACCTGCTTGCGGTAGAGGTCGAAGTAGGCGTAGTGCAGCAGCAAGGGGTAGTTCTCAGGCGGGGTCGAGTCGAAGTCCCACGTGGCGTGTTGTGTGAAGCCGTCCGCCTGCGGGTGGACCATGAGCGACTCGTCGTAGGGGATGAAGACCGCGTCGGCGGCGTCCCGCCAGCTCGCCGCCTCTTCGGCATCGACGGCCAGCCGCTTGGCCACGTCCGAGTGTCGCCCGACCGCGTCGGCGGCGGCACGGAGGTTCCGCGCCGCCATCAGGTTTGTGTAGACGTTGTTATCGGCGACCGCGCTGTATTCGTCCGGCCCGGTGACACCGTCGATGCGAAACTGTCCGGCCGCGTCGTGGTGACCGAGCGACCGCCACAGCCGGGCCGTCTCGACCAGCAGCTCCACGCCCGCCTCGCGCTCGAAGGCCTCGTCCTCGGTGATCATCTGGTATCGCTCCACGGCGTTCGCGATCGCCGCGTTGATGTGAAAGGCCGCCGTGCCCGCCGGCCAGTAGCCCGAGCATTCCTGCCCGGCGATCGTCCGCCACGGAAACGCCGCGCCGCGAAGCCCCAGCGACCGGGCGCGGTCGCGCGCCAGGTCCAGCGTCTCGTGGCGCCAGCGCAACGCATCCGAGACCGAGCGTGGCCGGTGGTAGGTGAGCAGCGGCAGCACGAACGCCTCGGTGTCCCAGAACGTGTGACCGTCGTAGCCGGGACCGGTCAGACCCTTGGCAGGAATCGGCCGGCGCTCGCCCCGCGCTCCCGCCTGGAGCGTGTGAAACGAGGCGAAACGCACCGCCTGCTGAAGCTCCGCGTCGCCGTCGATCTCGATGTCGGCATCCGCCCAGAACCGGTCGAGATAGGTGCGCTGCTCCTGCAGCAGGCCGTCCCACCCGGTGTGTACGGCGCCCGCCAATGCCGCTGCGACTTGGTCGCGCAGTGCCGGAACGGTCCGTGCACCCGACCAGCCGTAGCCGACGAACTTCGTTACGCGCAGGGATGCGCCCGGCGCCGCCGTCGCGGTGACCGTCAGCCGAGCCAGATCGGGGCGGCTCGCGATCGTGGTTGCGGTATCCGGCGGTCCATCGATCCGGTGATCCATCGCGGCGCCGACGGTCAGGCCGCTGGCCCTGGTGGTGTGGACCAGAATCGCCTCGAGGTCCTGTCCCTGGAACGTGTCCGACACGAGCGGTGAGCTGAGGGCCGCCGCCGCCCGGGGATCGCGCTCGGTCACCGGCAACGTCTCGTTGGTGACGAGTTCGGACTGGACAACCACCTGTACGGCGTCGTCGAGCGGCTCGACCTCGTACAGGATCGCGGCGATCGAGCGCTGCGTGAACGAGACGATCCGCGTCGAGGAAACGCGGACCAGACGCCCTGTTGGCGAGACCCACTCGGCCACGCGATGCAGCACTCCGGCGCGCAGGTCGAGCACGCGTTCGTGCTTGCGCAGCTCGCCGTAGCGGACGTCGAACGGCTCATCCTCGAGCAGCAGCCGGATGATCTTGCCGTTTGTGACGTTCACCACCGTCTGTCCGTCCTCGGGATCGCCGTATCCGGCCTCTGCGTATGGCAGCGGCCGGGTCTCGTAGAAGCCGGCGAGGTATGTGCCCGGAAGTCCGAACGGCTCGCCCTCATCGAGGTTCGCTCGCAGCCCGAGATGCCCGTTGGCGAGCGCGAACACCGACTCGGTCTGCGCCAGGCGTTCGAAGTCAAGCTCGGTCTCGTGCACCGCCCATGGCTCAACCACGAACGCGTCGTGCTGGATCATGCGGCGCCCGGAACCACGGCGGTGTTCATGTCCAACCGCAACCCCGGCATCCGCACATTCCTACCACGAATGCATCGTTCCGGATGGCCGGCTGAGAACGTCGCGCGGGTTAGACTCGCGGACCTGATGGCAGCTATCGGGCAAGGACGGACCCTGTGACCGAGAGCATCGACGCGCTCCTCGATGCTCTGCGGCGGGACCAGCCCGCTGACCTTTCGATCGAACGTTCCCCCGGGGGTGCCGAGGTGAAGATCGGATCTCAACCGATTGCTCGGGTCGACGAGCAACGGGGTGAGCTGGTTGTCTATGCGCCCGCCGACGTCGGCTCCATGCTCCATGCCGACTACCCCCGGGCGAGGGAGGACCCCGCCGGCGTTGCCTTCGATCTCTCCAACGCCGATGACGCGGCGGCTGGGTTTGACCTGGTGCGACGCCGAGCGAGGGTCCAGCGAGTGGGGTGGCAGTACCGCGAACGCTCGCCCTGAGCTCGCGAACCGAGGATTGCGGCCCTGCCTTCGGCGCGGTCAGATCGTCCTCAGGTAGCGGTCTCGATCCCACTGCGAAACCGTGCCCGTGAATGCGCGCCACTCGGCGGCCGCGAGGGTCGTCAGGTCGTGCACCGCGTCGGCTCCGAGCACTTCGACCGCGGCCAGGTCCGAGCGGGCGGCGGCGATGCCGTCGGCGAGGGTCGCCGGCAGGGGCACGCCCTGACCGTATCCATCTCCAGTGACTGGCTCGCCGGGATCCTCGGCGGCGTCGATGCCCGCGAGAATCGCCGCCAGTACGCCGGCAATCGCCCAATGGGGCTGCGCGTCGGCGCCCGGCGTGCGCAACTCGAGCCGCGCCGACGCCGGCGACTCGAGCAGCGCGCAGACGGCGACCGTGCGGTTATCGCCGCCCAGGTTCGCGTCGCGGGAGCGAACGAGGCCGACTCGCCAGGGCAGCATGCGGAAGCTCTGGAGATCGGGGATCGCTTGCAGGTCTGGATAGCCCGTTTCCCAGCCCGTGAGCAGGGTGCCGTCCTGCGCCTCGCCGGTCACCCCGTAACTGAGGACCGCGTCGCAGAAGGCAATCCCGTCGCCGTCGGCGTGCTCCAAGAACGTTTCGGCGGGGATTCGTTTGCCCCTCGAGTGTCCCCAGTGATCGGGCCACATGAATCTCGACCGCCCGCAACTCACCATCGCGCACCATCGCCTCGATTCGATCGCGCACGCCAGTCGCTGCGGCTGGTACCCGGTCGTCGGTCAAGCTCATTTCCGGAGCTTCGCGCCAGGGTGCACGCGCTACACCCGCGCCCCGTCAGAGCGAAGCCGCGCCGGGGCAACCCTCCGCGGGGTTCGCGCACGCATCAGCGCGGGCACCGCGAACCCCGGCAGTCCTCCAACCAACATGATCACCGCCGCCACGCGCTGGTCGTGCAGGGCTGCCGGACCGAGTTCTACGACGTAGTGCCCGTACACCGGACTGGGAGCACTGCTCAGCCAGACGGCGACCATGGCCATCGGCACCATGCAGGCGACCATGCAGGCCACCTGGCCTCGAGGACTGGGGCGATGCGGCAGCGGGTCGACGCCGATGATCGGTGCCCATACCAGCAATGACGTGAGAAGAAACAGGCCGTGCTCGATCTCGTGCGCGTAGTCATTGCTCAGGGCCAGCCCATAGACGGCGGGCAGATGGGCGATCAGGAGGACAGCCGAGAACAGCGACACCGAGCCGACCGGGCCGGTGATGACGGACACGGGCCGCGAGCGAAGGCATCGGGCCAGCGTGCGTCGCCCAGATCGCGGCAGCGCGTAGAACGCCAGCCGCACCGGAGCGCCGGCAGCCAGAAGCGGCGCGACGACCAGCCACATGATCATGTGCTCGACCATGTGGACCGACAGGCGCTGGTCGGCCTCGGTGCCGATCCCCGAGTAGAGGTCGACCACGAGTACCGCCAGGCCGGCGAGGAAGAAGGCGGTCCGGTTCGACGGCCATCGCCGCCCGCGCCGATCGCGGCGTCGTCCTTGCTCGGCGGCCAGGAGGTAGAGGATCGCCGCGGCAAGCACGACGACGAGAAACGTCACGCCGGTCGGGCCGTCGAGGCTCCAATCGAGCGCGAGCGCCCGCAGGCTCATCCGCTACTCGAAGGTCTCGGTCGTGCAGTGGCGGCCGGGAGGGTGTATGTCGTGCGGCCGGGCGCCCGGGGCTCCATCCACTCGTCGTACGTATCCGCCTCGGAATTCGGTGCCGGGTCGTCCAGCTGCACGCTCATCTCTCCTCTAGGGGCCGGAGGCTGATTCGAGTTGTCCCTCGGGCGGCGCGCCTTGCCGCCCAGGCCGACCCGGCGCCTCGAAAATATACAAGACTAAATCCATTCCCTTTGTGCAGAAGGCTTCCTGAGCTTTCGGCACCATCCTGCCGGGAGCCGCGCGCCACCGCAAGCGGCGCCCCAAGTAGAAAACGGCCTCCGGAGTAGGAAAAGCCCCGCAAAGCGGGGCTTCCCGAGATGCGCCCGAGAGGACTCGAACCTCCACGGACCCTACGGTCCACAAGGCCCTCAACCTTGAACGGCCCGTGTAGACGCGTGTGGCGGTGTCCGATTCGTCCAAATTGCGAGGTTCTGGGGACGCCCCGGACGCATCGGACGGGGTGGATGTTGCCACCGAGGTTGCCACGGCGACGCCCGGATGCGGGGGTACGATCAGCGACACATGACATCGGCGGAGGTCATCGAGGAGATCGGAGTTCGGTTGGCCCGGGCTGCGCCGAAGGATTCGCGGGTCGTGCTGTTCGGATCGCACGCGCGTGGGGAGGCCGATGAGGGCTCGGACTACGACATCCTCGTGATCGAGCCCGAGGTCGCAGACGCGGCGCGGGAGTCTGTCCGCCTTCGCACGGAGCTGGGGGACCTGCTCGTACCGATCGACGTCGTGGTCATTGATCGCGAACGGGCTCGGCGGCGGGCGTCCGTTCGAGGCACCATGGTCGAGCGCGCGTTGCGCGAGGGCCGGGTTCTTGCCGACACCTGAGGAAGTCGAGGTCGCGGACCTATTCCTCGTAAAAGCGGCCTCGGATCTCTCGGCCGCGCGTGTGCTCGCGAATGATGCGAATCAACACGACGATGTCGTGGGCTTCCATGCCCAGCAGGTGATCGAGAAATCGCTCAAGGCAGTGCTCGCCGTCCGCGGCTTCGAGATACCCAGGACGCATGACCTTGATCTACTGACACGGCTTGTGGCGAGCGGGCCGGACCCGTTTCCGAACGAGCTTCGCGACGCCAAGGTGCTATCTCCGTGGGCAGTCGCCACGCGCTACGACGACATCAACGCGACCCTCGACCGCGGCGCGGCCGTAGAGATCGCGGAGAAGAGTCTGATGTGGGCTCGGCGGCGTGTGGACGCGGCACGAGGGGATGAGAATGTCGGCTGAACGGGCGATTTCATCTGAACAGCCGCGGTGCTCGCCGGTGCGGTCAGCCTGACGTCCTTTGCCACGCGCCTGTTCCAGAGGGCTACGGCCTCGTGTGCCCCGTCGTTACCGCAGCGCCGATCAGGACGTAACCGGCGGGGTGCGTTTAGGGTCTTCGAGCTGCGTGCGATGAACCGTCCGCGTCTGCCGAGGTACCACTGCGACGGCCATCGACCATCCGCGAGGAGCAGACTCAGAGGCCAGATTTTTTGTGGCGGTTCGCTTGCCCAGTCAGGGTCGGTGCTGGAGGCTCTGACGCCCTGCGAACGGGTTTCCGTGGCGGATCGGTCGGCTTATTCGGTCGAGGTTCGCTGCGCTCCCTCGCCGGCTGAGGACGTGTCCGTCCGCGCCGTATACCGTCACGACGCTCGGCCGGTCACAGGACGCGCGCTCCGGGACCGTCGCCACGGCGACGTTGCTGTGAACAGGAACAGTGACTGTGAGCGGCGCCTTGTAGACGTAGCCGTAGGCGTCTTGACGGGGGTACTGCCACCGGATCTGAGTCACGTTGTTTGGGACGATGTTGGAGTATGTGTCGAGGTCGCAGCTGCTAGGTCCCGAGTTCGCCTCTAGCTGAAGCGCTCCCAGGTTCGCCCCTCCGTATCCGCCGAGCACTGGTTGACCGTCGGTCCATTTGCCGTCGGGCTGGACGATCACAAGCCCGAGGAGCGTGATCCCGTCAAGTGCTGTGCGTCCGGGCCGACCGGGCGGCTGGTGCCGAGGACCGCTGTAGACGGCCAGAAATACCTCTCGGTTGCCGGGCAGCGTCTCGATGTACCGCGTCAGGCTCGGAATTACGTTGTCAAGCATCGACCTGGCAAGTGGGCCGTTGAGGCCGGCGAGCCGCTCGGCCTTTCGGAGCACTGCGGGAAGCGATCGGTCTTTCGCCGTCTGAGGTCGGCGAAACACAGCGAGTTGCTGGGCCAACGGCGGCAGGTGTGACGAGGATGCCGCGACCTTCCCCGAGGAGCTTGTCGCGTGTTGATGGCCGGTCGCGATGAGCAGTACCGCGGCGACGCTCAGGGCGACGATGATCGACAGCGCCAGCGGCAGTCCGGCTGTTAGCTTGTGCGCCCTTCCAGGTGCGGAGCGTTCTCGTCTCAGTGCCCTCATCGGCGGCTTGTGTGGGTCCTCCGCTGCAAGCTGTGCCGTCCGATCGAGTCGGGCGAGGACTTTTTCTATCGGCATCGCTGGCGGCTCGATGGGCACCGGGTTTCGGTCGCGCAGCAGCTCGATCACGTCATTTCTCATCGCAGAACCTCCGGAAGCTCGGATTCCATGGCGGGGTCTTCCGTACAAGAGGCGTCGGCGGCGAGCGCGCGCGCGAACCGCCGTCTGGCGCGATGCAGTCGCATTGCAAACGTGCCCGCGCGAACGCCGATCACGGCCGCGGCCCGCGCAGGTTCAAGCTCTTCCCAGGCGACAAGCAGCAATACCTCTTGATCTGCCGGCGGCAGCGTGCTCAAGACACGCAGTACGCGATCGTCGGGATCCGCGAGTGGCCACCCCAGGGGCGCGATGTCCTCGGCGACCAGCCTCGCTTTGAGCGCAATCTCGCGAGACTGGCCACGCCGGCGGTTCGCCAGCACCCGTCGAGCGACCCCGAGTAGCCACGGGAGCCCATCCACGGGCACGTCGTCCAAACGGCGCCACGCAACCAGGAACACCTCAGCAACAACGTCGTCGCCCTCGTCCTCTCTGCTCCTACGCAAGACATACGCACGCACAGCACGCGCGTGCATGCGATATAGCGATTCGAACCGCTCACCAGCACCCATCAACCCTTAAGTGTCCGGCACTCCCCAACAGATCACATCCGCCCGAAGTTCGCTTCGCTGTTCGGGCTTGTTGGAACTGCCGCGACCGAGGCGGCCAGTCCGGCTTGGCCCGGGAGCTGACCCACCCGCCGCGTCGACCGGTTGTCCGAGTACGGATCTACCGCCGGACCCGTCAGCAGAACGCGGGCTGGGTGTTCGCTGCTTTCGCACACGCGGGGGCTATGCGGACGCAGGTCCTGCGTGACGAATGCGGGCCACGGCTCCGGCACCGGGCGATGCTCATCGCGAGCGTCGGACAGGCGAGCTCGGACGAACGCGCCGGGCTTGTTGTCCCGCTTCAGCGGGTTGGCAGCTGCCTGCGAGAGGGTGTCGCCCGCTGGCATGGATGCCAGCGGAACTGGGCATGGACGAGGCGCCGCACCCCCGATGGCCGCCATGGCTTTCGACGCGTCGGCACCGAGTTCAGCGTCGCCATCGCCGGCGCGGCTTTGGCTCGGGGATCCCGAAGATCTCGCGGTAGCGCCGCTCGCGCTCGGCGGCCTCCTCGGGTGTCTCTGGGCGTGGCTCCGCTCGAGCGGCCGGCGGCGCTGTCTCGACCGCCGCAGAGCGCTCGGGTGCCGGCGTAGTGTGGATCTGGACTTCGCTGGGCGAGTCCGGCCCGGCGTCGGCGTTGCTGTCGGGCGGCACGTCGTCGTCGGCGGCGGGGGCGAGGGTGGCGATCTCCTCGGAGCGGGCCTGGACGACGACGTTGAGCTCCGAGCGCGTCAGCCGAGCTGTCTTGGCCAGGCGGGTGATCCAGCGCGCCACTGACTCGTTCGAGCAGTCGTAGAGCACCTTGGAGTACTGGCCGGCGTAGACCGCGTTTCGCCAGCCCTCGAGGATCTTCTTCTGGCGATCCTCGCGCCGCCCGCCGGTCTCGGAGACAAGCGCGATCGGTGGGCCGGAGGGTTTCAGCCACACCGCAAGGTCGGGCAGCGCTTTCGTGTAGCCGCGCTCGCAGCGCATCGCCACCTCCCACCGGTCGGGCTCGAGCGCGAGCTCGCGCGCCGATTTCCACACCCGGCCGCGTTTCTCAGCCCGCGCAGCCGACCACCCGACCAGGATGCCGTGAGCGATCGTGGTCGGAGCCGGCGGCGCCTTCACCGCTCGCAAGCCGCCAAGCCCCGAGCTCTCCACACCGAGGCTCGTCAACCAGGCGACCGACCCCTCGCCCCATACCCACGCCGCCCGCTCTAGCCAGCCCGCCGCCTCGAGCCTCGCGACATGCCGCCGCACCACCCGCTGATCGAGATTCAGCCCAGCCTCCACCGCCGGCAACGACACGACTCCGAGCCTTCCGATGAACCGCCCAACCCGCAGACTCCCAGGACATGAGCCCGCCTTCCTGCCCATCACAACCCCGCCACCCGAGGATCCTGCCCACCGCTCGCCGTCCGCCCCGCCCGCACGAAGATCGACACCCCGGTCTCGACTGGCAGCTGACTACCCGAACGAATACGTGGAGGGCGGGTAGTCAGCTGCCACGAAGAGCGCGCAGGGATGAGGAAAAGCCTGTGCGGGCGGGGCGAACGGCCGCTCGAGCTGGTCCGCAACCGGGTCCGCCGGCGCACGGGATTGCGGACCAGGCCGCGGTCCGGTTCAAGTCACGCGTCATCCGGCTCCTCAGCGGTGTCTCTATCGCTGTGGTCCGGCTCATCGGGTGGCGGCGGCCATTGTCGGCCTTCCTGCTCGAGCAGCGCGTCGACGATGTCGTGCAGGACCAGCGACACCTCCTCGAGGGCCTGCCGCTCGTCTAGCACGGAGTGCTCAGCCATCGTGCGACCGAGCTCATCGACGGCTCGGTCGAACCGCACCCATAGCTCGGCTGGCCCCGGTCGGTTGCCGCCGGGCCTGAGCTCGTAAGACAGCGCGCCGCCGGGCAGCCCGGACTGGCGCTGCCACCACGCGCCCGGCTCGTGTTCGCCGAGCTCGTCCAGGGCTGCCGCCTTGCGCGCGGCCGCCTCGGCGATGTCTTTGATGCGCACAATGAACCCCGGATCCGGTGGGGCCATCGCACTCGACCTCAGCGCCCTGCGCCATTCCGTCTCGGCCACCCCGAGCCATCCACTGCGCGAGACGTGCTCCACTGCCTCGGCCGACCAATGCGGCGACTTGCCCGGAGGCACGATCGTGTCCATATGCCGCCGCGCTTCGCCCGCCGGCCGGCTTACCTCGGGCGCGTCGGGATCGTAGAGGTCCTCGCCGGCGAGCATTCGATCGAGCTCCGAGCGGCGCACCAGCAACTTCCGCTTACCCGGGCGCATCGCCCGCAGCGTCCCGTTCGAAACCCAGGAGCGGATCGTTGCTGGACTCATCCGCAGCTCCTCGGCGATCTCCGCCAGGGTCAGCCATGGATCTTCTGGGGTCTCTGCCTCGAGATCAGCCACCTTCAGCCTCAAATCAACAGTAGCGCGATTAACGCTGATAAGATACCTAACGGTCGGGTCGGCAATTACACAAAGACTCGACAGCATGCAGACGCCCTTGGGAGAGCTGACGTTGTCGTTCAGGCAGCCGATTTACATGGACCTTGGAAACACTCGGACGAGCCGGTGCGAGGATGGGGCAGTCTGAACACTGGTTGCGGGACTCCCGCGAGGGTCGTTTCTCACCGCTGCTCGGCCCCAACGACATCGCGCGCATGCTCGGCGTATCGCGCGCCTGGGTCTACGACGCTGCGCGCACTGGCCGGATCCCGTCGGTGAGGCTGGGCAGTCAGGACGGGCCGCTCCGTTTCGTCGCTGAGGACATCGAGGGCTGGCTGGCCGAGTCACGCGCCCGATGGATGCCCGGCCAAAGCGTTCAGGGATCGGGCGGCGCGGCGGACGAACGGCGCGAACAGGCCGAGGATCATGCGGGCGGGGCCGACGCCCTGGTCCGTGGTCGGCGGTCGCCGGTCTAACGACGGCCGGCCCCTGCCTGTGCGATGGCCTTCTCGGTCGCGATCGCGCCGGCCGCCAGCACGTGTCGCTCCAGATGGCCGTAGTAGCGCTCGGTGGTGCTGATGCCCGCGTGACCCAGCTGCCGCTGCACATACATGAGCGAATTGCCGGCGGCGAGCCACGCGGCCGCAGCCGTGTGCCGCAGCGCGTGCAGTGGCATGTCGCGCAGCGCGGCGTCCTGGAGCGCCTGCTTGTGCCAGTCGCGCGAGACGGTTGTGCGGTCCATGGCCTCGCCGACTCCGGCGCTCTCCCACCGGCCCTGGCTGCGCTTGGCGCCGCGCACGGGCATGACGAACACGAGCGCATTGTCGGCGAGCCCGGTGTTGAACTCGCGGCGGTGCGCGACCTGGGCGCGCAGAACGAGGCTGGTCCGGGGGCCGATCTCCACAGATCGGAAGCGGTTCGACTTAGTGGAGCCGATCGCGGCCTTCTTGCGCGAGCGGTAGACGACGATCACGCCGCCGGTGTCGTCGAGCTCTAGGTCGCCGAGGTGCAATGCCAGGGCCTCCGAGATCCGGACCCCGCTGCCGATCAGGACCTCGGCGAGCGGACGGTAGACGTCCGAGCACGAGTCAAGGTAGATCGGGATCTCGCGAAGGCGCAGATACTCGCGTTCGATGTGGGCGGCGGGGAGGCGCTCGACACGCAGCGCCGGGTTGGCGACGATCAGACCGTCCTCGACGGCGTCGTTGAGGCAGACCACGAGGGTGACCAAGGCGTTGTTGACCGTTTTGGCCGCGAGCTCTCCGGCCTCGACCGCCTCGGCTTGCTCGGCAACGAAGGCGCGGATGTTCTCGACCGACAGCGCTCCGAGGCGCTTGTCAGCGAAGGCAGGGAGGAGGCGCTTGCGGCCGTTGATCTCATAGCCGGACCAGGTGCCGTCCTCGAGGTACGGACGGCGGCGAGCGATCCAGCGCTCCCAGTAACGCCCAAAGGTTTCAGTGGTGTGGACGACCTCGCGGCGCTCGACCTGTTCGACGAGCCGACGGCGCGCGTCCGTGGCGGCGCGCTGGCTGGTGAAACCGCGCTTGGAGGTCTGGCTGCCGTCGCTGCGGCGCACGACGAACCGCCAGCGGATCCCGGCGTGCGTGACGTAGGAGTAGACGCCCGCCCCGCCCCGCGCCGCATCCGAACGCCGGGCGGCGGGGGAGACCTCGCGCAGCCCCTCGTCGTACCCGCGAGCCGCCTCCTCAGAGGAGAAACGCTTGGCGCGCCGGGCGCCCGAACCGTCCCGCCAGCGGACCTCCCAACCACTGCGGTCTTGCCGGACGCTCACCGCCCGACTCCGTCGCCGCCGGCGTACGTCCATCCTGTTGCCACATGGACGTACAAAAGGGACGTTGTTGCCACGTGGCAACAATACGTCCACCGGCGGACGGCCACAAGCACTGCCCTCAGGTACGAAAAAAGCCCCGCGGAGCGGGGCTTTCTCAGTGCGCCCGAGAGGACTCGAACCTCCACGGACCCTACGGTCCACAAGGCCCTCAACCTTGCGCGTCTACCAATTCCGCCACAGGCGCCAGAGGCGGCGAGTATAACCCCGAGCCGGGATTCGCACGGGCATCGGAGCGGGGGCGATCGAGGGGAGAGCGACGCGCCCCAGGTGAGGTGCCGGCGCGGACGCCCCGTCGCCGTGGCGGCGCGATTTGAGTCCGTCCTCGAGCCGCGCTACAGTGGCGAACACATGTTCGTCTCAGTCCTCATCGCCGAGCCAAACCAGCAAGGAGCGAACCCGTGGACCTGACTAAGCGCCAGCAGGAGATCTTCGACTTCATCAAGCGGTACTCGGCGAAGTACGGCTATCCCCCGACCGTGCGCGACATCGGCAAGGCGGTCGGACTGGCGTCGTCCTCGACCGTCCACGCGCACCTGGCGAACCTGGAGCGGATCGGATTGCTCAGACGAGATCCGTCCAAGCCGCGCGCAATCGAGCTGCTGGACCGGGCGGCCGCGGGCGTGCGCAGTCTGGTGCGGCCGGGCCTCCCGCTCGTCGGCCAGGTGGCGGCGGGCCAGCCGATCTTCGCTGAGGAGAACATCGAGGACTACGTGCAGACGCCGGCGGTGGCAGGCGGCGAGGAGGGCGACTATCTGCTGCGCGTGCGGGGCGAGTCGATGAAGGACGCCGGCATCCTGGAGGGCGATCTGGTGGTCGTGCGCCCGCAGGACACCGCGGCGGACGGGGATATCGTCGTGGCGCTGGTTGGGGAGGAGGCCACGGTCAAGCGCTTCTTCCAGGAGGCGGACCACGTGCGCCTGCAGCCCGAGAACGAGGCGATGGAGCCGATCCGCAGCCGTGACGTGCGGGTGATGGGAAGGGTGGTCGGACTCATGCGGAGCATCACGTGAGTGCTGGCACCCTCATCGCGGCACCGTCGCGTCTGGAGCGACCGGGCGAGGGCGCGACCCTGGACGATCTGCTGGTCACGCTGTTGGAGGGGATCGAGGCCCACCGCACGATGGAGTGTCCGGTGTGCGCGGGGGAGATGAGGCCGGCGTATGGCGCGCACGCCCGTGCCATCGGGGGAAAGTGCGCTGACTGCGGATCGGCCGTGCAATAGCACTTCGGTGGGCCGGACGGCCTCCGGTGGGCGGACGGCCTCCGGTGGGCGGACGGCCCCGCCCCGGAACTCGGGCTATGCTTGCCCGTGGAGGCCGAGCAGTCGCGGAGGTGAGACGCCTTCGAGGAAAGTCCGGACATCACAGGGCAAGGGTGGTCGGTAACGCCGACCCGGGGAAACCCGCGGGAAAGTGCCACAGAAACGACACCGCCTAAGCCTGGGGCCGCTGCAGAGCTCCAGGCCGGTAAGGGTGAAATGGTGCGGTAAGAGCGCACCGGCGTCGCGGTGACGCGGCGGCCGAGGTAAACCCCACTCGATGCTAGGCCAAGCAGGACCGTTCGTAGGTGGCCCGCCAAGGTCCGGGTAGGCCGCGCAGATGGATGACTGTTCTCGACAGAATCCGGCTTATAGGTCTCCTAAGGAAAGGCCCCGCCCCGGCGGGGCCTTTCTAGTGCTTGCGGCGGTCGCAGGATGAGCTGACCGGTTTATCGCGCAGCATCCAGGGTCCTCCGATCGATCTACTCCAATTGGAGGATTGGAAAGCCGTCGGCCACTCCGTACGATCCCGCGACGGGTTCGGGGGCGGGTGGCGCAGCTATGCAGACCGTGAGTGAGGACCGCGCTCGCCCCGCCAATGACCGGCTGCCCGCGAAAGCCGGGATGAGCGTGGGCTGAACATGGACGGGGGGCGAGATCGCGCGCTCGACTGGATCGAGCACTGCGCCGGCGTCGGATGGTGGACGCTGCGCCTGCCGGCGATGGCTTGGACCTGGTCGGACGGCATGTATCGCGTGCATGGCGTCGACGCGGGCTCCCACAGTCTGCGACTCGGCGCGCAGGCCATCCTCGAGCGAGTCCTGCCGACCGACCGGGAGCGGGTCAGCGGCAGCCTGGCGGTGCTGGATGAAGTCGACCACGTCGACCACGTCCATCACGGCGAGATAGGGCTCGAGTATTGGGTGCCCTCGGGTCGCACCGTTCCCCGGCGCGTGCGGTTGTGCGGCGGGACTGAGCCGGTATCGGGCAGCGACCGGATTGTGTGGGTGGGCTTTGCTCAGGACGTCACCGACGCGTATCT
>DATJRS010000048.1:0-19659 GCA_035504535.1 Solirubrobacteraceae bacterium | reverse complement strand
CACGATCACGCCGACATCGGGCTGCGCGGCTCGAATGTGCATAGCCGCCCGCAGACCGTCGTCGGTCATTTCAGGTGGCATCTCGATGTCGGCGATGACGACATCAGGACTATGGGCGCCGGCCTTGCGCACCAGGTCCTGAGCGTCGGCGGCCACGCTGACTACCTCGAGTCCAGCGCGCTCAAGAATCCGCACGATGCCCTCTCGGACCAGCGCCTGATCCTCACCGACGACGACGCGAATCTCTCGTCCCTCGCTCATCGTCTCAGGCGGTCAGCCAAGCACGACTAAGCATCTCCCCAGAAGCGATCTCGGGGCCTCGGCAGGTGCCGCGTCAGACCCCGAGATAGCGTGCTCAGCAACTGACAGCAGCATCTCGAAAGGGTATCTGTGCAAGGGCGGGCAGGGCAAGGGCGCCATCCATTCGACGGCGTAGAAGGGCCGTGGCGCGACGCAGTAGTTCTCGGACCAGCTCGCTCCTCACGGCGTAAAGCGCAGCGAGATCGCCTCTTGGGTGGCGCTCGATCAGTTCCCTGGGTGTTAACGCTGCGTGGTCGGCGACATGAGTGCGCGGTGCTGGTGGTGGGCCAGAGCCCGCTCGGGTGCGTGGCCGATGACGCAGAGTGGTTGGCCCGGGCGTCCGCAAGCGTTGGCGTTCGTGGCGCGCGGCGTGCTGGTGGAGGCGGTCGTGCTGTTGTTCGCTACGCGTATGCCGCGCGATTCATTTGCCGGGCTCCGAGAGCTGGTGCTCGAGGGTCTTCGCGGCGCCGATGCGAGCTGGCTCATGGCGTCGGTCATCCCGGGACGCCTGGACGAGGGTGTGGCCGACGAGCTGTTGTCGGAGTCGCGTGGAGACCCCTGGCGCTACTCGAACTCCCGCGGGGACTAGCGCCACGCAGCTTGCCAAGGCCCAGCGTCTCCTGGTCGTCGCGGCGGCGTAGCGTCTCGGTGACCGGGCGCTCTTGGAGGGCGCAGGCCAGCGGCTCGGGCTTACGGCCGCGGCGCTCGAGCCGGCGGAGTCGGCTGGCCTGATCGAGCCCGACGGCCGCGTGTGCTTTCGTGATCCGCTAGTGCGTTCGGCGATTTACGGGTCGGCCGGCCGGAAGACCGACGTGCGGCCCACCGTGCGCTGGCCGACGCCACCGACGCGCAGGTCGATCCGGATCGGCGCGCCGGGCACCTGGCCGAGGCCGCTACCACTTGCGCAAGCTGTGCTCGAAGCTCGACATCACCTCGCGCAACCAACACGGGGGCACGGGTGACGGACCTGGACGACCGTCACCCGTGGCTGGTCTACGTCTGCGCTAGCTCTGGAGCGCTCCGTGCAGGTCGCCGGCGATCTCGTCGGTCGTGGCGTCCAGCGATTGCTTGACGACCTTGTCGGCTTTGGTCACGGCCTGGTCGAATCCCTTTTCGAGGGTCGGCTCGCCGACCACGAGCAGGCCTACCTGGTTCTGACCAAGCTCCCGAGCTGCTTCTTTGAGCTCCTTGCGAGGCAGTGCGCCCGAGCCGAACTCCTCTGGGATGACCCGGATCCGCGGCCGATCCATTCGCTTGGCGATGTGAGGCTGACCATTCTCCTGGTCAATCACCGCCGCGTCGAACTTTCCGACCATGGCATCTTCGTGGAGCATCTCGAGGGCATTCAGGTCGTTCAGCGCGTCATCGAGATTGTCGTAGATCGCGGTGTAGAGCACGGTGTTATCCGCCATTTGTCCTCCTCTGTGGATGGGGGGTGGTGCGGGTAGAAGGCGCCCCAACGAAACGAGCGCCCAGTGGGTCATGAGAACCAGCTTGGTCTCGGAAGGCAGCACTTCCGAGACGGACTCGTTATCGCGTCGGGCGCAGTCGGTTATGACTCGGTGATTGAGGGTCCTCGCGCATGCGATTGGGACTCCTCATCACGCCACTGCGACCGAGAGCCCAACCGTCAACGGCGACACGGTCATCACGATCGTGTACGTCACGAGATCGCCGCGATAGTGCCCGATCACCGCCGCTCCGCCGAGCGTGATGGCGACCGAAGCGAGCACACACGCGAGCTAAGGCCGAAGAAGAGCGGAATCGCCGGAAGGACCGACCCGACGAGCGTCGCCACGGCCATCACGAGCGCCTTCCGCAGGTTGCGGTCCCGGTCGGACAGGTACTGACCGGCTCCCATGCCGATCGTCGCGGCGACCGCGATGCCGATGGCCCCAAGCGTCGACGTCATCCCGTCGAACGAGCCGAGGATGGCCTCCTTGGCGTTGGGGGGAATTCAGGGCGAGGCCGGACGATCGCCGGCTCCGATTGACGCGCACCGCGCGAGACCTGGCCGGTGCGCCGGGTCTACGGCCTACGACGGCGCTCTGAGAACTGTCATGCGCGTTCATGACCTGGGCGCGGCCTGACTTGACGTTCGAATAGTCGAAGTGACGTATTCCGCGAATTGGCGTTCGAACTCGGGCCACCACTCGGGATCGTGCCCGGTCGGCGGGGGGCCGTCCGGCCCTCCGCCCTGCGGACCGCGCCCGCCGCCGCCGGACCCCGAGTCACCACCGTTGCCTTGGCGCCGGTCAGTGGGCGGCTGGCCGAGCATGACGATCAAGACGATCAGCACGCCCAGCAGACAGAGCCCGATCATCGCTGCAACCGCCACGGGACCCCCCCTCGCAACGCCGTGAACGCCTAAACCGGCGATGTGGGATGGATGCACGTAGTTTGAGCGCATGTCGGACCTCGCCGCAACCTCTAATCCCGTCCGCGCCCGAACAGCTGCAGGAAGAAAGTGAAGACGTTGAGCACGTCGAGGAAGATCCCGGAGGCGATCGAGACCGAGTCGGCGCTCCCAGCTCCGCGTAGGCGGTTGAAGTCCAACAGCGTGTAGCCACCGAAGATGCCGAGGCCAAGCACGGCGTAAATGACATTCCCCGCCGGAATCGATACGAACAGGCTGACGAGGCCGTACACGATCAGCCCGAGGAGCAGGAAGAACAGCACACGGTACCCGCCCGAGAGATCAGAGCGGGTCATGTACCCGAGGCTTCCGAGCGCCGCGACGAACAGCGCCGTGGCGGCGCCGGCCTGCCACACCACGCCAGGGTCCGCCGAGGTGTAGGCGTCGATACCACCGCCGAGCCCGAGGCCGAGAAACAGACCCGTGGCGGCCAGCAGACCCACGGCCCCGCCGCCCGAGTTGCGAGCGTAGTTCAGCCCGAAGACACATACGAAGCTTAGGATGAAGCAGATGAGCGACAGACCCCCCGCGAGGTCACGGCCCAGGTATGCACCGAGCGTGAACACCCCGAGCGTCGCCGCGACTAGGTACATCACTTGACCGAACACGCCCGTCTGGCTGACATTGGCATCGGATGGCATTGCGAATGACATGAGGTTCCCTTCCCGGGTTCAGTGGTCGTGGCTGGGACGCGGTGGACCTTTCCGCCGCATCCGGTTCTGCTTTGACTCCCATTTCTGATCAGCTTGGCTCCCGCTGGGCCGCGACCCAGATAAATCGGGTGCCATCGACATAACTGTCAGTGCATGGCGGCGACGATATGCCGCGGTCCCCGGTCAGCGGGGGATGGGCTGAACGGTTCCGCGGTCGAGTGCTCGAGATGCCGCTCCGACGAACTTATTGACGATTTCGTCGGGGATCCCGGCGGTCGGGACAAACGCGGGCACGCGAAGCTGCGCGTCGACTTGAAGCACGATCCGGGTCCTGTGGCCAGGATGCACCACCCAGACGGCCGTGAACTCCTGGCTGGTCGGATGGTCCGTCACCCTGGTCAGTGTCACGGATCGAGGCGGCTCGATGGCCACCGCGAGAAAAAGCTGAAACTCCTTGACGAGGGTCCCGCGGGCGACATGAAGCATCATCCGAACGCGTCGTGGCTGGCCGTCTCCGCGACGCTCGAGGACTTCGACGTAGCGGACTTCGTCCGGGCACCACTCGGGGTAGTGATCAACAGTGGCGACCAGCGCAAAGCACTCCTCGAGCGGCGCAGCCACGTCCGCCGCCGCTTCTCCGTGAAATTCTCGTGTACGCACTCGCCCCCTATCGCTTGAGGTACGCGACGACATCGCGGGCGAGGTTGGCTACCTCCGGGGAGCCGAGCCCGGTGGCGAAGTCCCATCCCGGCGAGGCCGGGTAGTAGCGGTTGGCGCCCACCGTGATGTCGTGAAAGGCGGGAGGCCGCCGGGGACGACCCGCGATGGCGTACAGCATCGGGTCGACGAATCCGAGCTGCCCGTCTCCACGCTGTTGGGCGTACTGGGCGACCAGCGCCATCGACGCCGCCCAGAACGGCGTCGCCGCACTCGTCCCCCCCGCCACGGTCATGGAGCCGTCGGTGTAGGTGTCCCAGCCTGACCAGGGATCGGCCGCGGCCGCCACGTCGGGAAGCTGGCGCATGCCGGTTGAGAACCGGTTCGCCACCCCCGGGCCGACCTGCCACGCCGGGCGGCGGTAGTCGAGACTCAGCCCCCCGCCCCCGCCCATCTGCTCGAGCGTGTCGTCCCATGCCGTCTCACCAGCGTAGGCTCCGCTGGTCGTCATCGACAGCGCGGTGCCGCCGACGCTGACCGCGAACGGACTTGAGCTTGGCCAGCTCACGGACAGGCTGTGGTTGGTGTCGGTGGCCTCCTGGCAGGTATAGGCTCCCGTGTCGCCGGCGGCGACGAAGACGCTGATCCCGTGTGCCGCTGCGGCTTCGAGCGCTTGCTCGTCGCGTCGGATGTCCGCGCGGGGCGTGTCAGCCTCGCAGCTGCCCCAGCTGTCCGACACGAGGCGCGTTTGGCCGTCGGCGGTGATCCGATCCAGGACGGCGCCGAACGTGTCCGCACCGGACGAGGTTGCTTGGGGCGCGTTGTAGTCCAGCAACTCGGCGTCCGGGGCGATTTCGTGCGCGACCTCCAGGTCGAGGTTGGCTTCGGCCACTGAAGCCGCGGAGTCATCGGTCGCCCCGCCATCGACGGCCATGGCGCGCGGGCTTACGTCTGGCAGGTTGAACTGCTGGTCAAAGCCGTCGAGGTCGGATTGATCGAACTGTGCGAACTCGACCACCGCGATGTTCTCTCCTTGGCCGGTTATGTGTTGTGCCAACAGCGGGTCGACTTCATACGCACTTCGAGCGGTGGCTGGCGTCAGGCCCTGAATGGCTGCGGAGTCGTCCGTTATCAACGTGGTGCCGTCGAGGCCGGCGACCGCGCTGACCGCGCGGCTGAGGTCGCTGGGGACGGTCGCCGGGCCGAGCGGAGCGTGGAAGACCTGTCGTCCGGCGCTCCGCCAATCCATCAATCGGACGTCGAACACACGATCGATGGTGCCGGCGGTGGCCCGGACATCGACTGCCGTGCGCTGGGGGTAGCTGGCGATGACCTGGATGCCGTCCCGGGCGAGCTGGGCACTCGCATCGTTGAGAACGGAGCGCGAGACACCGAAGCGTGCACCGAATGCGGCCGCGTCGATGAAGTGGTGGTAGTTGGGCGCGGCAGGATTGGTCAGCTCGTTGAGGAAGCGGGTGAGGTGCGCCTGGCCTGGCAGCCGGAGGACCAGTGTGAAGTCGATCGACGTATGCGGGTCGGTCGCTCCGAGGAGAACGGGCTCTTTGCGTTGGCCGTGCGCCTCCAACCCTTGCGGGCGTGCGAACCACCAAGCGCCGGCTCCGGCGAGCACCGCGAGTAAGGCGAGCGCGCGCCAAGCCATCGAGCGACGGTGGGCTCCGCGTGACCGGCGACATGTTGCACTGCCCCTCATCCGGGCCACAGCACGCTGTTGATGATGAGATCGGCCACGGCGTACAGGTCACTGTGATAGCCGCTGCTGTTCGTGGCGCCTACCACGGTCGCGCTCACGGTCACCCGTCCGTCGGAGGCCGCTTCGGACGCGATGTTCACCGGCTGACTTCCCTGAGGTGACGTGACGTCGCCGAGGTAGGTCCCCCCCGCGCCGGCAAGGTAGCCGACGCCCGCTCCGAGCAGCTGATGGGCCGGGTTCGTGTCCCCGGCAAGCTGTGACACCCCGGAGAGCCCGTGAACCTGACCGCTGATCGCCTCCGCCGGCGTGGTCCCCCCGCTAAAGCCCTGGACCGTCACATCGCCACTCGTCCCGGCGACGTCGACGGCCAGGACAACTCCCGTCGGCGTCTGCTGTGAGACCTTCACCACCGACGCCGGGTACTCGAGCCTGAAGCCGTAACGCGGGCTACGCCAGGCGGTCTCGCGAATGACCGCCGGGACGGTGGGCGGTGCTCCACACGGCTGACCGCTCGTGCACGGGGCGACCACGACCGGGGCGACCAGCAGGTTGGTCAAGATCGACAGCCCGATGATGACGAGGAATATGAGCCCAAACAGGTGGACGACCAATCCCCCCAGTCCCCCACTGCTGGGCGCCCTGGGCGCACGCTCAGCGAGGAGGGTCATGACGGCGCCCCCGGCATAGAGCCGAGCGACGAACCTCCGGCATCCATCGCCGCTGCCTCCTCCACGAGGCCGACATGAATTGTCTGCGCCAGCAGCGAGGTTGCCACCAGGTCGAACACGAGCAGCCAGACGAGCCATCCGCCGGCCGACAGGAACGTCTCACCGACGGCGGCCCCCGCGACGAGCAGGCCCGCGAGTGGCAGTGCCAGGGCCGGATGACCAAGCGCTCCGAGCGCCTCGGCGTCCCGCACCGGAGCCCGATAGCGCAGCCAGAGCGCAGCACAAGCCGCCGCAGCCGCGCCCATGGTCACGATCGGCATGCCCAGGCCGAGCGACAGCAAGCGCCAGACCCAGGGCAGGACCGCTCCGCCCGGGCGCAAACCGGCGCCGATCAGGTGGGCGCTGTACGTGATCGCCTGGGCGCCGCTGAACGCCGCACCCGTGGTCGCCCCGAACGTGACCCCGTCGAGGACGGCGTTGAAGTGCTGGTAGCGGAGCAGGACGAGCGGCCCGAGAAGCAGCACGAAGAGCCCGCAAAACGGCAAGACCAGCCCCTGGACGAGCACATACTGCGACGTCCCGTTCACAATCACCGAAGCGGCTGACGGCGCGACCGCCAGCGCCAGCAGACCGAACCCCACACCCGCGACCGCGCCCCAGCCCATCGTGAGGGCCAGCGCCCAGACAGGCTCATCCCCATACGCGTTCACGTCGACCAGGTACAGCGCGACCAGCAGGGGCAGGAGCAACGCGGCGGCGATCAGGGCGACCGGGAAGAGGCGCAGGGCCGCGAGCACGACGACGGCGGCGCTGCCCAGCCCGAGCGCGAGCCAGTAGCTCGGGTGTGAGTCCCGCGGCAGGCGCGGAAACAACGTGGACATGATCCTCGGGCGCAGCAGTACGGTCATGCGAGTCGGCTTGCCATAGCTGGGAGAACTCATGCCCGCACGCGCGAGCGCCTCCGAGCGCTCGCCTCCCTGTCAGCGGTGCCGTCAAGGAGCCCGACAGACATCTCGCCACCGATCCGGTAGCGGTGCGGGCGAGTATGGCGCTGATCAGACATCGCAGAGAACAGTCCTGTCGGCGGAGACGGGTTGACGCGCCCAGGATGAGCCGTCCAATCCCCCACGCCAATACCTGTGCGCTCCCGCGCCGACAACCGACCGTTATGGGCGCCCCCAACTCATCTCGGGGAAACCGGGCGCCGACGCCGGCGGGTGATCGTCGTCCTCGGGCGGCGCGGCATGTGCGTAGGTCCCTCGCCACAGGACCAGTGCCTCCTACCCGTGCGCGCGTCAAGGTCGACCGCTTCGGCGACGACAACTCTGTCGTCGCCCGCCTCGTGCCCCGCGGTCCGGACCTGGGGGACGGCGGGGGAACGACGGACCGTAAGCGAGGGCCTCAGTTGGCCCGCCTTGGCCCGCGACGCGACCCTATGAGCCCGCTGAAAGGCGGCTCGCTTTCCCTGCTGGTGCAGCTAAAGGGCCTACTTCAGCGGAGAAGGGTGGAGAGGCGGGATTTCGAACCCCCGACGGACCAATAGCCCATACCGGTTTTCGAGACCGGCGCATTCTGTCGGGCGACGTCCATTGAGCGTCCACTAGCTTCGTTTCGCCAGCTAACGGGATATCACGGACGTACACTTCGAAACTGAGCCTTTGCAGGACTTTCGTGTCCGCTCGCTACCGGTTGTGAACGCTCGTGAGGCGGTCCTCTTTCACTCGAAATGAAGGGAGCCCCGGTTCGAGTCTGGGCGTCGGCTTAGGATTTGCAGCGCTTTTGTGCGAGCGCGGCCCCGCCGGCGCAGCGTGCGGGTAACGCGTTCGTTCGGGCTCATCGTGGACGATCCATTCCCAAGCGTCGAGGACATGGCGGCAGCCGATGCCGCCTTGGTGAACGTGGTTCGGCGACAGCTCCCGATCCGCGTCTACGGCGGCGAGCGCTGGTGGACGCTCTATCGGACGGCGGCGCTGGTTCGCATGACAGACACCGTCGAGTCGCTGCTCGACCTGATGGGCTTGGATCGCGATCTCGACGGACAGACCCTGGTGCGGTCGCTCTACGAGCAGGTCGTCACGTTCGCATGGATCGCGATCGACCCTGATCGGCGGGAGTGGCGCTGGGTGGGCGATGGCCGGTGGGAGCTTCTGAAGCTCCACAACGATGCGGCTCGGTTCGGCGAGTCCCATGGCGATCCCGTCCTCAGCGACGAGGAAGTCGCGGAGTCCAAGCAGTCGCTCGGACTCTCAGACGAGCCGGCATCGGCGACCGAGGATTGTGAAAGCGGCGGGCGTCGACGTCGGCGGCAACCAGAGGCCGCCCGAATTCTGCCTCCGGTGACCGAGATGGCCGAGCAGGCAGACGAGCACTGGTCGGTGCGGGTCCGAGGACTGCATCCGGCTGGTCACCCACTCGGTTTCCGGGGCTTGTACCTCCCGGCGTATCGAGTCGGTAGTCGCGCGGCTCATGGCGCGTTGATGGCACTCGATCCGTATTTGTCGCGAGAGCCGAATCGATACGTCATCCGCGAGCCCGAGTCGGGGTCGCGCGTGATGTGGGCGCTCGTCGGCCCGCTGTTCGGGATCGCGCTGGTCATTGCTGCACGCTGGGATCGGTGGATAGACGAGGGCGAGGTGCGAGCCCTCGTGGACGTGGCTACGGGTCCCGAAGTCGAAGACCCCGACGAGGCTTGACCGCCATCGGGTCGAACCGGCACTATCCGTGCCGCGAGGGCTGATCGTCGCTCCACGCGTCTCGAGCTCCTGCATCGGCAGACGCTGGGCGGACCCTGAGGTCCGCAACGAACCGCTACCGCCGGGCTGTGCGAGCTCGTGTCAGCAACGAGCCCGAACTCCCCTGGAGGATCCCGTCGAGCGCGGCGCACTCGTTTCGCCGGCCGCGCAGCATCAGCCCCCCGGGGGCTGAACGACCGCCAGCCATGTCACCGCCCGTCCTAGATGCAACACCCTCAAGGCAACGTGGGCTCGCCATATGCCGGGCTTCTGGCGCGCTCGCACCGAAGCACTGGGCCGCGCGTCGCCTCGGCCGTAGCGTCAGGAGTAGTCGGCCGTCCTCCCGACGGCGCACGACACCTGGGCCCACCCGAAGGAGGAGCCAGTGAAGATTGAAGATTACGCGTTGATTGGTGATCTGCGCACCAGCGCGCTTGTCGGAAGGGACGGATCGATCGACTGGCTGTGCCTTCCGCGCACGGACTCGCCGGCTTGCTTCGCCGCGCTCCTTGGCAGCGAGGAGAACGGCCGCTGGCTGTTGTGCCCGTCAGCGCCGGTCCGCCGCGTGTCGCGGCGCTACCGCGAAGGCACACTGATTCTGGAGACCGACTTTGAGACCGACACCGGTACGGCCAGAGTCATCGACTTCATGCCGCTGCGCGACGGTGGCGCCCCACAGCTCGTGCGGATCGTCGAGGGTCTGCACGGAGAGGTGGCGATGCGCATGCAGTTCATCGCGCGATTTGACTACGGCTCGTTGGTTCCGTGGGTGGAGCGGACAGCCGACGGGATCCTCGCGCTGGGGGGCCCCAACGCTCTCCACCTGTCGACGACCGTAGAGACGCGCGGGGAGGACCTGACGACGGTGGCCGACTTCACCGTCCGCGAAGGGGTGAATGAGCGCTTCTCGCTGATGTGGTTCCCGTCCTATGGTGAGTCTCCCGCAGTCGAGGACCCCGATTCTGCCCTCGCCAGAACAGAAGCGTATTGGCGGGATTGGTCGTCGCGATGCACCTACAGCGGCGAGTGGCGCGAAGCGGTGGTGCGCTCGCTCATTACCTTGAAAGCGCTCACCGACCAGGAGACGGGCGCGGTGGTGGCCGCTCCGACGACGTCGCTCCCGGAAGACCTCGGCGGGGTGCGTAACTGGGACTACCGCTATTGCTGGCTGCGCGACTCGGTGCTGACGCTCGACGCCCTGCTCGAGGGCGGCTACGTCGATGAGGCGCTCGCGTTCGGGCGCTGGGCGCTTCGCGCGGGCGCCGGGGACGTCTCAAAGCTGCAGATCATGTACGGCACCGAGGGACAGCGCCAGCTCGAAGAGATCGAGCTCGACTGGCTGCCGGGATACGAGGGCTCGCGACCGGTGAGGGTGGGCAACGCGGCCGCGAAGCAGTTCCAGCTCGATGTCTACGGCGAGGTTGCCGGCGTCGCCTACGCGACTAGCATGGTTACCGGCAGCATCGAGGCACATAACTGGCCGCGCGTGCGCGCGCTCGTCGAGTACCTCGAAACAGCGTGGGAGAAGCCGGACGACGGCATCTGGGAGGTCCGGGGGCCGCGCCGGCATTTCGTGCAGTCAAAGGTGATGGCGTGGCTGGCCTTCGACTGCGCCGTGCGCCTGGTCGAGCGATTCGAGCTCGACGCACCGCTGGCGCGCTGGAAACAAATCCGAGCCCGAATTCACAGGCAGGTGACCGAGAAGGGCTACGACCGGAAGCGAAAGACGTTCACCCAGTACTACGGATCCCAGGAGCTCGACGCCGCCGTCTTGATGATCCCGATCGTAGGGTTCCTGCCGGGCACAGACGAACGGGTCACCGGCACCATCGACGCGCTCCGACGTGAGCTCGGCCACGACGGGTTCATCTCGCGCTACTCGACCACCGTGACCGACGACGGACTACCCGGGAGCGAAGCCCAGTTCCTGGCCTGCTCGTTCTGGCTCGTCACCGCACTTGCGATGAACGGACGCGCCGATGAGTCGCGAGAGCTGTTCGAGCGCCTGCTGGCGCTCGGCAACGACCTCGGGCTGTTCTCGGAGGAGTACGACGTCGCCCACCAGCGCTTGGTCGGAAACTTTCCGCAGGCGTTCACCCATCTCACCCTCGTCGCGGCAGCGAAGACGCTCGCGAACCCGACCGCCGACGTGGCCGCCCGATACATGGACCCGCAACCCGGCCACCAGGGGCACCCGTGAGCCTGTCCATCAGGACCGACGGGACCATCGCCTTCGACGCGTAATGAGTCCTCGGACGAGCGCGTGAGAGAGGCGAGCGCATCGACCGGGACCGGCTACTTCTGCGTACGAGGATTCGCCGAGTGCGAGGAGGCCGACGGGGTGCACTAGCCGGTCATCGTGATGGTGGCCGGGGCGGTTGGTCTGGGGTGTAGGGTTTGGCTGACGGTGACCGGTCGCGGCTCTGCCGGCCGATGGCGATGATCGAAGATCGTGGGTCTCTCGACGGTATGGTCAGGATGCCCGGCTGATGTCGAGCAGGGCCCTTGCGGCCGACGCCCGAGTGCCGTCTGAATTTGCGCTCGGCGCGTGAGCCGCCCGCCGACGGGTACTCGATCCGTGATCTCTGCCGGTGACCTTTCCTTGTAGCGAGTTTGGTTCTAGGATCGGCTTGCCCATGCCTGGTGGTCATTCAGCTCCGGGGGGGCTGAGGTTGCGCGGTCGGCGAGACGAATGCGTGGCGCTCGATCGGCTGCTCGATGGGGCGCGGGCCGGGCGAAGCGCGGCGCTGGTGCTCGAAGGCGAGGCCGGGGTCGGGAAAACCGCGCTCTTCGACTACGCGATCGCTTCGGCGTCGGATCTGAGAGTTCTGCGTGCGGTCGGGGTTGAGTCGGAGATGGAGCTGGCGTTCGCGGCGCTGCATCAGTTGTGTGCGCCGATGCTCGATCGCGTGGTCGGCCTTCCCGCTCCCCAGCGCGATGCGCTGGCCACAACATTTGGATTGAGCGCTGGCGCGGTGCCAGATCGCTTCTTCGTCGGGCTGGCAGTGCTTGGTTTGTTGTCCGAGGCGGCGGCGGAGCGACCGCTGTTGTGCGTCATCGATGATGCGCAGTGGTTGGACCGGGCGTCTGCGCAGGCGTTGGCGTTTGTGGCCCGCAGGCTGTTGGCGGAATCGGTGGTGATGCTGTTCGCCGCGCGTGAGCCTGGGGATGAGTTCCAGGGGCTCCCCGAGCTGGTGGTCACCGGGCTGCTTGAGAGCGATGCGCGTGACTTGTTGCGGTCGGCGATTCCGGGGCGGCTGGACGATCGGGTGGCGGATCGGATTATTGCTGAGGCGCGGGGCGTTCCGTTGGCTCTGTTGGAGCTGCCGCGCGGGCTCACGGCGGCGCACCTTGCCGGCGGGTTCGGATTGCCGGGAACGCCCTCGCTTGAGATTCGGATCGAGAAGCTTTTTCTGGAGCGGTTGGAGGCGCTGCCACAGGACACGCGACGGCTTCTGTTGATCGCGGCGGCGGAGCCGATTGGCGATCCGGCGCTGCTGTGGCGGGCGGCCGAGCGGCTCGGGATCACCGGCTCATCGCTCGAGCCGGCGGAATCGGCCGAGCTGATTGAAATCGGCAGCAGCGTGCGCTTTCGGCATCCGTTGGTGCGCTCGGCGATCTACCGCGCGGCGACGCCTCACGAGCGCCGGAGCGTGCACGGGGCGCTAGCTGCCGCGATAGACGCGCGAGCCGATCCCGACCGGCGCGCCTGGCATCTCGCCGAGGCGACGCCTGGTCCCGACGAGAACGTCGCCGCAGACCTCGAACGGGCGGCGGGGCGGGCCCAAGCACGGGGTGGCCTGGCCGCGGCCGCTGCGTTCCTGGAGCGCGCCGTCGCGCTGACAATCGAGCCGCCGAGCCGTGCCGGGCGGGCGCTGGCTGCGGCGCAGGTGAAGTACGAGGCGGGCTCGCTCGACGACGCGCTCGCCCTGCTGGCCACCGCCGACGCCTGCGCGGTCGACGATCTCCATCGCGCCCGGGTGCATCTGCTGCGCGCGCAGATCCGGTTCGCACGCAGGCGCGGCGGCGACGCGCCGTCGCTGCTGCTGAACGCCGCCCGGGAGCTCGAAGCAGTCGACGAGGACCTAGCGCGCGCGACCTACCTTGAGGCTTTCTTCGCAGCACGGTTCGCCGGCCGGTTGGCCGAAGGCGTGGGTCTAATGGAGGTGAGCAAGGCGGCACTCGCAGGCCCCTCGCCGCCCCAGCCGCCGCGACCGCCCGATCTCCTCCTCCGGGGGCTGGCCCTTCGCGTTACCGAGGGACACGCGGCTGCGGCGCCCTGGTTGAAGGAGGCCGTGATCGCTTTCAGCCGTGAGTCCGCCCTGCCGCCGCATGAGGCGCGTTGGCTGTTGCTGGCATGCTGGGTCGCGTCGGATCTCTGGGACGACGAGAACGTGACCCTGCTCGCCACCCGTGAGCTGGAGCGTGGCCGGAATGCGGGCGCGCTGAGCGCGCTCCCTCTTGCCCTGCACGCTCGAAGCTGGGTGCACGTAGCGTCTGGCGAGCTGGCTTCCGCGGCGACGCTGCTCGATGAGATGAGAGCGGTCACGGACGCGACCGGGATCGCCGAGGTTACGTTCGCACCGCTTTACCTTGCCGCCTTCCGAGGGAGCGAGACCAAGTTTCTGGCGCTGAGCGAAACGACGGTCCGCGAGGGCATCGCTAGGGGAGAGGGTTTCGCGCTGGCGATCAACGAATTTGTTCGCGGAGTGCTCTACAACGGCCTCGGCCGGTACGACGCAGTCTTGGCCGCTCCTGGCAAGCGCTCCGGCGTGACGCGTTCGCCAAGGGGGGCGCTACCCGAGCTGATCGAGGCGGCCGTAAGGATGCAAGACCTCGAGCTGGCGCGCCGCGCGCTCGAGCGGCTCGCCACCCAGACCCGCGCGAGCGGTACCGAGTGGGCGCTCGGCCTCGAAGCTCGAGCACGCGCGCTACTAGCCGAGGGCGATACGGCCGAGAGCCTCTATCGCGAGGCGATCGAACGACTAGAACGTACGCGCGCCCGGGTCGATCTCGCCCGCGCCCACCTCCTGTACGGCGAGTGGCTACGGCGCGAGCGCCAGCGCGTGGACGCGCGGCAGCACCTGCGGACCGCACTAGAGATGTTCCGAGACATGGGCACCGAGGCGTTCGCCGATCGCGCCGAGCGCGAGCTAGCAGCGACCGGGGAGCGCGTGCGCAAGCGGACCGTCGAGACTCGGGAAGACCTCACCGCGCAGGAGGCTCAGATCGCGCGGCTAGCACGCGATGGCCTCTCCAACCCCGAGATCGGCGCGCGGCTGATCATCAGCCAGCACACTGTCGCCTACCACCTCCGCAAGGTGTTCACAAAGCTCGACATCAACTCCCGCAACCAACTCGGACGGGTGCTCACCGACCGCGCGGACATCAGCGAGGTGGCGTAGCCGGCGCAACAGTCGCTCCGAGGCGGTTCGGGCGGTGGTTACCCCGTCGATGTGCGCTCGGCCGGCCGCTAGATCCACCCCGGCCGAAAGAACACCTACGCGGCGCGCGCCGACGGGGCTGTGATCGAACGCAATCTGTGGAACGGCTCGGGTGTGTGCCCCTAAGAGGCGCGCGTCCCAGCAACTCGGCAGCTCCAGGGGAGGCAAGAGCACTAGCTCGGAACACCCCGTTGGTAGGACGGCGGCGAAAGCAGCCGTTAGCTAGGGTGAGGTCGCGTTCGATCGCGATCGCGAGGTTGGCGACGCCGCGGTAGACCTCTACTTTCCGGAATCTGGTCTCGGCTTCGAGCATCCCGGCGGCGGTCCAGCGCAACGCCATCTCGCAGGAGCTCCAGTTCTTGACATTGCGGTTGATCGCGCGGACGGTGGACGAACGCGTAGCCTCACGCCGGTCGAGCGGCTCGGACAGCGACCGTGCCTCCGAAGTTCACTAGCCATACCAATCCCCGCGCTCCGGGCGCTTTAGCTCGTTGAACGGATGAGCGCCGTGGAGTGTCTCGACGATCCGCAGCGCTCTCCGACCTAGATGCGTAGTGGCCTCGACCGTCACGCCACGCTTGACGATCCCGTCATTGACTAGCTCGCCACGCGACAGTTTTCGCCTTGCTCCTCCCGCCATCGCTCGTTGATTGGCTGGAACAGCGTCAGGTGGATCCAGTACTGCTCGAATTCGACCCGGCTGGCCCAGCCCGGCTTGATCGCTGCGCCGGTGGTCGGGACGCGGTCGACAGGCTCCGATTCCTCCCGCTCGCGCTTGGCCCGATCACGCGGATCCTCCCCCCGCTGCTCCCAAGCCTCTCTGATGATGCCCACCGCCTCCTCGCCAAGCGGTGCCAAACGGTCAAGGTTCGCGCCCCAAGTGATGCTCCCAGCACCCTCGTGCTCCCACGGGTTGACCGGATGGTCCAGCTGGACCTCAATCCACTCCCTTCCATGCTCAGCTGGCTCTGGCGGGCCCCAAGGGAATCCTGCTTCCGATGCCACGAGTCTCCTCCCCTTTCACACGAATCGATGGTGATGTGGCCATCCGTCCCTCCGGACTGGGATCTCACTCAGGATGACGATGCCCCTTGGCTCAGGCGCTTCGTCGTTGGCGTGGGTCCTACCTGCCGGACTTCCGCGGCGCTGGGCGGTAGACCGCCGCCAAGCTGACGGCGAGGGCGACGAGCGCGGCCCGCGGCGCCGCGACGAACAGCCAGCGAGCAGGACTGTCAACAGGAACTGAAAAGTGCGCCAGTTTCAGGAGCCGAAAAGTGCACCACCGCGCCGGTCGAAAGGTAGGCCACTTGAGGGTTGCGGCGGCTTCTGGGCGGAGCGAGCCGTAGGCGAGCGGAGCTCAGATGCCGCCGGCGCGCCGCGGCGAGGGGGGTGCGTTTTCAGGCGGCGGGAGCGGCAGGCGCGATGCCGGTGCCACGTTCGCGCAGCCGGTAGCTTTTGCCTTTGAGCGGGACCATGGTGGCGTGGTGCACGAGCCGGTCGATGAGCGCGGCGGCGACCATGGCGTCTCCGAGGATCTCGCCCCAGGCCTCGAACCCGCGGTTTGAGGTGATGATGATCGAGCCTCGTTCGTAACGGCGGGAAACGAGGGCGAAGAGGAGGTTGGCGGCCTGGCGCTCGAGCGGGAGGTATCCGACCTCGTCGACGATCAGCAGCTGGTAGCGCTCCAGCCGGCGGAGCTCCTGGTCCAGCGTGTTGCGCTCTTGGGCTTCCTCCAGTCGGGAGACCCATTGCTGGGCGGTCGCGAACGCGACCCGGTAGCCGCGCTGGCAGGCCTTGATCCCCAGCGCGATCGCGAGGTGGGTCTTGCCGGTTCCCGGGTGGCCGATCAGGCAGACGTTGGCGTGCTCCTCGATCCACGCCAGCTGCGCAAGGTGCATGACTAACGGCCGCTCGGCCGAGGGCTGGGCGGTGAAGTCGAAGTCCTCTAGCGTCTTGTGGGCGGGGAAGCCGGCGTGGCGGGTGCGCTGGCGGGCGCCGGAGGCCTCGCGCGCGAACACCTCGGCCTCCAGCAGCACCTCGAGGAACTGTTCGTAGGGCCATTTCTCCTCCCGCGCACGCTCCGCGGTCGCCTGAAGCCGCTCGCCGATCCTGGGCGCCTTGAGCGCCGAGAGGAGGTATGGCAATCGCTCGCCCAGCTTGGTCTGCTTAGCCGTGGTCATGCGCACAACTCCGCGTAGTCCGCCAGCGCTGGCGAGTCGATCACCTGCAACGGCGGCACAGGCCGGGCGGGCGGTGGTGGCGGCTCCGGTCGCATCCGAGGTTCGGGCAGCCACATCCCCGGGCGATAGCAGCGGGCGTACTCAGCAACACGCTGACCACGCCAGCAGATCCACACCTGATCGCGCGAAGCGTGCAGCTCGACGCGCTGATGCACCAGCTCGACCGGTGCTCGGTAAAAGCAGCCGGCATACCGCAGATAGCCGTCGGCCGGGACTCGCACGGTCCGATTCAGCGAGAAGTCAAAAGCAGACGGTGGCAGCGCTCTGAGCGCCTGGCGCTCTTCGGCCAGACGCTTAGCCACAACGAACCGGCCGGTCGCGTGCCGACGCTGATGCGCCACCTGATCGCGCCAGGCTGCATAGACCACGTCGAGCTCGGGCAATGTCCCGAACCGCCGCGCCGGCCAGAACCCAGTCTTGACATAGCGCACAGCTCCCTCGACCGATCCCTTCTCCCGCGGCGTCGCCGGGGTGCACGCCGTTGAGTGAAACGCGTAGTGACCCCGAAGGTGCAGAAACCTCTGGTTCCAGCGCACCACCTGGCGGCTGTCGCGCTTGGCCACCACCGATCTGAGATTGTCGTAGACACACTCGCGCGGCACCCCACCCAGCCAGTCGAACACGCGGACGTGCCCCTCAAGGAACGACTCCAAGGTCATATCGAAGCTGAAATGCGCGGTCTGCGCGCCGGAGAACGGCAGCGACGCGATCAGCGCATAGACGCGTCGCTCGATCCCGGCGATCCGAGGGCGGGTCGGCATCTCACCCCAATCGAACTGCACCACCTGCCCCGGCCGATAACCCGTGCGCTGCGCCGGACGCTCCTCTCGCGGTCGCAGTCCCTGAAGCCTGCGACGGACCAGATCGACCGACCCCTCATAGCCATGCTCGGCCCTGAGCAACTCGGTCAGCCTGGGCGCCTTGATCTCCGGCCACTGCTCCAGCACCTCGCGGATGACCGGCATCAACGGATCCAGCTGCGACCCCCCGGGCGCGCGCACATACCGCGGCGGCCGATCCGACCCAAGCGCCCTGGCCACGGTCCGCCGGTTAATCCCCAGGCGCCTGGCGATCTCCCGCTGCGAGACGCCGTCCTTCGCCAGCGCCCTGATCTCAGCCCACTCCAACGCGCTCACCACCTCTCCCGGCCTCCTTCTCGTCGATATCGACGAGCAGCCTGAGACCGACCTCGGTCGCCACCGAAGTGGCGCACTATTCGATTCCTAGAAGTGGCGCACTATTGAGCGCCTGGCGTCAAGGACCTGCCCGGCGGCGTGCCGCAGCCGCGGGAACTGCAGGAGCGGAGCGAGGAGAGCGAGCAGGACGACTACGGTCGCCCTCATAGTACGCGGGTGCAGGAACGGCGACGGCTGCCGGAAATCGATCATTCCGGGCGTCTCGGTTGAGCGGCACTCGCTTCCGCTTTCGGCCGTGCGAGTGTTAGCTCTCCGGCGACGTTATCGCTAGCAACGGGACGTGGCCGCTTAGAAGCGTTCGATCGTGCCTGCCCTGCTGTCGACCATAGAGGGTCTGGCCCGATCTCGGCTTGGAGACCTGCCGCGCAGTTAGAGCGGGCGACCGGTCTTTCTGGCCACGACTGGTTGCGCGTAGATGCGGTGGATGGAAGGCATGGCTTAGAGCTCAGCGGCCGTCGGGCCCCACGGGTCGAGGGTGCGCCGAGTTGCGCAGTCACATCGTCGGCGTGTTCAGGAGAGGAACTCCGCACTATTCACGGTGTCGGACGGTGGGAGCGGCTCAACCCCACCCACGCGGAACTGGCCTTCGTGATCGAAGACGCCTACCAGGGGCAAGGCCTCGGACGCAAGCTCATCGAGGCCACGATCGAGCGCGCCCACCAGGAAGGCTTCACCCGTCTCCTGACAGACATGCTCCCATCGAACTACCGCATGCGACGCCTCGCTCGCGACTACGACCTCCTCGTCGCGGAGTTATGAATGTGGATCAGGCCGGGGATGATGACTCTGCGGGACCGGAAAAACGAACGTGCCGTGCTGTAACCGACACGTATGCACAGCCCGGTGCACGGTTCTTGCGAGATCGCTTCGGCAGAGCCAAGTTCGCTTGTGGACCGTCCGTCTATGTCTCGCAGAGCTCACCATGCCTGACGCCGACCGAGTCCTCTCCCAGTCCAGCTTCACCACACAACCACCCCAAGGAGACCAAACACCATGACAACTAACATCGCACCCGACCTAAGGCCAGACCGCTACCAGAGCGAAGAGCGGCCGACCCTCCGCCCCGTTCCGGCGGAAGCTACGCCCGAAGAGCCCGAAGCTCGGTCGTCCGACCCGACCCAGGGACGGCAGATCGGCTCACGCCCCTACGACGATCCCACCCAGGGACGGAAGCTCGGCACGCACCCCTACGACGACCCGACGCAGGGACGGAAGCTCGGCACGCACCCCTACGACGACCCGACGCAGGGACGCACAGTCGGCTCTTACCCCTACGACGATCCCACCCAGGGACGCAAGCTCGGCTCGGACCCGCACGACGACCCCACCCGAGCCCGCTAGATAACCCACCAGTGAGCCAGGACCCCGGAACGGGACGGCGCCGGCGCGCCGTTAGGCGCGCTGGCGCCAGAGATCCGGCCCGCCGAACCTGGGAGCAGCTCGGCCTCCGAAGGGCGCGAACCGACGATATGCGAGAGCACACGGCGATCCTGGCATCCCCGTCCGTGCCGGAGGCCATCCCCGCTCCGCGTCCGCGGACCTTCCACCGCGTGCGACGGCGCTCGAGCGAATTCGCGACCGGCGAGACGAGCACGCGCCTGGTATCGAACGGCGGCGGACTCGGCGCCCACCGGGTGGCTGC
>DATJRS010000047.1:0-4696 GCA_035504535.1 Solirubrobacteraceae bacterium | reverse complement strand
AACAGCGGCGATGATCGCGTGTTGGCGCTCGATCGTCACGGAGCGGTCGTACGCGACTCCGGACGGAAGCTCGGACTGAATCCCGGCGGCGCCCTCTTCGGACCCGACGGCCGTTACTACCTCACCCAGCGTTCCCGGCGGACAATCCTGAGCATGCCCGCCACTCTCAACGGGAGCGAGGAACCGCTTCTCCCCCGATGCCGTCGTAGCCTTTCCCCGCGGGTTCGCCTTCGCTCCAGACGGCGGGCTCTACCTCGCCTCCGGCATAGGGCCCTCTGGTGAAGGGGACAACACGATCGTCGTGGTCAATCCCGACCGAACGCTTCGCACACAGCACCTCATCAGCGATCCCGAACTCAGCCCGCTCGAACTGACACTCGCCCCGAATGGACACATCGTCGTCGCCAGCGAGTTCCCTTTCGGCGCTCCAGACGCCGTCACCACCATCCGCGAATACGACCCATCGACCGGACGACTCGTCCGCGTCTTCGTTCCCGACCGCTCGGTGAAGTTCCGCAGGCCGCGCGGATTGCGCTTCGGACCGTGCGCTCGCCTCTACTGCGTCGGCCGGGATCACGTCATGGCCTTCGACTTCGCCACAGGCAACTCGGTGGGGCCAGTGGTCGAGCTCCCCCGGCTGAACGGCCAAGCGCTCGTGCTGCTCAACTCGCCGTAGCTGCCGAGGCTGACTATCCCTTTCGTCCCCCGGCCGCTCCCCAGAAGACGAGGGCTTTGGTGTGACGAGACGACCGAACCGGCGCAATTGGTTTGCCACGGCCGCAGCAACGGAGGCGAGCGATTCCTCCGCCCGGATGCGGTAGTGGAACCTCCCCACCGCTGCTCCCCGTTGAAGGAGTCGCGGGCGCTCACGATGGGTGCCGTGGCGAAGCGATCGCCGTGTCCTGCCTCAGCGGGCGACTCCTCTCACGCGATCGCAATCGCGTGGCCTCTCGGCCGTCAGTCGGGTGGCTACCTCGGATGTGCCTATGTCGGTGCCCAAGCAGCAGGAGGGACTTCGAGGCAGGAATCTGCCCCGCTCGCCGCGCATTGCGAGACCGCCTGCAGCTGCGCCGAGAGGTGCGTCCAGGCATGAAAGCGGGTCCCGCGCCGGGACGATGGGTTCCGCCGCGCGGAGCGGTCAGTCGACGGCTGCGATCGGCCGTAGAGGCGCTTGAGGTTGCTGACGGCGGGGCGGAGTTCGGGTGGGCGGTCGTCGGACGCGTGAAGCGCTCGCTGAGGGCGAGTCGCCATTCGGGCGTGTCTGAGCGCTTTCGAGAGCCGCTCGGACCACATTGGCGGATCCCACAGGCTCGTATTCAGTGGCGGAGGATTTCGGCGACCGCGCTGAATGGGTCCAGTTCCGCAGCGTTCGCGACGCCGGCGCGGTACTGGGCTTCGTCGCGTAGCGAGGTCAGGGTTCGCTCGTAACGGACACGCTCGGCGCGCAGCATCCGGAAGCCGATCTGCTGCTCGATCCGCTCGGCCAGCGTCCACAGCCGCCCGGCCGTCGTTGCGTCGTCGTCCTGGGCCGCCGCGCAGGCGAGCCCGGCCAGGCAGTAGGCGTCCAGCCGCACATCGTCCTCCCGACACGCAACTTCAAGCCCTTCGTAGTAGTAGCGCTGAGCGGATGGCAGGTCGCCCTTGTCGAGGTAGAGGTCACCGAGGCTGTGGAGCAGAGCGCCGATGCTGCCGAGACCGTGTTCGCGCCGCATCTCGATCGCGTGCTTGTACAGCTCAGCGGATCGCTCGAACTCGCCCGTGTCTCGGAGGCCCTCGGCGAGGTAGAAGACCGAACGGGCGATCCCGTCGAGGTCGCCGAGGCGTTCGTAGATCGCAACTGCCTGCTCTGACCACTTGATCAGCCCCTCGGGCGAGCCCGAAATGAATTCGACGCCGCCGAGGCGCGCCAGCACCCGCGCTTCATTGCGCTCGTCGCCGGCCTCGCGGTAGAGCCGGAGCGACTCGATGAGCGCCGTACGCGCGGGGTCGAGATCCTCGCTGTAAGCGAGGGTGATGCCAAAGCCAGCAAGCGCGTAGGCCCGCTGCCCGGGTGAGAGCGCGTCGGGGTCCGCGAGCGCGCGCTCGTACCAGCGCCTGAGCTCGCTGTTACGCCCGGCTCCGAGCCATGGGTAGAACAGTGCGTCGGCAAGCGGCAAGCCGGCCGCAATGTCGTGCTCGAGCGCCCAGAAGAGGGCTAGCCCGACGTTACCGGGATCCCGGCGGAGGCGGGCAAGAGCGTCCGCGTCCTGGCGGCCGGCGTCGACGCCGAGCGCGAAATACCACTGCGCGTGGCGTGCCCGGACCTCGTCCCGGTCCTCCCTTGCGTCGAATTGCTCGAGCGCGTACTCGCGGGTCAACACCAGCAGAAAGAACTGCCCGTCGTCGGTCCGGCGCAAGAGGCTCTTGTCGAGCAGCGACTGAAGCGTGTCGAGATCGGCGCCGCAGATCTCCTCCGCGGCCTCTAGCTCGAAGCTTCCGATGAACACACTGAGACGGCAGAACAGGCGCTGCTCGAGCCCGCTCAGAAGGTCGTAGCTCCACGCGATCGCGGCCCGCATGGTGTTCTGCCGGGCGGGCTGGTCGCGGCTACCCCCGACAAGCACGGGCAGGCGCTGCTCGAGCCGTGACAGGAGCTGCTGCTCGGAGAGCAGCTTGACGCGGGTGGCGGCGAGCTCGAGCGCGAGTGGGAGCCGGTCGAGCCGTTCGCAGATCGCGCCGGTCTCCGTTCCTGGCTCGAAGTCTGGCTTGGCCTGTCGCGCTCGCGCCGTGAACAGCTCGACAGCGTCCTCGGGCGACAGCGGCGGCACCGGGTACTCCTGCTCGCCGGCGATGCCGAGCCGCTCCCGACTCGTCACGATAGCCGCGCAGCCCGGCGCGGCAGAGAGCAGCTCGCCGACCGCGGCGCCGGCGTCGATCACCTGCTCGAAGTTGTCGAGCACGAGCAACATGTGCCGCTCCTGGAGATACGCGGGAACGTCCTCGATCTCGCCGAGCGCCGTCGCGATCGCGGCCGGAACCAGCTCCGGGTCGGTGACCGACGCGAGCGACACCCAGGCGACGCCGTCGGGGCTGCGGTCGGCGAGTTCGGCTGCGAGCGCCAGCGACAGTCGCGTCTTCCCAGTGCCTCCTGACCCAGTCAACGTGATCAGCCGGTGCGAGCTAGCCAGCTCGATCAGGTCGGCGAGCTCGCGTACGCGGCCGATCAGCGCCGTCGCCGGCGCCGGAAGACGCACGCAGCGGGGCGGCGACGGACTCCCGGAAGCGACGCTCATCCCAGCTCCCAGGCCGGTCACCCTCGGCCCGGGAAAATTACTCTCCAGCAGTGCCGGGTCCTGGGCGAGGATCGCCTCGTGAAGCTGTCGCAGCTCCGCGGACGGCTCGATTCCCAGCTCGTCGACCAGCACAGACCGGGTTGCGCGGTAAGTCGCCAGCGCGTCCGCCTGCCGTCCAGCTCTGTACAGAGCCAGCATCAGCTGACCATGCAACTGTTCGCGATACGGGTACTCCCGCACGAGACTCTCCAGCTCCCCAAGCACCCGGGCCTCACGACCCAGCAGCACCTCGACCGCGATCCGCTCCTCGAGCACGGTGGCACGCAGCTCGCCAAGCCGCGGAATCGCCGCCTGCGCGAACGCGTCGTACTGGAACTCGGACAACACCGGGCCGCGCCACAGCTCAAGCGCCGAGCAGAAAGCCCGGAGTGCCTGCTCCAGCTCCCCCGCGGCGACCAGCGACCGACCCTCGGCGATCAGGTGCTCGCACCGATCGGCATCCAGCTCCTCGGGTCCAACCCTCAGCAGATAGCCGCCTGCTGTGGTGACCAACCGCTCCTCGCCCGGATCAGAACAGCCGGCGACAAGACCGTGGCGCAGCCGCGACACGTGCACCTGGAGACCCTTGGTACCGCTCGCAGGCGGTGCGCCCGCCCACAACTCTTCAACCAGCCGATCACTAGGTACGACCTCGTTTGCCCGCAGCAGCAAGAGCGCGAGCAGCGCTCGCGGCATCCGACCGGCGATGGCGATCTCACGCCCATCGTCGCCAAGCACCTGCAGCGGTCCCAGGATTCCGAAACGCATTCGCGCTCACGACCGACGCTATCGACCGCGTTTACCGGACTGCAAGCCGCCAGCAACCAGGGCAGATCACAGTGCGCGGCACATCACCAACAGCGAGGTCCACCTAATGCTCTCACCACACCTCACCTCCATCATCGCCCAGCAGCACATCAACGAACTGCACCGAGCTGCCGCCCACCAGCGACTCGTGCACGCAACACGCGACCCCCGCCGGCCTGAGACCAACGCCCCCAGCGTGTTCCTCCGCCGGCTTCGCCCCCACCGCGCTGCCGCGCGGCCGGCGTCGCGATAACACCTCACGGTCGGCATCGCCGCGAATACCCGCGCGAACAGCAATGCAGGGCAGGCCGGGCCACCCGGCGAGAGACCCGAGATTCGCCAGAAGCAGGGAGCTCCGCCTCAAGCCGACGCGATCGTGCGCGGTCACGGCGAGGCACCCGACATGGGCGTGCGGAACGTCGCCATTGCATCAGCGTGCGCTGACGTGGCTCAACTCCGAAAGGGATCGTCTCGCTCGCCCCGGCGCCGTAAGCGAAACCGTGGCATAGGCACAGCGCCGTCGACCGGGATCTGACGATCGCTAACGCCCGAGAGCAGTGATGGGTGGCGCCCGGCGC
>DATJRS010000046.1:0-5291 GCA_035504535.1 Solirubrobacteraceae bacterium | reverse complement strand
TCGACGGGTTGTTCGACGAGCTGATCGCGGCCCGCTCAGCCAAGGACATGCTGAGATGGCTAGGGCGCAGCAGCGCCGTTCCGCTGCTCGGACGAATCGCCCGCGGCGAGCTGCCGTGCACCCACGAGACGCTTGACCGCCTCGCCTCCGACCCAGCCGTCCGCCGGCTCGAGCATCTGCTGGTCGCCACTGGTGCGCTGCCGACACGAGATCCGGCGCTCGCCCGCCTTGAGCGCTGGACAGACGATCTCCTCGCCGAGCACGACGGTGAACCAGCGCTGCGCACATTCGCGCACTGGGTCGTCCTGCGCCGCTACCGGCGAAAGAGCCAACGCGCGCCGCTCAAGGACGGGATCCTGAGCCGACCGAAGGTCGAGATGCGCAGCGCAGCCGCGTTCCTGCAGTGGTTAGCCAAGCGCGACCGGACACTCGAGACCTGCAGTCAGACCGACATCGACACCTGGCTCGCCAGCGACCGCGCGGACCGCCACATCGCCAGGTCATTCGCTCGCTGGGCGATGGCACAGAAGCTGATGCCAGAACTCGATTTCCCCGTCGGCGAGCGCGGCGGCCCAACTCAGCCGATCGTCAGCCATGATCTCGTCAAGCTCGCGCAGCGGCTGCTGAACGATCCACAGATCCCGGCCCGCGATCGTGTCGCGAGCATCCTGATCGCCGTGTTCGCCCAGCCCGTGAGCCGAGTCGCACGCCTCACCACCGAGGACGTGACCGTGAACGAGCGGAACGTCGCCATCCGGTTCGGGGAAACCGCGGTCGCGATGCCCGAGCCGCTCGCCAGCGACATCCGCAAGCTGCTGGCCGACCAAGCCGGGCGATCACCCAACAGGGTCCAACAACCAGCGTGGCTGTTCCCAGGCAGCGTGCCAGGGCGCCCGATCGGCGAGCTCGTCCTCAGCCGCCGCATGAAACGCATCGGCGTGGACTGCAACAACGCAAAGCACGCCGCGCTGTTTCACCTCGCTGCACGACTCCCAGCAGCGATCCTCGCGGACGTCGTCGGCGTCCACATCGCCACCGCCACCCAATGGGCCGAGATCGCAGGACGCCCATGGGGCGACTACCCGAGCCTGCGAAGCGGGTGACCCCGGCAGGCTCGTGAGGTCCGGCTATCGTGGCCCATCACACCGGAGCGTCCGGCCAGCCCCCCCAGGCGCAAGCGCGCCCGCCAGCGCTGAACTGCGCTCGCCCTACGGGCTCGCTCCGTTCAATGCCGGCGGCAGCCTCACCCGACAGGCCGGCAACACGGCGTCATCAGCGCGCGGCTGCGCTCCGCTTGCAATGGGGGGGGAATACGGTCTCGTTCGAATACCACCCTGCGCCAGTTCGCGCGCCCGCGGCTACCAGCGCCTCCTGGATTCTGGCTTGACCGTGAAGGGCGTTGCTCAGCAAGTGACCGGCGCGCAGACTCGGGCGGCGCAGGCGCGGGTGCGTGAGCACCTGCGGATCTTGAAGCTCCCCGAGCAGCTCCAGAGCAAAGTCGCCGCGGGTGAGATCCCGATGCGCGCGGTCAAGCCGCTCGCGGAGGTTGCCGCGATCCATCCCGAGCTGGCGGTGGTCGCGGCGCGCGAGGTGCTCGAGCCGCAGGACTCTTGGGAGGAGTACAGCTGGGCGGATGTGGAGCGGGCGCCGCTTGAGGTTGTGCTTGCGGCCAACGAGCTGCCGGACGGCGTATATCGGACCCACAGCCCGCATCGGATCGATCGGTTTGCGCTCGGCCAAGGTGCGAAACGGGATCTACAGGCGCTGGAGCGAATGCTCGGCCGAGCCGTGGAGACAGTGCGCTTTGACGGCGGTGACATCGAGCAGGCACGGAGGCTAGGAGCCGTTCGCGGTGATGGCTCGCATGCGGTGATCGTTGGCGCCGACGTCGCGACGCAGCTGGTCGCTGACCAGCTTGCACGCGCCGTAAAGGAGCAGCGCCAGCGGGTGCGGGAGGAACGCCACGTCGAGCCCGGCAGTCAGAACCGGTCCCAGATCGGTGCGGAGGACGGCTCGGCTCCGGCCGCGGACGGCGGGGAGACCGATCGGGAGGCCGAGGAAGCCAGGAGGGCGGAGCGGGAAGCCGAGCGCCAGACGCGCGAGCGCTCGACGCGGTTCAACCTGGAGCTTGGCCGCGCCGTCTTCACCACGCTCTCACGCGTACGCATCGATGAGGACGTGCTGAAGGTGCTGGCCTCGGTCGATGTCGTCGGCAATCTTGGCGACGTCGCGATGCGAGGCGCTCGCTACGGCCTGCCCGGCTGGGTGCGGGAGGTCACGCAGCAGAACGGCAAGACCAAGTACGTCTACTTGGAGCGCGCCGAGGCCGAGGCTACCGGCAACGACTACCTCGCCGGCGCGGTCAAAGCCAGCGAGATAGCAGGACGTCAGCTTGCGTTGCTCGTGATGGCGGTGTACGCCGACCAGGACGCGGTGGCGGCATCCAATCGCAGCTGGCACAACGTCAAGGTCAGCGGTCCCTGGGCCAGCGAGTTCGACCAGCTCCTCGACGGGATCGTGCAAGAGAAGCTCCCTGACAGCGCCACGACCTTGCTCGCGCCGGTCCTGGCCAGGCGCCGCCTGCAGCACGAGGAGCACGCCGCTGCGCGCAAGGCGCGCGAAGAAGCAGCTGCTCGGCTGGAAGGGATCGAGGATCGGATCGGCGACTTGACGGTCGAGCAGGTCGAGCAAGCCGAGCGGGACCTCGAGCAGGCGTGGACGGGCTGGGCGCCCCGGTACAGCGACCTGCGCCAGAAGCTCATCACCCGGCGGGGGCAGCTGACCGCTGGTCAGGGCGACTGACCCAGCAATGGAAGCGTCCGTCCGCCGTCGGGTGTGCCAGACCGGCGGATGGACGCTCCCGATCACATGCGAGGCGCGATCCGATTTGGGATCACTACGCGCGAAGGCAAACACGCGATTTACGCGCGGCAAAACACGGATGGTGAGTCACGCATACCCACGGTTACCAAGCGGCAGCGACCGGACTAGCGTATCTCAGCGTTAGGCTTCATATTTCGGAGGTGAATAGTTATGTCGGATATAGGGACAGAGCATCCGTCGAGCGCGCCGACAGAGCGCCCGGCGCAAGATACGATCGATGCACCCACTGAGAAGGTACGGTTCGTCGGCGGCGAGGTCGGTGACGTGGCGCCAGTCGAGAAGGAGCGGGTGGTCGGCGGCGAGGTCGGCGACGTGGCGCCGGTCGAGCAGGAGCGGTTCGTCGGCGGAAGGGTCGGCGACGTGGCGCCAATCGAGAAGGAGCGGTTCGTCGGCGGAAGGGTCGGCGAAGTGGCGCCAGTCGAGAAGCCCTGAGCAACGAAGGTGGGGCGGCGATCACGCGCGTTTGCGCCCACCTCGAGGGCGAATCCACCAACGGATCGTCGCTCCGGCCTCGGCCCCGTACGTAGCATCTCAAGCTCACCAAGCGGCTAGCTCTGCTACCGCTTCACCGGCGAGGCCGCGGTGGCGCGGGAGAAAGTTATCGGCGCCGATCAGGCATACGAGCTTCTCCGCTCGATCCGCGTGCTGATTTTCCGTTGGAGCGCGCGGCTTTCCTCCGCGAGAGGTGCCAGGAGACTGCCATTCGGATGCTGGATGAGCTTGACCCCTCGACCACGAAAGTCGCTTCCCGGCCCGATGGTCGAGGCCGGATCGATTTCACGCTGGTCCAGATGTGGGAGGGGAGGGGAGGGTGACTGTGCCCTCGAGCGGCGGCTCAAGCGCCCTCATGCTTCTCCGCGGCACTGTCCGCTTTGGTGAAGCCAATTCTTGACCGTTGTGTCGCCGCGCGGGCGCGAGGCCGACCCCGCCCCATGTTCGCACGCCATCCGGGCGTGCGTGGGGGTTGGGGATCGGCCCTCGCACCCGGCGAAGGGCCACGGCCAAAGGGAGGGCGCTGATGCCCGCAGGACTCACAGTCAACGATTCGATGTTCTCCGTCCGGGAGGAGCCGTGGCACGGTTTAGGCGTCGTGCTCGAGCGGCCGCCGGCCACGATTGCGGAGGCGATCGAGCTCTCAGGCCTCGCCTGGCGCGTGGAGCGTGAACCGATCGCAGTCGACCGCGGTGACGCCGCCACTGTCGATGACTGGTGGGAGCCCCGTTGCGAGGAGATCTCAGGCTATTGGGCCAACGTCCGCCAAGACACCCGCCAGGTTCTTGGGATCGTCGGCGATCGCTATCGGATCGTTCAGAACGTCGAGGCCTTCCAGTTCGTCGATCAGCTGATCGGCTCGGCGATGCACTTCGAGACCGCAGGCAGCCTTCACGACGGCCGGAAGGTATGGGTGCTCGCCCGGCTGCCTCAGCACATCGAGATCGGCGGCGACCCAGTGCGCTGCTACGTGCTGCTGATGAACAGTCACGACGGCTCCACGGCGGTCGTGGCCGCGTCGACGCCCGTGCGTGTGGTCTGCCAAAACACACTGAACTGGGGGCTCGAGCGCGCGCATCAGCGCTACTCGATCCGCCATACCGACAAGATCCGCGAGCACGTCCACCAGGCCCGCCAGGTGCTCGAGATCTCCGTCGACTATTACGAACAGTTCAAGCACACGGGGGATCAGCTCGCCAGTCAGCGGATCAGCGAGGCCCAGCTGCGCCGCGTGCTCGACGAGCTGTACCCGGCCGGGACGGAGGACGTCGCCAGCGACCGGACGCGACGTTCGCGCGAGCAGACCAAGCAGCGGATCACGGAGCTGTTCCTCCAGGGGGACACCCAAGGGAACGCGCCCGGATCGAAGTGGGCTGCCGTCAACGCGATCATCGAACACGTGGACTGGATCCGGCCGCTGAACGCGGGATCGCAACGCTTCGCAAGGGTCATTGATGACGGGACGCGCAAGACCCGCGCGCTCGAGCTGATCACCGCGGTCTGAGCACCTGAAGCTGGGGCCTCCTCGCGCGGAGGCCCCTGGCCGCTCGGCGGTGGCTAGGTGCCGAGCCTTCCTAATGGTTGGTTGCGGGCAGTCCCTGAACTGCCTGTGCCACGCCCGACTTCGGCTGTCAAGCCGATGAGAGCCCCGCCGCCATCCGGGCGGCGGTCCGGCGAGAGTCCAGTTCATCGGCTTGACAGCCGCCGCCGCTGCGTGGCCCGGCAGGGACATGCCCGCACCCAACCCACGGAGGCACCGCATGACCCCCCCACCGTCACCGGCCGAGCCGCGGCCGACCTCCCGCCAGCTCGCCTACCTCAGGACGCTCGCGCAGCGCACCGGCCAGACCTTCACCTGGCCAACCACCCGTAGCGCCGCAGGCAGTGAGATTCGCCGGCTCGAGATGCTCCCGTCA
>DATJRS010000045.1:0-4007 GCA_035504535.1 Solirubrobacteraceae bacterium | reverse complement strand
CGCTGGCCGGGACTTCGTCGAGGGGCTCCCAGGCGCGCTGCTCACGCAGGGCAACGCCGACGCCAGCGTCGGAGATCCGCGCGGGATCATCCGCGCGGCGGGCGGCGCGGCAGGCGATCACGGAGCGGGGAGCCTGGCACTCGATGAACACCACCGGCGCAGCCGTGCCGAACCCGTTGGCAAACGCCTGGCGGTCGACCCGATGGCGAAACGTGGCGTCGAGGATCGCTCCGCGACCGCCGCGCAGCTCGCCGGCGGCGCGATGGCCCAGCTCGGAATACGTGCGCTGGTTCCATTCCGCGCCGTAAGCCGCCTCGCCGGCGGGCTGGGTGGGCTGCACTCCGGCCAGGCGCTTGCGCGTCAGGTCGGAGCTCAGGTGCGCGAAGCCCGAGCGCTCTGAGAGAGCCCGGGCCAGGTACGACTTTCCGCTCGCGGGAGCACCGCACACGACGATGGCCAGCGGCAGACGTGCCCGCCAGGCGAAGCGCTCGGCGAGAGCGATCAAGTCCCCGGCCTCGGCGCTGTCGGGGCCGTCCCCGGCGCTCGTGCTCTGGAGCTGGGCGGCGCGGAGCAGCGCGACCTTGGCGCGGACGAGCGCCCGGTAGGTGGCGTAGAAGGCGATCAGCCGGTCATCACCCGGGTCGCCTCCGGCGTCACGATAGGCGCGCACCAGCACCTCGGCGAATCGCTCACCACCACGCGCGGCGAGGTCGAACACCAGAAAGGCAAGGTCGTCGGCGACATCGAGCTCGCGCAGCGAGCGATCGAACTCGACGCAATCGACAACCCGCACGATCGGGCCGACGAGCACGTGCTCGGCACGGAGATCCCCATGGCCATCACGAATCCAACCCTCGGCGGCGCGCTTCTCGAACGTCGCCGCATGAGCGGTGATGAACGCGTGTGCGAAGCGCTCGAGCGACTGGATCCGTTCGATCTCGCCGCGCTGCTCGACGTCCGCCAAGAGCTCGTGGAGGTTCTGATCGAACCGGCGCTCGGCGGCCAGGACCGGCGCCCGGTCGGCCGGCGCCCGCCGTGCGGTGGCGTGGAAGGCAGCCAGCACGCGTCCGACCGCGGCCACATCCTCGGCCCGCAACTCGCCGCGCTCGAGCAGCGCCGCGAGCGTGTCGCGCTCGTCGTAGCGGCACATCTCGACCACGAACTCGACCGCCCTCGGATCGTCCTCGGCCGTCAGCTCGGCCCCCTCCTCGGTCACGCTGACGCCGCGTACACCCAAGTACAGATCGGTGGCCAGTCGCCGGTTCAGACGGACCTCCTCGCGACACATCTCCCGCCGCCGCTCGGCACTGCCGTAGTCGAGGAAATCCAGGACGAGCGGCTTCTTCAGCTTGTAGACACGCTCGCCGGCCAGGAACACCCACGAGATGTGGGTCTCGCGGATCTCGACCGACGCCGGGTGATGCGAATAGGTATCCGGACGGGCGAGCGCCGCACGGATGCGATCGATGAGCGACACGGTGACCTGAGGGCCCTCGACCATGGTCACGTGCGCTCGGCTCATCGCAGCCATCAGGGTTCCATCTGCGCAGACGCGCGCCATCCCGACCGATCGCGGTCCAGCGTCGGTAGTCCTCCCCAGTCGACGCGCAGCCCGGCACCGATACGCGCGAGGTGTCGTCGCGCCATGCTCCGGACATGCAGAACGTGCTCGTCGCCTACGCGTCCAAGCACGGTTCGACCGCCGAGATCGCCGAGGCAATCGCCGACAAGCTACGCGAATCTGGCCTGGACGTCGAATGCACGCCGGCCGACGAGGTCTCAACCCTCGAGCCCTACGACGCCGTCGTGCTCGGCAGCGCGGTGTACATCAAGCACTGGCGCGGCGATGCCAGACGGTTCCTGCGCCGGCACGCCGACGAGCTGGCTCGGCGGCCGTTCTGGGTGTTCAGCTCAGGGCCAGTCGGCGAGGCCGGCGGCGCGATCGACCCCGCTTGGGTCGAGCCGACGCGCATCGTCGCCCGACTCGAGCACCTCGGAATCCGCGAGCACGTGGTGTTCGGCGGGCGACTGCCCACCCACCCCAAGAACCCCCTCGAGCGCTCGCTGGTCGAGCACACGCCACACCAGTACCGCGACCGCCGCGACTGGCGGGAGATCCGCACCTGGGCGTCCGACATCGCCAATGAGCTCGGGGCCCGGCGACCAGCGTCGGTCGCGGGCTGATCTACACCACTGTCGAGTCAACGAAATCGCTAGCTGATGTCGAAGCCGGACGCGTTGACGGTCCGCGCGACTGGACTTGCATAGGAGTCTCTGCTGGAGCTGCCTAATTCAGCGTGGCGATGTGACGACCTGGCCGGTGGCGGTTCAGCTGGTTAGCCGTCGCCCCTTGCGGGGTCGTACCGATCTCGACGGTTCAGGAGATCGCGACGAGTTCTGACTCGTTCAGCTCTTCAGGCCGGTCATCGAAGCCGACGACGAGATGAGTGCCGAACGCATCAGCGAGCCGACGGAGGGTGGTGACGCTGGTCGGAGATTGGCCGCTCTCGATTCGCGAGATGACTGAGTGCGTCGTGCCAACCCTCTCCGCGAGCTCCTGCTGGGTGAGGCCAAGGGTTTGACGGCGCGCGATCACGAGCCGGGCGATTCCCTCGTAGGGAGCAACGCGCTGCAGCTCCTCACGGTAGATCGCGCTGCGTTCCGCGCGGCGCCGGCTGGCGGCCCGATGAGTCGATCCCGCCGGTGAAACATACGCCTTGCGGGTCCGTCGAGTGTTCGGCTTGGTGTCGGTTGTCGGCATCGCGTCAGCCCCAACTAGGATCGGATGGTTGCGCAGCTAGTTTAGCATTATTGCGAAGTACCCTACGGAGCATCGTGCCCCGCGGCCCGCGGAGGTCGCCTACGTGGGACGTTCATCCTCCGCTTGAAATCCGCCCAGCGCGCCTCGGCGAGCTCGATGTCCGATTCGGGAATCCTTCCCCTGTCTTTCCGGAGCATGTGCAGAAGCACGACGAGATTGTCCGAGCGCCGGTAGAGGATCCGGTAGAGCTCGGAGCCGTAGTGGCAGCGAAGCTCGCGCAGCCCGCCTCGGACTTGGCTTGAATGAGGGAACGGGAGCGGTGGGGCGGACACAGGGCGGTCGTTGAGTCGATCGATCTGAAGATCGATCGTCGGCTGCTTGCGTTCGTCCAGCCGATCGATGAACTCATCGACGGGCTCCGAGCCGTCCTCGCGACGGTAGTAGACGGCGCTTGTGCGAGCCATGCCGCGCTACGACCAGACCTCGCCCTGCTCGCCTGTCGCTACCCGTGCACGTCGGGTCTGACGTAACAGTGCCTCGTAAGCGACGTTGATATCGGTCAGCCGGTCCGCGGTCTCTCGGCCAATGCCAGGATTGTGGTCGGGGTGATGCAGTCGGACGAGGCGCCGGTAGGCGGCCTTGACCTCGGATGGGCTGACGCCCGGATCGAGATCGAGCGCTTCGTACGCCCATGCGAGTGCCACGGGCCGCGTGATCCAGTCTGGATCGCCCGACGAGCTGTCGTCGTGTCGTGCGTCCCCCCCATGGCGGCTGTCGTCGGCGCTGTGGAGATATTCGAACTCGGCGTGCGCGTCTGGGTTGTCGGCGCGGCTACGGGGACCGCGGAGGTCAGCAAGCCGCAGAGCCGAGATACCCATGGGAATCGCGGCCGCGAGCATGAGGATCATCGCCCAAGGTGGGACTGGTCCACCGCCGTTCCCACCGCCCAAGAGCGAGATGCAAAGTTGGATTAGCCAGGCCGGAATCCCAATCGCCGCCACCGCCAACACCAGCACGCCAAGCAGCCTGGCTGTGAGCCGGAGAGGAACGAGGCCAAGTTCGAGCATTCCCCGTAGGAGGAGCTTGGGGAGCCGGGACAGCGGAAGGAGGAAACGCATGTTCCGTAGGTTGCCGCCCCGGCCGGACGCTTATATGTCGCGCCCGGCGTCATGCTCGCGACCGGGCGAGTCGAGTCCGAGCGCGGCACGTGTGTCGGTGATCGCACGCCGAATGGCGTGGTCTTGCC
>DATJRS010000044.1:0-19047 GCA_035504535.1 Solirubrobacteraceae bacterium | reverse complement strand
TGCGCCGCAAGAAGGAGGGCGTCGAGGACTGGATCGATCGCAGCGTCGAGAAGATCGGCGCGGTCCCGACGCTCAACGACGTGCTGCTACCGGCCATGAAGGAGGTCGGCGACAAGTTCGGCGCCGGCGAGCTGATCCTGCCCTTCGTGCTCCAGTCGGCCGAGGTCATGAAGCGCGCCGTCAAGCAGCTCGAGCAGTACCTGGACAAGATCGAGGGCTACACCAAGGGAACGGTCGTGCTGGCCACGGTGTTCGGCGACGTCCACGACATCGGCAAGTCGCTGGTCAACACGATCCTCACCAACAACGGCTACACGGTCGTCGATCTCGGCAAGCAGGTGCCGATCCAGACGATCATCGACGCCGCGGTCGAGCACAAGGCCACGGCGATCGGGCTGAGCGCGCTGCTCGTCTCGACCTCCAAGCAGATGCCCGCGTGCGTGCAGGAGCTCCACTCCCAGGGACTCGAGTTCCCGCTCCTGATCGGCGGCGCGGCGATCAACCGAAACTTCGGGCTGCGCATTCTGTACCCGAACGGCACCGAGTCCGACGAGGTTTACGAGCCCGGCGTGTTCTACTGCCGCGACGCGTTCGAGGGTCTCTCGAAGATGGACCAGCTCGTCGACGGCGAGGCGCGCGAGGCGCTGGTCGCCAAGACCCGCGACGCCGCCAAGCAGCTGCGCGAGCGCCCCGAGGACAAGGACGACGACGCCCCGCCCGTCACCGACGCCTCGGTGCGCAGCCCCGTCCCGACCGACAACCCGATCCCCGAGCCGCCCTATTGGGGCGTGCGCGAGGTCGACGTCGACATGGACGCGGTCTACCACCACCTGGATACGCACGTCCTGTTCAAGCTTCACTGGGGTGGTCGCGGCGTGAAGGGCGAGGAGTGGAAGCGGCTCGTGGGCGAGGACTTCAAGCCTCGCCTCGAGCGCATGTGGCGCGAGCAGACCTACCTGCACCCGCGCGCACTCCTCGGCTACTTCCCGTGCAACTCCGACGGGAACGAGCTGATCGTCTGGGACCCCGAAGCTCCGGGCGAGAAGGAGCTGCACCGCCTGGTCTTCCCCAGGCAGCCGCGTCACGACCGGATCTGCCTGGCCGACTTCTACCGCCCGGTCGGCTCCGGCGAGATCGACGTGGTGGCTCTGCAGGCGGTCACCGCCGGCGACGAGGTCACCGAGCTCATGGCAAAGCTCGAGGCCGACGGCGAGTTCGCCGAGCAACTCTTCGTCCACGGCCTTGGCGTTCAGACCGCCGAGGGGATGGCCGAGTGGCTGCACTCGCGCGTCCGCGCCGACCTCGGCATCGAGCCGGCCCAGGGTCGCCGCTACTCATGGGGTTACCCGGCGTGCCCGGAGCAGTCAGAGCACGAGAAGGTCTTCGACCTGCTCGATGCGCCGTCGATCGGCCTGCGCCTGTCGGGCGGCTACGCGGTCGAGCCCGAGCAGTCGACCCTGGCGATCGTCGCCCACCATCCCCAGGCGGTCTACTTCGGGATGAAGTCGGGGTCCCTGCCCAAGACCGGCCGGCAGGCGGCCGACGAGCTCATCGCCGGCACCGACAAGGACCCCACGCGGCTCTCCGAGCTGAGCGACGCCGACCCCGAGGCCGGCGATCAGGTAGCCGGCGAGGGCGAGCCGGCGATGGCCGAGGCTTAACCCCGCGCGCTGGCGGCACTGGCGCTCGCCGACCCGGCCGCGCCGCGCGAGCTCGGGCGCGCCGGCAGCTTGACCGGCGTGGTGTGCATCGCCCGCAGCCGGACCTCGCGCCAGGACATGCCTTCCTTGAGCAGCGCCGGCATCCCCATCACGATCGCCGTGGTGACCTCGACCGCCTGGAGGATCACGCCGTAGGCCACGCCGTCGCCGTAGCCGATGTGCCAACCGGTGTGCAGCACCGCGGCGCACGCGGCCTGAAAGACGCCGAGGTTGGCCGGCGTGGCGGGCAGGACGGCGGTGATGTTGACCGCGAACAGCACGGCCGCCGCGGCGCCGATGCCGGCGTGCTTGTCGAGCCCCAGTGCCACCAGCAGGATCCAGCAGGACAGGCACTGGAGCGCCCAGGCCGAGAGCTGCGAGACGGTCGCGATCCCGCCCAGACGCGGGTTGCGGAACACGGTGAGGCCCGCGCGGACCCGCGTGAGCGCGCTGCGAGCCTGGACCGTGAGCGCGTGCAGCCGCGAGCCAGGCGAGCGATTGGCCGCGTCGCGCAGCACGATCGGCGCCAGCATCACCACCACCAGCAGGACGACCGGGGCGATGGCCGCCACGAGCAGGGCGTCCTGATGGCCGTTGAACAGGTCGACCGAGGAGAACATGATCGCGCCGAGCACGATCAACGCGACGATGTTGAGCAGCGTCTGCGACACGACGGTGCCCAGCACGATCGGCAGGTTTTCCCGCGGGCGCCCGGTTCTTCGCGCCACCACCAGCGCGCGGGAGGGCTCACCCAGGCGGGCCGGCAAGGTCGAGGACATGAGCACGCCGATGAACGTGCCCTGGGCCGCGTCCGCGAACCGCACCCGGGCGCGGGGCAGGGCCGCTTTCAGGATGGCGTACCAGGAGACGGCGCGGACGGCCATCGCGCTGCACATGACGGCGAGACCAAGCAGCACCAGCGTCGGGCTGGCGGTGATCAAGGCCGAAGCGATATTCGCCAGGCCGATCTTCTCAAGCGCCAGCACGGCCAAGGTGGCACCGCCCAGCGAGACGCCGGCGACACCGACTCGACGCGCCACCCCCAAGGCCTTGCTGTGACGCTGCGGGCCGGTCAGCTTGGGCTCGAGACTGGGCAGCCGCTGGGCGGGAACGGGCGGCTTCAGATCGGCGGCACGCACACCCACCCGGACGGCGGCCCGTTGAAGCGCCCCGACCGGCTCGGGTGTCGCGACCGCGTCCTCGTAAGCCTGCATCACCTGGGCGGCGACGCTCGGCCAGGCGAAGCGCTCGGCGCCCAGCGCGGCAGCGCGAGCCATTGCCGCCCGCCGCACCGGCTCCTCCCACAGGTCGCGCAGGGTCTCGGCGAGGGCCTGGGCATCGCCCCGGGGGACAAGCACGCCGTCAACTCCGTCGCGCACGACATCTCGGTAGCCGGCGATGTCGGAGGCGACGACGGGCGTGCCCGCCGCGAACGCCTCGGTCAGCACCATGCCGAAGCTCTCTCCCCCCAGCGACGGCGCGCACAGGACGTCGCTTCGCTCGAGCTCGCGCTGCTTGGTCTCGTCGTCGACCTTGCCGAGGACCCGAACGTCGCGCATGTCGAGCATCAGCGGCGAGAGCTCGCTCATCGACGGTCCGATCACGGTCAGCTCGGTCGGGACGTGCTCGCGCAGGGCCTCGAAGGCGCGAAGCAGTAGCGGCAGGCCCTTGCGCTCGACCGCCTGCCCGACGAACACGATCCGCAGGCGATCACTCTGAGGACGAAGGGCGGCCAGCGCCGCCCGCTGGGAGTCGACGTGCACGCCGTTGGGGATCACCCGGTAGTGCCCGCCAAAGAAGCGTCGCGCCGTCCAGGCGGCGGCCTCGGAGACGGCGATCCGGACGTGCAGGTGGTTGAGCATCCGCCGCGCCCCGAGCACGTTGGCGATCCCGTTCGACACGCGGTTCTCGTTGTAGGTGTGGAACGTCCCCACCAGGGGCAGCCGCACCTGGTCGGTGACGCACCAGGGTGCGAGCGGGGCGAGCGGCTCGTGCACGTGGACCACGTCGTAGCCGCCGGTGCGAAGCTCACGGTGCGCCGTGGACAGCGCGTAGCCGGTGATCCCGATGTTCGAGACGGCCTGGTTGGCCTTCAGCGAGAAGGTCCGGCCAAGCGAAACCAGGTACTCAGGCGCCTCTATCGACTGGGGATGGGCGCCTCGGTGCAGGGCCACGCCGAACCGGTCCGGCGGGTCGAACGGCGCCAGCACCCGGACGTGGTGGCCGTCGGCGATGAACGTCTCGGCGAGTGCCTCGATGTGTCTCGTGACACCCCCCGGATACGTCCACGAGTACGGCGACAGGATCGCTACTCGCATGCCCACGTATGGTAGACGTTGCGATTAACGGAGAACTTACCGTTCGGGCTGCGTCGTGGGGGCCTGCGTATCATCAAAACATGCCCGTTCGCCATTTCGTCAAGTACACCTTCCTGAAGGTTGACCCGGCCTGGCGCCGGCTTGACGGCGACGAGCGCGCCGAGGACAAGCGCCAGTTCATCGCGGCCTGCGAGGACTTCGCCGACGGCCACCTCCTGCGGGCGTTCTCGCTGGTTGGGACGCGCGGTGACGCCGACCTGATGCTCCTCAGCCAGGCCCAGAATCTGGAGCGGATCCACGAGTTCCACGTCGTCCTGGCCCAGAGCGGGCTGATGAAGTGGTGCGAGGTCCCGTACTCGTTCCTGGCCATGACCAAGCCCTCCGAGTACTCCGAGGAGTCGCGCCTGGAGGTGCGGCCCGCCCACGGCAAGTACCTGTTCGTGTACCCGTTCGTCAAGACGCGGGCCTGGTACGCGCTGTCTGGAGATGAGCGCTGGCGGATCATGCAGGACCACATTCGCGTCGGTCGCGAGTACCCCTCGGTCGACCTCAACACGAGCTACTCGTTCGGCCTCGACGACCAGGAGTTCGTGGTCGCGTTCGAGACCGACAATCCCGCCGACTTCCTCGATCTGGTGCAGCGGCTGCGCACCACCGAGTCGAGCTCCTACACGCTGCGGGACACTCCCACCTTCACCTGCATCTCGTGTTCGGTCGAGCGGGCGCTGGCGGCGCTTGACGGCGACCCGCTGATCGCCGAGCGTCCGCACCCCACCCTGGAGGAGGCGGTGGGGGCACAGACGTGACGTCGGCGCCGGCGTCCCGGGCGGCGTCGTTGGCCGGCTCTGACCCGGCCGCGCCCGCCCAGGAGAAGGCCGCGATCAAAGCGCTCCGCAAGGCCGATCCTGTCCTGCGCCAGGTCATCGACGAGGTCGGCCCGCTCGGAGACTTCTTCGCCGGACGCCCGACCGACCACTACTCAACGCTCGTGCGCTCGATCGTCGGGCAGCAGCTTTCGACCCGCGCCGCTGCCGCCATCTGGAACCGCCTACTTGACCGGTTCGGAGGCCGCGTGCCGACGCCCGAGGAGGTCCTGGCCGACGACCCCGACGAGCTGCGCACCGCCGCCGGGCTCAGCCATGCCAAGGTCAAATACCTGCACTCGCTGGCCGAGCACATCCTCGACGGGTCCTTGCAGCTCGACCGTCTGCACGACCTCCCGGACGAGCAGGTGATCGCCGAGCTGGTGTCGGTGAAGGGGATCGGCATGTGGAGCGCCCAGCTGTTCCTGCTCATCCACCTGAGGCGTCCGGATGTCCTGCCCTCGGGGGATCTGGGGATCCGGCGCGCGGTGATGATCCGCTACGGGCTGCCGGCGATGCCCAAGCCGGCCGAGGTGGATCAGATCGGCGAGCGCTGGCGGCCGTACCGCACGCTCGCGTCGATGTACCTGTGGCGGTCGCTCCACACGACGCCGGTGTGAGCTTGCCCGCTTAGCTCGAGCCGTGGATCAGCGAGAGGAGGTTGGCGCTCTCGCTGGCGCTGGGGATGGCCGGGGCCGGCTGCGGTCCGTACTGAAGGAAGTTCTCGGTCATCGCAATCGAGACCGTTTGCTTCGTATTGGGTAGCGGCTCGGAGAACGCCACCTGCACGCGGCGCACCAGGTTCGAAGAGTCGATCCAGGCGTTGATCGGCATCTGGGTCGCCAGGCCCTTGCTCTTCAGGGCTTTGACGAGCTGCTCGATGGCCGGGCGCTGAGCGGCGGGAACGATGTTGGGAAGCTTCGTCATGTCGACCACCGCGTGGTACTCGGTGGTGTGGACCCCGTCCACGGTCGCCTGCCCGAGGTTCTTGACCGAGCCCGCCGAGGTGGCGTGCAGGTAGTCCAGGTACTGGCCGGGGTCGTTCAGCGAGGAGGTGCTGCTGACCAGCGATCCCAGTCCGGGAACGCCGGCCGCCTGACCGATCTGGCCGAGGTTGACGTAGAGCCACGGCTTGCCCCCGGGGATCTTGCTCGTCAGCGACGCGGGAAGCTTCATGTAGATCGTTGTCTTGTCGAGCACCATCCCGAGCTGGAGCGTCCCCGCGCCGGCTCCGGCCGGCAGGTCCATCTGCATCGTCGCGGCACCCTGGTGCGCGGCCGGCGAGAACGATCCCGTCCCGGTCATGTGGATCCGGCCCGCGCTTGGGACGGTCTCCTGCATGTTCATCGCGATCCGGTAGCCGCTCGCCGCGCTCGACACGTCGGCCGCACGGCTCAGGGAGACCGTTGGCGTCTTCCCGGAGCCCGACGAGCCCGAGCCGCCGCACCCCGCGACGAGCGCCGCCGCAGCTGCCAGCCCGATCAAGGCGCCCCCTGCCCGCATCCGCAACCTCATGTCGCTGACGGTACTACCCGGTGCTGCCGTCACCCATGCACGCACCACGTCTTGCCACCGTGCAAAAGTCCCGAAAGCGCCCCCGGTCCACCCGCTCCTGCGACATAAGCGCCTGCCAGGCGCTTATGTAACCGAGCCCACTCGCGGCACAGCGCTTTTGCGCGTTTTGCACCGTCTTCCGGGCCCGCAGGACCCACCCCCGGGGGGAATAACCCCGGAGCACCGCCCGAAAGGCGTTAGACGGCGGAGACTTCTTCTTCTTCGGCGACCCGGAACGACGAGCCGCAGCCACAGGCCGCGATCACGTTCGGGTTGTCGACCTTGAAGCCGGCGCCCTGAAGTCCCTCGACGAAGTCGATCACCGAGCCCTTCACGTACGGAAGGCTGGGCTGGTCGACGAGGAGGCGGATTCCCTTGTCCTCGAAGACCTCGTCGTTGTCGCGCTGCTCGTCGAAGGCCAGCGCATACTGGAAGCCCGAGCACCCTCCGCCTCGCACGCCAACCCGCAGGCCGGCAGTGTCGGCGACCGCATTCTGCGCGGCGAGGAACTCGCGAACCTTCTCGGCGCCCTTGTCGGTCAGTGTGATCATCGCATCCATTATCGGCTCGCGGGCCGCGAGGCCGTAGGCCTCGTTGGTGCGGCCCGCAGAATCAATCTACTTCACGAAGTATAGCGATGAGTCCGGGCTCGCTACGCTAACGGCATGGCAGTCAGTGGAGCACCGGCCACCCCCGAGGAGCTGAAGGCTCGAATCGAGGCGCGAATCCCCGGCGCCACCGCCGAGGTGACCGGCGACGGCCACCATTTCAATGCGGTGGTTTCGGCTCCTGCCTTCGCCGGCCTGTCCCGGATCGCCCAGCACCGGCTCGTCTACGACGTGTTCGGCGCCGAGGTCGGGGACCGCATCCACGCACTGTCGATCCAGACCAAGGCTTCAACCACGGAGAGCATCGCATGAGCGACGAGACGACCCACCCGCTGCGCGAGCAGATCCAGACCGCGATCGACGAAAACCCCGTGCTCCTGTTCATGAAGGGGACTCCCGAGCAGCCGATGTGCGGCTTCTCGGCTCGCACGGTGGCGATCCTCCAGTCGGTTGGGCAGCCGTTCGCGGCCGTGAACGTCCTCCCGGATCCCCGCATCCGCCAGGAGCTATCGACCCTCTCGAACTGGCCGACGATCCCGCAGCTGTTCATCGACGGCGAGCTCGTCGGCGGTTGCGACATCGTCACCGAGATGTACGAGTCGGGCGAGCTGCAGCAGGCGCTCGGGCTCGAGAACGCCGCTGCCGGTGAGCCGGCGCCTGAGCCGCAGGCCCCGGAGGCCGCGCCGCTCAGCATCGAGAATCGCTTGTAGTCCGGGGGCTCGCTCCGCTCGGCATCCGTGGGGCCATCTGCCCCGTCCGGACAGGGTTCGCGCACGCCCGGATAGGATCGAGGCCATGGCCGCCACCCGGGCTGTCGTCGCTCTCCGCTACGAGAACGACACGCTACGGGCGATCGACCAGACGGAGCTGCCCTGGCGCGAGGTCGAGCTCGAGCTGGGCACGGCGCAGGACGTCGCCGCCGCGATCCGGCGACTGGCCATCCGCGGGGCTCCGCTGATCGGGGTGGCGGCGGCGTACGGAGTCGCGCTCGAGCTGGCCCGCGACCCGTCTTCGGAGACCCTGGACCGGGCCGCGCAGCTCCTGCGCGAGGCCCGGCCGACGGCCGTCAACCTGTCCTACGCGGTCGATCGGGTCGCGCGAGCTGCTCAGGCTGCCGGGGCGGCGAACCCGGACCGGCATGCGGCCGCGCTGGCCGAGGCCCGCGCGATCGAAGCCGAGGAGCAGGCGGCCAGCGACGCGATCGCCGCCCACGGCGCCGACCTGCTCGCCGGCGCGCGCCGAATCCTCACCCACTGCAACACCGGCGCGCTGGCCGCGCCCGGCCGCGGGACCGCGCTCGCCGTGATCGCCGAGCTGGCCGACCGCGGGAGCCTCGAGTGCGTGCTCGCCACCGAGTCGCGGCCGCTCCTACAGGGCGCCCGGCTGACCGCCTACGAGCTCGCCAAACTCGGGATCCCGCACGAGCTGATCGTCGACAGCGCCGCGGCCGGCCTGATCGCCGCCGGCGCCGTTGATGCCGTGATCGTCGGGTGTGACCGCGTCGCGGCGAACGGCGACGTCGCCAACAAGGTCGGCACATACGGCCACGCGCTGGCGGCGAGGGCGGCGGGAATCCCGTTCGTGGTCGCCGGCCCGACCTCGACGATCGATCCGGGCACGCCGACGGGGGCGGACATCGCGATCGAGGAGCGAGCGCCGGACGAGGTTCGCTCGGCCGGCGGCCGGCGACTCACGCTCGACTCCACGCCCTGCCGCAACCCCGCCTTCGACCTCACGCCGGCGGCGCTCGTCACCGCGCTGGTCACCGAGCGCGGGGTGGTGCGCGCGCCGAACGCCGAGTCGCTCGCGCCCCTCGGACCCAGATGAGAGTCGCGCGGTCGTTCGCCGCCGGGGACGTGCGGCTCGAGGACGATCCCGACCCCGAGCCCGGGCCCGGCGAGGTCGTGTGCGACGTCCTGGCCTGCGGCGTGTGCGCCTCGGACGTGACCGACTGGTACATCGCCCCGCGGCTGCCGGCCGTGCTCGGACACGAGCTGACCGGGATCGTCCGCGCGCTCGGTCAGGACGCGGTCGCGCCGGCGCCCGGGACCACCGTGGCGATCCATCACCACGCGCCCTGCGGGGAGTGCCGGCGCTGCCGCCGCGGCCACGAGACGCTGTGCGAGCGCTTCCGCGCCACCCGGCTACACCCCGGCGGGTTCGCCGAGCGGGTGCGGATCCCGGCGGAGCTGACGGCGGAGCTGCTCGAGCTCCCGGACGGCGTCGATCCGGTGGCGGGCACGTTCATCGAGCCACTCGCCTGCGTGCTCCGAGCTCAGAAACGGGCCAGCCTGCATGCTGGGGACGCGCTGCTGGTGGTCGGCGCCGGCGTCAACGGCCTGCTGCAGATCGGGGCGGCCCACGCGCGTGGAGTCGAGGCCGTCTGGGTACGCGAGCCTCGTCCCGAGCGCCTCGAGCGGGCTCTGGCCCTCGGGGCCGAGCTCCACGGCAACGAGCTCGTCGACGTCGCGATCGTGTGCACACCGAAGCCCGAGGCAGTCGCCGCCGCCGCGTCGGCGCTCGCGCCCGGCGGCACGCTCTGCCTGTACGCGCCGCCCGCGCCCGGCGCGCCGGCGCCGGTCGACGGCAGCGAGCTGTTCCTGCGCGAGCTGACCGTGACCGCCAGCTACTCCGCGGGGCCGGATGACATGCGGCAGGCGCTCGAGCTGCTCGCCGCGGGCAGGATCGATCCGGCGCCGCTGGTCTCCCACCGGCTGCCGCTCGAGGAGACGGGGCGCGCGCTCGAGCTCCAGCGAAGCGCTACCGCGTTGAAGGTGGTGGTGGAGCCGTGACCGCCGCCCTCCGGTTGCAGCCGTGAAGGCGGCCCTCCTCTACGGCCCGCGGGACCTGCGAGTCGAGGAGGCGGCCGAGCCCGAGGGCGAGGTGATCGTCGAGGTGCAGGCAGCTACCACGTGCGGCACGGACGTCAAGATGTGGCGCCACGGCCATCGCATCCTGCCGTCCTACCCGTGCCGGTTCGGCCACGAGACCGCCGGCGTGCGCGCGGACACGGGCGAGCGCGTGCTGGTGTCCGACTCGGTCGCCTGCGGCCGGTGCGCCCCGTGCCGGGCCGGGCGCGAGCAGATCTGCCGCAGCCCGACGTGGGTGCTGGGTGGCTTCGCCGAGCGCATCGCGGCCCCGCCGGCCGCGCTGCACCGGATTCCCGACGGGCTGCCCGCCGCGGCCGCGGCCATGGCCGAGCCGCTCGCGGCAGCCGTTCATGCCGTCTCGCGAGGCAGCGACGCCGCCGACGTCGGGATCGTGGGCGGAGGGCCGATGGGGCTGATGCTTGCCGCGTTGCTGATCGCCCAGGGGCGCTCGGTGACGGTCGCCGACCCCCACCTCGAGCGCCGGTCCCAGGCGGGCGAGCTCGGTGCGCGTGGCGTCGAGCTCCTCGACCGGCCGCATGAGCTCGTGTTCGAGGCGGTCGGCCGCCCCGAGACCTGGCGCCTCGCCGCCACCGCGGTCGCGCCGGGCGGCGTCGTCGTCCTGGTCGGCGGCTGCCCGTCCGGAAGCGAGGTCACGCTCGACCCCGGTCCCCTCCACTACGAGGAGGTCGAGCTGCGGGGCACCTTCCACCACTCGCCCGCCGAGGTCGACCGGGCCCTCGAGGTGCTCGCGGCCGACGACAGGCTGTGGCGGACGCTGCTCGGCGAGACGATTCCGCTGGCCGAGCTGCCGGCCGCGCTCGAGGCGCCGGCCGGCGGGCCCGCCAGGAAGTGGGTCGTCGACCCCCGCCACTGAGCCGCGGGAAGAAACTGCGTCCATGCTGAAGTTTCTTCCCGCAGGTTCGCCCTCACCGGGTCATCTAGTCGGTCGTGCGCCGGCGGTACAGCGCGCTGGCCAGCGGCGCGAACACCGCGAGCATGGCCGCCGACCACAGCAGCGACGCGGCCACCGGATGCTGCATCGGCCAGGCACGGATCGCCGCCGACGGGTTGGGATTACCGAACAGCTGGCGTGCCGCTGTGGTGACGGCGCTGACCGGGTTCCAGTTGGCGATCGTGCGCAGCAGGGCGGGCATGCGAGCGGTGGGCACGAGTGCGTTGGAGACGATGGCCAGCGGGAACAGGATGATCAGCCCCAGGCCCTGCGCTGACTCCGCGTCGTGGCTGACCAGGCCGAGGCAGGCGCAGCCCCATGAGATGGCATAGCTGAAGAGGAGGAACAGCCCCACGCCGGCGAGGGTCGAGGCGACAGAGGCGTCGGGGCGCCAGCCGACCACCAATCCGGTCGCGATCACGATCGCGGCACAGATCGCCGCGCTCAGCAGGTCGGTCAGCGATCGCCCGACCAGCACCGACGGCTTCCATATCGGCAGCGTCCGGAAGCGGTCGATCACCCCTGTCCCAAGGTCCATGCTGAGTCCGACGGCGGTTCCGATCGCCGACGTGGTCAGGTTCATCGCGAGCAGTCCGGCGATCGCAAAGTCGGCGTAGGTGCCGTGGGGGAGCACGACCCCCGCGCCGAACACGTATACGAACAGCAGCGTGAACAAGACGGGCTGGATCGTCACGTCCGATAGCCGGAGCGGCTCGCGCGCGACGTGGACGAGGTTGCGCGCGGTCAGCACCGCCACGTCGCGGATGGCGTGCCGGAAGCGGTGCCGGCGGCGCGCCGGCGCTGCGGAGAGGGTGAGCGCCTCAGTTGTCATGGCCGAACCTCCTGACCGGTGAGGGCAAAGAAGACGTCGTCGAGCGAGGGCGGGCGGACCTGAACGTCGTCGACGGCCACCCGGGCCTCATCGAGCGCACGGACCACCCGGGTGGCCAGCCCTGGGACGCTGTCCACGGGCGCGCGGAGATGGCGGCCGTCGTGGGCGACGGCGATCGAGCCGCCGACCAACGGCTGCAGAGCGGCTTCGGCCTCCGGGCGCGCCTCTGACAGCGTGACCTCCAGGCGCGCCCCGCCGACCTGACCCTTCAGCTCACGCGGCGTTCCCTCAGCGATCGCCCGACCGTGGTCGATCACCACGATCCGGTCGGCCAACTCGTCGGCCTCATCGAGGTACTGCGTGGTCAGCAGGAGGGTCGTGCCGTCGGCCACCAGGCGCCGGATCACCCCCCACATGCGCGCCCGGCTGGTCGGATCGAGTCCGGTGGTCGGCTCGTCAAGGAACAGGACCGGTGGGCGGTTGAGCACGCCGGCGGCCAGATCCAGGCGCCGGCGCATCCCGCCCGAGTAGGTCTTCATCATCCGGTCGGCGGCGTCGCTGAGCTCGAACTGGTCGAGCAGTTCGGCGGCCCGGGCGCACGCCTGCCGCCGCTCGAGACCGCCCAGGCGGGCGATCATGACCAGGTTCTGGCGCCCGGTGAGAAGCTCGTCGAGCGTCGCATCCTGGCCCGTCACACCGATCCGCCGCTGAACCTGGCCGGGCTCGCGGACGACGTCGTACCCAGCCACATGGGCGGTGCCGCCGTCCGGCCGGGCCAGTGTGGTCAGGATGCGCACGGCAGTGGTCTTGCCGGCACCGTTGGGCCCGAGCACGCCGAGGACGGTTCCACGGGGGGCGGCCAGGTCGAGCCCCGCGAGGGCCACCGTTTCCCCGAACCGCTTGGTCAAGCCCCGCGCTTCGACTATCACGTCTGGTGTCATTGTTTCCTTACCGGTCGACAAGTAAGATCGCTCGCGGCCCGGACCATATCACGAACTTACCGGTCGTCAAGTAAGCGATCTCGACTAGACTGCCCTTCGATGGCGAGCTCTCAGAAGCCCTCGACCCGCGAGCGGATCCTCGACATCGCGCTCGAGCTGTTCAGCGAGCAGGGCTACGACAAGACGTCGCTCCGCGACATCGCGGAGCGGCTGGGCACGACCAAGGCCGCGCTCTACTACCACTTCGAGCGCAAGGAGGACATCCTGTTGGCCCTCCACCTGCGCCTGCACGAGATCGGCCGCGACGTGCTGGTCAGACTCGACGAGCTGGAGAGCGCCCAAGCCTATGTCGAGGCGTGGCCGCAGCTGATGGACGAGCTCATCGACCGAGTGGCACAGAACCGCGAGCTGGTTCTCCTCCATCTGCGCAACGCGCGCGCGCTCGAGTCGATCGGCGCCGACGAGCGCCACCAGGCCGAGAACCAGGACATGCTCGAGCGGTTTGGGCGGCTGTTCGCCAACCCCGAGATCCCGCTGGCCGATCGCGTCCGGATGACCTGCTCGATCGGCGCCGCCCTCGCTGGCCTGATCGACACCGAGGACCGGTTCGGTGACGTCGACGGCGCGGTGCTGGTCGAGCTCGTCCGCGGCTCGGTCCGGGACATGCTGACGCCACTCGGCGCGCCGAGCGAGCCCATCCCGTCGGGCTGAGCGAACCACCTGAAAAGGTAGGCCTGCGTAGAGATCGTTGACTTGGCGTCAGCGCCTCCAGTAGCGTCGAGGTCGCTGGGCCAGGGGTAGCCGGCAGAGCGCACACGGGCCGGCTGACTTGGCATCACGAGGGTCGGGGGGTCGATATGAGGCAGAGTTGCGCGACCGCGGTTTTCCCGCGATGGGCGCGCGCGGCGATGACGGCCGCCGTCATCACGGCCGCGCTGGCGCTCCCATCGGCGGCATCGGCGGCATCGGCGGCGAATGTATGGTCGGGACCGACGACCATCGATAACGCCAACCCGCCGCAGTACATCGCATGCCCGTCGTCCACCTTCTGCGTCGCGGTCGGCACGAACGGCTACGCCCAGACGTTCACCGGCAGCGCTTGGGGCACGCCGCAATTCATCGATCCCAGCCTGAACCTGAGCGGCAGCCCGCTGATTTCGATCTCCTGCCCATCGACTTCGTTCTGTGCCGCGGTCGATCTGGCCGGCTACGCGCTGACGTTCAACGGCAGCTCGTGGACCCCGCGCACCCAGATCGACACCACCGGGAACGGAGCCAGCGCGGTCGGATGCGCGTCGGCGTCGTTCTGCGTCGCCGGCGATGTCGGCGGAAACGGGTTCGTCTACAACGGCTCCTCGTGGTCGGGGCCGATCACGATCAACAACACCTCCAACCACGAGGACATTGGGGACATCGCCTGCCCGTCGACGTCGTTCTGTGTGGCCGTGGGCCAGGCGGGCTCGGTCGAGACCTCAACGAACGGCGGCACCACCTGGACCAACCCGCCGCAGATCATCGGCTCGAACAACCTGACGTCGGTGTCCTGTCCGTCGACGACCTTCTGCGTCGCCGTCGACACCGCCGGCAACGCCTACACCTACAACGGCGCCACCTGGACGGCGACCCCGATCGACACGACCAACGGCCAGTTCGACGGCGGCTCGCTCGACTCCGTCTCGTGTTCCTCCGCGTCGTTCTGCGCCGCGATGGACGGCTACGAGAACGTGCTGATGTTCAACGGCTCGACCTGGACCGCCCCTCAACAGCTCGAGACCGGCGCGTCGCTCCATCCCGGCGTCTCATGCGCCTCCTCCTCGTTCTGTGCCGCCCTCGACGGCGGCGGCGACGCCTTTACCTACGGCAGTGCGGCGGTGGCTCCGCCTCCCGCGACGCTGGCGCCTCCAGTCCTGGGCAAGGCCGTGGATGCCTCGCCGATCTCCGGCGTGGTGCTCGTCAAGCCGCCACCTGGTGAGTCGCTCGGAACAGCCGGCGACGGCGCCACGCTCGCCAAGGGCCAGGGGTTCGTCGCCCTCACCCAGGCGCGTCAGATCCCGACGGGCTCGGAGATCGACGCCCTGCATGGCTCGCTGGAGATCGTCGCCGCCACCGGCAAGCTCGGCAAGACCCAGACCGCCACCGTCGCCGGCGCCATCTTCAAGGTCACTCAGGCTCGCACCGGCATCACCAAGGGCCTGACCAACCTCAACCTGGTCGAGAGCGCCTTCAAGGGCGCCCCCAGCTACGGCTTGTGCACGGGCAAGAAGAACGCCGATGAGGCGACCATCGCCAAGCTCTCGACCAAGACCCTGCAACTGCTCAAGGTCAGCGCCCACGGCAAGTTCCGCACCACGGGTCGGTATAGCTCGGCGACCGTGCGCGGAACGGTTTGGACGATCTCGGACCGCTGCGACGGCACCCTGACGCACGTCATCCGCGACACCGTGCTCGTCGACGACTTCGTCCGGCACAAGACGATCCTCCTGCACTCCGGTCAGAGCTACCTGGCCAGAGCGCCGGCGTGAGCCATGTAATTAGCCGCGGCGGCACTCCAGGTGCTCGACGATCCGGCGCGAATCGCAGATCGCCTCACCATCGATGACCAGCACCGGCACCCGCCGCTGACCGGTCAGCGCCTCGACCTCGGGCCGGCGGGAACGGCGCTGCGGCACCCTCACCTCCTCGAACCCGATGCCCTCGCGCGCCAGCGCCCGCGCCACCTTGCCACACGGACACAACCAGTTGGTCGGCGTCGTGCAGCGATAGAGAGTAGGCATATCTATACAGATATCTATATATGTATATGTATACCTACAGCCAACCGAGCGGCGAGCGGCGGACGACGGTGCCGGCCAGACGGAGGGCCACCGGCTGGCGGGCGCCGGGCGGGGACAGGCGAGCACCGTCGCGCTCGCGGTACCAGGCGATGGTTTCCTCCAGGCAGTCCTCATGGGGCGAGGTGCGCCACCCCAGCTCGCGCTTGGCCTTGGCGCTCGAGCACGCCCAGTTCAGCGAGACGATGCGGACCTCCTGCGGCGTGGGCATCACCCCACCGGCCACCCACTGCCCGCCTTCGGCGAGCGCCAGCGCCACGCGCGCCGGGAGCTTGACCGCTGGCGGATCGATCCCGGACAGCCGGCCCAGGTCGGCGAACAGCCGGTCCATCGTGAAGTTGCGGTTGCCAAGGATGTAGCGCTGACCGGGCACGCCGCGCTCGTCGGCCAGCAGATGCCCTCGGGCCACGTCCTGGACGCCGACGATGTTCAGCGTGCCATCCACATAGGCCGGGATCTGCTGGCGCATGAAGCGGCGCACGAGCACGGTCGAGGAGCGACCGCGGTCGCCCGGTCCGAGCACGGTCGCCGGGTTGACGATCACCACCGCCAGCCCGCGCTCCACCAGCCCCAGCGCCACCGCCTCCGCCTCGTGCTTGGAGTCGACATAGGAGATCCCATACCGGCCCGCATCCCATGCGCTTGACTCGGTCGCCACGGCTCCCCGGCGCGCCGGGCCCACGGCCGCCACCGACGAGGTGTAGACGACGCGCTCGACCCCGGCGCGGAGCGCCTCCTCCAGCACGATCCGCGTCCCCTCGACGTTCAGCGCGAACGCCTGCTCCCGGGAGAGCCTCAGGTTCGTGGTGCCGGCGGCGTGGAACACCCGCTCGACCCCACGCAGCGCGCGTCTGACCGCCTGCCGGTCGAGGACGTTACCTCGAGCGGTGGCGACCTCGAGGCCGGCGAGCCCGGACATATCCGAGTTCGGCCGGACCAGCGCCCGGACCTCGTCGCCGCGCCGCACCAGCAGCCCCGTCACATGCGATCCGAGGAAACCGGTGGCGCCGGTCACGAGCGTACTGGGCATCTCTCTAGTCCTCGTCTGGTCGTACCGTGAAACTAGAGGGTGAAGCTGGCGGTTGGCGTAGGTGGTCGGGAAGGGCGGCGGTTGGGGTTGGTGAGCGAGCGAGAGCCCGACGGGCTCAGCGCCCGTCCCGCCGGCGCCGCCGCCCCCCGAAGGCAAGCGCCCCGATGGCCGCGATCCCGCCGCCGAGGACAAACCCGGCAACCCCGGCGCCGATCAGCACCTCGCGCTGATGAGTGCGGATCTGGGCGCGCCAGTCGGTGAGCTGAGCTACCTCGACGCGCAGCTTTTCCAGCGAGCTGCCGAGCTGCTCGCGGTTCTGCTCGATCGAGGCGCGGATCTCGTCCGGGCTACGGGTCGCCATCAGGGAAGCACGTCGCTCTTGGTAGCCACGGTCTCGCGGATTAGCTTGGCCTCGTCGATGGCCATCGTCGGAGCCGGCGCGCCGACCTTGAACTTGCGCCACGCGAACGTGAACGCGGCCACGGTGAGGATCGCCAGCACGCCAAACACGATCAGGAACCCCAGCCAGATGTCGCCTGCGCCCTCGATGAAGATGGCATCGAGCGCCCACGCAATCGTGACCAGGAGGAACAGCACGGCAAACACCCCGAACACGGCGCCGGCGGCGACCGCCACCGTGCCCCTGAGCAGGCTCATCGCCTTCAGGGTCACCTCGGTCTTGGCCAGCTCGATCTCGTCCCGGACCAGATTCGTCATCCGGTCCGAGATGTCGGTTACGGTCTGGACGAGGTTGTCGGGTCTGCCGTTATCAGCGGGCAAGGCGCTTAAGGATCAGGGCGAACAGTAGGCCGCCGGCGAAGGCAGCTCCGGCCGCCGCCTCGGGCCGTTCGTTGGCGATTTCGGCCACCCGCTGCTGGAGCGAAGCGGTACCGGCGGCGGGGGCGGACGGCGGGGGCCCTCCCACGGTGGAGCCGGGGTCGGGCGGGTGCGAATCGGAACCCAACGGCTGCGGGGCCGGGGTCTCGGTGGACTCGGGTGAATCGGGTTCTGGGGTCACTCGGGCGGCTCTTCGCCGAACACGCGCATCCAGATCATGGCGGCGACACGCGTCGACGCGAGCGTCGCCAATGCGCCTGTTCCGGCGAGCAAGCCCGACCAGAGCAGTCGCTTGAGCAGGGGACTCTCAGTCATCGAGGGGATTCAATCAAACGACGGGGCGACGCCCGCCCGGGACCGCTGGGCCGGCGGCTCGCGTCCCGGGAATCACCGCCTGGATGGGCGGAATCTAGCCCCGCTCCAGCCCGCGGCAGATCGTCTCGACGATCATCGTCTTGGCCCCCTCGAGCTCTTCCTCGTCGACGGCGTCGCGGTCGAAGATCCACCGGGTCAGGACCTGCTCGATCGAGCCGTAGAAGGCAAGCGCCCCAAACTCCGGCGTGATCTCGGGCCGGAAGAGCCCATCGGCCTGAGCCCGCGCCACGATCCCGGCGATCTGCTCGTAGGCCTCGCGGATCTTGGCCAGGTGGGTGCGGCCGAACGTGTTCGCCGCACGGGTCACCTCGACCACGATCACCTTCATGAGCTCGGGCTCGTGGCGATAGGACTCGACGATGAACCCGGCGATCGCCGCCAGCTTCTCCCGCGGCGAGCGCTCGGTGCGATCGGCCTCGGCGATCGCTCCAAGCATGACGTTCCAGCGCTCGAGGAACAGGGTGTCGAGGATCTCGTCCTTAGAGGAGAAGTAGTGGTAGACGAGCCCGTAGGCGACGCCGGCCTCATCGGCGATGTCCGACACTCGGCAGGTGTGGAAGCCCTGGCGGGCGAAAACCCGCATGGCGGCGTCCAGGATCACCCGGCGCTTGTCGGCGGCGGCGGTTCCCGAGGCAGCCATCAGATTTTCCAGCCGTAGGCTTCGGGCCGGCGGTGGGTGAGCGCCGGGATCCGGCGCCGGACCCTCTGTAGCACGTCGAAGTCGATGTCGGCCACGATCGCGGTCTCGGTGTCGGGCGCCTGGGCGAGCACGAGCCCCCAGGGATCGATGATCATCGAGCGGCCGCCGCAGCGTGGACCCGGCGGATGGGACCCGATCTGGTTGGGCGCGATCACGAAGCACTGGTTCTCGATCGCCCGCGCCCGCAGCAGCGGCTCCCAGTGATCACGCGTGGTCGGCAGCGTGAACGCGCTGGGGACGGTGAGGATCTCGGCGCCGCGCAGGGCGAGGATCCGGTAGAGCTCAGGGAAGCGCAGGTCGAAGCAGATGGTCATTCCGAGCGTCGTCGACTCCGGGTCGCCGAGCGCCGAGGTGACGATCTCCGAGCCGCCGGTGAACGCGGCGGATTCGGCGTGCACCATGCCGTCGATCTCGACGTCGAACAGGTGGATCTTGCGGTACACGGCGCGCACCTCGCCGTCGCGGCCAATGTGCACGCTGGTGTTCGCACTGCGCGTCTCCCCCGAGGACCCGGCTTCGGAGTGAGCTGATTCGGTCCCCTCGACGATCGAGCCCGCGACGAGATCGACGCCGAGCTCGGCGGCCGTCGCGCGGGCCCAGGTGATCGCCTCGCCCTCCAGCGTCTGCGCGCCGGCG
>DATJRS010000043.1:0-86211 GCA_035504535.1 Solirubrobacteraceae bacterium | reverse complement strand
CGTGCTCGACCTGCACGCGGTCAAGGACTCCCCCGCGGTCGGGATCCTGATGGCCTGCGCCTCGGCCTGGATGAGCGCCCTGCTGGCGCGCATGGCCGAGCGTCCGGGCCGAGAGCGCCTGATCAGCGTTGCCGACGAGTCGTGGAAGATCGTCCAGCACACAGGGCTCGGCGAGTGGTTTCAGTCCAACTTCAAGCTCGCCCGCCAGTTCGGCGTGATGAACCTCGTCGTCCTGCACAAGCTCGCCGACCTGCGCGCGGCGGGCGACGCGGGATCCCGCGCGGCGCGGATCGCCGAGGGCCTGGTCGCCGACGCCTCCACCCGGATCATCTATCACCAGGACGAGAGCCAGGTCCCACTCACGCGCTCGCTGCTTGGCCTGTCCGAGACCGAGGCGCGGCTGATCTCGATGCTGTCGGCCGGGCAGGCGCTGTGGCGGGTGGGCAGCCGCTCGTTCGTGGTCCAGCACCACCGCTCGCGACTGGAGACGCAGCTGACGAACACGGACACAGGGATGCGCGTGAGCGAGGAACAGCTGGTCCGCGGATGAGCGGCGACCGGCAAAGTGCCCTGTCGGACGCGGCGGTCCTCGCGGTCATCGCCGGCGTGGTCGGGGTGGTCGGTGCACTCTGGCTGTGGGGCGGCCTGGCCGGCGCCCTGTTCGGGTCGGGCTGGCCAAGGGTCGGCATCGGTCAACTACTCGGGGTGCTGATCCGGCTCCCGGCACGCCTGGCCGACCCGGCGAGCGCCTGGCCGCCGGTCACGCGAACCAGGCTGCCCGGCGCCGCCGGCTTTTACGGTGCCCTGGCCCTGCTGGCCGGGACCGGCATCGGAGCGGCGCTGCTCGCCGGACGCGCCGGCGCCCGGCACCGCGCCGGGGCGGGAGCCCGGTGGGCCCGGTCCGGCGAGCTCCGCCGCCTGCGGCGCGGACAGAGCCACGCCCGCGGCGGCCGGCTGGTCCTCGGCCGCCGCGGCGGCCGGCTGCTCTACGCCGAGCACCGCCACGCGCTCGTCGCGTTCGGCCCGCCGCAATCGGGCAAGTCGGCCGGGATCGCCATCCCGGCGCTGCTCGAATGGAACGGGCCCGCCGTCGCGAGCTCGATCAAGACCGACCTCCTGTCGGCAACCCAGGCGCGCCGCGAGGCGCTCGGGGAGGTGCTCGTGTTCGATCCGTTCGGCCTCGCCCAGGTCCCGTCACACACGTGGTCGCCACTTCACGGTGCCACCACCTGGGACGGCGCGCTCGAGGTCGCGTGGCGGCTCGCCTCCGCCGGCGAGCTCGATCGCCGCGGCGTCGAGGGCGGCGACTTCTGGGCCGTCGCCGCCGAGCAGCGCCTCGCGCCGCTGCTGTACACCGCGGCCGCTGGTGGCGCCGGCATGGACAGCGTGGTGCGCTGGGTCAACGGCCAGGGGGCGCGGGAGCTCGACGAGACGCTGGCGCGGATCACCGGCGAGGCGCACGGAGACGCGGCGCTGGCCGGCGCGCACGCCGCCTATGACGCGGTCCGGGCATTCGAGGCGCAGGCCGACCGGACGCGCACCTCGATCGAGGCGACCGCCCAGACGCTGCTGCGGGCCTATCGATTCCAGCGGGTGCTCCGGTCGGCAGCCTCGAGCGAGATCACGGCGGATCGCCTCCTGGATCAGGCGGCCACGCTCTATCTGATCGGCGACGCCAAGGCGTCCAAGCTGCTGCGACCGCTGTTCCTGGCGCTGCTCGGAGAGATCGTCGACCGCGCCTACGAGCGGGCAACCCTGGCGGGCGGGGAACTGACCCGGCCGCTACTCCTCTGCCTCGATGAAGCAGGGAACGTGGCCCCTCTGCCCCACCTGGCGGAGATCGCCTCCACCGCCCCCAGTCACAACATCCAGCTCGTCACGATCTTCCACGACCTCGCCCAGGCCCGGTCGCGCTACGGCCAGCAGGCCGAGACGGTGGTCAACAGCCATCGGGCCCGAATGCTCCTGCCGGGCGTGGCCGACCTCGACACGCTGCGCTACTTCGCCGGCCTGATCGGCGAGGAGGAGACGCGCGATCGGACGCACACGACCGGGGCGGGCGGAAGCACCCGCTCGATCTCCCGCCGTCGCCGCCCGCTGATCGCGGCCGAGGCACTGCGCCAGCTGCCCGACGGACACGCGCTGCTCCTGTACGGCCAGATCGCGCCCACCCGGCTGCGGCTGCGTCGCTGGTTCGAGGATCGCCGCCTGCGCAAGCTGGCCGCGAGTACGGGACGAGACGCGCCGTGAGCCGCCCCGAGCCCGAGGACTGGCACGAGCCCGAGAACGACTGGGAGGAGGCGATTTCTCCGCGCTGGCCGCTCAGTCCCGAGGGGCTCTACCCCCGCGAGCGGTGGATGTGGTTCGAGCAGCTTTGGACGGACGTCTGCGCGCTGCGGGTGCGCTATCGCCTGGCGCTCCGCAGCCGGTGGTGGGAGGACCAGGTCCAGCTCGAGGCGCTGGCTGCGCTGTCGGCCTGGGTCGAGCGCTACGACTCGGGCGAGTGGGATGACCCGCCGGGCAAGCTCGCGCTCCTGTATGACCTCGAGCGCGTCGCTGCGCTGCTCAGAGACGGTGGCGAGCCGTTTCATCCCGATCGTGACCGGCTGGCCTTCGCGCGATATCTGATCGAGCTTGGGTGTCAGCCGCCGCCGGATCGGTAATGGGGCCATGATCCCCGCGACCGCCGCGACCAAGGAGCCGCCTCGATGGCACTACACACCCAGCGCAAGCGCCCGCCCCGCCACCCCGTGCCGGATGTCGCGGCCCGCCGCCAGGAAGCGGCCGAGCTGCCGATCCACGGAATCGGCGAGAGCGGGCTGGACAGCGAGACGGCGTACGAGCTGATCTCGAGCGAGCTCCTGCTCGACGGTCGGGCGCGGCTGAACCTGGCCACCTTCGTGACGACTTACATGCCGGCTGTCGCCGCCAGGCTGATGGCAGACACCGCCGACAAGAACATGATCGACAAGGACGAGTATCCGCAGACCGCCGAGATCGAATCGCGCTGCGTGAACATCCTGGCCCACATGTGGAACTCTCCCGAGCACGAACAGGCCACCGGCTGTTCCACCACCGGCTCGAGCGAGGCCAGCATGCTTGGCGGCCTCGCGCTCAAGTGGCGCTGGCGCGAGCGGATGCGCCAGGCCGGCAAGCCGACCGATCGGCCGAACCTGGTGATGGGCGTGAACGTCCAGGTGTGCTGGGAGAAGTTCTGCCGCTACTGGGACGTGGAGGCGCGCCAGGTCCCGATGGAGGGAGACCGCTTCCATCTCGCGCCCGACGAGGCCGTCGCCCTGTGCGACGAGAACACAATCGGGGTGGTGGGGATCCTCGGGTCGACGTTTGACGGCAGCTACGAGCCGATCAAGGAGATCGCGGCCGCTCTGGACGAGCTGCAGGAGAAGCGCGGACTCGACGTGCCGATCCACGTCGACGCGGCCTCGGGCGGGTTCGTCGCGCCGGTCCTACAGCCCGAGATCGAATGGGACTTCCGGATCCCGCGCGTCCAGTCGATCAACGCCTCAGGCCACAAGTACGGTCTGGTCTATCCGGGCGTGGGGTGGGCGATCTGGCGCAACGAGGAGGCGCTGCCCAAGGACCTGGTGTTCGACGTCAACTACCTAGGCGGCCACATGCCGACATTCGCGCTGAACTTCTCGCGCCCCGGAAGCGAGGTGATCGCGCAGTACTACATGCTCACCACACTCGGGCTCGACGGCTACCGCCGGGTCATGCAGGCGGCCCAGGAGGTGGCCACCTACCTGTCGAGCGAGATCGCCACGCTGGGTCCGTACCGCCTGGTCTCGGAGGGGAAGGAGCTTCCGGTGTTCGCCTTCGGGCTTGCCCCCGAGGTCAAGAACTACACCGTGTTCGACGTCTCAGACAAGTTGCGCACGCGCGGCTGGCTCGTGCCCGCCTACACGTTCCCCGCCAATCGGCAGGACCTGAGCGTGCTCCGGATCGTCGTGCGTGCCGGGATGACGCGCGAGATGGCCGATCACCTGCTCGAGTTTCTCGGCGACGTTACGAACTTCCTCGAGTCGCTCGATGCCCCGCTGCCGGCCCCCGCCGTCGAACGGCGCACTGCCTTCTCGCACACCTAGCCGAGATACATATACGCATAGATATACATATATTGCTATATGTATATCTATATAAGGCCTGCCAACCGCCGCGCCGCCGCGCTGATCTGCCGTGTGGTGCTCGCCTCGAACACCGCCTGGAGGTCGAGCACGCGCACGCCGAACGAGTCGAGCTCGCGCGTCCCGACGATCGCGTGGCAGGGCACGCCGGCCTGGCGCGCGCGGGTGGAGATCTCGGAGACGAGCTTGCCGGCCAGGCTCTGCTGATCGAGCTTGCCCTCGCCGGTGACCACGGCGCGGGCCGCGCGCATCCGTCGATCGAAGTCGACCGCGTCGAGCACGAACTGCGCGCCGGGCACGAGCTCGGCGCCGAACTCCGCCCACAGCCCACCCGAGAGACCGCCGGCCGCGCCCGTCATTGGAACTCCCCGGGGGTCGCGCTTCATGCGCCGGGCCTGGTCGTTCAGGCGCCTGGTCAGGCGAGACACCGTCGCTTCGTCGGCGCCCTTCTGCGGACCGAACACCCGGGCGGCGTGCTCGAACGGCGTGCGGACGTCGGTGAGCACGACGATCCTCGCACCGCCGAGTCCGCCGGAGTCCCGGATCGCGCGGATCGCACCGGCGCCCCCGTCCGTGGTGGCGCTCCCGCCGACCCCGAGATAGACGACCTCCGCGCCGCGCTCGATCGCGGCCGCGATGAGCTGTCCGGTCCCGAACGTGCTGGCGGCGACCGCGTCACGCTCGCTCGGGTCGACCAGGCCGAGCCCGCTCGCCGCCGCGGTCTCGACCACCGCGACCGCGTCGCCCAGCGCGAACGAAGCCTCGATCGGGCGGTCCAGCGGGTCCGACACCATGATCGTACGAAGCTCCCCGTCGATCGCGGGCAGGAGCGCTTCGAGCGTGCCCTCGCCTCCGTCGGCCACCGGGCACAGGTCGACCGGGCGCCCAGCTGCCTCGAGGCCGCGGCCGATGGCCTGCGCCACCTCGGCCGCCGAGAGGGTCCCCTTGAAGGAGTCGGGGGCGACAAGGACGGTGGTCGGAACGCCGGGGATCGAGGTCATGCCATCTGTATCTTCGGCCATCGGGGAATCCGGCCTCCGTACCCCGCTCGCCGGCATGCGCGTTGGCCGGATTCCCTGAGGGAATTCGGCTCGATACCGTGATTTCGTGCAACCGGCTTGAAGCCGAATTCCCCATGCATGAGACGCCCGACGACATGCGCACGCTGCAGGAGCTGCTGGACCGCAGCTACGCCGGCGCCGGTGCCCACCTGCGGAGCATCACGACGCCGGAGCGGCGGGTGAACGCGGAGGACCTGGTCGAGCTCCTGACCGGGATGTGCCTGCTGGTGGTGGCCACCGTGACCGCCGACTGCCGGCCGATCGCCGGCCCTCTCGACGGCATCTTCTATCGCGGCGCCTTCCACTTCGGCACCTCGCCCACGTCCGTCCGCTACCGCCACCTGCTCGCCCGGCCGCAGGTCAGCGCGACCCACCTCCCGCGCGAGGAGTTCACGGTCAACGTCCACGGACGGGCGGTTCCGATCGATGTCCACGCGCCGGAGGCGCGGGGCTTCCGCGAGACGCTGTTCGAGATCTATGGCCCGCGGTTCGGTGAGGAGGACTGGGAGAAGTTCTTACAGGGGGGCGAGGACCCGACCAACGCGCCGGCGTACATACGGATCGAGGCCGAGAAGATGTTCACGTTCCGGATGGAGTGAGGGGCCGCCTTCGGCGGCTAAGCGACGTCACGCGCCGCGGCGCGCCCCGCTGTGCGCCCACTGAACAGGCATCCGCCCAGGAACGTGCCCTCGAGCGAGCGATAGCCGTGGACACCGCCGCCCCCGAATCCCGCCACCTCACCGGCCGCGTACAGCCCGGGCAGCGGCTCGCCGTCCGGACGCAGCGCCCGCGCCGACAGGTCGGTCTCGAGGCCGCCCAGCGTCTTGCGGGTGAGGATCCACAGACGCACCGCGATGAGCGGGCCGGCGCCCGGATCGAGCAGCCGATGGGGCTTCGCCACGCGGCTCAGGCGATCGGGGATGTAGCGCCGAGCGCCGTGGATCGCGGTGACCTGGAGGTCCTTGGTGTAGGGGTTGGCCATCTCGCGGTCGCGCGCCTTGATCTCGCGCTCGAGATCGCCTGCGTCGATCAGGTCATCGCCGGTGAGAGCATTCATGCGCCGCACCAGCGTGCCGAGGTCGTGCTCGACGACAAAGTCGACCCCGTGGCGCTTGAACGCCTCGACCGGCGGGGGCGCGCCCTTACTCAGGCGGCTCGAGATGACTTGACGCGGATTGCGTCCAGTCAGATCCGGGTTCTGCTCGGAGCCCGACAGCGCGAACTCGCGCTCGATGATCTTCTGGGTCACGATGAACCAGCTGTAGTCGTGGCCGGTCTTCATCAGGTGCTCGAGCGTGCCGAGCGTGTCGAAGCCGGGAAATAGCGGTACGGGCAGGCGCCGGCCGCGCGCGTCCAACCACAGAGGTGAGGGCCCGGGCAGGATTCGGATGCCGTGGCGGGTCCAGATCGGGCTCCAGTTCTCGATCCCCTCGGTGTAGTGCCACATCCGATCCGGGTTGATCACGTTGGCGCCGGCGTCCTGCGTGATCTGGATCATCCGCCCGTCGACATGGTCCGGTACGCCCGAGAGCATCCGCTGCGGCGGCGTACCGAGAGTCCTGGGCCAGTTGGCCCGGACCAGCTCATGGTTGGCGCCGATGCCGCCCGAGGTGACGATCACGGCGGACGCGCCGAGCTCGAACTCGGCCGCTGGGGTGCGCGAGCTGGGCTGACCACGCGAGACGCTGCTCGGCTCGAGCACGGTGCCGGCGACGCCGTCCAGCCCGCCCCCATTGAACGTCAACCGGTCCACGCGATGGCGGAACTTCAACGTCACCGTGCCGCGGGCGACGCCCTCGCGCACTCGCCGCGCGAACGGCTCGATCAGTCCCGGGCCGGTGCCCCAGGTGATGTGGAAGCGCGGGACCGAGTTGCCGTGCTCGGTGGCGAGGTAGCCGCCGCGCTCGGCCCAGCCGGGCGTGGGGAAGAACCGGACGCCCTGGTCGTAGAGCCACTGGCGCTTCTCGCCCGAGGCGAACTCGACGTACGCCTCGGCCCAGCGGCGCGGCCACTTGTCCTCAGGGCGATCGAACCCGGCGCTGCCCAGCCAGTCCTGGAGCGCTAATTCGGGAGAATCCTTGACGCCCACCCGCCGCTGCTCGGGGCTGTTCACGAAGAACAGGCCGCCGAACGACCAGAAGGCCTGGCCGCCCATTGACGCCTCGGGCTCCTGGTCGAGCAGGATCACGCGCCGGCCGGCGTCGGCCAGCTCGGCGGTGGCGACAAGCCCGGCCAGGCCGGCTCCGACGACGATGACGTCTGCGTTCGCCGTCACTGGGACATCTGCTCGAGCTTGCACTCGAGCGGTTGCTTGTCCTCGCGCCAGCGCAGGATCTTCGTCCCGTGTCGGATGCGTCCGCCGCTGGCGTGGTCGAAGGTGACCTCGACGACCAGCTCGGGGCGCAGGGAGATCCACTCGAGCTCCCGCTCGCTCTGCCAGCGGCTCGGGTCACCGTGGCCGCGTTGCCCCGTTTCGTACGGCGCCAGCTTGCCGACCAGGGCGCGCTTCTCGGCCGCTTTGAGCCCGCTCGAGTGTCCGACGATGTGCATCTCGCCCGCGTCGTCGTAGAGCCCGAGGATCAGTGATCCGACCGTGTCGGGCTCCTTGCCCGGCCGCCAGCCGGCCACGACCGCGTCGATCGTGCGCACCCGCTTGATCTTCATCATTCCGGTGCGCTCGCCGGGGCGGTAGGGCGCTCTGCAGTCCTTGGCCACCACGCCCTCGCCGCTGCGCAGCCACGGCTCGGCCTCGTCGGGGTCGGTGGTCAGGGGAGTGCAATCGATCCCGGTCGAGCATAGGGCCTCGAGCTTGGCGCGACGATCCGAGAAGGACTTCTCCAGCCACGACTCGTCCTCGAACGCCAGCAGGTCGAACGCGACGTAGCGCGCCGGCGTCTGCTCCGAGAGCATCGTGATCCGGGAGAGGGCGGGGTGGATGCGGTTCTGGAGGGCGTCGAAGTCCTGTCCGCCCTCGGGGTCGTCGATCACGATCTCGCCGTCGACCACGTAGCGACCGGGCGGGAAGCGGAGCTCGGGGAAGTAGCGTCCGAGTGGCTTTCCGCTTCGCGATTGGATCATCTGCGGCTCGCCGTCGACGAACACGATCGCCCGGAAGCCGTCGTACTTGGGCTCATAGGACCACTGCTCACCAACCGGCAGCCCGGCCCGGGAGCGGGCGAGCTGCGGCTCGATCGGGGGTTTGAGCGGGAGGTCGGGCAAGGCCGCGATGCTACGAGATGCGCGGCCGGTACGATCCGTTACATGAGCGCACAAGCCGGAACCGTCGCCGAACAGGAGTACCTGGAGATGCTGTTCTGGCTGTTTGAGGCCGGACTGCCGATGACCGGCGCGAACCTGGCTCGCGCCATGCAGCTCTCCGCTCCGACCGTCCACGAGATGATCGGGCGGCTCGAGCGGGACGGCTACGTGGCCCGCAACGCCGACCGGATGATCGAGTTCACGCCCTCGGGGCGCGAGCACGCCGAGAGCATCGTCAGCCGCCACCGGATGATCGAGCGCTTCCTGACCGACACGGTCGGGGTCCCGTGGGATGACGTCCACGAAGAGGCGGAGAAGCTCGAGCACGCGATGACGCCCCGCTTCGAGGCGTACGTGCGCGCCTCGGTCGGCGACGCCAAGACCTGCCCGCACGGCCACCCGATCCGGGTCCACGAACGGATCGACGGGGTGCCGCTTGCCGACTGCTCGGTCGGCGCCAAGGTCACGATCCTGCGCCTGGAGAACGAGGCCGAGGATCTCCTGCACTACCTCAAGGACGCCGGGATCGAGCCGGGCCTGGAGGGCGAGGTCGCTGCCAACGACGGCGAGACCGTGTCCGTGCGGTCAAACGGTGCGACCGCGACGATCACCGCGAGCGTCGCCGAGACCGTCTCGGTCGTGGCCGACCCGTCGCCGCCCCCGCGCATCGCGCTTCCCGAGCAACTGGTTTTGGGCCGCGAGCGCTACGGGCGCTAAGCGGTCAGCGCCCGCTGGCTGCTCAGGCAGCGGCGCATCTGGTCGAAGATCGCCGGATGGTTGAGCAGGTCGAAGTGGTTGGCCTTGCCGAGGTGGTAGTAGTGCTCGATCGGGAATCGCAGCCGCCGGGTCTGAGGGCCCTGAGCCCACGCGCTCGGCCGGAGGACGAGCAGGTCGCCGATGATCCGGCCCATCGCGGCGTCAGCCTCGCGCGTCAGCGTGGCGCAGATGAAGTAGTGCCGTGCGGTGGCCAGGAACGGGATCTCGCGCGAGGTGTTGCGCAGGTACGCGTCGCAGTCCTGGTCCATCCAGCACTCGTCGACCAGGTAGCCGTAGCGGAGGTCCTTGATCCCGGAGCTGCGGAGGTTGAGGGCTCTGGCGATCGGCCGCGTCTCGGGGAGGCGCGAGAGGGCCGCGCTCGCCGCGTTGGCCGCCTGCTCGAGCGGCGCGCCGCGATGCGGCGTCCCCAGCGTGAACACGTGGTGGACCTTGGCCACGCAGGCGCTCCCGGCGCCGTAGTGGCAGGCGCTGCGCGCGACCAGACCGCCCATCGAGTGGCCGATCAGGACAACTTCGTGCACGTCGGTCGGCCATTGCGCAACCAGGTCCTGGAGCAGCTCCGCGAGGTCGCGCCCGTTCTCGGAGATGTGGCGACCGGTGTTGTAGCGCAGGTAGATCGGGGTGTAGCCGAGCTCGATCTCTAGGCGATGCCCGTATGGGGTGTGGCGAGCGGCGGGGCGACCGGGGAAGCCATTCCAGGCCTCGTCGGTCTCGCACAACCCGTGCACGAAGACCGCCAGCTTCGGCTTGGCGTGGGGATAGGCGCGACGTAACGCCGGGCGGGTGATCGTGAGGTCCTGTCCCTCACGGCGGGCCGTCATGTTCAGAGCCAGGGCGTTGCGCCGGCGCGCGAGAGTGTCGCCGAAGGCTCCGTTGAGCGCGCTGAGGACCGCGCGGCCGGCCGGGGAACGCTGTATCGAGGCGGCCTGAGGGGACTGCGCCGCGCTGGCGACGTGGGCGCCGGCCCGCACGACGGTGCGGGTCAGCTCACCCGCAGCCGAGTAAGCGCCTTTGGCGATTCGGTCGTGGGCCAGCTTGACCGGGAGCGAGGCCGGCCCCACCCGCCGCCAGACGCGCCCGGCAATACCGCTGTGGAACTCGTGGATCTGCTGTGTGGCGCCGGCCGCCGCCTCGCCGGCCAGGTCTCCGAGGGCCGCGATTTCCTCAGGCCGCATTCGCGCCCGCGACGGCGGACAACTCGCGATAGGCCTCGGCTAGGCGCTTGACGCCCTCTTCGATTTCCGCCGGCGTCACACCCGAGTAGGCCAGGCGCAGGCTCGACTTCGCGCCATCGAGCACGAAGTCCGACCCCTTGACGAACTGGACGCCGCGCTCGGCGGCCGCCTCGAACAGCGCGTCGACGTCGGTGCCGCGCGGAAGGTCCACCCACAGGAAGTAGCCGCCCATCGGCTTGACGAAGCGGGCGTCGGGGAGCTCTCGCTGCAGGGCGTCGCAGAGCGCATCCGCGCGCTCGTGAAGCGCCTTGCGGACGTTCTCGATCGAGCGTTCGATCGCACCCGACACGCAGAACTGGTGGACGATCCCCTGCGCGACCATGTTCGGCGAGATGTAGGTCTGGGTGGCGATCTTCACGACCCGGGCGATCACCTCCGGGGGCCCGACCAGGTAGCCGACCCGGATGCCAGGGCAAACGGTCTTGGAGAACGATGAGGCGTAGACGACGCTCTCGCCCTGATCCATCGAGAGCATGGTCGGCAGCGGCGAGCCCTCGAACCGCAGGGCGACGTACGGGTCGTCCTCGAAGATCGTGAAGTCGTGCGTGCGAGCCAGCTCGAGCAGGCCGTCGCGCTTCTCGGCCGACAGCGTGTAGCCGGCCGGGTTCTGGAAATTCGGGATGATGTGCGCGAGCTTGGGCTGCACGCCGGAGGCCAGCAGGCGCTCGACCGCGGCGACGTCGATGCCGTCGGGCTCGAGCTCGACCATCCGCACATCGGCGCCGCGGTTGCGGAGCGACAGCAGCGTCCGGTCGTAGGTGGGACGTTCGACGATCACGCAGTCTCCCGACTGCACGAGCGCGTCGAACAGGAACGCGTCCGCCTGCATCGAGCCGTTGGTCACCACGACCTGCTCGGGAGCGACCTGGTGGCGCTCGGCGATCCAGGCCCGCAACGGCGGGTAGCCGATCGCCGTCCCGTACGCGGTCATGCCGCCCGGATCGGCCGTGAAGGCGGCGTCGGCGGCGGCGCGCAGGCCGTCCACGTCGACGATGTCGAGGGAGGGCGCGCCGCGAGCGAAGGAGATCGTGGAGGGCATGCTTTGAAGAGTACGGACTTCCGTGGCTGAGGCGAGTTACGCGCCGTTCCGATCGAGCCGCACCTCGATGATCGCCCGGTCCGATCCCTCATAGCCCCGCACAGCCACGTCGCGGACGCCGGGGAGGCGCGAGACGGCGTGTTCGAATGAGCGCAGGGCGTCGAGGCTCACGAACGGACCGGCGGCCACCGTCACGTCTGGGCCGTCGCGTCGTGGCGCCGGCGGCTGGCGGGTGACCGGATGGGGACGGGTGGGCGCCGAAGCGCTGACCGAGGGGATCTGGACGAGGAACTGCTCGTAGCCGTCGATCAGCTCACGCATCGAAGCGAGCAGGCGGGCGGCGAGCTGGCTGAGCGCCTGGAGCTGTGCGGTGGGCGCGGGCGTCGCCGGATCGTCCACCAGCGGCGATTTACCGGCATCGGGTGCATCGTCAATGAGAGGCGACGGAGGCGGCGGCGGCTCGGGCGGCGGGGCCTCGAGCGCTGGGGCCGGCTCGCGGCCGGGGTCAAGCTCGGTCTGGATATCGCGCAGCAGCCGGTCCATCTCCGCGAGATGCTCGAGGGTGCTCGCGTGCTCGCCCGTGGTCACGACCAGCGCGCCAGCGTAACGGCCGTCCCGGCGACCCGGGTATGTCCGGAACCTGACCGGCTAACCCAGCATTCGCCGGTCACCGCGGCGCGAGTGGTCAGAAACCCGCGCCATAGCCGGGTGAACGGGCGTTCACCGCGGGAGGGCGGCCCGATTGGGGGGCGAGACGTAGCGTCGCCGGATTCCCCTAGCTCGGCGTCCGTGGGACCATGCAGGCCCGTCCGGACCGTCCGGACCGTCCGAACCGTCCGGGAACTCCGCGGTCAGGCCGTGGCCGCGAGCAGCGACGCCGCGAGCTCGGCCACCTGGGTCGGGGTCCGGCCGACCTCGACGCCCTTGCTCTCGAGCGCCTCTGCCTTGGCCTTGGCCGTTCCGCGCGAGCCCGACACGATCGCGCCCGCGTGGCCCATGGTCTTGCCCGGCGGCGCCGTGAAGCCGGCGATGTAGCCCACGACGGGCTTGGTCACGTTCTCGGCGATGAACTCGGCGGCGCGCTCCTCGGCGTCGCCGCCGATCTCGCCGCACATGACGATCAGCTCCGTCTCGGGGTCTTCCTGGAACATGCCGAGCACGTCGATGAAATCGGTGCCGGGGACCGGATCGCCGCCGATGCCGACGATCGAGGAGTTGCCGAACCCGCTCTGGGCCAGCACGTTGCCGATCTGGTAGGTCAAAGTGCCCGACCTGGACACAACCCCGACGTTGCCCTGCTTGAAGAACGAGGCCGGGATGATCCCGACGCTGGCCTTGCCTGGCGACAGGATGCCCGGGCAGTTGGGCCCGATCAGCCTTGAGCGGCCATTCTTCTTGAGCACGTTGTAGACGCGCAGCTCGTCGTGCGCCGGAATGCCCTCGGTGATGCAGATGATCAGCTCGATACCGGCGTCCTCGGCCTCCAGGATCGAGTCGGCGGCGAACCGCGGCGGCACGAAGATCATCGCGGTATTCGCACCTTCGGAAGACACCGCCTCGCGGAACGTATTGAAGACGGGAATGCCCTCGACGTCCTGGCCACCCTTGCCCGGCGTCACCCCGGCCACCACCTGGGTGCCGTATTCGCGGTTGCGCAGCGAGTGGAAGGTCCCCTCGCGGCCGGTAATGCCAGAGGTGCATAGGCGGGTCTTCTCGTCGATCAGGATGCTCATGAGCCCTGCCCGGCGGAGGCGGAGGCGGAGGCGGCCAATTCCACGACCCTGGCCGCGGCGCCGTCCATGGTCGGTTCGGTGTACACGTTGGGCAGCTCGGCCTCGGCCAGCAGAGCGCGGCCCTCCTCGCCGTTGGTCCCGTCCAGACGGACCACGAACGGCACCGTTGGATTGATCTGCTTGAACGCCTCGATCAGCCCGCGCGCCACCTCGTCGCAGCGGGTGATGCCGCCGAAGATGTTGAACAGCACCGCCTTGACCTTGGGGTCGGAGAGGATGACCTCGACCGCGCTGGTGATGGCGTCCGCCCGGGAGCCGCCGCCGGCGTCCAGGAAGTTGGCGGGCGTGCCGCCGGCCTCGGCGACGACGTCGAGCGTCGACATCGACAGCCCGGCGCCGTTGGCCAGGATGCCGACATTGCCGTCGAGCTTGACATAGGTCAGGCCGCGCTCCTTGGCCATCCGCTCCTGGGGATCCTCGCCCGACAGGTCGCGCAGGTCGGCGTTGTCGCCGTGGCGGAAGAGTGCGTTGTCGTCGAGGGTGACCTTGGCGTCAAGCGCCCGGACCTCGCGCTCGGGGGTGATGATGAGCGGGTTGACCTCCACCAGCGTCGCCTCCTCGCTGGTGAACACGTCATAGAGCTTGGCCAGCATCGCCCCCACGGGACGCACCACGTCGTCGTCCACGCCTGCCTCGAAGGCCAGCCGGCGGCCGTGGAAGTCCTGGAAGCCCAGCAGCGGATCCACATGGAGCAGAGCGATGGCGTCGGGGTCCTCGTCGGCCACCTGCTCGATGTCCATGCCGCCCTTGGTGGAGAGCATCACCAGGGGCGCCTTGGCCGACCGGTCGAACACAACCGAGGCGTAGTACTCGGAGGCGATCTGCGAGGCGCCCTCGATCCACAGCTCGTGCACGGTCAGGCCGCGGATGTCCATCCCCAGGATGGCCCGGGCGTGCTGCTCGGCCTCGGCACGGTCGCCCGCGATCTTGATGCCGCCCAGCTTGCCGCGGCCACCGATCTGCACCTGCGCCTTGATCGCACACGGATACCCGACCGCCTCCGCGGCGGCCACCGCGTCCTCGACAGTCCGCGCCGGCTGCCCGTCGGGCACGGGGACACCATGCCGCGCGAACAGCTGCTTTCCCTGGTACTCGAGCAGATCCATGCGCGGCTGGACTGTAGTAGGTCGCGGGCCAGGGCGGTCGCGAGACGCTCGAAACGCCTGGAAAAGCACGCGACTCCGTCCCCGTGGCATTATGGCCGCGCCATGGCGATCCCAAAGGACATCACGTTTGTGACCTTTGACGTGTATGGAACCCTGATCGACTGGGAGACCGGCGCCTATGACGCGTTCAAGGCGGAGGCCGAGCGAGATGGGTTCACGATCGAACGCGACGAGCTGATCCCGCTCTTCTACGAGGTCCAAAAGCAGATCCAGGCGGGCTCCTACGAGCTGTACGCCGAGGTGCTGCGCCGGACCGCGGTGCAGATCGCCAAGACGCTCGGGTGGCCGCTCGAGCCCTCCCGGGCCGGCTTCCTGCCCGACTCGGTACAGCGCTGGCCGCCGTTCAAGGAGACCAACTCGGTGCTCCAGAAGGTCAAGAAGAAGCACAAGATCGGGCTCATTTCGAATATCGACGACAAGCTGCTCGGCCAGACGCGCCGGCACATGCCCCTCGACTTCGATCTCGTGGTCACGGCACAGCAGGTGCGCTCCTACAAGCCCGACCCGGCCCATTTCGCCGAGTGCGAGCGCCGGATCGGCGGCAAGAAGGGCTGGGTCCACATCGCCGCCAGCTACTACTACGACGTCGAGCCGTGCCTGAAGCGCAAGGTTCCCGTGATCTGGGTCAACCGCAACAAGGAGACGCTCGAGTCCAACCAGAAGAAGCCGGACGCCGAGGTGACCAGCCTGCGCGAGGCGGCGAAACTGATCGGCGTCTCCTAGGGCACGGGTGCGCGCGCTCAGCGTCCACCCCGACCTGATCGTCTTCATCAGCCGCTACTGGCAGACGACGTGCACGGCGGTCCGGGCCGGCCCGGAGGGGTTCGTGATCGATTCCCCGATCTATCCCGATGAGCTCGATGCGATCCCCAGCGTGCTCGAGCAGGCGGCGTTCCCGGTCTCCGGTCTGCTCGCCACGCACGCCGACTGGGATCACCTGCTGGGGCGGCTCGCGTTCCCGGAGGCCTCGCTGGGTGTTGGCGAGAGCACGGCCCAGCGGCTCGCTGCCGAGCCCGGAGACGCTCAGCGTGAGCTCAGGCGTTTCGACGAGGAGCAGTACGTGGACGACCGCCGGCCGCTGGCGCTGGGCGGAATCCAGCCGCTCCCGGTGCCGGGGCGGCTGTCGCTCGGCTCGGGCGTGGGCTCGCTGGAGCGCGAGCTGGAGCTGTATCCGGCCGACGGACACACCGCCGACGGCACCGCCTTCTTCATCCCCTGGTTGGAAACGCTCGTCTGCGGCGACTACCTCTCCCCGGTCGAGATCCCGTGGATCTCGCCGGGTGGCTCGGTCGAGGCCTACGAGGCCACGCTGGAGCGACTCAAGGCCGTCGCTGAGCGGGCTGAAACGGTCGTCCCGGGGCACGGCCGGCCGCTCCAGAAACCAGAGGCGCTGACGCTCCTGGACGAGGACTTGGCCTACCTCCAGGCACTGCGGTCCAACGGCGCCGACGCGTCGCTCCCCGCCGGTCGTCGGACCGAAGCGCAACGCAGCATCCACGCTCAGAACGTCGAGCAGCTCAAGCACGGGGATTAATCAGCCCCCGCCGTCTACCCTACGCCCGGCATGGCGTTCTCGAGCCTCGCCACCGTCGCCATCGTTGTGGGCTGTCTGGCGGTCGCCCTGGCCGCCGGCGCCGGCGTGCTGTTGATCTTCGGCCGCCGACGCCTGGCCGAACGAGCGCTGCCGGCGTTCCTTGTGGTGCTGGCGGCCACGATCCTGCTCTCGTTCGCCGCGGTGGCGGAGAGCGCCAACGACCTCCAGCATCAGGCTGATCAGACGCTTGCGTTCGCGACCGCGGCAGAGCGCGCAGAGTTCGCCCGGACCGGGCACTTCACGCGCTCGCCCACCCGGCTGGAACGGCTCAACGCCGGCCTGGCGACGGAGATGAAGGTGGACGGCGCAACGGTCTACGTGGTGCGCGGGCGGGAGCGAGGCAGCGCCATCGTGCGGACCTCGCTCGGACCCGGCACGCGCGCGCAAGCGACGCTCTATCCGCCCACGCCGTGAGCGCCGCCGGCACCGGCACCGGCACCGGGAGCCGTCGTCGGTTCTCACGCACCCGGCCGCCGACCGCCAGCAGCGAAGTACGGTCGGCTCGCTTTCTGGAGCATCCCGTGCGCTTCACCCGCTGGGCGGCGCTGCCGTTCGCGCTCGTCTACCTGATCCTGATGGCGCACCGGCTCGAGGGCGCGATCGTCTCAACCAACCTCGACGCCGATGCCGCCTCGGCCCCGGTGATCAGCCAGTTGTTCGGCGTCGCGCCGGCACACGCAAACGTGGTGCTGGGCGAGTTCGGCTGGTACGCGACGCTGCTCTTCGACCTGGCCACCAAGTGGCTACCACATCACCGCCAGGTGTGGGAGGGCGCGCCCTACGCGATGGCGCTGGCCGGCGCCGGGCTCGCGGCGTGTTCGGTATGGCAGGTGGCGGGCAAGTGGGCGGCCGGGCTGTGCGCGGTGCTCCTCATCTGCGCCTCGCCGGCGACCGTGGGACTGCTGCTCTCGACCACGCAGCACGCCCCCGACTGGTTCTGCCTGGCTCTGTTGGGGGCCTTTCTGGCCGTGCTCGAGCGGCGCGCGACCACGCTCCCCTGGCCGCTGCTTGCGGCGCTGGTCCTGGTGATCGGAACGATCGTCGGGGTCAACGCCGGCTCTGACCCGCTGGCCGCCATCGCCGCGGTCGCGCCGTTCGCGCTGGCGCTGATCGCAACCGCCATCCTCGTTCCGGGACCGCAGAGCCGGCGGGCGCTCTGGACGGGCGCCACCACGCTCGCCATGGTCGCAATCGCGTGGGCGGCGACCGCCATCGTCATGTCCGCGCTGTCGGTGGCGCCCGAGCCCGGCCTCAACACGACGACGCTCACGGTCGGCGCCAAGACCGGGACAAACTTCCACCTCTGGTGGAGATCGATCGTCGAGCTCGGCAACGGGCACTACCTCGGCCGCCCGTCGACGCTCGGGTCGGCGCTGGCGTTCGTGTGCGCCGTGCTCAGCGTCGCGGCGGTCGTCTCGCTCCCGTGGCTCGGTTGGCGCGCCGTGCGGCGACGCGGCGTCCTCGACGGCGCCTCGCCCGCGAGGACGGGCCAGAGCGCCGACCCGCTCGCCGCCGCGACGGCTGCGTTCTATGTGTTCTGGTGCTCATCGGCCGTCGTGCTCACGCTGGCGTTCCTGTTCAGTGCCGCGCCGGTCGACATCGGCGCGGACCGCTACCTGGTCGGATTGCTGTACGCGGCCGCCGCGGTGGTGCCGGCCGCCGCGGCGGGGCACCGTCGAATCGAAACCGCTGTGCTGGTGGGAACGTGCCTGTTCGCGCTCGGAGGCATCGTCTCGCTGGCAGACGGCGCGACGAGCCGCCTGCGCGCGTTTCATCCCCCGCCGCTCACCGCCGCCCAAGCGCAGCAGGTCGCCCAGATCGCCGCGCGCCATCACCTCGGCATCGGGTATGCCGGCTACTGGGAGGCCTCCCCGATCACGTGGGCCAGCGCCTTCCACGTGCAGGTTTATCCGGTGTCGGTCTGCAACGGCGGCGCGAATCTGTGCCGGTTCGACCTTCACTTCATCTCGAGCTGGTATGAGCCGCGCGCGCACGTCGACAGCTTCCTGCTCGTCGACGACCTCACGAACGAGAGCGTCAACGCGCCGACGCCCGATCTGGGCCGCCCGGTCGCCGTCTACCGGGTCGGTCAGGTCTCCCTGTATGCCTACGGTTACGACATTGCGAGGAAGGTGAAGGTCACGTGAAGGCCGCCCATACGCGGGCAAATCGCCCGCGTGTGCTGGATAATCCCCGCCGGGGAGGTCTTCGTGAGCCTTCGACGGGACCGAGGTATGCCAGTACCTCACCGGGCCTATCGGAGGGTTGGCGGCGCCTGACGGCGGCGCCTTAACGACGACGAGCCATGCCTGAGACCCCAGCCACACCGCCACCCAACTCCGTGCTCGAGCTCGCCGGCGCGCCGATCCGGGTGCCCGCGGGGCGTGCCGGCTCCGTCTCCTCCGATCGGCAGCGCACCGTGCTTGCGGTGGCGGGAGCGACGATCGGCTTCGTGCTCTCCTGGTACCTGATTCACCACGGCTGGTACGCGCTCGACCGCCAGTGGGACACCCGCGAGTACTACAAGTACGCGAACTACATCGTGGGCCGTGGGCTGTTCCCCTACCGCGACTTCTCGGTCGAGTATCCGCCGCTGTCGCTGCCCATCTTCGTCCTTCCGCGGCTGCTCGCCGGCCACAGCTTCACGGGCTACATGACGGTGTTCGAGCTGATGATGGCCGCGTGCGGCGTGATCGCCGCCGGCCTGTCCGCGCTCGTGCTCTCGGCACAACGGGTGAGCAACCGCCAGCTGGCCTGTGGCGTGGCGCTGATCGCGTTCTCACCGGTGCTGCTCGGAGCGGTGCTCCTTTCCCGCTACGACCTGTTCCCGACGATGCTCACGATCGCCGCCCTGGCGGCGCTTTACTTCAACCGGAAGTGGAGCGCGTTCGTGCTGCTGGCGCTCGGCACCGCGGCCAAGGCCTATCCAATCGTGATCCTGCCGCTCGCGCTCATGTACGTGTGGCGAGGAGAGGGTCGGCGCACCACGCTCTGGTGCCTGGCGGTGTTCGCCGCCGTGGTGCTGGTCTGTTTCCTGCCCTTCCTCCTCGTCGCCCCGAAGGGCGTGTGGTGGGCGATCCACGGCCAGGAGAACCGCCCGCTGCAGCTCGAGAGTGTCGGGGCGGCGCTGTTCCTCGCCGCCCACCAACTGATCGGGCTGCATCTGTCCTACTACTTCACCCACAACTCCGACAACCTCGACGGTCATGTCCCGATGTCGTTCGCCGGAGTCATGAGCATCCTCCAGATCGTGTCGCTGGTCACCGTCTGGCTGCTCTACGCCCGCGGCCCGGCCACCCGGACGAGACTGCTGGCGGCGTCGGCCGCGGCGGTGTGCGCCTTCATCGTGTTCGACCGGGTGCTCTCGCCCCAGTACCTGATCTGGCTGGCCCCGCTCGTGGCCGTGCTGCGGGGTAGACGCGGCCTCGCCGCGGTGGCGCTGCTCGCGTGCGCGATGGCGATGACGCAGATCTACTACCCGTTGCACTTCGACCCGCTCAAGACCTTCGAGCCGCTCGAGTCGTGGGCGGTAGTGGGCCGCGATCTGATGCTCGTGGCGCTGTTTCTGACGCTGGCCTGGCCCGAGCAGGGCTTCGCGTGGCCGGGTCTGCCTGCGGGCTGGCGCCGGCGCGGGGCGGCTATTCGCCTGCCGGGCTGATCACCGCCAGCGTGTCGCCCGTGGCGACCGACGCGCCCACCGCGATCGGCAGCTCGGAGACCACGCCGGCCTTGTGGGCGGTGATCTCGTTCTCCATCTTCATCGCCTCGATCACGGCGACCAGCGCACCTTCCTCGACCGCGGCGCCCTGCTCGACCGCGACCTTGAGCACGGTCCCTTGAAGCGGCGAGGACAGGGTGTCGCCGCCGCCCCCACCGCCCCCCCCGCCCCCGCCGCGGCCCGAACGCTCGCTGCGCCGGGGTGCGCGCCGTGAGGCCGGCGCGCCCTCACCCGCCGGACCGGGAGCGGCTGCGCCGTTGAGCGCCCCTGAGGCCGCCAGAGGCGGGCCGATCACCTTCACGTCAAAGCGCTTGCCCGACACCTCGACCGTGTAACTCTGCTGGACGGTCTCGGCGCCCTCCTCGCCCTCGGCGGCCGGCTTCTCCGGCTTGGCGAACGCGAGCTCCTTGAGCCACGCGCGGTCCTCGATCAGATCGCGGCAGGTCTCGGCGTCGTGCCACTGGCGCGTCTGAAGCAGCGCCTGGTGGAACGGCAGCAGCGTCTTGAGCTCCCCGATCTCGTACTCGCCCAGGGCCCGGAGCATCCGTGCCGTGGCCTGCTCGCGATCGACGTCCCACACGATCAGCTTGGCCACCATCGGGTCATACATCGGCGAGATCTCCGAGCCGGCCTGCACACCTGAGTCGACGCGCACGCCGGGCCCGGCCGGCTCCCGGTAGGCGCCGATCGAACCCGGCGCCGGGGCGAAGTTCTTCGAGGCGTCCTCGGCGTTGATCCGGCATTCGATCGCGTGACCGCGCAGCTGCAACTCCGCCTGGCCGATCGACAGGGGCTCGCCGGCCGCCACCCGGATGCCCTCCTTGACGATGTCGATCCCGGTGACCATCTCGGTCACGCAGTGCTCGACCTGGACGCGCGTGTTCATTTCCAGGAAGAAGTACTCGCCGTCCTGAAGCAGGCCCTCGATCGTGCCGGCACCGGTGTAATTGACGGCGGCCGCGGCCTCGGTCGCGATCTTCCCGATCCGGGCGCGCAACTCGGCATCCACCGCCGGCGCCGGCGCCTCCTCGATCAGCTTCTGGTGGCGGCGCTGCACCGAGCAGTCGCGCTCTCCGAGGTGGATCACGTTCCCGTGCGTGTCCGCCAGCACCTGCACCTCGACGTGCCGGGGATCGGGCAGATAGCGCTCGAGATACACCGTCGCGTCGCCGAAGAACTTCTCGCCCTCGCGGGCCGCGCCCTCAAACGCATCCTGAAGCTTGGAGTCGTCCAGCGCGACCCGGAAGCCCTTACCGCCACCGCCGCCGGCCGCCTTGACCGCAACCGGATAACCGATCGTGTCCTCGATCACCGTGCGCGCGTCCTCGATGCTCGCCACCGGCTCGGTCGTCCCCGGAACGATCGGCACACCGGCTTTGGCCATCAGCTCCCGGGCGCGCGTCTTTGAGCCCATCGCCTCGATCGCCGAGGCGGGCGGCCCGATGAAGGTGATCCCGGCCTCCTCGAGCGCCGCCGCAAACGATGCGTTCTCGGCCAAAAAGCCGTACCCGGGATGGACCGCCTGCGCGCCCGAGCGCTTCACCGCATTGATGATCTTCTCGATCGCCAGATAGCTCTCGCTCGCCGGACCAGGCCCGAGCAGATACGCCTCGCCGGCGCGCTTGACGTGGACGGCGTCGCGGTCGAGCTCGGAGTAAACGGCCACCGTCTCGATGCCCAGCTCCTCGCAGGCACGCATGATGCGGACCGCGATCTCGCCCCGGTTCGCGATGAGAATCTTTGTGAACATGCGGCGCGGGACTTTAGAAGGTCTTTGCTTGCTACGGTCGCACTGTGCCCCGCCGGGAGGCGATTCTCGATCCCACCGGTCAAGCCGAGCGCGCCGGTACCGCGACGCTCGCTCCGCGCGTACCCGACCTGACCGGCATCCGGCTGGGCCTGCTCGATAACACCAAGGCGAACGCCGCGCGCGTCCTCGAGACCCTCGCCGAGCAGCTGCGCGCCCAGCATCACATCGGTGAGGCCAGCACGTACGCCAAGTCCTACTTCGGCACCCCGGTCGAGGAAGACCGCGCCCAGGAGATCGCGCAGAGCTGCGACGCGGTGATCGCCGGCGTCGGTGACTGAGGCTCCTGCTCGGCGGCCAGTTTGGCCGACGGAATCGTGCTCGAGCGGGCGGGCGTGCCGGCCGTATCGATCTGCACCGACGCCTTCGTGGTCCCGGCGCGGGCGATGGCCGACGTGCTGGGCCATCCCGACTTCGAGTTCGTGACCATCCCCCACCCGATCGCCAGCCTGACCCCGAACGAGATCGAGGCCAGCGTCACGCAGGTCGTCGGCGAGGTCGTGCGAATCCTCACCCGGACATGACCTCGGCCCGAGAATTGCCCGTCATCGACCCGGACGAGACCCGGCGGGTGCTCGAGGAGTACTACGAGCGGGGCTGGACCGACGGCATGCCGGTCATGCCGGTGACGGAGTCGGTCCTGGCCGAGTTCCTGGCCCAGACGGCGCGCGATCCCGACGAGGTCCTCCTGGCCATGCCCCACCTGAACCGTGCGTGCACGGTGCGCCTGGCCGCGATCAACGCCGCCATGGCCGGCTGCCTGCCGGAGTACTTCCCCGTCGTGCTCGCGGCGTGGTCGGCGCTGCAGGCGGAGGACTACGTGCCGCGAGCCATCTGGCAGAGCACCACCGGGACGGCCACCATCCTGCTCGTCAACGGTCCGATTCGGCAGCAAATCGGGCTCAACAGCCGGGGCAACGTGTTCGGATCGGGCTACCGGGCCAACGCGACGATCGGTCGGGCGATTCGGCTGACGGCGATCAATGCGTTCGGCCTGCGCCCGGGCGAACTCGACCAGGCCACCCAGGGCAACCCGGCCAAGTACTCGGCGTGCATCGGCGAGAACGAGGAGGAGTCACCGTGGCCGGCCTTCCACGTCGAGCACGGCTTCGATGCACACCTCAGCACGGTGACGGCGATGACGATGCGCTCGGTCGCCCACATCGAGGCGCGCCACACCATCCTCCCCGAGCAGCTCGCGCTCGACATCGCCGGCACGATCTCGCGCACCGGCGCGCTCATCCACGAGACGATCAGCGCATGCATCGCGCTCGGACCCGAGCATGCAGCGCTGTTCGCTCGAGCCGGATGGGACAAGGACGCGCTCCGTCGCTTCGTCTACGAGCACGCCGTCAACACGCGCGAGGCGCTCACCGCGGTCGGCAAGGATGCGGTGTCGGGAAAGACACGCTGGCGCCTGTCCTCAGCTCATACCGAAGCGGTTCCCGACAGCACGGGAGGCGCGGAGGTGGTCAGGGTGCTCGGCTCCGAGCAGGCGGTCCAGATCATCGTCGCTGGCGCTCACAACGCCGGCGTCTCGGCGGTGATCGAGACCTTCGGCCCGCGGGGAGGCCCGCCGGCGATCGCGGCCGTTGAGTCGGCGTGAAGCTCGGTCGGATTCTGGGTGTCACTACGACGTGTCGAGCCTCTGTGTGACATTCCGCGCCCGTCGCTCCCGAAGCGTGTAGAGCGTGTGCCTCAGTCTCACGGGCCGTAGAACGCCGGCTCCGGCGCGAGCGTGAGACCGCTCCGCCAGGCGAGACCGGGCCCCGGGCGCTACAGCTACCGCGCGGCGATGACCATGCCCGCCGCGACCGTGTCGTTGCTCGCCTCGTCGATCAGGATGAAGCTGCCGGTGGTCCGGTTGCGGGCATATGGATCGGCCATCAGCGGCGAGCCGGCGCGCAGCCGCACCCGGCCGATCTCGTTCAGGGCCAGCTGGTCGGCGGGCTCGTGCTGCAGCGTGTTGATCTCGACCCGATAGTCGAGCTCCTCGACCCGGGCTCGTGTCGTGCGAGTGGTGTGCTTGATCACGAGCCGGGCGCCGGGCGTCAGCGGCGAGGAGCCCATCCAGCAGAGCATCGCGTCGAGCTCACGCGCCGCGACGGGCGCATCATCGGCTTCGACCAGCATGTCCCCGCGCGAGATGTCGAGGTCGTCGGCGACCCGTACGGTCACCGACATGTCCGGAAACGCCGTCTCCACCGGGCCGTCGAAGGTGTCGATGGCGGTGATCTGGGACCGCTGGCCGCTCGGGAGCACGAGGACCTCATCACCCGGGTGCAGCACGCCGCCGGCCACCTGCCCGGCATACCCGCGGTAGTCGGGATCCTCGGCTCGCGCCCCCGGCCGGATCACCCACTGGACCGGGAAGCGCAGATCGGTCAGGTTGCGGTCGGAGGCGATCACGACGTGCTCGAGGTGGTAGAGCAGCGGCGGCCCGTCGTACCAGGGCATTTGCAGCGAGCGCTCCACGACGTTGTCGCCGTGCAGCGCCGAGATCGGGATGAACGTGATGTCGGCGATGTCCAGGCGCGCCGTCCAGTCGGTCAGCTCCTCGACCACCTGGTCGAACGCCGCCTCGTCGTAGCCGACCAGGTCCATCTTGTTCACGCACACCACGAGATGTGGGATCCGCAGCAGCGAGGCGATGTAGGCATGCCGGCGGGTCTGTTCGCTGACGCCGTTGCGGGCGTCGACGAGCACGATCGACAGGTCCGCGGTCGACGCGCCGGTGACCATGTTGCGGGTGTACTGCTCGTGCCCGGGCGTGTCGGCGATCACGAACTTGCGCCGGGGGGTCTGGAAGTAGCGGTACGCGACGTCGATCGTGATCCCCTGCTCGCGCTCCGCCCGCAGACCGTCGAGAAGCAGCGCGAGGTTCACGTACCCCTCGCCCCGGCGCTCGGAGGTCTGCACGATGTGCTCGAGCTGGTCCTCGAGGATCGCCTTGGAGTCGTGCAGCAGTCGCCCGATCAGGGTCGACTTGCCGTCATCGACCGAGCCGGCAGTGGCGAACCGGAGCATCTCGCTCGTACGGGACATGACAGCGTGGCCGTTGGAGGCGGCGCCAGGGGTCATCGGGTGAGGCTCACCGTCCTCTAGAAGTAGCCCTCGCGCTTGCGATCCTCCATCGCCGCCTCGGTCACCCGGTCATCGGCGCGGGTCTCTCCCCGCTCGGTGACGCGCGTGGCGGCGATCTCGGAGACGACCTCCGGGAGGGTCGTGGCGTGGGAACGGACGGCGCCCGTGCAGGTCATGTCGCCGACCGTGCGGTAGCGGACCGAGGCCTCGAACGGTGCCTCGCCCTCGATCAGCTGAACGTACGGGCTCATCGCGTAGAGCATCCCGTCCCGCTGGAACACCTCGCGGGTGTGCGCGTAGTAGATGCTCGGGACCTCGAGCTTCTCCTGCGCGATGTACTGCCAGACGTCGAGCTCGGTCCAGTTCGACAGCGGGAACACGCGCACGTGCTCGCCCTTGCGGATGCGGCCGTTGTACAGGGCCCACACCTCGGGGCGCTGGCGCTTGGGCTCCCACTGGCCGAAGTCGTCGCGGAACGAGAAGACGCGCTCCTTGGCCCGGGCGCGCTCCTCGTCGCGCCGCGCGCCGCCGAAGGCCGCGTCGAAGCCGTGTTCGGCGATCGCGTCGAGCAGCGTCACCGTCTGCAGGCGGTTGCGCGACGCGCGCGGACCGCTCTCCTCGGTTACCCGGCCCCGGTCGATGGACTCCTGCACGGAGGCCACGATCAGCCGCTCGCCCATGCGCTCGATCAGGCGGTCGCGGAACTCGAGCACCTCGGGGAAGTTGTGGCCGGTGTCGACGTGCATGATCGGGAACGGGAACCGCCCCGGCCGGAACGCCTTCTCGGCCAGGCGCAGGAGGACGAGCGAGTCCTTGCCGCCGCTGAACAGCAGCACGGGGTGCTCGAATTCGGCCGCGACCTCGCGGAAGATGTGGATCGATTCGGCCTCGAGCGTCTCCAGATGGGAGAGCTCGTAGTGCAGGGGGTTCAACTGGGCGTCCTGTTCATTCGTGGATTCCGCACTCGGTCTTGTCCTGCCCGGCCCATCGTCCTTCGCGACCGGAGCCCGGCCGCGTGCACGGCTCGCATCCGATCGATGCGTAGCCCTGGTCGTGCAGCGGGTGATAGGGCAGCTCGTGCTCGAAGATGTAGCGCCACAAGTCTTTTTCTGACCAGTCGGCCAGCGGGTTGACCTTCCAGATGCCGCGCCGATCGTCGCGCTCGAGCTTGGGGGCACCGGCACGGGTCGGAGCCTGCTCGCGGCGGATGCCGGTGACCCACGCCTCGACGTCGTCGAGCGCGCGCTCCAGCGCCTCGACCTTGGCCTCGCCGCAGCACCGGCTCATCGTCCACGGCTCGTCCGGACCGCGGGCCTCGATCACCTCGATCCCCACCCCGAACCGATCCTCGAACGACTTCCACGTCTGGAGCGTCTCCGGGAACAGCACGCCCGTGTCGATCATGAACACCCGCGGCTCGGGCTCGATCTCGGTCAGCATGTGCAGCATGACCGACTCCTCCTTCTGGAAGGAGCAGGCCACCTTCAGCCGCGGGTGGAAACGCTCGACCGCGTAGGCGAGCACCTCCTGGGCCGGGGCGGTCTCGAGGTTGGGGATGGCGATACTCATACGCTTCGCAGCGGTCAGACCGCGCACTCGCCCTCGCCGCGGATCACCTCAAACGGCGAGTTCTTGGTCCAGTCGATGAAGTAGCTCATGTTGTCCAGGCTGAACTCGATCGGCATGGTGAGGTCCTTCACCTTAGCCTCGAACTCCGCTGTGCCGACGCGGTCAACGAAGGCGTTGAACTCCTCGCCGTCGGCCCGTTCGGATTCGTAGAAGCGTACCCAGCGCTCGACTGCCTCGGGTACACGCTTGGCCGGGAGCCGCGCCTTGAGCCGCTGCCCGTAGCGCACATCGCCGCCCTCATACGCGCCACCGATGTGCGGAATGTAGGCCGGAACGGTGTGCTCGCCGACCTTGATCGAGGCCCCGTAGAAGCCGATGTTGGCGATGTGGTGCTGACCGCAGCCGTTCGGGCAGCCGCTCATCTTGACGTGAATGCGCCGGGTCAGCTGATCGTCGATCTCCATCTGGATCAGGCGCTCGTGGATGGCCTGGTTCAGGCCCATCGAGCTCGTGATCCCAAGCTTGCACGAGTCGGTGCCCGGGCAGCTCACCACATCGGTGATCTCATCGGCGCCGGCATCGCCGAGGCCGAGCTCACCGAGCGCACGCCACACGTCGTAGACCGACTCGTCGCGCACCCAGCGCAGGATGAGGTTCTGGTGCACGCTCGTCCGGGCCGCGTCACCGGTGTGATCGCGCATGATCTGCGCGAGGCCGCGCAGCTGCTCGGGGGTCAGGTCGCCGCGCGTCACCTTGACCTCGACGGTCGAGAACCCATGCTGGCGCTGGCGCTGCACGTTGGTCTGCAGGAAGTGCGTGAACTCACGCTTGTCCCCGTTGGGGCTGGCGAAGGTGTTCGGCGTCGCCGGGGCGTTTGCCTCCTCGTCGTACTGGAACACGATCGTGTCCAGGGAGAAATCCCGCTCGTCGACCCAGTCTCCGGTCAGCTCCTCCTCGACCATGTCACGGAACTCATCGATGCCGATCTTGTCGACCAGGACCTTGATCCGGGCCCGGGCCCGGTTGGCGCGCAGCCACTCCTGACGGTCGAAGATGCGCATGCAGGCCTCGGTGACCTTCAGATAGTCGCCGTTGTCGAGCTCGAGGAACTCGTACAGGGTGGGAGCCAGGCGCGGCATGATCGAGGTGCCGCCTCCTACCCGCATTTCCACGCCCCGAACACCGTCCTTGACCTTCGGGATGAAGGCAACGTCGTGGATCCGGGTGATCGCGTTGTCCTCGTCGGTCGCGGCGAACGCCGTCTTGACCTTGCGCGGCATCGACTGCGTCGTGGGGTGGCGGACGAAGTAGCGCACGTACGCGCCGGCGTACGGGGTTATGTCGAACAGCTCACCCTCGAGCGTTCCGGCGCGCGGGTCGCCGGTCACATTGCGCATCGTGTTCCCGCACCCCTCGCGGCTCGACAGACCGGCGTCGCCAAGCTCGCGGATCAGCTCCGCCGCATCGGGCAGCGGGATGTGGTGCATCTGGATGTTCTGGCGGGTCGTGATATGGCCCTTGCGCAGCGGCACGTATTTCTCGATCCCGTCGGCGAACGCCTCGAGCTGCTCCGGCGTGACCCCGCCGAACGGGAGCTTGACCCGCACCATCTGCACGTCGGGCTGGCGCTGGCCGTAGACCCCCTGCCTGAGGCGGAACTTGATGAACTCGTCACCGTCGAGCTCACCCTTGAGGAAGCGGGTGGACTCGGTGTCGAAGTCGTCGAACTCGCGCTCGAGAATCGGGATGATGTGCCCGGGAACGTTCTCGAGCACCTCGGGATTCTCGAGTGATCCGGTGCGGGCGCTGTGCATCGGGTTTCCTTCCGGTCGCGGGCGGACCACGAAATCTAGCAAAAGGCAATCGGGGTTCGGGCATTTAGGGTGGTGGGGCTACTACCCGGCTTTCGGGGGTCTCGCTCCGCTCGACGTCCATGGGGCCGAGCAGGCCACATCCGGCTGTACAGCGATACCCGTGGCCCACCGAGCTAAGAGCGAGGCTGCGACGCCCGTCGACAGCGAGGCGGCGGTGCCCGGTCGGCGTCACTCGCGATCCGACCACCGCGGGGCCTCGGCAGCCCTAAGCCGAGCGAGTGACGCCGAGTGGGCACCGCCGCCGAAGCCTCAGGCAACGCGAGCGGGCAGCCGAAGTGACCGGCGCCGCGACGGCGGGGGCAGCCGCCGCGGCAGCCGGCGCGCTCTTTAGCCGGCGCCTCGAGGCCGGCCAGCATCGGCTTTGGGGGCTGAGCGATGCCGGTGACCACCGTCGCAGCGGCGAGCGCGAGCTTGAGCGCGTTCAGGAATCAACGCGCCGGGAGGGCGTTTACGTCCCCTGGGTGCAGCCAACAACATGACCGAGGATGGACTACCCCACATTGCGCCGCCGAGCACTCTCCCCGGTGGACCAAAGGATTGGCCCACCCGCCAACGCGCTGGACGGTCGCAGAGAGGCCCAGCGCTGTCAAGACGCGAATGCGGAAGGGCAGCCTTACTAGACGGAATTAGAACCAGGGCGCCGGCTCGGCAGGAGCGCGGTCGACGCCCTCGTGCAGCGCGGCCCGTTGCCACGGATTCTGGCGGGGCGCGGGAGCGAGGAGCGGCGGGGCGGTCTCGCGCATGAATCGCTCGAGCGCGGCCACGACCGCCGCCGCCTCCTCGGCGGAGGCGGTGGGGGCCACGATGGTGAGCTTCGGTCGCCGGTTCATCTTGTAAGGAATTGATTTTGTCGGCGGCGCCTGCCGGCGGCCCCTTAGCGAGCGTATCGTGCCCGCCGTGCCCGAGCTTCCGGTGCTGGATAACGACTCCGTGCTGCAGGCCGTGTCCCCGCAGGTGGCGATCGAGCGGGTGCGCGAGGGCCTGCTCCGCTACCACGCCGGCGACTGGGTCATGCCGCCCAAGGTCTATCTGGAAAGCCCGCCGTTCGGCGACTTCCGAGCCATGCCGGCGCGGGGCGACGGTTTCGCGCTGCTCAAGTGGGTGACCTCGTTTCCCGCCAACCCAGAACGCGGGCTGCCGACCGTCACCGGCGTGATCTGCCTGTCCGACGCGGAGAACGGCGAGCCGCTGATGCTGCTCGACGCTCGCTCGATCACCGCACTGCGCACCGGGGCGGTGGCGGCGGTGGCCACGGTGGCGCTCGCGCGGTCGGATGCGCGGAGCGTCGGGATCGTCGGCTGCGGGCTGCACGGCACCTGGGCCGCGCGGTGCCTGGCGGCCGCCGGCTACGGTCCCGGCGTATGCCACGACGCACGCGTCGCCGCGGCCGAGGCGCTCGCGCACGAGCTCGGCTGGCGGGTGGGGACGCTGGCCGAGGCGGTCGGGTGCGATGTGGTGTGCTGCGTCACGCCCGGCGACACGATCGTCGTCGACGTGGGCAGCCTGCACGCCGGCTTGCATCTGAACATGCTCGGGGCGGACGGGCCCGGCAAGGCCGAGGCGAGCGTGGGCGCGGTGGCGTCCTGCGTGCTGTTCTGCGACGAGTGGGAGCAGGCCTCCCACGGCGGCGAGCTGACCGGCGCGGTGCAGGCCGGACTGGTCCCACGCTCGGATGTGACCGAGCTGGGTGCGGTCCTCGCCGGCGACGCGCCCGGTCGGCCTGGAAGCGAAGCCGTCACGCTCTTCGACTCCACGGGCCTCGCTATCCAAGACCTCGCGGTGGCTCGCGCCGCGTTCTCGGCCTGGGAGGACCGCCGGGTGCAAGCGCAGACGGTAAGGCTGTGATCACTTAACCCCCTATAACGGGGTTAACCCATCACACCCCCGCTTACAGAGGGATGTTCCCGTGTTTCCGGCGCGGCCCAGGCTGCCGTTTGTTTTGGAGCGTCTCGAGGGCCGTGATGATCTTGGGGCGCGTCTCGTGGGGGATGATCACGTCGTCGATGTAGCCACGCTCGGCCGCCACGTACGGGTTGGCGAAGTGCGCCTTGTAGTCGTTGATCAGCTTCTGCCGGCGCGTATCGGGAGTGGGCGATGACTGGATGTCGCGCCGGTAGATGATGTTGACCGCGCCCTCGGGTCCCATCACCGCCACCTCCGCCGTCGGCCAGGCGAAGTTGAAGTCGGCCAGCATGTGCTTTGAGGCCATGACGTCGTAGGCGCCGCCGTAGGCCTTGCGCGTGATGATCGTGATCTTCGGGACGGTCGCCTCGGTGTAGGCGTAGAGCAGCTTGGCGCCGTGGCTGATGATTCCGCCCCACTCCTGGTTGGTCCCGGGCAGGAAGCCGGGAACGTCGCAGAAGGTGATGATCGGGATGTTGAACGCGTCGCACGTGCGCACGAACCGCCCCGCCTTGCGCGAGGAGTCGATGTCGAGCACCCCGGCCATCTGCGAAGGCTGGTTGCCGACGATCCCGACGCTGTAGCCGTTCAGCCGCGAGAAGCCGCAGATGATGTTGCGCGCGAAGTGCTCGTGGACCTCGAAGAACTCACCGTCGTCGACGACCAGGCGGACCACGTCGCGCATGTCATAGGGCTTGTTCGGGCTGTCCGGGACGACGTGATCGAGCTCCTCGTCCATCCGCAGCGGGTCATCGGTCGGCTGGACGCGGGGCGGAGTCTCGAGGTTGTTCTGGGGGAGGAAGCTCAGTAGGTAGCGGGTGTCCTCGAGGCACTGGTCCTCGTCGTCTGAGGCGAAGTGCGCCACGCCTGACTTCGCGTTGTGGGACATGGCGCCACCGAGGGATTCGAAGTCGACCTCCTCGCCGGTCACGGTCTTGATCACATCGGGGCCGGTGATGAACATGTGCGAGGTCTCTTTGACCATGAAGATGAAGTCCGTCATCGCCGGTGAGTAGACGGCCCCGCCCGCGCACGGTCCCATGATCAGGCTGATCTGCGGGACCACGCCGCTGCACATGACGTTGCGGACGAACACATCGCCGTAGGCGCCCAGCGACACGACCCCCTCCTGGATGCGCGCCCCACCGGAGTCGTTGATCCCGATCACAGGGCAGCCGATCTTGGCCGCCAGGTCCATGATCTTGCACATCTTCTCGCCCATCACCTCGCCCAACGAGCCACCGAACACCGTGAAGTCCTGGCTGAAGACGCACACCCGCCGGCCGTCGATCGTCCCGTGCCCGGTGACCACGGCGTCTCCGTAGGGCCGGTTGCGCTGCATGTCGAAGTCGTGGGTGCGGTGGCGGACGAACACGTCGAGCTCCTGGAAGGACCCGGGATCGAGCAGCTTCTCGATCCGCTCGCGCGCGGTGTACTTGCCGCGCTCGTGCTGTTTGGCGACCGCCTGCTCGGAGCCGGCGTGGATCGCCTCATGGCGGAGCTCCTCGAGCTGGCCCAGTTTCTCGTCGTAGGTTTCGGGAGCCTTATCGCGCATCCGGCCGGCGAGTTTATGAGGTGTGGGACGACCGTGAGCCACGGTCGGCCCTTGCCCTGCCGCTGCAAGATGCGATACAACTTCGCAAACTTGCAGGAATCGGTGCTTCGGTACCGACGCCGGACGACATAGAAGCCGAATCGCCGGACCATCCGTGGCCGGCGAACGGAGGACCCATTTGCGGCCCTTGGGCCGCGGGGGCGAATCGCCACAACCCTGTGGCGTAGCGCACAGCGCGAGCCCGTCAGCTAACTCCGCAGGCTACGAAGAAGGAGGAGTTAGTGGACACCGCTGCACGTGACCTGGCCTGCCCTGATCTGTGGCAGCGATCGCTGGAGCGCTCGCTCGCGCGCAGAGGCAGACCAACCCGCAGCTCGCTGGAGCTGTTCCACCTCCAGCCAGAGCGCGATCTGTCGCGGTCCGACCTCCTTCGCGAATCGCTCCAGTACTCGCAGCTGCGCCGGTCGGCCGCCGCCAGACGCCCGGTTATGTCGCTTCCCAGCGCCGGCGGGCTCTCGGCCCTCGCCCTGCTGGCCGCGACGACGGTACCCGGGCTGCTGAGCGGTCGCGGCCCTCGCACCGGCGGCGAGCGGGTCGCATTCCGGGCTGACGCGAGCCAGACCCGGCCGGCGGATGCCGTGATCGCGTCGTCGTCGGTCAAGTCCAGCGCCGTAGCCACGAGCCCTGGTCTCGGCGGCGGCGCCGGGACGCTCAATGAGGCATCCCACGCAGCAGTTCATACCCCGACGGCCGCAGCGGCTTCGGCTGCGACCGCCTCAACCTCTACCTCTACCGCCTCGTCCCCCCCAACAACCTCCCTGCACTCGCCGCAGAAGCACCTCGCCCTCGCACATGATGCGACGGCGTCGGGTGGCGCGAGCGGAGGAGCCGCCCATGCGCTCAGCGGAGGAGCCACGCCCCCGGCAATCAACACCTCCACTGCGGCGTCTCGGGTGCCCGGTACCCCCCAGCCCGCCGGGCACCCGAGCACGGGCGGTGGCGCCATCGAGGACGCCGGGCACGCGACGGGCGGAGCGCCGCAGGCGGCCGGTGCGCCCACGCGGGCGAGCGTCCCAGAGCATTCGGTGGCCGCCGCGCACTCCGTGGCGCCCACGCACGCGGTGAGCCCCAGTCATGCGGCGCTGCCCAGCCATCCGGTTGCCAAGACGCATCCGGTCACGAAGACGCAGCCCGCGACCACCCCGCACCCGGCCACCACCACCCATCCGGTCGCGACACCGCATCCGGTGGCCAAGCCCCATCCGGCGCCAAAGCCGGCGGCGCCCACCCCGCCGGTTGCAGCCGGCGGTTACAGCAATCCGCTCGCCCACGCGAGCGTTACGCCCGAGCGGATCGATCAGGGCGTCGACTACGCGGGCTCTGGGACGCTGGGCGCGGTCGGCGCCGGCACGGTGACCTACATCGGCACGAGCGGCACCGGATGGCCGGGCGCGTTCATCGAGTACCGGCTGAGCGGCGGCTCCTATGCCGGGCGCTACGTCTACTACGCCGAGGGCGTGAATCCCGCCGGGGGCCTGCACGTCGGCGAGGCGCTCCAGGCCGGCCAGCCGGTCGCCGAGATCGTCCCTGGGTCCCCGACAGGAATCGAGATCGGCTGGGGAGCCGGGATCGGCACCGAGACGCTGGCGATGCAGCTCGGCCAGTGGAAGGGAGGCGACGACGCGGACAGCGTGCCGAGCGCCTCAGGCGAGAGCTTCTCGGCGCTGATCGCGTCGCTCGGCGGGCCTCCCGGGAAGGTCGAGGGCTAGGCGCGCGAGTACGGTCGGTGGTGAGCCTGTCCCAGGCTGTCGAGCGCGGCGGCGAGGGCGGCCTCGGCATCCGGGACCTGCGTCGCTGAGGGGTCGGGGGCCGGCTCAGCGGTCGGCGCGGGCTCTGGCTCAACGATCGAGGTAGGTTCCGGCTGAATCGGGGCGGCGTCCGCCGGAACCTCCGCCGCGCTCACGACAGACTCGGCCGTGTTAGGGACAGGCTGGGCCGGGTTAGGGACAGGCTCGACCGTTCCCGGAACGGGCTCACCCGGCTCAGGACCGCGCAGGAACGCACGGAGCCGGGCAAACCGGCGGCGTCTGGCCGGTGCGGACTCGTGAAGCCGCGCCGACGGCTCGCTCGAGTCGATTGCCGCCTCGCCGCCGATCGGGTCCTCGACGGGCAGCGGCTCCTCGGCGGACAGCGACTCCTCGACGGGGCCCGGAGTCTCGAGCGACACCGGGGTCTCGGTCGGGGCCGGCGCCTCTGGCGGGGCGTGCGTCTCGATCGACGTCGGCGTCTCGGTGGGCGCAGCGTCCTTGACCGCCTGCTCCGCGGTCAGGATCACCTTCGTGCCCCACCCCGCCGGCTCGATCCTCACCGTGCCGCGTACTTGCTCGCCCTCCCAGGCGACGGCGGTCTCGGGATCGAGGCGGGTGATCCGGATCTCCCCGAACCCGCCGAGGTGACGGGCGAGCGCAGCCGCGTCGCTGCACTCCGCCCACAGCTCGGGGGGTGATTTGACCAGGGTCCGGCTTGCCTCGTGCTGTCTCATGGTCCGGGTTTCGCCCGCGTGGGCGCGAGTCCTCTATAAACGTGGGCCATGGTCGAGACCACGCAACTCGGCGCTGCAGGGCCCACCGTGTCGGCGTTCGGCCTTGGCTGCATGGGGATGTCCGGCGTGTACGGCGCCGCCGATCGGGACGAGGCGATCGCGACGATCCGCGCCGCGCTGAACGACGGGATCACGCTGCTCGACACCGGCGACTTCTACGGGATGGGGCACAACGAGCTGCTGATCGCGGATGCGTTGGCGTCCCAGAGCCGGGACGAGGCGCTGATCAGCGTCAAGTTCGGCGCGCAGCGCGGCCCGGATGGAAGCTGGCTCGGCTACGACGCGAGCCCGGCGGCGGTGAAGACGGCGTGCGCGTACTCGCTCCAGCGGCTGCGCACCGACCACATCGACATCTACCGCCCGGCGCGACTCGACGCCGATGTGCCGATCGAGGAGACGATCGGGGCGATCGCCGAACTCGTCGAGGCCGGCTATGTGCGCTATATCGGGCTCTCCGAGGTCGGGGCGGAGACGATCCGACGTGCCGCCGCGGTGCACCCGATCTGCGACCTCCAGATCGAGTATTCGCTGATCTCGCGCGGGATCGAGCGCGCGATTCTGCCCGCTTGCCGCGAGCTCGGCATCGCGATCACCGCCTACGGCGTGCTCTCGCGCGGACTGATCAGCGGGCACTATCGCGCCGACACCCAGCCGCAGGCAGGTGACGGCCGCGCGCGCTTCCCGCGTTTCCAGGGCGAGAACCTGCGCCACAACCTGGCCCTGGTCGAGGAGCTGCGCGGGATCGCCGAGGCGAAGAACGCCACGGTGGCGCAGATCGCCTTCGCCTGGGTCCGGGCACGCGGCGAGGACATCGTGCCACTGGCGGGCGCCCGCCGTCGCGACCAGCTGCAGGAAGCGCTGGGCGCGCTCGAGCTCCAGCTCTCGCCCGAGGACCTCGAGCGGATCGAGCAGGCCATCCCGCGCGATGCAGCCGCCGGCGACCGCTACGGAGCGCCGCAGATGGCCGATCTCGACAGCGAGCGCGCGTAGGTAGATGACTATCCGTCGTTGTCGAGCACGAACAGCGCGACCCGGAGGGTCCAGGGGTCGGCGCTGAGCTCGAGTTCGGCTGTGCCCACGGCGCGCCAGCCGCGGCGCTCATAGAAAGCGATCGCCGAGCGGTTGTGCGCGGCGACGTCGAGGACGAGGCGAAGATCGTGGGCCGCGGCGTGCTCCTCGGCGCGGTCCATCAGTGCGGCGCCGACTCCCCGCCGCCGCGCTCGGGTCGAGACAAAGAACCGGGACACGACGGCCAGGCACTCCACCGGCACCCCCAGCGCCTCGCACCACTGCGACCGGGCCCGCGACGCGTCGGTGGCGTGCAGCGAGAGGTGTCCGAGCAGCCGGCCGTCGTCCTGGGCGACCCACGCGGCCAGCCGGTCGTTCCCCCTCAGCCATGCCGCGGGATCCGCGGGCCAGATCGCCGGGTAGCGGTCCGCGTCGTGGACCTCGCGCAGCATCGCTACGCAACCGTCGAGGTCCCGCGCACGGCGCGGACGGAGCATGCCCCCAGCCTAGGTGGGCCGGCGCGCCGCGTGCGCGCCGCGGTCTGAAGAGTGACTTCCTAGGGTCCTCTGGATACGAACAGTTCGACCTTGCTGCCGGCCGGCCGACGCCGGCCGGAGGTCGGGCTCGTGGCCACGGCACGGCCCTTGCGGACCTTCTTCGAGGACTCGTGCCTGACGCGGCCCACCCGGCAGTGAGCTCGTCGGAGCGCCCGCTCGGCCGCGGGCAGCTTCATGCCCTTGATCCGCGGGACCTTGCAGACGACGGGCGTAGGCCCGGGTGGCGGCGTGTAAACCACGGTCACCTGCGTCTGGACGGTCGCGCCGGCGCCGTCGGTCGCGGCGGCCGTGATCGTGTTCGACCCAGGGTTCAGTGCCACCTGCGCGTTCCAGCCCCCGCCGGGGGCGATCGCCACGGGCGCTCCGGCCACCGAAAGCGACGCGATTCCCGAACCGGCGGCGGCGACGCCGCTCAGGTTCAGCGTCGGGGCCGAGACGTTGGTGTCGACCGGCGAGGTGATCGTTATCGACGGGGGCTCGTACTGGTCCTGCGCCGCCAGCGCGAGCGCTTGCACCTGTGCCACCGTGTAACCGGTCGAGTAGGTGTAGCTGAGGCTCACGCTACCGCTGGCCGGCACCTCGAGCACCTGGTGCTCCTCGAACTCGTTGTTGCTGACGAAGGTGAATCCAGTCGGAGGGTTGGAGAAGGTGATCACGCCGGTCGCTTCGGAGGTGTCGCCGTCAGGGGCGGCGAGGTTGGTGCGGACCAGGATCGAGCCCGGCGCCGCCTCCGGTCCCGGCACGGTCGCCCCGGCCTGGTAGGGAGAGAAGCCACTCTGGCCCGGGAACTCATAGCCCCGCTCCGTGCCCGAGGACTTGAGCCCGACATAGTCGTCGTAGAGCAGGTCCAGCGAGTGCGGCTGCCCGTCGGTCGAGGACCAGGTGTCGGTCATCGTGACCACCAGGGCCCCGTCGCTCGTGGTGATGTCGCGCTGGAGCTTGACCCCCGAGGGGGCGAACGCGGGGCAGGTGGCGGCGTACGCGACCGGTTCGGCACACACGTCCCAGCCCTCGGTCGACTGGGAGCTCACTTCCCCGTTGGTCGGGTCCTGCTCCACGCTGGCCTGCAACATCGGGAGGTCGGTGGCGCCGAACAGCGCGTGCATCGACGCCGCGTCGTAGGCGTTTTGGCCGTCGACCTGCACCTCTGACCGGGTCGCGCCGATGGGCAGGTTGGCCCCCAGCAGGGAGCCCGCGCAGTCGATCGCGAAATTCCCCTGGTCGAGCGATGGGTCGAACGGGGCCGCGTAGGGACCGCAGCTGCCGGCGGAGTCCCACGCCGCGGAGCCGGAGAGGGTGTTCGCGACGACGTAGAAATCGTATGGGTTGTCGTCGACCTCTCCCGACGGCAGTCCGGCCTCGGAGACCGCTATCTCGGGTCCGGCGAACTGGGAGTTGTCATCGGAGCTTGCACCGCCGGAAGGGATCGCCCGGAGCCGGCACACGTGACCGGCGAGCGTCGTCGACGGCATCGTCGTGTGGAGCGGCTGAGGGCCGCTGTTGAACCGGCCGTTGTTCACCGAGACGCCCTTCGCGAGGGTGACGAACGAGGAGTCGGAGCCGAAGAAACAGGCGATGTCGACGCTTCCGGTCCCGGCCGCGGTGCCGGAGACAGTCAGTGTCGTGCCGCTGTTGTCGTACGAGATCAGGTAGGTCGCGTTCGGGGGGGTACCCGCCTCGCTCGAGGTCCAGGTTGTGATGTTGGAGCTGGTGACCCCCGTCGCCTGAGCTAAGGCGGGGGCGATCCCCAGCAACGCGCCAGCGGTTGCGATGGCGATGACGGCTGTCCACAGCCTCGTCAATCGAGGGGTCCCTTCCTGCTTGTTTTGCCCCTCCCGCGGGGTCAGCTCAGAACGTCGGCTGGTACTCGCCGAACACGTCCTTCATGGCCCCGCAGACCTCACCCAGCGTGCAACGATCCTTGAGGGCCGCCCGCAGGGTGGGGAGGAGGTTGTCGGTCCTATCGGCAGCTTCGCGCACTTCCTTTAGCCGCTGCTGGACCAATTCGCCATCTCGCTGATCCTTGAACGCCTTGAGGCGGTCGACCTGCTCGCGCTCGGACTGCGGATCGACGCGCAGGATGTCCGGCACTTCGGACTCTCCCTCATCGACGAACTTGTTGACGCCGACCACGATGTCCTGCCCGGTGCGATAGCGCTCGTGGTAGCCGAACGCGGACTCCTCGATCTCGTTCTTGATGAAGTCGATCGCGCCGATCGAACCGCCGAGGCTGTCGACCTTGTCGATCAGCTCGGACGCTCGTGTCTCGATCTCATCGGTCAGCGCCTCGACGAAATAGGACCCGGCGAACGGGTCGACCGTGTCGGCGGCGCCCGACTCATAGCCGAGGATCTGTTGGGTGCGCAGGGCGATCTTGGCCGCCCGCTCGGTCGGCAGCGCCAGCGCTTCGTCGTAGCCGTTGGTGTGCAGTGACTGGGTGCCGCCGCACACCGCGGCGAAGCCCTGGAGCGCGACGCGCACGATGTTGTTCTCCGGCTGCTGCGCGGTCAGCGTCACGCCGCCGGTCTGCGTGTGGAAACGCAGCTTCCACGAGCGCTCGTCCTTGGCGCCGAAGCGCTCGCGCATGATCTTGGACCACATCCGTCGCGCGGCCCGGAACTTGGCCACCTCCTGGAAGACGTTGTTGTGGCCGTTGAAGAAGAAGGCGAGGCGAGGCGCGAACTCGTCGATCTCAAGCCCCGCGTCGAGCGCGGCCTGGACGTAGGCGATCCCGTTGGCCAGCGTGAATCCAACCTCCTGCACGGCCGAGCAGCCCTTCTCGCGGAAGTGGTAGCCGCTGATCGAGATCGTGTTCCAGCGCGGGATCCGCTCCCGGCAATACGAGAAGAGATCCGTGGTCAGGCGGATCGCGCCGGTGGGCGGATAGATGAAGTTGCCGCGGGCGATGTACTCCTTGAGGATGTCGTTCTGGGTGGTGCCGCGCAGCTTCTCGGCCGGCACTCCCTGCTCCTCGCCGACCAGCTCGTAGAGCAGCAGCAGCACCGAGGCGGGCGCGTTGATCGTCATCGAGGTCGACACCTGGTCCAGCGGGATCCCGTCGAACGCCGTCCGCATGTCGTCGATCGAGTCGATCGCCACGCCGGTCCGCCCCACCTCGCCGAGGCAGCGGGGATCGTCGGAGTCCAGACCCAACTGGGTGGGGAGATCGAAGGCCATCGACAGACCCGTCGAGCCGTGGGCGAGCAGGTAGCGGTAGCGCTCGTTCGACTCCTTCGCGCTGGCATATCCCGCGTACTGGCGCATCGTCCACAGCTGCCCCCGGTACATGTCGGGGTGGATGCCGCGTGTGTACGGGTACTCCCCGGGTTCGCCGAGACGCCCCGGTAACTCCTCGGGCAGGTCTTGTTCGGTGTAGAGACGGTTGATCTCGATCCCGGAGTCGGTGAACCGGCGCGGATCGTCCGGACCGACGATCGGGGCAATCGTGCGGTGCTCGTCGGTGGTGGCCATGCCCGCGAGGTTACCCTTTGAGTCCTTGCAAGTTCGCATCAGACTGTTTGCCGGACTGCGTGAGCGGGCGGGAACCGGCACGCTCGAGCTCGAGCTCCCCGACGGCGCCGTCGTCGGCGACGCGCTGGAGCAGATGCGGGCGCTGACCGACGGCGTGTCCGTCGTGATGGCGGTCAACCAGGAATATGCGGACGTCACGGCTCCGCTGCACGGCGGCGACGAGGTCGCGCTGATCCCACCCGTATCGGGCGGGTCGGTCGGGACGATTCACACCCGGCTCACCAGCGAGCCGCTGGCCCTCGACCCGCTCGTCGAGTTGGTGCGCGATCCCCGGGCCGGCGCCGTGGTGACGTTCACCGGCGTGACCCGGGAGGTTCCCGAGCTCGAATACGAGGCCTACGCGGAGATGGCCGAGCGCCTGATGGCCGAGATCGTGAGCGAGGCGGTGCAGCGACACGGCCTGTGCGCCGCGGCGGCCGAGCACCGGGTGGGCACGGTGCCGCTGTCCGAGCCCTCGGTGGCGATCGCGGTGTCGGCGCCGCACCGAGACGCGGCGTTCGCCGGCGCGCGGGAGATCATCGACAAGATCAAGGCGCGCGCGCCGATCTGGAAGAAGGAGGAGGGCGAGTGGGTGCCCGGGGTGAGTCCGCGGCCCTGAGGTCGCTCCCGGCCGTCCACGAGCTGGCTGGCCAATTGGAGGCGCCCCACACGCTGGCGGTTGCCGCCGCTCGTTTCGCGATCGACGAATGCCGCACCGCCTGGCTGGCTGGCCAGCCAGGCTCGGGGGACTTGGTGGCGCGGGCGCGCGAAGTGCTGGCCACACTCGAACGGCCGTCATTGCGTCGGGTGATCAACGCCACCGGAGTGATCCTCCACACTAACCTGGGGCGCGCGCCGCTGGCGGCGAGCGCGCGCGAGGCGGTGGCGCGTGCCGCCGAGGGTTACAGCAACCTCGAGCTCGACCTGGACGCAGGCGAGCGGGGCAGCCGCCACGCCCACGTCGAAGGCCTGCTGTGCGAACTGACCGGGGCGGAAGCGGCGATCGTGGTCAACAACGGCGCTGCGGCCGTGCTGCTGGCTGCCGCGGCGCTGGCCGGCCCGGGTCGCAAGATCGTGGTGGCGCGCGGTCAGCTGGTCGAGATCGGTGGTGGCTTCCGGATCCCCGAGGTGATCGCCCAGTCAGGGGCGCGGATGATCGAGGTCGGCACCACCAACCGAACCAGGCTGGGCGACTACGAACGGGCTCTGAAAGCCCACGACGACGTCGGCGCGATCATGCACGTGCATCAGTCGAACTTCAGGACGGTGGGGTTCGTCGAGGACGTCCCAGTTGCGTCGCTCTGCGAGCTCGAGGTCGCGGTGATCGACGACGTCGGTTCGGGCTGGGTCGGGAAGGGGCTGGCGGTGGAAGAGCCGGCTGTCGCTGACTCGGTGGCGGCCGGCGCGGCGCTCGTCTGCTGCTCGGGTGACAAGCTGCTCGGCGGACCGCAGGCCGGGGTGATGGTGGGCCGGCGCGACGCGGTGGCGGCCGCCCGACGCCATCCGCTGGCCCGCGCAATGCGCATCGACAAACTCTCGCTGGCGGCGCTCGAGGCGACGCTGCGCCTCTACCGCGACCCGGAGCGCGCGGTCCGGGAGATTCCCACTCTGGTCATGCTCGGCGCGGACGAGACGACGCTCGCGCGGCGGGCGGAGCGACTCGCGACCGAAATCGGCGACCGGGCGCGCGTGGTTCGCGCCGCCGCCAAGGTCGGCGGGGGGACGCTGCCACTGCTCGAGCTCGAGGGACCGGTGGTGGCGATCGACGGAGAGCCCGAGGCGCTCGCGCGGGCACTGCGCGCGAACGAGCCACCCGTGATCGGCCGCATCCACGACGGGCAGCTGCTGCTTGACCCGCGTACGCTGGCCGACGACGAGGTCCCGGTCGTCGCCCAAGCGCTCGCCGGATGAAGCCGCTGACGCTTGGCACGGCGGGCCATATCGACCACGGCAAGACCGCTCTGATCCGGGCGCTCACCGGCGTGGACACCGACCGGCTGCCCGAGGAGCGCGCCCGGGGAATCTCGATCGAGCTTGGCTACGCCAGCCTGACGTTGCCGAGCGGCCGCCGGCTGTCGGTGGTTGACGTGCCCGGGCACGAGCGGTTCGTGCGCACGATGGTGGCGGGCGCCACCGGGATCGACCTGTTCCTGATGACGATCGCGGCCGACGACGGGATCATGCCCCAGACGCGCGAGCACGCCGCGGTTCTCCAGGCGCTCGGCGTGAGCACCGGGGTGGTGGCGGTGACCAAGGCCGACCTGGCCGATCCCGAGCTCGCGCTGCTCGAGGCCTCCGAGCTCGTACCGGGAGCGGAGGCGGTGCCCGTGTCGGCCCGGACAGGCGCGGGGCTGGACGAGCTGCGAGCCGCGCTCGAGCGGGCCGCGGCACGGGTCGGGTCGCGAGCGGACGGGGATTCAGGGGCCCGGTTGCACATCGACCGCGTGTTCACGATCCGCGGCGCTGGGACGGTGGTCACCGGGACCCTGTGGTCGGGGACGATCGGCCGGGGCGACGAGCTCACCGTCCTGCCGGGCACGCGACGCGCTCGTGTCCGGGGTGTCCAGGTCCACGATGAGCCGGTGGAGACGGCGGCGGCCGGGCAGCGGGTGGCCGTCAACCTGACCGGTCTGGCGACCGACGACATCGACCGCGGCGACGTGCTGGCCGCGAGCGACGGCGCCGTGCGCCCGAGCTACCGGGTCGACGCCGAGCTCGAGTTCCACTCCGACGCCGAGCCCGACACGGGCGACCGCGTCCAGATTCACCACGGCACGCGCGAGGCGCCGGCCCGGCTGACCTGGCTCGGCGGACGTTTCTGGCAGATCCGCCTCGAGCAGCCGCTCGTGCCCGCGGCCGGCGACCGGCTGGTGGTGCGCCGGGTCGCGCCGCCCGACACGCTTGGGGGCGGGCGCGTGCTCGATCCCGCCCCACGCCGCCACGGCCCGAGTCGGGAGGTGACAGCCCGGCTCGAACGGCTCGCTCGCGGCGAAGCGCCAGAACCGACCGGACGGGCCCCGACGGCCCCACGGACGCCGAGCGCAGCTCGGCCCCAAAAGCCGCTGCCTGACTCCGCGCGCGCCCTGGAGGAGCGACTGCGCGATGCCGGCGTAGAGCCCCCACTGGACTCGGAACTCGACGCCGGCGATCTGGCTGCGCTAAGGGAGGCCGGACGCGCCGTGCGGGTGTCCAGGACGCTGCACTACCAGGCCGATGTGCTGGGCGAGATCCGCGAGAGGCTGGTGGCGCTTGCTGGACGGGAGGGCGGGTCGGTCACGCTCGCCCAGCTGCGCGACGAGCTCGGCACCTCGCGCAAGTTCGCCCAGGCGCTGCTCGAGCACTTCGACTCCGAAAAGGTGACGATCCGGCGCGGGGACGAGCACGTCCTGCGCCGACGTCAGTAGATTGCCGCCCCATGCCAACGAGCCTAGTCACCGGCGGCGCCGGCTTCCTCGGGTCACACCTGTGCGAGGAGCTTTTGCGCCGCGGCCACCGCGTGATCTGCGTCGACAACCTCGAGACCGGGTCGCTCGCCAACATCGAGCACATCCGCGATGACGCATTCGTACACCTGAACCTCGACATCATCGAGCCGTACTTCGTCGAGGAGCCGATCGATTTCGTCTACCACCTGGCCTCGCCGGCCTCGCCGATCGACTACCTGCGCCTTCCCCTGCACACGTTGAAGGTCGGGTCCTACGGCACCCACCACACGCTCGGGCTCGCCAAGAAGCACCGGGCGCGGTTCCTGATCGCCTCCACCAGCGAGGTGTACGGCGATCCTCAGGAGCACCCCCAGCGCGAGACCTACTGGGGACATGTGAACCCGATCGGGCCGCGCGGGGTCTACGACGAGGCCAAGCGCTACGCCGAGGCGCTGACCATGGCCTACCACCGTCAGCAGGGCGTGGACACCTCGATTGTCCGCATCTTCAACACCTACGGCCCGAGGATGCGGCCCCACGACGGCCGGGCGATCCCCACCTTCCTGCGCCAGGCCCTGCAGGACCGGCCGATCACGGTGTTCGGGGACGGGTCCCAGACGCGCTCGTTCTGCTACGTCGACGACGAGATCCGAGGCCTGATCGCGCTCGCCGAGTCCGGCTACCACCTGCCGGTCAACGTCGGCAATCCCAACGAGTTCACGCTGCTCGAGCTGGCCAAGACCGTGATCGAGGTGAGCGAAGCGAAGTCCGAGATCGTGTTCGAGCCGCTGCCCACCGACGATCCGCAGGTGCGCCAGCCGGACATCACGCTGGCCCGCGAGATCCTGGGCTGGGAGCCGACCGTGAGCCTGCGCGAGGGCCTTGAGCGGACGATCGAGCAGTCCGGGCGGGACGCGCTGGTGGGCGGCGCCTGATGACGAATGGTCGGCGGCGCCTGGCGGCGGCGCCTTAGGCGCGCGGCGCACGAAACCTTTCCCTGCTACGCCGCTACTTCCCGAGCGAGCTACCGTTATAGCGGCGGGGGTCGATGTCGGCGCGGACTATCACGTGACGGTCGAGCAGAAAGAGGTAGGCAACACCCATTCAGCCGGCGAGCCGCCCGGGCCCGCCCCGCTGCCGTTGCCTGAGCACGACGTCCGGCGCAAGCGGCCTCCGCTGCTCTCGTTTGTCCTGCGGCTCGAGACACTGCGGCGGATCAGCCGCGTCATCTCGCTGCTCGTGCTCGACTTCGTCGGCGTGGTCGGCGCTCTGTACACCGCGGTCCTGCTCAAGCTGGCCGTGCACGACCAGCTGAACGCGAGCGTGGCGTGGCAGGACACCAAGCACTGGATCCCGTTCGCGTATCTCGTGACCGTGCTGCTGTTCGCGCGGGTCGACCTGTACGCCGATCGCAACCGCCGCCCCGGGCTGGCGGCGATCGCGACGGCGCTGTTCCAGGCGACGGTGATCGCGCTCGTGTTCGCGCTCGCCGACGGGCAGCACTTCTCGAGCTACTTCATCTTCTACGGCTCGCTGATCTTCGCCACGATCTACATCTCGGCGCTGCGCGAGCTGCACCTGCGCCTGACCGGCAAGGTGCTCGAGCAGGCCGGGTACCGCCGGCGCGCGGTGCTGGTTGGGTCGGGCAAGCACATCGAGGAGGTAGCGCGCGCGCTCGCCGATCGTGCCCGGGCGCAGGTCGAGATCCTCGGCTACGTCTCGCTGACCCCGCGCCCGCAGAACGGCCTGCGCTCGCTGGGCCGGCTGCAGGAGATGGCTGACGTGCTCGAGCGCGAGCGGCCCCAGGAGGTGATCATCGCCGACCCCGATTTCCCGCAGGACAAGGCGGTCGAGCTGGTCGATCTGTGCCATCAGCGCGGCGTGACCGTGCAGGTGGCGCCGTCGACGATGGAGATCCTGATCGACCGGGCGGAGTTCTCTCCCGGCCACACCGTGCCGCTGTTCACGCTGCGCCCGCCGGTGTTCGAGGGCGTCGACTACGCGCTCAAGCGGACGTTCGATCTATTGCTCTCGGCGATCGGGCTGATCGTGCTCTCGCCGGTGCTTCTGGTCATTGCGCTCGCGATCAAGCTGAGCTCACGGGGGCCGGTGATCTACAGCTCGGTGCGCCCGGGGATGGCCGGCAAGCCGTTCTTCTGCCTCAAGTTCCGCACGATGCGCGAGCACGCCGAGCAGGTCCAGGACGAGCTCGAGCCCTTCAACGAGCTCTCAGGCGCGCTGTTCAAGATCCGGGACGACCCGCGCATGACGAGGATCGGGCGTCTCCTGCGCCGCTTCTCGCTCGACGAGCTGCCGCAGCTGGTCAACGTGGTGCGGGGCGAGATGTCGCTCGTCGGGCCGCGGCCGCTGCCGATGCGCGACTTCGACCGCCTGGAGGAGTGGCACAAGAAGCGCTATCTGGTGCTACCCGGCATCACCGGCCTGTGGCAGGTCTCGGGTCGAGCCGACCTCGACTTCGACGACCTCGTCCGCCTGGACTTCCTGTACCTCGAGCGGTGGTCGATCATGCTCGACCTGTCGATCCTGCTGAAGACGATCCCGGCGGTGCTGAGCCGCCGAGGGGCGTTCTGAGCGGGCGACCCGGCCGCCCAGCATCCGGCAAACCCGGGTAGGCTGCCGACCCATGCCTCCGACAGATCGCTTCGTGACCTCGTTTGCGGCCGAGCCGCCGCAGGAGCCGCTCCCCTACGGCCGGTGGGCCGACACGCTGGCCGGGCACTTCCGTTCGGCCGCGCGTGAGATCGACACCGAGGGGGAGGAGATCGGCGACATCGACACCGAGATCTCCTGGTTCCCCGACCGCACGTACGGCGGTCGCACCTACATCCCCGCGGTGGCGCGCACGGCCGGCGGATACGAGCTGTTCGGGTTCGTGTCGTTCAGCGAGGGATCACGGGGACCCAGCGAGTTTGAGGCGCAGGTCGACTTCACGGCGGAGCTGGCCGAGGAGAACCCGGACTGGAAGATCGACCTCAACGACGATGTGATCGGCCGCTGGCGCGGCGAGGAGGGGAAGGCCGCGGAGATGACCCTGGTGTGGGGGGTTCCCCTGGTTCCCGGTGGAGCGATCGTGACCGCCGAGCTGGCCAACCTCGCGGTCGACCAGTGCGGGCTGCTCGAGGACCGCTTCACGCTGATCGCCCCCGACAACTACCGGGGCGACTTCCTGGAGATCAAGCTCTGGGACCGCGGCGGAGAGGAACTCGCTCGCGAATCGCTCTACGTCGAGGACGAGGACGAGGACGAGTAGCCGGCGGCGCGGCCACGCTTCGGTGCGTCGGGCCGCGCTTAGGTCTCGGAGGGTGACCCGGACGGCGGCTGTGGCCCTACGGACGTGGTCTGGGTCTGACCAACGTCGCCGGAACCGTTCACTGGCGGCTGAAGCGGGAAGTGGCAGGCGGCAAAATGCTCGGCCCCGAAGGGACGCAGCGGCGGCACAACCTCGGCGCACTTGTCCTGTGCGCGTGGACACCGGGTGCGGAAGCGGCAGCCCGACGGGGGGTTCACCGGTGACGGGAGCTCCCCACGGACGGCGACCTTGTCCTCCTTCGCTCGTGCCACCTCAGGATTCGGGACTGGAATTGCCTCGAGAAGACCGGCTGTATAGGGGTGGGCCGGCCGCTCGTAGATGTCGTTCCCCCGACCGAGCTCGACGAGCCTGCCGAGGTACATGACGCCGATGCGGTCGGCGAGGTACTTGACGACCGACAGATCATGGGAGATCACGATGTAGGTCAGGCCGTGGGTGGCCTGGAGCCGCTTCATGAGGTTGAGGATCTGCGAGCGGATCGAGACGTCGAGAGCCGAGACTGGCTCGTCGGCGATGATCACCTTCGGACTGAGAGTGAGCGCTCGGGCCAGGCCGAGGCGCTGACGCTGCCCGCCGGAGAACTCGTGCGGGTAGCGGTCCATGGCGTCGTAGGCCAAGCCCACCTCGTCCAGGAGGGAGCGCACGGTCTCGGTCCGCTCCTTCGGCGATCCTCGGCGGGCGACGTCCAGGGGCTCGGAGATGATCTCCTTGACCCGCATCCGGGGATCGAGCGAGGCGTAGGGGTCCTGGAACATGAACTGCAGGTCGCGGCGCAGGGCGCGAAAGCTCGCGCCCTTGACGGAACCGAGATCGACGCCGTTGAACAGCACCTGACCGCTGGTCGGGACTTCGAGGCCGACCCCCATGCGACCGAGGGTGGTCTTGCCGCAGCCCGACTCGCCGACCAGGCCGAACGTCTCGCCGGGCCGGATCCCCAACTGCAGCTCGGTGACCGCGTGCAGCGAGCCGATCTTCCGGCGCAGGACAGCGCCGGCGGTGATCGGGAATTCCTTCGTCACGTCCCGGAACTCCAGGATGAACTCCGCCCCACCGTTCGTGTCGGCGGCGGCGGTGGCCGCCGCCGGCTCCTCGGCGGTCTCGAGCAGCTCGAGTTCCTTGCCAAACGACGCCATCAGGGCCTTGTTCTTCTCGGCCTGGGAGATCAGCGCCGCTCCGACGTCCCCCATCTCCTCAACCGACGAGTGCCGGGGGTGGAAGCACGCGTACGGGTGATTCGGGTCTTCCCCACCCAGCGGTGGATCGTGGGTCCGGCATTGCTCGGTCGCGAACACACAGCGCGGCGCGAACCGACAGGCCAGCGGTGGCCTGCGCAGATCCGGCGGAAGACCGGGGATCGAGTAGAGGTCCTGGGACTGGTCCTGATCGAGCTGGGGGATGGAGGCGAGCAGGGCCTCGGTGTAGGGGTGACGCACGTTCTTGAACAGGTCCACGGTCCCCGCGGTCTCGATCTTGCGCCCGGCGTACATCACGAGCACACGGTCGGCCCTCCCCGCGATCACTCCCATGTCGTGCGTGATCAGGATGATCCCCATCCCAAGCTCGCGTTTGATCTTGTCGAGCAGGCTCAGGATCTGCGCCTGGATCGTGACGTCAAGGGCGGTCGTGGGTTCATCGGCGATCAGGAGCTTTGGGTCACAGGCGAGGGCCATCGCGATCATCACACGCTGGCGCAGACCACCCGACAACTGGTGGGGGTAGTCCTTGAGTCGTTCCTGGGGACGGGGTAGACCGACCAGGCCGAGCACCTCGGCGGCGCGCTCCATGGCCGCCGACTTGGAGACGTCGCGATGGATGGTCACGGCCTCGGCGATCTGCTTTCCGATCATCATCGTGGGATTCAGCGAGGTCATCGGGTCCTGGAAGACCATGCCGACCTCGTTGCCTCTCACCTTGCGCAGCTCTGCGTCGTCGAGCTTGACGAGATCTCGGCCGTTGAGCCGGATCTGCCCGTCCGCGATGAATCCGCCCCTCGGGAGCAGGCGCATGATCGACATCGCGGCCATCGTCTTGCCGCAACCGGACTCGCCGACGATGCCCAGCGTCTCGCCCGCCTCGACCTCGAAGCTCAGACCGTCGACGGCATGAACGGTCCCGCGCCGAAGCCTGATCTGGGTCTTGAGGTCTTCGACCTCGAGGAGTCGCGTCATTGCGAGCTATCTCTCCTGCAGGCGCACGTCGAAGGCGTCCTGGAGAGCGTCTCCGATGAAGTTGAAGGCGACGACCGTGATGACGATCATGATCAGGGCGGGGTACACCTCCCACCAGTACCCGTCCTGCAGATACGTGGTGCCGTCGGAGAGCATCGAGCCCCAGGTGGGTGTGGTCGGGGGCAGACCGAAGCCGAGATACTGGAGCACGGCCAACGTCAGGATCGCGTTGGCGATCTGAAACGTGACCGTGACCATGATCACGCCGATCGTGTTCGGGATGATGTGGCGGGTGATGATGCGCCAGGAACGCCCGCCCATGACCTGCACGGCCTGCACGTACTCGCGCGTTCGCAGGGCTAAGGTCTCTCCGCGGACGAGGCGGGCGGGAATCAACCACGAGACCAGCGTCAGAAGGAAGATCAGGAGCCCGAGGCTGGGCTTGTAGATCTGCGCCATGAAGATGAACAGGAAGACGATCGGGATGGCGAGCCCGACGTCCACCAGGCGCATGAGGACGCCGTCGAGCGCGCCGCCGAAGTACCCGGCGATGGCTCCGTAGATCAGGCCGGCGACGGTCGAGACGATCCCAACGGCGATCCCGACCTCGATCGAGCTCTGACCGCCCTTCATGAGCCGGCCGAGGATGTCAAACCCGCTCGAGTCGGTCCCAAGCGGGTGGCCGCCACCCGGCCCGAGGTTCACGGCAATCAGGTTCGGGTTGATCTGATCGGTCTTGTAGATGATCGGGCCGATGAAGCTGAACAGGATCACGAGGAGCACGAACGCGAGACCGACCAGTGCCAGTTTGTTCTGAGCGAACGTGCGGGCGACCAGCACCCACGGACTACCGCTCGAGGCGACTTCACCCCCTTCGGGCGGCGGGAGGAGCTCGACCTCTGAGGGGGCGGTCGTGTCGATGTCGGTCACGGCCTGCCTGTCCTCCGCGGCATCTGTGGCGCCCCCTTAGTACCTGATCCGCGGGTCGAGGATCGCATAACCGATGTCAGCCATCAGGTTGCCGACGACAGTGATCACGCCAACGAGCACCGTGATCCCGAGCATAACCTCGTAGTCGTTGCGCAGGGCGGCCTGGAAGTACTCGAGCCCGGCGCCAGGATAGTTGAACACTTGTTCGATGATCAACGTCCCAGTCAGGACCAGAGGAATCGACAGGCCGACCAGGGTGACCACCGCGACCAGCGAGTTGCGTAGCAGGTGACGCATGAGAACCAGTCGTTCCGGCAACCCCTTGGCACGCGCGGTCCGGATGTAGTCCTGGGCCAGGGTGTCGATCGCCGAGGAGCGCATGTACCGGCTGAAAGCGGCGTACGTCACCAGCGTGAGCGACAGGACCGGGAGGACCAGGCCAGCCGGATGCTCGAGCATCCCGATCGCGGAGGTCGACTGCGGTGCCTCAGCCGGAAATACGTGGAAGCTGATCGAGAGAAACTGGATCAGCAGGAGCGCGATCGCGTACTGCGGCATCGAATACAGGAGGAAGCTGACCCCGGTGCCGGCGTAGTCGACCGCCGAGTTGCGCTTCACGGCCTGGGCGATCCCGGTGGGAATCGCGATCACCAGCGAGAAGATCAGCGAAAGGCCGCCGAGCACCAGATCTCGGGGCAGGTCGGTCTTCAGCAGCGAGTCGACCGAGCGATTGAACTGGTAGGAGTAGCCGAGGTTGCCGTGGAGCAGCTGGTCCAGGAAATACCAGTACTGGACGAAGAACGGCTGGTTGAGGTGGTTCTGCTGGTTGAACTGCTCGATGGCCTGCGGCGTTGCCCGGTTGCCGAGGATGTCCCGAGCGAGACTCCCCGGCAACAGGTGCAGCAGGATGAACGTGATCAGCGTGACCCCGAGGACCACGACGATCGCCTGACCCAGGCGGCGGATGATGAATCCGGTCATTCTGCCGGCTCCATCATCCCACCGCGGGTCAAGCTTGGACTCATTACTTGGTGAAGTACCAGTACTGCGGCTGGAGGAATCCCAGCGCGTTGGCCGAGTATCCGGCCAGCTTGTTGCTGATCAGGGTGGCCGCGTAACCTCCGTAGGTACCGACCGAGGTCGGTCCGAAGATCACCGGGTCCTGCTGGGAAACGTACTTCGCGTACGTCGTCAGTGCTGCGCTCTCGCCAGAAAGTGGGCCGGTGATCGTCTGGCCGATCAGCGACGTCATCTGTGCGTCAGAGTAGCTTCCGGCATTAGCTGCCGAGCCCGGGTTGTAGAGCGGCTCGCCGGTCGGCAGGTACGAGGGACCGTAGATCCAACCTGCTCCCCAGTTCTCAGCCGTCCACTTGCACGACGCCGCACTCGGCATGCACGGCGCGCCCGTGGCGACCACGGTGCTGAACGGGTGTGTGGTCAGGTTGATGGTGATGCCGACCTTCTTCGCGTTCGAGGCCAGGTCGTTCATCTCGTCCTGCACCGCCACCACGCCGGACTGATAGTCGATGTTGAACGAGATTCCCTCGCCCTGCTTAATCCCCGCACCGCACAGGCTGGGGTTCTGGCAGGTCGTCGTCCCGTTCGGCACCACCTTCCAACCGTGGCTCGTCAGCAGCTGCTGTGCCGTCGCGTCCGAGAACGAACACGGACTGAACGAGATCGATGAGGTGTCGACGAGCGGGCTGGGCGGCGAGAACGGAATTGGGCCGCACGTCGGGACCGCCGTGTTGTACAGGAACGCGTGGATCCAGCCCTGCTGGTCGACCAGGTGCTGGAGCGCGTTCCGGAAGTACGTCTGGCGGAAGACGTACCTGACCGGCTCCCCGCCGGGGGAGGTGGTTGCGTTCGAGTTGAGGTTTACCGGGAAGTAGTTGAACGAGTAGCTCGCCGCCTTGTTGACTTGGTAGCCCTCGGCGCCGAGCGAGGAGAGCTGCGGGGCGTACTGCGACGGGATGTTCGCGATCGTGGCCCCAGCCGGGCCGGACGACTTGACGGTGTTATAGATCGCCGCCTCGCTCGTATACGGGAGCTCGACGAGCTGGGAGATCGAGACCTTCGGCGTTCCCGACCAGTCCGCGTTGGGCACCAGCACCACACGTCCGTCGGTGTTGAAGCTCTGGAGCTTCATCGGCCCGTCCACCACGCTCCAGAGGGGCGAGGTGGCCCAGCTGCCGAGGTCCTTCGACTGGGTGTCGAGGAACTTGTAGACAGCCGCGGCGCCGCTCTTCGTCGTGTCCGGCAGGCTCCCGTTATCGCTCGTCGGCGCGGGCTGCGACAAGGACGTCCGGTCCCAGGCCATCGGCATCGGGAAGATCTGCGACAACTCCGAGTAGAGCACCCACTCCGGGTCGTAGGCCTTGTTGAAGGTGATCACGAACGTCGACGGATTGGGGGCCGAATAGCTGACCACGTTGTCGGGGAAGTAGCCGGGCGCGTAGCCGCACCACTCCGTGGCCGGGCTGGCCTTCATGACGTTCATCCAGAAGACGAGATCGCGCGCACTCACGGTCTCACCGTCGGACCACTTGTACGGGTTCAGGTGGATCGTGAACGTCTTGCCGCCGTTGGACGTGACCGGCGCCTGGCCGATCGAATGGCTGTAGTCGACGGTCGGCCGGTAGTTCTCGCCGTACGTGTACAGCGGGTAATACAGCATGTTCATCAGCTGGTTGGCATTCGTCGTGCTGCAGACCTGGAAGTTGTACATCGGGAAGATGTAGTTCGGCGGCGCGTCCGAGCCCTCGGTGAAGTAGACCGTTCCGCCGGAGACCTTGCTCCCGCTCCCGGTCGTGGGCTGCGTCAGCCCGGGTCCGCTCGTCGCGAGCCCCGCGCTGGACGAAGAGCTGCTACTGCTGCTGTTGCTGCTGCTGCTGTTGCTGCTGCTACTCGAGCCACAGGCGGCCGCAAACAAAACGACTAGCGCCACGCCGATTATCGCCAGCGTGCTGCGCTTAAACCTTTGCATCAATCCTCCTCCTAAGAAGACCCCATGAACGACAGTATCCAGATCAATTCCCAGGCAAAGTAGGCAAAGGTAAAGCCGCGACGAAGCTGGCCAACCGTCCGTCCATTTCTCCTACTAGCGTTCTGGCTACTACCGTCTGGCGGAACATATCACGGAACAAATAGTGCCGGGGGGGCGATTCCGGACCGGTTGAGCCGCTGAATTTGGCCCTGGCCGCGATTCCGCGTCGCACCTCCACGTTTGGGGAGATATCACACCCGGGGCCCCATGCACATAGTGCTAACCAAGCGCAAACCTGCGCAACGGTGTGCTCTCGGCGGGTTGGATGGGCTCGCGGGCATGCTTGGAGGCGTTGCCGGCCACGGCTACCCTCTGTGCGCCGCGCCCTCGTAGCTCAATGGATAGAGCACGCGCCTCCTAAGCGCGGGATGCAGGTTCGATTCCTGCCGGGGGCATCGACGGCATAACCGGATGCTCACCGGGCCCCGTGCTACCGTCCGCGCTTCTCCGTGGCCGAGAGCACGCTAGAAGCACCGACCATTCCGGAGGCGGCTGCGGCGGACCAGGCGTTCCCGCGCGAGCCTGTGCCCTGGACGCTGCGCGCCTACGTCGACGAGCACCCGTGGCTCTCGACGTCGGCCGTGATCCTCGTGGTGTCGGCCGTGCTCACCTTCTGGGCGCGCACCCGACCCAGCTACGACGCCTACGGCTGGATGACCTGGGGTCACTCGACGCTGCACCTGAGCCTCAACCTCGGCGGCGCTCCGTCCTGGAAGCCGGTGCCGTTCCTGTTCACGGTGCCCTACGCGCTGGCCGGCCATTACCAGCTGTGGCTGTGGATGGTCACGGCGACCGCGGTGGCGCTCGCGGGACCGGTGTTCGCCGGCCGGATCGCCTTTCGGCTGGTTGGCGGGACCGAGTTGCGCCTGGACCCGGACCCGATCCGCCGCTACGCCCCGTGGGTGGCCGCGATCGTCGCCGGGGCGGGGGTGCTCGGGATCGAGGACTACTTCCACTACATCCTCAGCTCGCAGTCGGACCCGATGATCGTCACCTTCACGCTCGCGGCGATCGACATGGGTCTCATTGGTCGCTACCGCTGGACGCTCCTGTTCGGCGTGCTCGCAGCCCTTGGGCGGCCCGAGGCGTGGCCGTTTTTGGGCCTGTTCGGGCTCTGGGCCTGGTTCAAGGTGCCGAGCATGCGCTGGATGCTCCTGGCCGGCGCGGCCGTGGTCCTGTTCATGTGGTTCGGGATCCCGACCATCACCAACGGGCGGCCCGATATCGCCGGCCAGCTCGCGCAGGGGTCTCCGCGCGAGCTTCGCTCCAACCGCCTCGTCGGGACACTCGACCGCGTCCACGAGATCCTGTATCTCCCGTTCTGGATCGCGGCGGGGGTCGCGACGCTGATCGCGCTGGTGCGGCGCAACTGGGTGGTGCTGGCCCTGGCCGCGGGGGTGGTCGTATGGGCGATCGTCGAGATCGCCTTCGCCTACCACGGCTGGCCGGCGCTGCCGCGCTACGTGTTCGAAGCGGGGGGAGTCGTCGCGGTCCTGGCCGGCGTGGCCATCGGCTGGCTCATGCTCGAGGGATCGCAGCTTAAGCGCGGGACTGGGATTTCCCGCTGGTCGGGAGTGGCAGCGGCCGCCGTGCTGGTCGTGGCGATGATCCCGGGCGCGATCCACCGCGTCCGAGTCGAGCACGCGGATCTGACCGCGCAGCACGCCCGCACGCACGAGATCTCGCTGCTGCAGAGCGTGACCAACGCGCTCGGCGGCGCGCACCACATCCTCGACTGCGGCCAGCCGGTGACCGACGTTGAGTACGCCAGCACGCTTGCCTGGATATACCGCATCGACGTCGGCTCGGTCGGAGGGTTCCAACAGCACGTAGAGGCGGCGCTGCTCGCCAACCCGGCGGTGCCGAAGGTGCTATTCCACCCGCTGGCGGGGGGCGGCTGGAGCGTCGAGCCTTGGCATACGCGGCCCTCGCAGGTGGCACGCTGCGCGGGGCTTCACGCCGTCTACACGAGCAGCGGCCAGCTCATCCACCAGTAGCGGGGAACCGGCGGATGGCGACGACCGAACAGCGGCCGACCCCAGCGCCGGCCGGCGCCCCGGCCCGTCCTGGCGGGTCGCGGATCGATTGGCGCTCTCCGGCTGTCGTCACCATGCTCAGCGCCGTCGGGCTCCTCGTAGTGTCGACCCTGATTCTCCTGTGGGCGCGGACCCGCCCCGGCTTCGACCCGTACGGCTGGCTGGTCTGGGGCCATCAGGCGGTGGCGGGCAATCTGAACACCAACGCCGCCCCGTCGTGGAAGCCGCTGCCGTTCCTGTTCACGTTCCCCTTTGGGGTGTTCGGCCACTATCAGCTGTGGCTGTGGATGATCACCGCGCTGGCGGTGTCGCTGGGCGGCTCGGTGTTCGCCGCCCGGATCGCCTACCGGCTGACCGACGCCCCGGCTGAGCGCCGATGGGCCGCCTGGATCGGTGCGGCGTTTGCCGGCCTTGGCGTGCTCGGCCTGACCGACTACTGGCACTACATGCTGAGCGCCCAGTCCGATCCGATGATCGTGGCGCTGTGCCTGGGAGCGATCGACTGCCACCTGTCGAAACGCTTCCGGTGGGCGTTCGCGCTCGGGTGCCTGGCCGCGCTGGGCCGGCCCGAGGTGTGGCTGTTCCTCGGTGTGTACGCGATCTGGGCCTGGCTGCGGGTGCCGGCGATGCGCTGGATGATCGCCGTCGGGATCGTGGCGCTGGTGCTGCTCTGGTTCGGCATCCCGGCGCTCACCTCGCGGACCCCGTTCGTCGCCGCCTCGAACGCGCTTGGCTCCGGGCGCCGGCTGCGCTCGGATCAGATCATGGGCACGATCGGCCGCTTCGTGGGCCTCAACCCACGCGTGCTCGAGTTGACCGCCGCACTCGCGGTGCTCTGGGCCTTGGTCAGGCGCGATTTTGTCGTCGTCGGCCTGGCGGTGGGGGTGGGCGCCTGGGTGATCATCGAGATCGCGTTCTCGCTGCACGGGTGGCCGGGGCTCGCGAGGTACATGTTCGAGCCCGCCGGCGTGGTCGTCGCACTCGCCGGCGCGGGGGTCGGGCGCGTGCTCGCCGACCCGCCCCGGTTCGGCAGTTTCAGCGCCCCCACGTGGGTGTGGGCCGGGTTGGTTGTGGTGATCGTGATCGCGCTGCTTCCGCCGGCGCTGAACCGGGCCCGGTTCGAGCACCGCGACATACGCGACCAGCGCGTGCGCACGGCGGAGATCGACAAGCTGACAACGGTCGTCTCGCGCCTCGGTGGGCCCGGGCGGTTCAAGGGGTGCGGCGAGCCGTTGACCCGCCTGGAATACCAGACCATGCTGGCCTGGAATCTCCGCGTCAACGTTGCGACCGTGGGCTACAAGTACGGACCGGCGATCGCGTCAAACCGCCCGATCGTGCTGTTCACGCCCTATCCGCACGGTGGCTGGCTGGTGCAGGCGCTGCACCAGCGGTCGGCCGACTGCCGCTCGTTGCCGAGCTAGCTCGGAGTCAGCGGTCGGGGCGGTCGGGGTAGACGTCGTCGATTGTGGTCAGCGCCAGGAACGGGGCGCCGGCGGCCTGTTCGATCGCGTCGGCGCCGCCGGCGAGCCGGTCGCAGATGGCGAGCACGCCGCAGACCTCGTGGCCCTCGTCCCGCAGGGCCTGGAGCGCACGCAGCGTCGAGCCGCCCGTGGTGACCACGTCCTCGACCAGCATGCAGCGCTCGCCCGGCTCGAGCAGCGGCCCCTCGATCCGGCGAGACAGGCCGTGCGCCTTGGCTTCCTTGCGCACGAAGAAGGCCTTTACATCGGCGCCGCCGGCGAGGGCGGCGCAGGCGATCGGGTCGGCCCCCATCGTCATCCCGCCGACCGCCGTCGCACTCCAGGCCCGCGCGTGGTCGGCCACGAGCTCCGCCAGCGCCAGGAATCCCGGCGGGCGCAGGATCGCCCGCTTGGCGTCCACCAGGTACTGCGCCGTGTGGCCGCTGGTCAGGACCACCTCGCCGATCACGAGCGCGTGCTCACGCAACTCGGCGATCAGGCGGGAGCGGGCAGCCGTCTGTGTGTCGAGATCCATCGGCGGAGGTTCATGCTAGACGCGGCGGCGGCCGACACCCGAACCGTGATTTCCCGCGCAATCAAGCTCGTCTCGTTCGCATGCTGCGCGCTCGTGGTGCTGTCGTTCACGATGTTCGCGCGCGACCAGATGGCCGGGGCCTCGGTCCACCAGCAGACCGAGCTGTCGAGCCCCAACAGCGCGAACCCGACGCCGACGGCGCCGAGCAAGCCCGAAGCACAGCCCGGCCGGTTCATCAACCACGCGGCCAAGACGCTGACCTCGCCGTTCGACGCGATCGTGCGCTCGAGCAACGCGTGGGTCCAGCACGGGCTGCCGGCGGTGGTCGCGTTGCTGGTGTACGGCCTCGGGCTCGGCTACCTGGCGCGGTACTCGAGCGGTCTGAGTCGACGCTGAGTCGCGCCGGTTCTAGTAATACGTATCGACCCAGTCGCCGATCTGGAGCCAGCCGTAGACCGACAGCGCGTCGACGATCGGCAGGCGCATGCAGCCGTGGCTGGCGGGATAGTCGGGCGCCGGGTCGTAGCCGTGGATCGCGTACCCGCTGATGAAGAAGTTCGAGAAGTACATCCCGTCGGGCAGGTAGCCGGGCACCTTGGAATAGACGTGGAAGTTACCCAGGATGGTCGGCGTGGACGGCTTGCCGGAGCTGATCGGATAGATCGCCACGACATGCGAGCCACTGACCAGCGCGAGCAACTGGAGCGTCAGGTCGCCCTCGGCGTGATTTCCGTGGCCCGGGAAGTGGACCGGAAACGCGCCGTAACCGTTTAGGAGGAAGCTGATCGTGCGGCCGTCGAGGGTCTGGTAGGTGCCCCACCGCAACAACCGGTGATAGGCGTCCAGGGCCAGACCCGTGCCCGTGTCGTACACGCCCGTCTGCGGGATATAGAAGTGCAGCGCCGCCAGCCGCTGCTGGATCAGCGCCACGAACGGCCCGCGCGAGCCGAAACCGACGTGCTCATCGAGCGCGGCGAAGTGGCGAGAGCCCGAGAAGGCGCCGAGCGTCGGGGTGGCGGCATGACTGACCTCGACATTCACCTCCCCGGCGCGAGGGCTCTTCAGCGTCTCGGTGAAGCGGCCGTTGCTCCCGCCCGGCGCGGGATTGATGCGCAGGGTCTCGGTCTTGAACTGCTTGCCGGCGACCGATGCCTGCACGACCACAGCCTGGCCGGCCACGTACGGGCTGACCGACCCCTTTATCTGGACGACCCGGCCCGGCACGGTCACCAGGTGGTGCGCCACCAGGAACGCGTCGGGAATCGAGAGCCGGAGCGTTGGGGACGTCGGCGTGGCCGCCGAAGCGAGCGGCGGGGCGAACATCACGGCCGCGGTTGCCGCCGCTAACGCGGTGAAAGCGACGACCCGAGCGGCGAGGACCCGCGACATGGCGGGAAGTAAACCATGCGGGTCAACCCGGCTTCCCGGCCTGCCAGCGGTCTTGCGGAACCGGCGGTCAGGACTCGGACAGCCGACGCCGGCGAGTGGGCTCAGGTGGCCGGTGCGGGCGAGCGACCTGCCAGCGGCAGCGTGATCGCCCCGACCACGGCGAGTGCGCCCGCGATCAGGGCGAGGATCTCACCGCCGCTCCAGTGCAGCTGGTTGATCCCGAGCGCCAGCGAGTTGTTCACCGAGTGGAGGGCCATGCACGGGTACAGCGAGCCCGTCTTCCAGCGGATCAGACAAAGCACGAACCCGAGGAAGCCGAGCGGAATCAGGTACTGGGAGGAGGCCGAGCCGGTGTGGGCGAGGCCGAACAGAATGCCGGTCAGGATCGCCGCCACCCAGGTACCGACGTCGCGGCCGGCGATCGTCACGTGCCAGCGGCGCAGCGCACCGAAGATGAAGCCGCGGAAGAAGAACTCCTCGGCGATGGGCGCGATCACGCAAACGAAGATGGCCGCTCCGACGAGCGCCGCCGTGCTCGTACCGACGCCGAGGTCCTCGGGGAGCTTGTCGGTGCCGTGGAGGTTGACGATTGCCTGATAGAGCGCGGTCACCACGTAGTAGCCGATCGCGCCCAGGAAAAACGCGCCGATCCCGACCGCGGGGGCGACCCGCCGGTAGCCGAAGTCCGACGGCTTGGCCCGCCGGTTCACCGAGGAGAGGTACAGCGCGGCGACGACGAACGCGGCGTCGAATACGACGTCGCTGATGAGGCTCACGGCCGGGCTGGTGTGGGTCGAGCCCGCCTCGCCCGCGAAGGCGGCAACGATGATGCTGCCCAGCACGCCGGCCACCAACCCGATGGCGAGCGCAGCCGGGGCGGTCCAGATCGGCCAGGGGACGTCGTCGGGATGCGCATCCCGCGGCGGCGCAGGCGGCATCGGCTGCGCCGGCGGTCCGGTGGACTTCAGCTGCGGCGGCGGGACGCTCGGCATGCCCCCCAGACTTTAGGGCCCGAATCGAAGTGTTAGATACGGGTCGGGCGCGATCCTCAGCACGCCGGCAGCGTCAGGTCCGTCAGCTGCGCCAGGCTTGAGATCGTGCGCACGCCCGGTGCGGGGCCGGCGCCGTCCCGGCACACCAGCACCGCCTCGATCCCCGCGGCGCGGGCTCCGGCCACGTCCTCCTCGAGGCTGTCGCCGACGTGGATCGCTTCCTCGGCGCCGGCGCCAAGGAGCCCCAGCGCCCGCTCGAACATCGCCGGAGCCGGCTTGCGCGCGCCCACCTCGGCTGAGGTGAGGATGGCATCGAGCTGCGGCTTAAGGCCAACCCTCCGGAGCACGTCGTGCAGCGAGACGTCCCAGTTGCTGACCACGACGAGCCGCTGCCCGCGCGCACGAGCGGCGTCCAGGGCCGGCCGGACCTCGGCAAACGCGGTAAAGCGCAGCGACGCCAGCAGCGCCTCGACGATCCGGTGCGGCTCGATCCCTGCGGCGCCGGGCAGAGCCGAACGCAAAACCTCGGCGCACCGGCCGCGTAGAGCGGCCAGGCTGGCGGTGTCGCGCCCCTCGTCGAGATGCTTGCGGTAGTAGCCGATCTCGGCGGCGATCGCGCTCATCGCCTGCTCCTCGGTCACGACCAGACCGAAGCGCTCGGCGAGCTCCACCCGAAGCCGGGGCGCGGGGGGCTCGAGCGCCACGAGCGTCCCGAGCGCATCGAGCAGGATCACGGACGGGTGGCGCTGAGCATGCATGGCGGGAGCCAGTCTGGCACCGGGCAGGAGGCCGAACCGGGAGCCCGAAACAGCGTGGCAGCTAAACTTTCCTGCCCGGTTTCTTCGCTGCCGTGGCTGCCGATCCTGACACCGGCAACGCGAAGAACGCCCGCAGGTCTCGCACATGAGCCGACGCGAACGACAGCGCCGCCGCAGACATAACCGCGGGCATCCCGTTGGGCGAGTGCTGCTGATGACCGGGATCCTGACCGTCAGTGCGGTCGCGATCGCCGCCCTGCTCGCGGTCGGCTGGGTCGTCGCCGTGGCCGACTCGGCTCCCAACCTGAGCCAGCTGCCGGCCAAGCACGCCAACCCCCCGACCGAGATCTTCGCCGCCGACGGCAGCCTGCTCGGCTACGTCCACACGAACAACCTGTACCAGCACGTCTCCCCGAACCAGATCCCGAAGCGGCTCGAGGAGGCGACGATCGCTATCGAGGACCGTCGCTTCTACCAGCACGGCGCGCTCGACTACCAGGGCATTCTGCGCGCCGGGGTCAAGGACCTGCTGGGGCAGAGCAACTCCCTGCAGGGCGCCTCGACGCTCACCATGCAGCTCGTCAACAACATGTACCTGAACGGCACGAGCTACTCCGCCAACCACAACCTCAAGTACAAGATCATCCAAGCCAAGCTGGCCGAGCAGCTCGAGAAGAAGCACACGAAGAACTGGATCCTCAACCAGTACCTGAACAGCGTCCCGTATGGGAACACCAACGGTGAGGAGGCGATCGGGGTCGGAGCGGCCTCGCTCATGTTCTTCAACAAGCCGGTGTGGAAGATCAACCTGGCTCAGATGTCGTTGCTGGCCGGCCTGCCCCAGTCGCCGTCGCAGTACAACCCGACGATCGCTCCCGACCTCGCTAAGGCTCGCCGCAACAACGTGCTGCAGGCGATGGTCGTCTCGCACTACATCAGCCAGAGCCTGGCCAGCGCGGTCGAGAAGCAGCCGCTGCAGATCCACCCGAATCAGCAGTTCATCCAGGTCAACGAGCCGTACATCTTCGACTACGTCGAGCAGCAGCTGTTCCAGCAATTCGGCGCTAACACCGTCGAGAACGGCGGCCTGAAGGTCTATACGACGATCGACCCGAAGGTCGAGCAGGAGGCCCTCAACGCGATCCACGCCCACGAGGGCGGGTCGGTGCTCGACGACCAGCCGGCCGCCGCCCTGGCCGCAGTCGATCCGTCCGACGGCCACATCCTGGCCATCGCATCCTCGGCGACCTATCAGCAGACCAAGTTCGACTTCCCGGTCCAGGCGGAGCGGCAGACCGGCTCGGCGTTCAAGACGTTCGCGCTGATGACGCTGATCCACGACTACGACGGCGACCCCAACCAGACCTATTACGACTCTCATTTCCTGGCCGCCGGGTGGCTGCCCCAGGATCCGACCTGGTCGGTTCACACGGCGGAGGAGACCTACCAGGGCGTGATCAGCGTCACCAAGGCGACCACCATCTCGGACAACACGGTGTACGCCCAGTTAGCTGCCGACCTCGGCTGGGACAAACTCGACGCGACAGCCCGCGCGATGGGCATCACCTCGGAGCTGACCGGCAATCCGGCCGAGGTGATCGGCGGGCTCGCCGACTGCTGCACGATGCTCGAGATGGCGGACGCATACGCCACGCTGGCCAACGGCGGGTCGCACGTGCCCCCCACGATCATCGACCACGTCGTCTTCCCGGGCGGTCGCGTCGTCAACCTCGGCAACCCGGCGCACACCCGCGTGTTCACCGACGGCGAGGCCTACGAGGGCACCCAAGTCCTGAAGACGGTGATCCAGAGCGGAACGGGCACCGCCGCCAACTACGGCTGTCCCGCCGCGGGCAAGACCGGCACAGCGGAGAATCTGGACAACGCGTGGTTCGTCGGCTACTCGCCCAAGATCTCCACCGCGGTCTGGGTCGGCTATCCCCAAGGCAACATCCCGATGTCGGACGGATTCGGCGGCACGCTGGCGGCACCGATCTGGCACGACTTCATGGTGTCCGCTTCCAACGGGTACTGCGGCGAATTCCCCCAACCCACCGTCCCATTCACCGGAACGGCGTTCACCGGGCCGCACTCGGCCTCAAAGGAGCCGCCGCCGTCCAACACCGCGGGCCAGACCGGGCCGGGCGCGTACAACAACCCGAACCTCTACGCCCAGCCGCCCAAGCAGAACACGCCGGCCCCGACCACCACGGTCCAGACCGGTGGCGCGGCCCCGCCGGGCGGTGGTACCGGTGCTGGTGGCGGTGGCGGTGGCCACCATCACCACCACTAACAGTCGTTCGTTAGGAGCATGAGGTCCGATCCTGGGCGGATGGGGTCCGATCGCGGGCGGATGGGGTCCGATCCTGGGCGGGCGGGTTCGCGCGCCAGGCGAGGCGAGACCCGCAAAACGTGTCAAAGCCGACCCGGAGGACTCACTTCGGCAAGGTACGCATTGTCAGCATGCTTAGGTCGCCAACGCCCCGCGCAGGGTGACGGGGTTTGTCGCGTTTTGCCGGGCGTCGGAGGGCGATGGGCGCGGGCGGGTCTCGCGACCTCGGGTGAGGTGCACAACGCCCACCGGGCGGGGCGGCGTGCCGAGACGCCGCGCCCGCAGATCGGCTAGCGGCTGCTGCCGCGAGAGGCTCGGACGACTAGAGGCGCTGGCTTTCGATCCAGCGCTCGAGATCCGGGCCACTCTCAACGCTGGCGATCACCGCGTAACGCATGTGATCGGACGTGTGATGACCGCCGTGCCACAGGAACTCGGAGTCGACCACGGCCTGCTGGTACTTGGGCAGCTCGATCTGGACCTCGCCCTTGCGGTCGAACTCGGTCGGGCGGACGATCAGGGAGCTCGAGGGGTCGTCGGTGAGCTCGAGCCAGACGCGGACGACCCAGCCCTGGCTCTCGGGGTTGCCCTGGTTGTTGTTGTCCAGGTGCAGGCCCCAGCGGGCTTCGCGCAGGGTGTTGGCCTTCATGCGCAGGAGCTGGACGCGACCGAAGCGGGCGCCGATCGACTCGACCCACTTGACGATCGAGGGGCACTTCTCGGCGTTGGGGGTCCAGACCCCGTCGAGGTCGGCCTTGCCGTACTCCCAAAAGCCCTTGAGCTCGATCTCGCCGGTGGCGGAGGTGATCGGCGCAAAGAACGTGGTGGGGTCGCTGGAGTACGTCGTGTAGGTCAGGCTCTCCCACTCGGAGGCGGGAATCTCGGGGCCTTCGTACTTCTTGAGCTTCATCCAGCCGCCGGCCTGCTCGAGGAGCGGCACGCGGGGGTGGGGCGTCTTGCGCTGCTGCAACGACGCCTTCCTGACACCGGTGGCTCGCAGGATCTGCTTGGTGTATTCGTTCTTGAGACTGTCTGTCAGTGCGGGCAACGGTCCTCCAGGAGGGGTCGCTTTTCTTGAGCGGCCCAGGATACCCACTACTCTTACGGCAACCCACGAGGCCGAACCACGCATGCCCAAAGAAGAAAAAGTCGAACTAGAAGGCGAAGTTGTCGAGGCTCTGCCGAACGCGATGTTCCGCGTGAAGCTCGACAACATGGACCGTGTCGTGCTCGGTCACGTAGCCGGAAAGATGCGCCGCTTTCGGATTCGCATCCTCCCCGGCGACCGGGTCCGCGTCGAGCTGTCGCCCTACGACCTCGACCGCGCCCGAATCGTCTATCGACACCGCTGAGCTCGCGCGCGGTGCGTGAGCTCGAGCTGATCGGGGCGCTCGAGCGTTTGCTCGCGGGCGACTCCGGTCGGGTCGTGCGCTCGATCGGCGACGATGCCGCGGTGGTCAGGGCCGACCGCTACTCGGTGACCTCGGTCGACGCGATGGTCGATGGCGTCCATTTCCGCTCGAGCCAGCTCTCGCCCGAGGAGATCGGGCACCGCGCGCTCGCGGCGGCGAGCTCGGATCTGGCCGCCATGGGAGCGCAAGCCGGCGAGGCGTACCTGGCGCTGGGCGTACCCCCGGACTTCGGGTCCGAGCGGGCGCTGGCCCTCGTCGAGGGCGCCTCCACGCTGGCCCGGGAGATCGGCCTCGTGCTCGCCGGCGGCGACCTCACCAGCTCGCCCGTGCTCACCGTCTCGTTCACGGTCGTCGGCTGGGCACACGATCCTGCAGATCTCGTCGGCCGCGACGGTGCACGGCCAGGTGACCGGGTGGCGGTGACCGGCTCGCTGGGCGGAGCCGGAGCCGGCCTCGCGGTGCTCGACGGCCGCGCCGGCGCCGGGTTGGACGCGGCGAGCAGGGAGTCACTGCGCCAGCGCTACGCCCGTCCGCTGCCGCGAATCGAGACCGGCCGCGAGCTGGCCGCGCTCGGCGCCACCGCGATGATCGACCTGTCGGACGGCCTGGCCACCGATGCCGGTCATCTGGCTCGCCGCAGCGGTGTGCGAATCGAGCTGCGCCTGGACTCACTTCCGCTCGCGGCCGGCGTCGCCGAGGTCGCGGCCGAGCTGGGCGTCGACCCTCACCGGTTGGCGGCCACGGCGGGCGAGGACTACGAGTTGTGCGTCTGCGTCCCGTTACGGAGCGCGAACAGGCTGACGAACGCGACCTGGGTCGGATCGGTGATCGAGGGACCCCCGGGCGTGGTGTTCGTCGACGCCGACGAGCCGCTGGCCGGATACGAGCACGCGCTCTGAGCGAACGCGCGCAGCCGACGGAGCATGGCGTCGGCGACCAGGGACGGGTCGACCTGGTACTCGCCCTTTTCGATCTGCTGTTTCAACACTGCCGGGTCCATGGGGTCACTGTACCCAAGGGATCGGCCGGGGCAGCGGCTCTCTGAATCGGGTCCCGACCCCAAATGGACGCTTGAGTGGGTCGCGGCGCGGCTGGCCCGCCGGGCACGGACGCCCGGCGGAACGGCCCCATGGACGCCGCCGAAGGCGGCCCCGAAGAACCTATGTCTTCGCCGGCCCGAGGGGAACCATCGATTTCAGCTTGGCGAAGACGATGATCCGCTGGGCGGCGCTGTAGAGCGGGTTGCACGCCGACAGCACCAGGCGCTCGTAGCCGACGTTGCGCGTCACCCACAGCGCGGTCGGCAGGACGACCTTCGTGTACTGGACGTCGTAGGTGAACCGGCCGTAGGGCATCGTGAGCACGATCCGATCACCCGGTTTGAGGGCGTTGATGTGGCGGAACGGCGCCAGGTAAGTGGTCCGGTGCCCCGCGATTGCCACCGTCTGGCCCAGGCCGGGGAAGGCGGTGGCGGGATAGTGGCCGGGTCCCTCCTCCAGGCTCGCCGTGTCCGTGCCCTGGACCACGGTGTAGCTCGCGCCCAGCGTTGGGATCGCGATCTGACCGATCGCGTCGCCGGTGCCGACCTGCTGGGCCTCGCGGCGGGCCAGGAAGGAGATGCGCTGCTGGAGCTGCGGCAGGCCGACGAGGGCGTGGCGCTCGACCGGCGCCAGCGGCGCGGAGGAGTAGCTCAGGTACTGCTTGTCGATGTCCGAGCGCTTGATCAGCGCGATCACCGCGGTCACGGGCTCCTGCCAGACGAGGGTCACGCCGGCGTCGATCACCAGCAGCACGCCCGCGATGATCAGGACCCAGGAGATGTCGCGCACGAGCCGCCCGATCGGGAAGACCCCGAGCCGGCGGGGCGCAACCGCCGGGGCGCTGAGGACCCTGGTTTTCACCGCCGCACGGCCGAGCCGGTCGCGCCGAGCGACCCGGGCCCGGCATAGGTGATTGGCCCGCGGGTCGTCACCGGCGCGTCGGCCGGGCGCGGCTGGCGCGCGATCCTGACGATCATCAGCGCCAGGCTGACCACGCACCCGAGCACCACGCTCCACTCGAGCGCCGCTACCAGCGACACGTCGCCACCCGCGAGCATGAGCACAGCATTCCACGCGCCGGTCGCGGGGCCAAGGCCCAGGACGGCCGCGTAGTAGTAGACCGCCAGTGCTCCGGGCACGAGCCCGATCAGGAACAGCAGCACCAACCACGGGGTCCGCAGGCGGTCCTCGGGGGCGACGATCCACATCCACGCATGCAGGGCCGGGACGAGCAGGGCGGCCGCGAACGGGTTCTCGACCCAGATGAAGAGCGCCACCACGCACATGACCAGCAGGAAGGCGCTGGCCGCGCCCGGAGAGGCCGCATCGCCGAGGACCGGTGTGCGGTGGCGGCGGGGTCGGCCATTCGCGTGCTCGAGAGGCATCGGCGCGACATCAGCGGCGTCCCCGTCGGCCGGCCGGGGCGACCAAAGTCGCCGGCCCAGCACCCAGCGCAGCGCGAACGCAGCGGCGATCAGACAGATCAGGCCGGCCAGGATCGCCACCGCACGGCTCGTGAGCGTGATCGCGTCGCCCCCGACCGGGCCGGGTGGAGCCGCGTCGATCACCCCGGCGACCCGCAGGGCGACGACGGCGAGCGCCGCCAGCGCGAACGGCACGCACGCGGTGAGCACCCACACAGCCCAACGGGCGACCCGGTAGCCGCGCCGGCGGGCTCGGGCCAGCCCGTCGATCGTGGCCAGCAGGACCGGCACGATCAGGGCCAGGACGAGGAGGCGGACCGCCCAGGCCGGGATCAGCTCGCCGTGCATGCTCAGATAAGACGAGGGGCCCGGCACGTTGGGACCCGCCCCGAGCGCGGTGACTGTCTCCAGGATCGCGCGTCCAAAGCCGGTGATCTGGGCCTGGCTGGTGGGCTCGTCTGGCGCGGGCAGGCGCGCCCCGGAACTCGAGACGAGCACGGCGGGCTCGCCGCTGTCGGCGAACGGGCGCTGTTCGGTGGCGGCGAGCGGGAAGGCCAGGTGCAGGAACTGGCCGCCGAGGCTCTCGCTGGTGGGGTTGATGTTGGTCTGCTCCGAGATCGCCGACGCGACCGTGTTGCGCAGCAGGGGCGGCGCCACCAGCTGTGAGTCCGACCACGGGACGACGATCGGGGAGCGGACCTCCAGGCCGGTCATGTCGCCGAGCACGATCACGGCGTCGATCTGGCCGGGGAGAGTCCTGGCCAGTTGCTGGGCGCCGGCGGCGCCGACCGAGGCGCTGGTCGAGGCGAGCACGACCGTCCGCTGCTGGGTCTGGGCCGCCAGGTCGCGGGCCAGCTCCAACAGCACCGCGGTTCCCGAGAGCTCGGAGGGCGAGCCCGATCGGTCCGTCCGAGTCGAGTCGCGGTGAGCGACGACGACGATCGTGCCCGGATTGCTCCCGGCAAGTGTGCCCGTGACGGTCTGGACCGTCCGCGAGCCGTCGACCGTCTGCGCCGTGAACACCGACCGGCCGGTCAGGAACCCGTCCGACTTCAGTGAGCTCGCCACGTAGTCGGCGATCTGGTTATCGCCGTAGGAGCCCGGCGGCCGGTCGGGGTATTCCGCGGCCAGGGTCTGCATCGTGGTGTAGGCGTTCTGTCCGTCGAACGCGTCGGGGACGAGCGACGCGCTCAGCGGCGCCGCCTGGTTGCCGAGCGAGAAGGCAACGACGATCACCGCGACAACCACGACCATCAGGCCCATCCGGTAGATGCGTGGATCGAGCATCTGGTCTGTGAGGGTAACCCGCCACCGGCGGGGGGACAGGAGTCCCGGGGCCCTCGGCCACTACTCTTTTGCTGCAAACAGGAGAATCTGGGACTAGTGGCAGATCGTTCGGCGCGGATACTGCTCGTGGACGATGAGCAGTCGATTCAGACGCTCCTCTCTTATCCGCTGCGCAAGGAGGGCTACGACGTCGTCCAGGCGACGGACGGGCGTCAGGCGCTCGAGCGCTTCGACGAGCAGACATTCGACCTAGTCGTGCTCGATCTGATGCTTCCCAAGGTCGACGGTCTGGAGGTTTGCCGGCGGCTGCGCAACCGCAGCTCGGTGCCGATCATCATCCTCACCGCCAAATCCGAGGAGATCGACAAAGTGGTCGGGCTCGAGCTCGGCGCCGACGACTACATCACCAAGCCGTTCTCACTGCGCGAGTTCTCGAGCCGTATCAAGGCGGCGCTGCGGCGCGCCGAGATGGTCCGGCCGGTGGAGACGGCACCCGACGAATCTCCGCTCGAGATGGACGAGATGCGGATCGACTTCTCCAAGCGGACCGTCCGGGTACGGGGGCGCGAGGCGCCGCTGACGTTCGTCGAGTTCGAGATCCTGTCGGTGCTGGCCCGGGCGCCCGGACGGGTATTTACCCGCGACATGCTCCTCGCGCGCATCTGGGGCGACTCCGCCTATCGCGATCCGCGGACGATCGACGTTCACATCCGGCACCTGCGCGAGAAGCTCGAGCAGGACGCCAAGGCTCCCGACTACCTGTTCACGGTGCGGGGCGTCGGGTACCGGTTCCGCGACACCGAGATCTAGGGGGTTCGACAAGGTGGGTCGCCGTCGGATCAGCCTGTCGCTGAGCAACCGGCTGGCCCTGGTCTTCTCGGCCATCGTGTTCGTGGCGCTCGCGGTGCTGTACCTGTATGTGGCGCCGGGGCTCCAGAGCCGCGTGTTGAGCGATCAGCTCGGCGGGCTGGCCAGCGACGGGATCTCGCATTCGGAGTCGATCGCGCGCACGGTGGGGAGCTCGGCGCCGCTATCGACCGTGCAGGATCGGGTCAACGCTGCCGCACTCGCCACCGGCGATCGGGTCACGCTGCTGCTGGTCAACCAGGTGCCGGGAGGATCGGAGCTCTCGACGCTGGCCGACTCGAGCCGGCGCTCAGCCACGGCCCCGCTCTCCCTCGTGGCGGCGCGGCGAGCCGTGGCCTCGAGGCGGCTCGTGACCGGCACGGATATGACCGGGGCGCGCACGGTGGCCCAGGCCGCGGATCCGGTCATCTACGACGGACGCGTCGCGGCGGTGATCGTTTACTCGGCGCCGGCCTCAGACATCGTCCGCACGGTGGCGACCGTGCGCCACCAGATCCTGGTCGCGGGGGCGATCGCCCTGCTGGTGGCGCTGGTCGGGAGCTATCTGGCGGCGCGCGCACTGGCCCAGCGGGTCAAGCGCCTGGAGCTCGCGGCCGAGAAGGTGGCGGCCGGCGACTTCGAGCACGTGATCCCCGTCGACTCGAGCGACGAGCTCGGGCAGCTCGCAGTCGCGTTCAACCAGATGCAGCGCCAGCTCGCCCAGCTCGAGGAGGCGCGCAAGAAGTTCATCGCCACCGCGTCGCACGAGCTCCGAACTCCGATCTTCTCGCTGGGCGGGTTCGTCGAGCTGCTCGAGGACGAGGAGTTGGATGTTGAAACTCGGCGGCGGTTTTTGGAGCAGGTCCGCGACCAGGTCGAGCGGCTGCGCAAGCTGTCGGTGGATCTATTGGATTTGTCTCGTTTGGAGTCGGGGTCTCTGGAGCTGCGGCCCGAGCAGGTCGACCTGGGCGAGCTGACCAGGTCGGTGTCGGGAGAGTTCGAGCCGGTGCTGGCCCAGCACGATGCCCATCTGGAGCTACGGCTGGCCTCGGGGCGGATCGAGGCGTTGTGCGATCCCGTCCGGGTCGCCCAGATCGTGCGCATCCTGATCGACAACGCGCTCGTACACACGGCGCCGGGGACGCAGATCCTGGTCACGGCGCGACGTTCGGACGGGCGGGTGCGGCTCGGAGTGCGCGACGACGGAGAGGGGATCGACCCGCAGGTGCTGGGGCGGATCTTCGAGCCGTTCTACACCGCCGACGACGCCCAGGGCTCGGGGCTGGGGCTCACCATCGCCAGTGAGCTGGCCGAGCACATGGCCGGGCGGCTGTCGGTCGACTCGCGCCCGGGGGACACGACGTTCACGCTCGAGCTCCCGGCCTGAGCACCCGATGCCTGGGCGTCGCTCGCTATCGTCCCGCCGTCGCCGCCGTTCGAGTCTAACCCAGTAAGCATGCTCCAGCCGATCACCACTCCCAACAAGCACCTGTCCGACTACGCCAGCATCGTGGGGCGGTCCCTGGCCGACGAGATCCGGGAACGCGCTTCGCGTCTGGAGGGCAAGCGGGTGCTGCACGTGAGCGCGACCGCATTCGGCGGTGGCGTCTCGGAGATCCTCTACACGCTGGTCCCGCTGATGATCGACGTCGGCCTGCAGGCCGAGTGGCACGTGATCTACGGCCGCGAGGAGTTCTTCAACGCCACCAAGGTGATGCACAACGCGCTCCAGGGCAATCCCCAGGACCTGACCGATGAGCAGTGGGACATCTGGCGGCGCTACAACGAGATCAACGCGCGCGAGCTGTCCTCGGGATGGGACGTGGTCATCGTCCACGACCCCCAGCCGGCGGCGATGGCGTCATTGGTCCCGGACAAGTCGCGGCGGTGGGTGTGGCGGTGCCACATCGACCTGTCGACGCCGAACCCGGCCACGCTCGAGCGCCTAGTGCCGTTCCTGGAGCCGTATCCAGCAACCGTGTTCCACATGCGCAAGTACGTGCCTTCCGGGATGGACGGGCGTGCGAACATCGTGCCGCCGGCGATCGACCCGCTGGCACCCAAGAACATGGCCTTCTCGCCCGAGGACGCGGTCTACATCTGCGAGCAGTTCGGGATCGACGTCGATCGGCCGCTGCTGTGCCAGGTCTCGCGCTTCGATCCGTGGAAGGACCCACTCGGCGTGATCGACGCCTACCGGATCGTCAAGTCGCAGATGCCCGACGTGCAGCTGGCGCTGGTCGGCTCGATGGCGACCGACGACCCCGAGGGATGGGACTACTTCAATGCCACCGTGGCCCACGCCGACGGCGACCCCGACATTCACATCCTGAACAACCTCAACAACGTCGGGGCGATCGAGGTCAACGCGTTTCAGTCTCACTGCGACGTGGTAATCCAGAAGTCAACCCGTGAAGGATTCGGGCTGACGGTGACCGAGGCGATCTGGAAGGGGCGGCCGTTGATCGGCGGCGCGGTAGGCGGAATTCCACTGCAGGTGTCAGACGGAGAGACGGGCTTTCTCGTCTCGAGCGTCGAGGAGTGTGCCCAGCGTTCGCTGGAGATCCTGGCCGACCCGGGACTCGGCAAGCGACTCGGACGCGCCGGCAAGGAGGCGGTGCGCAAGCAGTTCTTGATGCCGCGCCTGCTCCGCGACTGGCTCGACCTGTTTGAGCGATTGGAGGTGTGACCGGTGTCCTCTTCCGGTCCGCCGCTCGTGCTTGTGTCAAATCGCGGACCGGTGACATTCGGTCCGGACGGAGAGATCCGGCGCGGCACGGGTGGCCTGGTCACCGCGCTGATCGGGCTGGCGTCACACCGTGACGTGACCTGGATCGCGTCGGCCATGACCGACGACGACGTGGCCGTCTCGGAGAAGAACGAGGGCAAGCCGTTCACCGTCACCGCGCCCGGCGGCGACGATTACCGGGTGAAGCTGGTCGCGTCGGATCCCGACGCGTATGACCGCTTCTACAACATCACCGCGAACCCGATGCTGTGGTTCATCCAGCACTACCTGTGGGATCTCTCGAATGCGCCGGACATCCGGCGCAACGAGACCGAGGCCTTCGAGTTCGGTTACAACGCGGTCAACGAGGACCTCGCGCGGGCGGTGATGGAGGAGATCGAGGGGCTCGAGCGGCCGGTCGTGATGGTGCACGACTATCACCTGTACACCCTGCCGGGGCTGATCCGGCGCGTCCGTCCCGACGTGTTCCTGCATCACTTCGTGCACATCCCGTGGAGCCAGTCGGACTCTTGGCGCGTGCTGCCCACCGTGATGCGCGAGGAGATCTACCGCGGAATCCTGTCCAACGACATCATCGGCTTTCACACGCGTTCGTACCGGCGCAACTTCCTGCAGTGCTGCGAGGACCTGATGGGTTTCGAGGTCGACCACGAAGCCGGCGTCGTGTACTGCGACGAGCGCGAGGTCTGGGTGCGCGCGTATCCGCTCCCGATCGACTCCCACGCGGTGGAGGGGGTGGCCCAGCGGGAACGCGTCCGCGAGTTCGAGGAGGAGCTGCTCCGCCGCCGGCGCGATCACCTGATTCTGCGGGTCGATCGGGCCGATCTGTCAAAGAACGTCCTGCGCGGATTCAGCGGCTTCGACGTCTTCCTGGAACAGCATCCGGAGTTCCGCGAGCGGGTCACCTTCATCGCGCAGCTCATGCCGTCCCGAACCGACGTGCCCGAGTACGCGGAGTACCTGGAGCGGATCGAGGCAGTCGTGGCCGTGGTCAACCATCGCCACGGCTCCCCAGACTGGATGCCGATCCAGTTGAAATTGCGCGACGACCTGGAGGAGGCGGTCGCGGCCTACAAGCACTACGACGTGCTGATGGTCAACGCAATGTTCGACGGCATGAACCTGGTGGCCAAGGAGGGGCCGATGGTCAACGAGCGCGCCGGCGTGTCGATCCTGAGCGAGAACACGGGCGCGCACGAGGAGCTCGGGGAGTACGCGCTGTCAGTGAACCCGTTCGACATCCAGGAACTGGCCGATTCCATCCATGCGGCGTTGACGATGCCGATGCACGAGCGGGAGCGACGGTTGCAGGGACTCAAGTCAATCGTCACCGCGCGAAATCCGGGCGACTGGATCGACGAGCAGCTGGCGGATATCGGGCGTAAGGCCGAGGTGTCGACCTAGGGGCCGTTGGCGGGTGCCGTTGGCGGGCGCCGTTGGCGGGCGCCGTTGGCGGGTGCTGCGGGCCGGGGGCCTCGGGGCCTCGGCTAGATCCCGCCCGGACCCGCAAGGACCGGGCCAACCTGCAAAAGCGCTCATTCGAGGCGGCCGCCGTCAGCCGATGCGCGTTTTTCCATCCACCACATGGATAAGCGCGCACGCCGTGCATTCGGGTAGCTCCGGCGCGCGGTTTTACCGGTCGGCTCAGCCGTGGATCGTCCGACCCTCGGCGAGCATCGCCACGTATTCCCGGATCCGGCGCTCCCGCGTCTGGGGCCGCTTGGCGTCTTGGATCCGGTAGAGGAAGCTGTAGCGATGGCCGCTGCCCAGCGTGGCGAAGAACTCTTTCGCGGCAGGGTTCTCCTCCAGGGCGCGCTGGAAGTCCTCGGGGACCGTGGCGTTGCGTGGCGAGGCATATGCGCCCTCCCAGCGGCCGTCGCGCCTGGCCGCCTCGACCTGGGCCAGTCCTGCCGGCGTCATGCGACCCTGCTCGATCAGCTCGGTCGCCTTCTGGCGGTTGATCTGTGACCACTTGCTGCGGGGACCGCGGGGCGTGAAACGCTGGAGCCAGAACGCGTCGTCGTGCGGCGCCTTCTGGGCGTCGATCCAGCCGAATCGAAGCGCTTCCTCGAGAGCCTGTGCGTGGGTCACGGTACGCGTTGCCGAGCCCTTGCGGGCGAGTTTCAGCCAGACGCCGTCTGCGGAACCATGCTGTGCCTCGAGCCAGCGCTCCCATGCGGCCCGATCCTCGAACTCGAGGATCAGCCGCTCGGTTCGATCCGGAGGGACGCGGGGCACCATGGCGATTGTGCCGCTATAGTCGACCGCCGCCTCCCGGAGGCATTTGACGATGGCTGCCCAACCCCCTCTCTATGACCTCGTGCTCCTGCTTTCACCGGCGGCACCCGAGGAGCAGCGCACGAAGATCCTCACCGACGTTGAGTCCGCGATCACGGGCGCCGATGGCTCGATCGAGCGCCGCGACGACTGGGGCCAGCGGCCGCTCGCCTTCCGGATCAACCATCAGCCCGAGGCCGACTATCACCTGCTGCAGTTCAAGGCGCCTCCGACCCTGATCGAGACGCTTTCCCATGACCTGCGGATCACCGACGGCGTCGTCCGCTTCCGGGTGATCAAGAACCTCCCGGGCACGCCGCCGGCGCCCGACTCGCCGCCGCCCGTCGTCGCCACGGCGGCCGCGCCGGCCAGCGGCGGGTCAGAGTCGACGCCCACGGACGAACCCGAGTCCTAGCCGCTCAACGCGGTTTGCGGTCGCCCGATCGCCGGCCGAGATCCCCGCTTTGCAACGCGATTGCAACGCTCCGCCACGGCTCGGCGGAGGAGGAGAAACATGTCTGTCCATTTTCCGGACAGCGCGGGTTTTGCCGCCTGAGACGCGCCTAGACTCGGCCGACAGGCTTTCAATGTGCTCTGGAAAGGAGCCCTGATGAACATCAACCGAGTCGTGCTGACCGGGAATCTGACCAAGGATCCAGACGCGCGTTCGAATCCCAGCACGGGACTGTCGGTCTGCAAGCTGCGGCTGGCCGTGAACACGCGGCGCCGGAACAACGCCACCGGCGAGTGGGAAGAGAAGCCCAACTACTTCAGCGTCACCGTGTTCGGTCGCCAGGCCGAGAGCTGCGGGCAGTACCTGAAGAAGGGACGTCCGGTGGCGATCGACGGCCGCCTCGAATGGAGCGAGTACGAGGTGGAGGGGCAGAAGCGCCAATCCGTCGATATCATCGCTGACAACGTGCAGTTCCTCGGCGGTCGTGAGGACACTGGCAACGGGAACGGGAATGGCTACTCCAGCGGCATCCAGGCGCCGGAGAGCGACATCCCCGCCGACACCAGTGATTTCGAATCGACTCCCGTGGCTGCCGGGGTATCCGACGACGACATCCCGTTCTGAGAAACGACTGAGCTGAGAGCAACCGAGCAGGTGATCAAGCGTGGCAAAGCAGCGTAGAAGGCCGGTTCGCCGGCGCGATCGGAAGGGCGCACAGACCTCCTCGCGCCGCAAGCCGTGCCCCTACTGCCGAGACAAGATCGAGCAGGTCGATTACAAGAACATCTCGATGCTGCGCCGCTTCATCTCCGAGCGCGGCAAGATCCGCTCGCGCCGGATCACCGGCGCCTGTCGGCGCCACCAGAGCCAGGTCGCCCGGGCGGTGAAGCGCGCACGTGAGCTGGCGCTGCTGCCGTACGTCGCCGACACCGCCGGCGGCGAGCGCGGTGGACGCGGCGACCGCGATCGCGACCGTTAGGTCCTAGGGAGAGCCGAGATGCCCCAGGCGATCCTGCTCCAGGACGTGGACTCCCTCGGCGAGAAGGGCACGGTGGTTGACGTGTCCCCCGGCTATCTGCGCAACTACCTGCTGCCGCGCAAGCTGGCCGAACCGGCCACCAATGCGTCGATCCAGGCTGCCGCGCGGCGCCGTGACGAGGCTGAGCGGGCCGTGCGCGAGGCCGAGGACCGAGCCCGCGAGAACGCCGCGACGCTCGGGCGGACGGTGCTGACCATCCCCCAACAGGCGGGCGACGACGGCCGTCTGTTCGGCTCGGTGACGACGCAGGACATCGCCGACGCGATCCGCGACGCCCGGGGGATCAAGATCGACCGGCGCAAGGTCCACCTGGAGGAGCCGATCCGGCACACCGGGACCTACATGGTCGTGGTCGAGGTCACCGACGACGTGACCGCTGCGGTGAAGACCATGGTGGTGGCGGCGAACTAGCCGCCGTCCGCGACGCGCCGGCGTTTCGCTGCCGGCGCCGTCGAGCGTCGATAACTCGCCGTTCACAGAACTCCTCGCTGGATGCGGGAACGACGCGTGTGGGGACGTCCGCGCGAAACCTAGACTCGGGTCGCCATGAGCGCCGTTCAGAGCATCGCTGTCCCACCGCACAACCTGGAGGCCGAGAAGTCGGTCCTCGGGGCGGTGCTGCTCGACGAGCGCCACCTTCACGCGCTGCTGGTCGAGCAGCACCTGCGGCCCGAGCACTTCTATCGAGAGCAGCACGGCGCGGTGTTCGCGGCGATGATGCAGCTCTACGAGAGCGACCGGAAGATCGACCACTTGACGGTCGCCGAGACGCTCCGCCAGCGGGGCAAGCTCGATGAGGTCGGCGGGCCGGCGGCGATCGATGAGCTCGCGGGCTGGGTGCCGGCAGCGGGCCATGCGCGCGAGTACGGCCAGATCGTGCGCGACAACGCGCAGCTGCGGGCACTGCTGACCACCTCGTACGAGATCCAGGCCAGCGTGATGTCGCGAGAGGCGCCACCGCGCGACCTGGTCGAGCGCGCCGAGCGGTCGGTGCTCGAGGTCGCTCACGACGACCGGCAGAAGAAGTTCCGGCCGATCGCCGAGGTGCTCCATGAGGAGACCGACAAGCTCCACCGGCTCTCTACGCTCAAGACTCCGCTCACCGGCACGCCGTCGGGCTTCAAGGACCTCGACGAGCTCACCGGTGGGTTTCAGCCCGGCAACCTGATCATCGTCGCCGCGCGCCCCTCGATGGGAAAGTCAGCGCTCGTCGCCAACATCGCCGAGAACGCCGTGCTCGGGGTCGGCGACCCTGAAAACAAGCCCAGCCCCGTCGCGCTGTTCTCGCTCGAGATGTCCGAGTCCGAGCTGGCGCAGCGCTTCGTCGCCTCTCAGGCCCGAATCCGCGGCGAGGAGCTCCGTAAGGGCCGGGTGGCCGAGAACCGGTGGCCGAAGATCCTCACGGCGTGCCAGCGGCTGTCCGACGCGCCGCTGTGGATCGACGACTCGAGCGACACCGGCGTCCTCGAGATCCGCGCCAAAGCCCGGCGCCTGCACCACCAGCTCGACGGCGGCCTCGCGCTGATCATCATCGACTACCTCCAGCTGATGCGGCACGAGGGCCGGATCGAGAGCCGGGTCGAACAGGTGGGGCAGATCTCGCGCGGGCTGAAGGGGCTCGCCCGCGAGCTGAACGTCCCAGTGATCGCGCTCTCGCAGCTGAGCCGCGCGGTCGAGCAGCGAGGCGGCGAGAAGCGCCCGATCCTGTCTGACCTGCGCGAGAGCGGGCAGATAGAGCAGGACGCGGACCTCGTGATGTTCATCTATCGCGAGGAGTACTACGACAAGGACTCCGAGCGCCCGGGCGAGGCGGACATCATCATCGCCAAGCACCGCAACGGACCGGTCGGCGACGTGGTCCTGACCTTCCAGAAGGAGTACCCGAAGTTCATGAACTACGCCGGCGAGCGGTTCGCGGCATGAGCTGGTTCGGAGGGTCGGCGGAGTGAGCTGGACCGGGGGGCAGGCGAGCAGCGCGGCGCCCGCGGGCGAGCACCGCGACCACAGTCGGTGCCCGTTCGACGTGTGCGACGGCAGCGGTCTCGTCTTCGACGAGGAGACCAACACGGCGTACGACTGCCGGTGCCGGCGCCAGATAATCGCGCTGCGCAAGGCCCGGAGCCTGTCGGCGGTGATCCCGCGCCGCTACCGCGACGCGGCGTTCGACCGTTACCCGGTCACTGAGATGGAGCAGCACGTGGTCTCGGCCACGCGCAGGTTCGCCAACAACGTCGAGAAGCATCTGGACGCCGGGCGCGGGCTGTGGTTCATGGGGCCGGTGGGGACGGGCAAGACGACGCTGGCCATGCTGGTGTCGAAGGCTGCGCTCGAGACGGGGCGATCCGTGGCGATCTACTCGCTCCCCCGTCTGCTGAACGAGATCCGCGACACGCACCGGGCGGAGCGCTCGCACGTCGAGCTGCTCGACCGCCTGGCGGCGGTGGACCTCCTGCACATCGACGATGTCGGCGCCGAGCGCACGACCGACTGGGTGCTCGAGGAGCTGTACTCGATCGTCAACGCGCGCTACGAGGACCAGCGGTCGATGGTGATCACCACGAACATCCTCGACCGGGAGGCGCTGTGCGAGCAGATCACCGAACGGACGGTTTCACGCCTGACCGAGATGTGCGATGAGCTGCCACTGCTCGGCGATGACCGGCGGATGGATCTCCGGTCGGAGTGAGCGAACCGCTCGGCGCGCGGGGCGCGTCGGGTCAGTCCTCGTGCCGGCGCTCTGACTCGGCTCGTTCCTCGAGCTTCTCGGCTAGGTAGCGCGCCTTGTCAGCCCGCCGCTCGTGCTGGGCGGCCTCGTCCTCATCGGGCGTGGACTCGGCGTGCTCGCGTTCGGCCCGCTCACGCTCGAGCTGGGTCAGCTTGAGTTCCTCGGTCTTAGGGTCGCTGTCTGACACGCTCAGAACCTAGCGCGCTTGCCAGACTTCAGCGACCCTGAGAGAGAGCTGCACCGGCTGGTGTCTACCGGCCCGGCTCCTGACGCGACGATGACCGCACACAGCCAGACCGGAGACTCGGATGCGAACGCATCCACCGACATTCCCGACGAGTTCAACCCGCGGCACATCGTCCGCCGACTTCTCGAGCTGGTTTTGCTCGGGGTCCTCGTCGCGGTGGCGATCAGTGCGCTGCCAGGGTTGGGAGATCTCCGACATCGGTTCGTCGAGGCCGACGCGGCGTTCGTCGTCCTGGTCGGCCTGCTGAAGCTCGCCTCCGCCCTGTGCAACATCCTGGCCTTCCGCTACGTGTTCTGCCGTCGTCTCGGGTGGGGCTTCAGCTACCGGCTCGGGATGGCCGAGCAGGCGGCGAACGTGCTGTTACCGACCGGCGGAGCGGGTGGCCTCGCGCTCGGCGCCTGGGCGCTCCGGCGCGGCGGTTTGTCCTCGGATTACGTCGCACGGCGCAGCGTGGCGTTCTTCGTGATCACCAGCACCCCGAACTTCCTGTGCGCCGCGATCGTCGGCCCACTGCTGCTGCTTCACGTGCTGCCGGGCCATGCGCCGGTCGTACCGACGGTGGTGTTCTCGGCGCTCGCGATCGGATCGTTCGGGTTCGCCATCCTGCTTCCGTCGATAGTGGATCGGATCCGCCCACGCGAGCCGCACTCGCGACCGGGCCGCGTGATCAGCTCCGCGCTCACCTCGCTGGGCGACGGGATCCGCGATACCGGCGCGCTCCTTCGCCCGAGCCATGCCTGGGTGATCGTCGGCGCGATCGGCTACCTCGCGTTCGATATCGCGGCCTTCGCGGCGGCGTTCGCGGCGTTCGGCGCGGTTCCGCCGGTCGGCCCGCTGGTGTTCGGCTACACGATCGGTCAGCTCGGAGGACTGATCCCGCTGCCCGGCGGCATCGGGGGCACGGACGGCGGATTGATCGGCGCGATGGTGCTGTACGGCGCGCCACTGTCGTTGACTGCAGCCGCGGTGGTCGCCTACCGGGCATTTCAGCTCGGGATCCCGGCGATCCTGGGCGCGATCGCGTTCGTCCAGCTACGACACACCTTCCGGACCTCCGATCAGCCGACCAACCTGTGTGCTCCGCTGGCCGAGCCGATCCCGGAGCAGGCCGTGGGATGATCAAGGCCATGGCCGAGCGCCCCAACGTGTTCACGAACACCTTCACGGTCGAGCGCGGCTCGGTCCGGGGCGAGCCGGTGGCTCGGAACGCGGGCGCCGAGCTTCTCGGCGGGACGGTGTACCAGCTCGCGCCCGGAGCGGACGGGGCGCCGCTGCACATCCACCACGCGATGGAGGAGTTGCTTATCGTGCTCGAGGGAACGCCAACCCTGCGCACGCTCGATGGCGAGCGCGAGCTGGCGGCGGGAGAGGTAGTCGCCTTCCCGCGCGGTCGGCGAGGCGCGCATTCGGTGGCGAATCGCAGCGACGCGCCGGCACGGTACCTGATGGTTTCGACCAACACGGCCCCGGAGATCGTCGAGTATCCGGAGCTCGGAACCGTTCGCGTGTTGACGCGCTCGCCGTTCGACCCGCCCGGACCGGACGAGGATCCCGCCGACCGGCTCCGCCTCCTGTTCGATCGCTCGGCGGCGACCGACGAATCCCCACCGCGCTAGTGCCGGGCGCCGGCGCTCACGACCCGATCGTGCTCCTGGGAATCGATCACGTGCAGGTCGCCGCGCCGGCGGGGAGCGAGGGACAGGCGCGCTCGTTCTACGGAGGCGTGCTCGGTCTGTCCGAGCTGAGCAAGCCCGAGGCGCTCCGCGAGCGCGGCGGCGTGTGGTTCGCGTGCGGGGCCCATCAGCTCCACGTCGGGATCGCCGAGCCGTTCTCGCCCGCCACCAAGGCCCACCCCGCGCTTTCGGTTGCCGCGGCCGACCTCGAGCGCCTGGCGGCCCGACTCGCGGATGCCGGTTGCGCCGTGCAGTGGGACGAGGCGATCGCCGGCACGCGGCGGTTCTTCACGGCCGACCCGTGGGGGAACCGGATCGAGTTGGTCGGACAGGCCGGCTAGCCCCGAAGCGCTACCTCGCGCCCGGAACGAGCTCGGCCGGCGGCGGCCGAGTGGCGGGGGCGCGGGTTGGCTCGCGTCTGGGTAGCCGAGTGACGCTGCCCCGTCCCGGCGTGATCGTGATGTTGCGCCTTCTCGGCGGCTCGAACGGCTCGGTGGCGGTGCCCAGCTTGCGCGCGCGCAGGAGCGCCCTGAGCACCACCTTCATCTCGAGCATCGCGAAGCTTGCGCCGAGGCACCGGCGCCGGCCTCCGCCGAACGGGATCCAGGTATACGTCCCCGGCGAGGCGTCGAGGAACCGCTCAGGCCGGAAGGCGTATGGATCCGGATAGATGCTCGGATCGTGGTGCACCAGGTAGGCATTCGGCACCAGGCCGACGCCGGTCGGGTAGCGCCAGCCGCCGATCTCGATTGGCTGCTTGACCAGCCGGGGGGCCACGTTGGGCAGCACCGGACGGCGGCGGAGCGTCTCGTAGATCGTCGCGGTGAGGTAGGCGTCACCGTCGCCGCCGAGAACCTCGGATTCGAGCGCGCCGAGCGCCGCGGGTTGCCGGCTCAGGCGCTCGATGGCCCAGGCGAGCGCCGACGCGGTCGTCTCGTGCCCGGCCACCAGCATCGTCATCAGCTCGTCGCGAAGCTCCTGGTCGGACATCGGCGAGGAGTCGGCGTGCCGGGCGTCGAGCAGCATCGCGAGCACGTCGTCCCGCCGCTCGCCGGCTACGCGACGCTCGTCGATCAGCTCGAACAGAAGCTCGTCCGCCTCACGCTGGAGCCGCGCGAACGCGGCGAATGGTCCGACGCGCTCGAGCACCTTCTCGGCGCGACCGCCGGGCGTCGGCGGGACCAGGCTGATGAAGCGATCGCCGAACGACAGCATGGCCGACAACCGCTCACGCACGGCATCGAGGCGGGGGCCGGGATCGAGGCCGAACACCGCCCGGAGCACCACCTCGAGGGTCAGGCCTTGAAGCAGCGGATGGAGCTCGGCCGGGCCGTGATCGGGCCAGCCGGCGACCTCGCGCTCGGCCACGTCGGCCACCAGGTCGCTCAGCCGCTCGATGCGCTCACCGTGGAACGCGGGCAGCATCAGCTTGCGCTGCTCCATATGGGCGTCCTCGTCAAGCAGGATCACCGAGTTCTGTCCAACCACCGGGGCCAGGACCCGAGCGCCCTCCCCGGGATGCAGCACGTCGGGCGGGGCGGTGAACACCTGCTGGATCTCGTCCGGATCCGACAGGATCACGAACGGTGGAGAGCCCAGCAGCCGCAGGGTGAATCGCGAGCCGCAGCGGGCGCGGCAACGCTCCAGGAAAGCCAGCGGCCGCGTCCAGAAGCCCATGCTCTGTAGCGGCGTGGGGAGGCGAGGGCCGGGGGGAAGCGCTTGGCGTGACACGGAGATCGTTCCTGGTAGCGCCCTACCCCGGCGATGTTAGAGAGAAAGTGAGATAGCGCACAAAGGGTTGTGTCAGGCCTGCGAACCGGACGGTTCAGATCTGCGGCCCGGGGCTCGGCGGCAGCGGCGACGGGCTGGGCGTGGGGGCCGGCGGCGCGGGGTCCGGTGTCGCGGGACCGGGCGGTCCGGGGTCGGGCCCGGGTGTCGGCGGGCTCGGGTCCGGGCCGGGTCCGGGACCTGGCGGCGCCGGGATTCCGCCCTCGCCACCGATGGCGGCAGACCTCACGGTCTTCCCTGCCGCGACTACGCCCATGCCGTGCGTACACTCAACGACGATGCCTGGAATCGTATTGGTTGGCGCCCAGTGGGGCGATGAGGGCAAGGGAAAGGTCACCGACCTGCTCGCGGAGCGGGCCGATGCCGTGGTGCGCTTCCAGGGCGGCAACAACGCCGGTCACACGATCATCAGCGACGGCCAGACGTACAAGCTGCACCTGATCCCATCGGGGATCCTGCACAAGGACACGCTGTGCGTGATCGGCAACGGAGTGGTGATCGATCCCCGGGTTCTGACCGACGAGCTCGACGAGCTGCGCCGGCGCCGCGTGGACACGGGATCGCTGCGGATCTCGGCCAACGCGCACCTGATCATGCCCTACCACATGCTGCTCGACCAGGCGGGTGAGGCCAAGCTCGGCAAGCTCCAGATCGGGACCACCCGGCGGGGCATCGGACCGTGCTACGCCGACAAGGCGGCCCGGCTGGGAATCCGCGTCCAGGACCTGCTCGACGAGAAGATCCTGAAAAAGAAGATCGTCGCCGCGCTGGACCCCAAGCGGCTGTCGCTGCGGCCGTTCCAAAAGGACCCGCAGCTCGACCTGCAGACGATCACCGAGGAGTACCTGACCTACGGTCACCGGCTGGAGCCATACATCGCCGACACGGTCCGGCTCGTCCATGAGCGCCTGGACTCCGGGCAGACGGTGGTGTTCGAGGGCGCGCAGGGCGCGCTGCTCGACATCGACCATGGCACGTATCCGTTCGTAACCTCCTCCAACCCCGTGGCGGGGGCGGCGTGCGTCGGCGCCGGTGTCGGGCCCAAGGACATCGACGAGATCCTGGGCGTGATCAAGGCGTACAGCACGCGCGTGGGCGCCGGACCGTTCCCGACCGAGCTCGATGGCGACCTGGCGGAGGAGATCCGCGAGCGCGGCGGCGAGTTCGGCACCACTACGGGCCGGTCACGGCGAGTCGGCTGGATCGATCTCGTGGCCCTGCGCTACGCCGCGCGCATCAACTCGCTGACCGCGCTGGCCGTGATGAAGCTCGACGTCCTCTCGGGCATCGAGCAGCTGTGCGTGTGCACGCGCTACCGAGGCCCCGGGGACTCCGAGTTCGACTACTTCCCCTACCACCAGACCGTCCTGCACCACGCGACGGGCGAGTACATCACGATGCCCGGCTGGACCGAGGATCTGAGCGAATGCCGCGAGGAGTCCGACCTGCCCGCGGCCGCCCGGGACTACCTGCAGTTCGTCGCCGAGTTCGTCGGCGTCCCGATCGCGCTGATCGGGGTCGGCCCCCGGCGCGATGAGGTCATCTGGACGCAGGCTGGCGCCGGGATGGCGGTGTCCGGCGGCGCCACGTCCGCGGCCGCCTGACGGGTGCATAACGCCCGGCGCGAGACGGTGCTTAACGCCCTCAGAAACCGGGGGTGGCGCGTGGGCGTTGGGGGCGATAAGCGCCTGGGAGGCGCTTATGTCCCGGAAGTGCGGGCGAGACGGCCGGTTTCGTGACATAAGCACCCCCGGCCCGGCTCTCCTAGAGGGTCTGCGCCAGACGCTCAGCGCCAGACGCTCAGCGCCGGACGCTCAGCGCCAGACGCTCAGCGTGGCCGCGAGGGGTGGCCCTCGCCGGGCCACGGTGCCAGCACTAGCACCAGCCGCGCGTCGCTCGTGGCCTGGATCGTGCGGCGCTCGTTCGGCTCGAAGTGCGACAAGAAGCCGGGCCCTCCGGACACAGACCCGCCGTCGACCGAGATCGAGATCTCGCCGTCGACCACGACCAGGTATGTCCGCTCGTGGACCTGGTGCTCCTGGAGCTCCTCACCGGCGGGCAGGCTGATTGCGATCGCGCGCGTCTCGGCGTCGGAGCGCAGCACCTGTGGATGATGAGGCTCGATCTCCAGTGCGCGAACGTCCCAGGTCTCCATCGCGACTCCTATCTCTGCGTAGACGATGTGGCGCGGGTCACGCGCGGTGAGGCATCGAGTGAGCGCTGGAGCTCCTCGAGCACGCGGACCACGCGCAGGCCGCTCGCGCCGTCGGAGCGCGGGCGGCGTCCGGATCGGACGCACTCCACGAAGTGCTCGCACTCGATGCGCAGCGGTTCCAGGTTGGGGATCTGCGGGGAGAAGATGTCGCCCGAGCGGGTGATGTACTCGCCGTAGCTCTGAGCGTTCTGGTCGAATCCCTTGTCGTAGATCGTCAGCTTGCCCTCGAGCGCCTGGTCGTCGAAGGTGGCCATCCGACGCGCGCCGACCACGGTGAAGCGGCGCTCCTTGTGGGGGTCAAGCCACGACAGGTGCAGGTGCGCGGTGAGCCCTGACGGGAAGCGCAAAAAGCAGAAGACGACATCCTCGACGCCCTCCTGGACGTAGGACTCGCCGTGCGCCACCACCTCCCATGGCTCCTCCTGCGCCAGGTACAGCACCACGGACACGTCATGGGCGCCGAGGCTCCACAGCGCGTTTTCGTCCGCGCGCAGCTTGCCCAGGTTCAGGCGGTTGCCGTAGATGTAGTAGATCCGCTCACCGAGATCGCCCGAGTCGACGAGCTCCTTGAGCCGCCGCACCCCCGGGTGGTACTCGAGCAGGTGGCCGACCATCAACACGCGCCCGGCCGAGGCCGCCGCGGCGACTACCCGCTCGGCGTCAGCCACGGATTGCGCCAGCGGCTTTTCGACAAAGCAGTGCTTTCCGGCCTCGAGCACCCGCACCGCATGGTCGGCATGCTGCGCCACCGGCGTGGCGAGCGCGACCGCGTCGACGGACCCGTCAGCCAGCACGTCGTCGAGATCGTCCGTGAACCGGGCGGAAGGGAACTGCGGCGCCACCCGCGCGCGCGCCTGCTCGGAGGCATCGCAGCACCAAGTCAGCTGGCACCCCGGGATCGCGGCGAAGTTGCGAGCCAGGTTCGGCCCCCAGTAGCCCAGGCCGGCGACGGCGATGGACAGCGAGTCGTCAATCAAAACGGCACGCGCCTCATCCGACGTGGAGTTTAAGAGCGGCCAGGACGCGCTCCCCCGCGTGCCCGTCCCCGTAGAGCGCCGGGTGCTCGCGCGGAGGCTCGGACGCCAGAGCCTTCTGCGCCGCCGCGGCGTCGAGGTCGACCAGCGTGTTCCAGCCGGACTCGACCGTCTCGGTCCACTCGGTTCTCGCGCGCAGTGTGATACACGGCACCCCCGCCAGGTAGGCCTCCTTCTGCAACCCGCCCGAGTCGGTGAGCACGGCACGCGCGTTGCACACGAGCGCAGCCGTCTCGACATACCCGAGCGGCGGCGCGGTGATGACCGAGCCGCAGCTCTCGAGCCGGCCGAGCAGGTCGCGCTCGTCCAGACGCCGGCGCGTGCGGGGATGGATTGCGAACAGCACCGTGAACGGCATCTCGCACAGCAAATCGACCAGCGACTCCAGCCGCGATGGGTCGTCCACATTGCCCGCCCGGTGCGCGGTGGCGATCAGATATTCGCCCGGCACCAGCCCGCGATCGCTCAACACATCCAGCCGCGAGCGCGCCCGCGGCTGCACCTTCAAGGCCACATCCACCATCACGTCGCCGACCACCTCGATCGCCCCGGAAACGCCCTCGCGCTCCAGATTCGAAACCCCGACCGAGGATGAGCACAAGAGCAGCGACGAGGCGTGATCCACCAGCACCCGGTTGAGCTCCTCGGGCATCGAGCGGTCGAACGAGCGCATCCCGGCCTCCACGTGCGCCACCGGGACCCCCGCCTGCGCGCCGGCCAGGGCCCCCGCCAGCGTCGAGTTCGTGTCCCCATAGACCAGAACGACATCCGGCGAAGCGTCACACAGCACCGGCTCCAACGCCGCCAGCATCCGTGCCGTCTGCGAGGTGTTCGACCCGAGGGCGATCCCCAGCTCCAAATCTGGCGCCGGCAACCCGAGTTCGGCGAAGAACACCGACGAGAGCGAGTCGTCGAAGTGCTGGCCGGTGTGAACCAGCACCTCCTGGCCAGAAGCTCGCAGGCGCGGTGAGACCGCCGCCGCCTTGATGAACTGGGGGCGGTTCCCGATCACCGTCAGGATCTTCATCGCGCCGGGTCGGCCAACCGTTCGCGAATCACCGACTCCACGACCTCGGCGGTTTGCCGGGTAACCGGACCCGGGGCGTCGAACGAGCGCTCGTCGATCGCCGCCACCGGCTGGACCTCGCGAGCGGTGGAGGCGAGGAACGCCTCGTCGGCTCCCAGCAGCTCCTCCAGCGTGCACGCGCGCTCGGATGCGCCGGTCGCGGCGATCACCATCGCCCGGGTGATTGAGGCCAGGATGTGCTCATCCAGCGGTGGGGTCAGGAGCTCGCCGTCGGCGACCCAGAAGATCGAGCTGGTCGGCGCCTCGAGCACCCGTCCGTGCGGCGTGACGAGCAACGCCTCGTCGAACCCGCGCTCGCGCGCGAGCCGGGAGGCGAGCATGTTCGCGCCGTAGGAGAGCGACTTGACGCCGTCGAGCACGCGGGTCGGCGAGTAGGTCACCGAGGCAAGGCGGGCCGTCTCGGGCATGGCCGGCGCCGGCTCGGTCAGGAGCAGACGGTGGCCTGCGCGGGTGACGACGATCCGCAGCAACTCGTGGTCGGGACCCGTGCCGGCCTGCGCCACGAGCCGCCACGCGTCGGCCCTGACCGCCTCCACATCAAGGGGCAGGCGGAGGTTGGCGGCGGAGCGCTCCATCCGGCGCAGGTGCTCCTCGAACGCGAACGGCTGCCCCTCGTAGAGGGCCACCACCTCGAACACGCCGTCGCCGCGCAGCAGCCCCTCGTCGGTGGCCGGGATCGTCGCCTCGGAAGCGAGCATCACGACGCCGTCGAGCGAGGCGAGCGAGTTGGGGGAGCTAGCCATCGCCGTCCCGCGACCACACTTCGGCGAGCCGGACCACCACCGCCGCGGCGGCCGCCATCTCCTGAAGCGAGGCCCACTCGCGCACCGAGTGGTACTCGTGTCCGCCGGTGAAGATGTTCGGGGTGGGCAGGCCCATCTCGCTCAGGCGCGATCCGTCGGTCCCGCCCCGGATCGGTTGGCGGATCGGCTCGATTCCCTCGGCGCGTATCGCCGCCTCCGCGGCGGCCGTCACCTCCGGCATCGAGCTCAGGAAGCGGCGCATGTTGCGGTATTGCTCGCGCACGTCGATCTCGACCCGGGCCCGCGGCTCGCTGGCGATCACCTCCTGCGCGGTCCGCTCGAGCAACGCCCGGTGGCGCTCGAGCGCGTCATCGTCGAAGTCACGCAGGATGAACCGCACCTGCGCCTGGGCCGCGTCGCCGGTGATCTCGTGCGGGTGGATGAAGCCCTCGCGCCCCGTCGTCGTCTCCGGGGTGAGCGTGTCGGACGGGAGCGCGGCGACGATTTGCGCC
>DATJRS010000042.1:0-61795 GCA_035504535.1 Solirubrobacteraceae bacterium | reverse complement strand
CGGATCTTCAAGACGGCTGGCATCCGCGAACAGCAGCCGGTAAGCGTCGATCTCGCCGCCGGCCAGCAGCTCCTGGGCGCGCGCGCCTAGGGTTGGTCCATCGAGGGGCATCGTTCTAGTAATCGGCGCCGAGAAGGGATTTGTTAATCCACGCGGGGGTGGGCTGACAAGGCAGCCCACCCCCGCGTCCGGTTCCCTCGATGAATCGGACGTGGTTATGTGGCCCCGCGCGATGTGAGGTGGGACGGTCGCGAGGCGGGTTGTTCCCTCGGCGGCGGCTGCGAAGCCGCGTTCGAAGCTTGGTGAGAAAGACCTTGAGGCTACGTCTGACCGGGCGACGCGCTAGGCGCCGCCCGGCCTGACGAAGGATTGATCAGCCGGTGATCAGCTTCAGGACCAGCTGCGGCTCGGAGTTGGCCTGCGCGAGCATCGCCGTGCCGGCCTGCTGCAGAACCTGCTGCTGGGTGAGCGTCGTCATCTCGGTCGCCATGTTGACGTCCTGAATGCTGCTCAGCGACGCGGACATGTTCTCCTGAGTCGATGAGATGGCATTCGAGGTGTACTGGAGACGGTTCTGGACCGCACCCAGCGTCGCCGCGAGGCTCGAGATGTTGTTGATGGCACTGCTGATCAGGCTGACCGCGTTGGCCTGGCCCAGGTTGAACACAGCAGTGCTCGAGTTGACGTTGCTCCAGGTGAAGCCAACGGTGCCGCTCAGACCACTCGTGCCCTCGATGTTCGCGAAGGAAACGGTGAGGGTGTCGCCCGAGCCCGGCCCGACCTGGAAGGTCACGCCGACGCCGGAGGTGCCGGCGCTGCCGTTCAGCAGGTTGATGCCGTTGAACTGCACGGACTTCTGCTGGCGGCTGATTTCGTCGGTGAGCTGGTTGACCTCGCTCTGGATGTCGGTCTTGTCCGACGAGGAGAGGTCGCCGTTCTGGTACTGCACGGCCAGCTCGCTGACCCGCTGCAGCATGCTCTGCACGTTGTTCAGCGCGCTATCGGCGGTCTGGACCATCGAGGTCGCGTCGCTGACGTTCTGGCTGGCCTGCTGCAGGCCGTTGACCTGAGAGGTCAGGCCCTGGCTGATCGCGTAACCAGCGGCGTCATCGGCCGCCGAGTTGATGCGAAGGCCCGAAGAAAGACGCTGCATCGCCGTCGAGACGGCGTCGCTCGAATTGTTCAGGCTGATCTCGGTCTGCATCGCCGAGGTGTTGGTGAGAATAGAAAGGGACATTTGTTACACCTCCATGGTGTGGTCGCTTTAGTCAGTCCCCCGGTGGCTCCTTGCCGCCGGTCTCCCCGGTTATCGTCCCGGGTACGGCCCACTTGAGAAGCGTCCAGATTCGTCTGGACGCTTTGGATCTCTCAGGCCGTGACGTCGATGTGCAGACCCGAATCGTCTTCGGGATCGGCGTAGTCCTCGGCGTAATCGAACTGATCTGAGCTGGGGTCGCTCGGGTTGCCGTCGGGCTGTGGGCGCCGCCTGCCGCGCTGGTCTGAGCCGCGGCCCCCGCGGGATGAGTCGCGGTCGACGGGCCGCGCCATGGGCGTCGGCCTGATCTCCGTGATGTTCGGAGCCAGCGGGGCGATCGGGTGAATCGGATCCATGTCGATCAGCGCTCAGTCGCCGGAAGCGGTCAGGAGCCCGCCGCGACCTGCTCCGGTGAGGGGTTCTGGGCCGCCTGCGGCGCCCGGGCCGGAATCAGGTCGGGATCGGGGCCGCCGGAGCGTTCGAGCGCTGCCCGCAGCTCGGCCAGCACCAGGTGGCGCCAGATCGTGACCGAGCACGCCCACGCGAGCATGTAGCCGACGATCCCTGCGATCAGGGCCCGCAGCCCGAGGTCGGGGTATGGGACTCCCGCCTTGTAGGAGAAGTAGGCGGCGAGCGCGAAGCCGGCGATGCCGCCCCAACCCTTGGCGCGGCGGACCTGGTAGCTGGCGCGCGGATGGGCGGCGACGCTCGGCCCGGCGGCGGCGCCGGCGGAGCCCTTGCCCTTCTTGGCCTTCTTGTCCTTCTTGCCCTCGGCCTTGTCGGCGCCCTTATCCGCCTTCTTGCTCATCCGGCCCTCCTGGTACGGGTCTTACGGCCCAGCTTGGCCAGGGCGTCGCGCTGACGGGCGAACACGAAGTGGATTAGCTCTTCCCGGTCCTCAGCGGAGATCTGCTCGAAGACGAGCGCCCGCCTGCCCTGTGAGTCCGCGCGGACCACCCGCGCGAGGCCGGCGACCTCGGACATCCCGGCGCCGAGGTCGAGCGTGAAGCGTACGACCGACTCGAGCTCCAGGTGATCGGCTCCGCCCAGCAGCATCCCGCCCCCGCTGAGGTCGATCGCGCGGGTCGCGGTTGGGTTGCCGTCCAGCCCCTCGCCGTTCCTGAGCGCGACGTTCTGCAGGGCCGGCACGCGCACGAACTCACGGCGTTGGGTGATCTCGGGTGCCGCGGACACCTCAAAGCGCACCAGGTCCCTCTCCTGGAGCACGGCCTGCCCGCGGAACCGGACCACGCCTCGCGGCGAGACGTACTCGACGATCAGCGACTCGGCCGCCTCGGGCGCGAGCTCCTCGGCGGCGTCGGGAATGAGCTCCCCGGCGGCGTCGAGCATCAGCACGAGCATCAGGAAGTCGCCGCGCTCGTAGACACGCACCGGGATCTGGCTGCCCACGGGCGTGGACAGCTTGCCCTCAGTGCCTCCGACATTGAGGCGGATGACCTGGCCGGTGGGCTCGGGTTCGGCGGTCATGGCTCGGTTCGTTTCGGCCGGTTGCAGTCTCGGCGCTACGGGAGCAAGCGGGCGGCCAGCGCCGACGGATCGGCCGCCGACAGCGCGCCGTCGAGCTCCAGGCCCTCGTGGATGTAGGCGACCGGCATGCCGCTGATCTGCGACAGCTCCGCCGCGATCCCGAGCTGGTCGGCCTCGTCGGCGTGCGTGACCGCGATCCCGTCCGCGCCGAGCGCGGCGAAACCGTCGATCAGCTTGCGGGCGGCGTGCACGCTGAAGGTGGCGGGCACGGCGATGTAGACCGCGTCGAGGTTCAACGAGCGCAGCTCGACGGCCAGCGCGTCGACGGTGGCCGGGTCCCGCGGAGTGGCCGCGGTGGTGTCGATCACCACCAGGCCGCCGTCGCGGCCGTGGGCGACCGGCGGGCCCGCCTCGGCGCCGTTGGCGGCGCCCATCACCCACACGTTCTGGCCCTTGAGCAGCTCCTTGAGGTCGCCGCCCCAATCGTCGGAGCCCAGCGACACGACGCTCGCGGCGAGCGTGGAGCCCTTGGCGTAGGCCGCGGCGAGCGCGGCGGCGCAGCGGGTCTTGCCGGCCCCACCGGCGCCGACGAAGGCGACCGCGGCACCCGACGCGGGCAGCGGGGCCGGGGCCGGGATGATCGCGGCGAGCGTGGCCCGGACGGCGTCGCGCAGGCTGCCCTTGGCGAGCGGCGAGCGGTGCGCCGAGGCGGCCACGAGCAGCTGCTCGGCCCAGCTCTCGCTGATGCCCTGAGAGGTCAGCTCGGCGACGACCGCGGCGGCCTCGCTCGCGTCCGGCCCGCTGGCCTGCTTGGAGACCCAGGGGCTGGCGGCCGGCGGCACGGTGCTTTGGATGATTAGGGGTTCGGGGGCCGAGGGCACGAACGGGTCGCCATCGAGCGAGGGCGCCGTCACGGGCGCGGGCGCCGGAGCCACTGCTTCGGGCGCCGGAGCCGGGGCCGGGGCTGGGGCCGGGGCCGGGACGGGCTCCTGAGCGGGGGCGGCGGCCGCGGGCGCGGCGTTCGCGAGCACGCGGCCGGTGGTCACCAGCTTGACCAGCTCGTCGATGTCGACGTGGGCGGCAGCCTGCTCGAGGCGGCTGACAAATGACTCGGCGCTCAGCTCCTCGCCGGCCGGGGTGGCCGGGGCGAACGGCGCCGGCGGGACGATGGGATCCGCGGCCGCCTCCGGGGCCTGCGGAGCGGCGAAGGCGTCGGCCTCCTGGGCCCACCGAGCGGCGGGCTCGGCCGGCGGCTGGATCGGCTCGGCGAACGGCTGCCGGATGGTCTCGGCGATCGGCTCCTGGATCGGCTCGAAGACCGGCTGGACGGGCTCAGCGGCGACCGGTGCGGGCGGCAGCGCGGCCGGCGGCAGCTCGGCGGCCGGCTGGGGTAGCGCCGGGGTCTGGTCGATGACTTCGTCGCCCGCCCGCCCCGGCTCGGGAGCCGCCGGAGAGGCGAAATCCTCGAGACCCTCGTCCCAGCCGTTGACGGGCTCGTCCTCGTCGTAGATGTCGACCCGCGGCTGCGGCGTCCCGGCCTGAGCATCGACCTCCACGCACTTCTGGGCGAAGAAACCACCCACGCCGCCCATCAGGCCCTCACGCTGGCGCAGGATGATGGCGTCGGGGCCGAGCTCGGCGCGGATCTGGGGAATCAGATCCTCGAGCTTGCGGCCGCGGTAGGTGCGCACGCCGTTCAGCTCGCGGTCGTGGCCGTTGGTGTGGGGCTGAGTGAGGGTGCTCATGCGCTAACTACTCCTATGGTTTCGACGCTGATGCCTGGGGCGACTTCGTTGTAAGAACAGACGGGGAGATGGGGGGCGGCGGACTCGACCAGACGCCGGAGGTGGCGGCGCACGCGGGCCGAGCAGAGCAACACGGGGCGGAAGCCACCGCGGGCGTTGGCGTTGTCGGACTGGGTCTTGACAGCGGTGAGGACGGCCTGGGCGCGGGTCGGCTCCATGGCCAGGTACTCGCCGTCGCTGGTCTGGGTGATCGAGGTGGCCAGCTCCTGCTCGATGTTCGGGTCCAGCGTGATCACGCGCAGGGTCTGGCTCGGGTCCAGATGGGGCGCGGTGATCGCGCGGCCCAGAGCCTGGCGGGCGTACTCGGCCAGCAGGGTCGGGTCGCGGGTGATGCGGGCCTTGTCCCCGACGGCTTCGACGATCGCGCCCAGATCGCGGATCGACACGCCCTCCGACAAGAGGGACTGCAACACGCGCTGGATCTCGCCGAGGGAAAGAACGTCCGGCACAGTGTCCGTAACGACAGCTTCGTTGATTTCCTTTAGCTGATCGAGCAGCTGGCGTACGTCTTGCCGCGTCAGCAGGTGGGCGGCGTGGTTGCGAATCGTCTCCGTGAGGTGGGTGACGATCACCGATTCGCCGTCCACGACGGTGTATCCGAGCGCCTCGGCCTCGGCGTGACGGGCCTCCGGAATCCAGATCGCCGGCAGGCCGAAGGCGGGCTCGGTGGTGGGAATGCCGGACACCGTGCCCACCGCATCGCCCGGGTTCATGGCCAGGTGGTGGCCGGCCATCACCGACCCGCGCGCGACCACCGTGCCGCGTACCTTGACCACGTACTCGTGGGAGTCGAGGTCGACCTCGTCGTGGATCCGGACCGGCGGGATCACCATGCCGAGCTCGGAGGCGATCTGGCGGCGGATCATCGAGACGCGGCGGACGAGCGAGCCGCCGGTACGGCGGTCGACGAGCGGCACCAGGCCGAAGCCGATCCCGAGCTCGAGCGGGTCGATCGGGAGCTCCTTGAGGACCTCCTCGCGCGGAGCGGCCGGCTTGTCGGCCTGGGTCTGGGCCGGGAGCGCGGCCGCGGCGGCCGCGGCGGCCAGCTCGTCGGGCATGCCGTTGCGGACCGACCAGCCGATCGCGGTCATGATCCCTCCGATGAACAGGAAGGGCAGCTTGGGCAGCCCTGGGATCAGCGCGAACGCACACACCACGCAGCCGGCCACCAGCGGCGCCTTGCGCTGGCGCAGGATCTGGTTGGCGAGGTCGGTGCCGAGGTCCTTGTCGGAGCCGCCCGAGCGGGTGACGAGGATGCCGGTGGCGACCGAGATGAGCAGGGCGGGGATCTGGGCGGCGAGGCCGTCGCCCACGGTCAGCATCGAGTAGGTGTGGGTGGCCTGCGAGAAGCCGACGTGCTTCTGCAGCATCCCGACGACGATCCCGCCGATCAGGTTAATCGCGGTGATCAGCACGGCCGCCATCGCGTCGCCCTTGACGAACTTCGAGGCGCCGTCCATGGCCCCGTAGAAGTCGGCCTCGCGGGCGATGTCCTTGCGGCGCTGGCGTGCCTCCTCGTCGGTGATCAGCCCGGCGTTCAGGTCGGCGTCGATCGCCATCTGCTTGCCCGGCATGGCGTCGAGGGTGAAGCGGGCGGCGACCTCGGCGACGCGGCCGGCGCCGTTGGTCACGACCACGAACTGGATCACGACCAGCACCAGGAAGATGACCAGGCCGACGATGATGTCGCCCCCGACGACGAACTGTCCGAAGTCCCGGACCACGGTGCCGGCGTCTCCCTTGGTCAGGATCAGGCGCGTCACCGACACGTTGATCGCCAGCCGGAACATCGTGGTCAGCAGCAGGAGGCTGGGGAAGGCGGCGAAGTCCAGCGGCTTGTTCAGGTACATCGTCGCGATCACGACCGCCAGCGCGGCCGAGATGTTCATCGTGATGAACAGGTCGAGCAGCATCGAGGGCAGCGGGATGATCAGCATCGTGACCACCACCACGACGGCCACCGCGGCGAGCAGGTCGGTGTGCTTCAAGAGCCTCTTGATGGCGTCCTGGTTCATGCTGAGGCCCTCCTACGACCGGCCATCCGGTAGACGAATGCGAGCACCTGCGCCACGGCCGCGTACAGCTCGGCCGGGATCATCTGGCCGATCTCGACCGAGGCGTGCAGGGAGCGCGCCAGCGGCGGGTCGGGCACGATCGGGACGCCTGACTCCTCGGCGATGCGGCGGATCTGCCTGGCGACGAGGTCCTGGCCCTTGGCCACCACCACCGGCGCCGGGTGGCTGCCGTCGTAGCTGAGGGCGACCGCGAAGTGTGTGGGGTTGGTCACGACCACGTCGGCCTGGGGGACGGCCGCCATCATCCGGGCGCGGGCGGCCTGAATCTGCCGGCGGCGGATGGCTCCCCTGACCTCCGGCGGCAGGTCGGTCTGCTTGAACTCCTCCTTGACCTCCTGCTTGGTCATCTTGAGCGACTTGGCCAGCTTGCGCCGCTGGTGCACCAGATCGATGATCCCGATCAACAGGTAGGCGATCGCCGCGCGCTCGGCCAGGCTGTAGGCGCCCGAGCTCATCATGCCTCCGAGCGCCACCGGGGTCGTGTCGACGCTCGCGCCGAGGTGGGTGAGCTGAGGCACCAGCGCGATCGCCACCACCGCGCCGACGGCGGCGACCTTGCTCAGAGCCTTGCCGCCCTCGAAGAACATGCTCGGCCCGAACCGGCTCTTGAAGCCGTTGATCGGGTTGATCTTGCCGAAGCTCGGCCTGATCGCCTGAGCGCTCGGCTTCATCCCGACCTGGGCCACGTTCGCGATGAACGCGGCCGCGACGCACATGCCGGCGAGCGGCGCCACCGTGGTCAGCACCGTGTGCAGCCCGATCTGCTCGAGGCCGTGCAGCCCGGCCGCGCTGGTCACCTCGCCGGGGTTGGAGATGTCCGCGAGGATCGCGCGCATCGCCCCGGCGATGCCGCTCACGAAGTTCGGTCCGAGGAACATGATCCCCACCAGCCCGACGCCGACGACGACCGCGCCGTTGAGATCGGTGCTCTTGGCGACCTGACCCCGCTTGCGGGCCTCCCTGCGGCGCTTGGGTGTCGCGTTCTCTGTCTTTGACGGATCGGGCATGGCGGGCTAGAGCGCGTTCAGCGCGGTGGCGACCGAGCCGTACATCTGGTTGGACATCCAGCCCCCCAGGAAGGGCAGCGACGCCATGACGACGAGCATGCAGACCCCGACCTTGAGCGAGAAGGCGACCGAGAACGCGTTGATCTGGGGAACTACCTTCGAGACCAGGCCGAAGGCCACGTCGGTGATCAACATCGCCAGGATCACCGGCGCGGCGACCTCGACGCCGGCGACCAGGATCGAGGCGAACGCCGCGTTAGCGGCGGCGACCATCGAGGAGATCTGCGGGCCCTTGGCCAGCGGCACCAGGTCGAAGGTCCGCGCCAGGCCGTGCAGGAGCCATGCGTCGCCGCCGATCGCGATGAACAGCATCACGCCGACCAGGCCATACAGCTCCGCGAACGTGCCGCCCTGGTTGCCGTTGACTGGATCGACGGTGGCGCCGAAGGAGAAGCCGGACAGAATGTCGGCCAGGCCGCCGGCGGTCTGGACGGCGGCGTACACCGCGGCGACCGTGAAGGCGAGCAGCAGCCCGACGAGCAGGTTCATGACGACCAGTCCGGCGACCGGGAGCGGGTCGCCGGGGATGTGCTGACCGTGCATCGCGATCCCGGTGAGGCCGATCGCGAAGCCGACCGCAACCACGCCCTTCACCGGGTTGGGGATCATCGGCGAGGAGAACAGGGGCGCGACCACGAACAGCGGGGTGATTCGCGCCAGCACGAGGAAGAAACCGGTGACCGGCTGCCCGCCGCCGAGCGCCGTGATCACATGACTGAGCGTCATGCTCATCCGATCAGCGACGGGATCGACATGTACAGGTTCTGGGCGTAGCTGACCAGCTGGTCGAGCATCCACGGTCCGAGCACCACGATCAGCACCGCCACCCCGATGATCTTCGGGATGAAGGACAGGCTCTGCTCCTGGATCGAGGTGACGGCCTGGAAGATCGACACGAGCAGCCCGATGATCAGCCCGAGGATGAGAATCGGCCCGGCGATCTTCAGGGCCAGGGTCATGGCCTGGGTGGCGAGGTTGACGACGGTGTCCTGGGTCATGGCTAGTGGAAGCTGACGACGAGTGAGTGGGTGACCAGGGCCCAGCCGTCGACGAGCACGAACAGCAGGACCTTGAACGGCAGGGATATGAGGGCAGGAGGCAACATGACCATCCCCATGCTCATCAGGGTCGAGGCGACGATCAGGTCGATCAGCAGGAAGGGCAGGAAGATCAGGAAGCCGATCTCGAACGCCGTCTTGAGCTCGGACAGGATGAAGGCCGGAATCAGGACGTAGGTCGGGACCTGCGCGCGCGTCTGCGGCGTCTTGATCTTGGCCAGGCCGATGAACAGCGACAGATCCTCGTTGCTGGTCTGCTTGAACATGAACTCGCGCAGCGGCTCCTCGGCGCGCGTGATCGCGGTGGCGGTGCTGATCTGGTGGTGCGCGAGCGGCTCGTAGGCGTCCTTCTTGATCGCGTTGATCGTCGGCATCATCACGAACAGGGTCAGGAACAGCGCGATCCCGATCAGCGCCTGATTTGGGGGCGTGTTCTGCAGACCCAGGGCCTGGCGGATGAAGCCGAGGACGATCAGGATCCGGGTGAAACCGGTGACCGTGAACAGCAGCGCCGGGATGACTGACAGCCCGCCGATCAGCAGCAGGATCTGCAGCGCGTTGCTCGAGTTGACGGTCACGCGCGCGCCGTCATCCTGCGCAGGCCGTCGAGCACCCGGCCAAGGGGCTTCTCGACGGCGGGGTTCGCGTTCTCAGACTCCTCGGATGGGACGTCGATGCCGAGCGCGATCGCTTCGGCCTCGGTGTAGCTGCGGATCGGCGTGACGCCGTTCTCGGCCACCCCGACGACCAGGATCTCCCGGCCGGCGCGGACGACCGCGACACTGCGCCCGCTGCCCAGGGGCAGGTTGGCGACCTGCGAGAGGCCGTGGCCCGTTGGGCGAACCTTGCTCTTCTTGGCCTGCTTCATGATCCACGCGATTCCGTAGATCACGGCGATGACGATGAACAGCCCGACGATCGTGCGGACGATGCTCGCGCCACCGCCGCTGCTCGCAGCCGTGTGACTTGCCACCGTGTGGCCGACGTTCAACGGCGTGTTCTCGCCGCTCGCGGCGGCCAGGGCCTTGGTGCCCTTGGCCTGGAGGGCGGCCGATTCGGTGGCGTGGGCGTGCGTGGTCGACGCATGCGTGGTCGCGCCGAACGCGGTGGCGGCATGCGTGATCGTCAGGGCGCCGGCAAGTGCGACGCCACGAGTAAACGTGAGCGACTTCATCGAGGGAAAGGACTCCGAGGGAAGAGTCCTCCCGGTAATCGGCCAGGGGGTCTCGGTCCTTGAATGGACGGCTGTTCGGCCATCCACGGCTAGCTACTCCTACTGACTCCGCGCGCTACGCGTGCGGCGGCGGTCGCCGGCGCTCCGGCTATAGGGGGGCTAACCGCGCGCTCGCCGCTCGGAGGACGTCGAATGCGCGGTTAGCCACGCGATCGGGCTTGGTCGCGGCCCCCGAAGAAGTCGATCAGCAGCTCCGAGACGCGGTCGGGCTCGTCGTGCTGGATCCAATGGGACGCGTTGGAGAGACGAACGACCCGCGCGAGGTTCGGGACGTCGGCGGAATAGGGCTCGGCCAGCTCGGCGCCCAGGTGTCGGTCGCGCTCGCCCCAGATGACCAACGTCGGCGCCTCGATCGGCGGAAGCGATCGCCCGCTCACCCCGCCCGGCGGCCGGCGCATCGAGGCCCGGTAATAGTTGAGCATCGCGGTGATCGCGCCCGGCTGTGACCAAGCCCGCTTGTAGCGCTCGATGTCGGCCGGCGTGAACGCGTCCGGGCGGGCCTCCGCGAACGGTCGCCGGAGACCTCGCCAGTCGCGGGCGGCGAGCAGCTGCTCGGGCAGCCACGGCGCCTGAAAGAAGAACATGTACCAGGAGCGCAGGAGCTGGCGGCCCGGCCGGCGCAGCGCCTGCACCATGCGGCGCGGATGAGGGACGTTCAGGATGGCCAGCCGCTCGACCGCCTCGGGATGGCGCATCGCAGCCAGCCACGCCACCGCGGCGCCCCAGTCGTGGCCGGCCACGAACGCCCGCGCAGCGCCGCGCTCGGCGATCAGGTCGCGGACGTCCGCGGCCAGTCGCGACGGCGCGTAGGACCCCACGTCGGGCGGCCGGGACGACAGGTTGTAGCCCCGCATGTCGGGCGCCAGCACGCGGAAGCCGGCGCCCGCCAGCGCCGGGATCTGGAAGCGCCAGCTGTACCAGAAGTCCGGAAAGCCGTGGAGCAGGACGACGAGCGGCCCGTCGCCCGCCTCGACGTAATGGAGGCGCACCTCGCCTAGGTCGGCGTAGCCATCGCGCAGCTGGACATCTTTCAAAGCAGTGATGACTGGGTAGGAATACCCCAATGGAACCCGTCACGCTCAGTTGGTCGGACGCCGAGGTCAACGATGGCGAGCTCACCGTCCCGCTCGACGGTGAGGTTCCGAAGGGCTGGAAGCAGAGCTTTGAGCGGACGCTCGTGCTCCTCGGCAGCGGGGACTGGGGCGAGGTCGCGTTGAAGAAGGGCCGGGTCGTGGTCGCCGATGTGGCGCCGGGCTCGGAGGAGAAGCTCAAGCATCACCTGGAGTCGGTGGTCGCTCAGGCGAACACCACGCTCGAGGATCCTGAGGAAGAGTCCGAGGGCGCCGGCGAGGGCCAGCGCAGCGATCCGGACGCCGAGATGACCGAGCGCTTCCGCTCGGACTAACGGCGCTACGCCAGCGCCTTGCCGACCGCCTCGAGCAGCTGGGCCGGCTGGAAGGGCTTGACGACGAAATCCTTGGCGCCCTTCTGGATCGACTCGATCACCTTTGCCTCCTGGCCGAGCGCCGAGCACATGAGCACGCGCGCGCCGGGATCGATCGAGATGATCTCGCCGAGAGCCTCGAGGCCGTCCTTCTCGGGCATGGTGATGTCCAGGGTCACGAGCTCCGGGGACAGCTCCTGGTAGCGCTGCACGGCCTCGGTGCCGTTACCTGCCTCGCCTACCACCTCGTGGCCGCCGGAGGCGAGGGCGTCGCTCACCACCTTGCGCATGAACGCGGCGTCGTCGACTACGAGTACACGGGCCATCACGTCACGGCTCCTTCCACTTCTGGTTGCTGCTGATTGGGGGCGTTGGGTGCTTCGGGGTCAGCTGAAGGGGTTTCTGGGTCAGCTGAAGGGGCTTCGGTCTCTATCGGTTGATCGGACTGCAGGTCGACAGGTTGAGCGTCGGCCTCGACGTCTGCCCGAGGCTCGGGCGACGCCGAGCGCGCCAGCTCGAACACCCGCATGCCCTCGCTCTCGAGGGCGTCGAGCGACACGGCCCACTCACCGTCGTCGGTCACGAACAGCTGGCCGCGCGCGAAGCGCACGCCGTTGACGTACAGGTCGACCGGCGCGTCGGCCGGCCGATCGAGGTCGAGCACGGCGCCGACGGGCAGGCCGAGCGCCGAGCCCAGCGGCATGCGTGAGCGTCCGAGCTCGGCCCAGACGCGCAGGTTGATCGCGCCGAGCGCCTCCTCGAGGGCCACGCTGTGAGGCGTCGTGTCGGCACCGGCGGCGCCGCCCGGGGCGGACGCTCCGCTCCCCGAAGGCTCTGCGCCGGCACGCTCCGCGCTGAGCTCGTCGATCGCGCGCGCCATCCGGACGACGAAGGCGGCCGGGACCAGCTGGATCAGGCGGCAGGCCTCGGTGTCGATCAGGAAGGTGGTGGAGATCGCGTGCGGCGCGCTCCCGTAGATGTCGGCGGCCGAGGCGGGATCGTCGAGCACGCGGGTGTCGGGCGTCGAGATCTCGATCTCCTGGCCCAGGACAACGCCGATAGCGGCCGCCGCGGCCGCCATGGTCTGGTTCGCGGCCTCGGCGATCGCGGACATCTCGAGCTCGGATAGCTTCCCGCCGGTGCTCTCTCCATCCTCGGGCGCGGGTGCGCCCATCGCGCCGGCGAGGCCGCGCGCGCCCGCGGGCGTGAGCACGAAAATGTTGGCGCCGGTCACCCCGTCCACGTAGGAGACGCTCGAGGCGATCGAGCCGCGGGCGACGTTGGAGAACGGAGACTGGCCCTCGGGGAGGACGGTGACCTCGCCCCGCTGCACCGACCCCGGGACGAACATCTCGAGCACCTGCGCAACGGCCTCGGCGGTGGAGGCGCCGAGGCGCGTCAGCGCTTCGCGGGGCGTGATGTCCTGCGAGGTGCTCATCCAAACCTCCGTTCGGTGCCGGACACCTGCACGGCGCGGCGCGGGCCGTTACAGCCCGGCTGGGCGCGGGCCAGCTTGACGTTCTCGGCGAACAGCGTCACGCCGTGCTCGGCGCTGGCCCCGAGCTTGATCACGCTGCCGGGACGGAGGGCCAGGATCTCGTCGATCGGCAACTCGATGGCGGCGACCTCGGCCCGCAGGGTGACCGGGACACCGGCCACCGCTCGCCCGATTTCGGCGGCGCCGAGCAGGTCGGACTCGGGCTCGTCGGTTTCCTTGCCCGACAGGCGGTCGGCGACCGGGTCGATCGCGAGCCAGGGGATGAGCAGCGCCATCGACGCCGAGTGCTTGTTGATCCGGCTTTCGATCACGACGACCAGGGTCGGCTCGGAGACCGCGGCGATCGCGCTGGCGTCGTTGAAGGTCTCGATCTCGACGAGCGACAGCGTTACCCCGGCGAGGTCGTGCCAAACCAACGAGAGCTGGTGGACCATGGACTCGATCAGACGCTGGGTGAGCATCGTGTCGATCTCGCTGAAGCGACGCTCCCTCGGCGGCTTGTCGGGGGCGCCGCCCAGCAGGCAGTCCAGGCACATCAGGATGAACGACTGCTCGACGGTGAACAGCAGCCGGGTGCCGAGGGGCTGGACCTCGAGCGTCACCCACAAGGAGCCGCCCGGAAGCTGGGCCTGGGCGCCTGACCAGGTCGCCTGCGAGGTGTTGATCGTCTCGAGCTCGACCGGGGTCCGCAGCTCGGTCGAGAGCCGGGTCACCGACGTCTGGCAGAAGGTGTCGATCGCGCGGGCGATCCGCCGCTGGTGATCGGCCGTGAACTTCGTGGGGCGCGAGAAGTCGACCGTGCGCAGGCGGTGGCCACGCCGCGGGGCGGCGACCTGCTCGGGGACCTGTCCCTGCTTGGCCGCTTCAACCAGCGCGGCAACCTGCTCTGGATTCATCGGGCCTTTCCTCCGCGGGAATCGTTCTTGGGCTGTCGGCTGCGGTCGGCGTTGAACAGCGTGGTCGGCTTGCCCCCGGCCTCCTTGACGCGGACCGTGAACTCACCCACGGTCACGCGCATCGTCCGCCCTCGGTTGCCCCCGGTGTCGGCGGCCCGGACGGTCACGCCGGAGCGGGCCAGGCCCTCCTTCACCGCTTCCGCGTTTCGTGCCCCGATGTCCATGTCGCCGAGTTCGAACATCCGCGCGCCACCCGCGAGCACCGCGTCGAGCCGGCGGACGGTGGCTCCGGCCCGCTTCATCTGCGAGATCAGCTCGGGCACGGCCAGGTCGGCGAACTTGCCAGGCTCGGGGTCGCAGTCGCCCGGGGCTTCCGGCAGCACGATGTGCGCCATTCCGGCCACGCCGGAGCGGCGGTCGATCAGCGCCAGGCCGATGCAGGAGCCGAGGCCGCGTGCCACCAGTTCCTCGCCGGTCTGCGAGGACACCTCGATCTCGCCCATGCGTACCGTCCCCATCACTAGCCGATGGTCTCCGCGAGTCCGAGCGGCTTGAGCAGGTCGGTCACGGCCCCGTCCGTGGGCAGCAGGACGAAGGAGATCGAGCACGGCTCACCGGCCACCGCGAGCTCGGAGTCGAGCACCAGCACGAGCTCGGCCGACGCGGTCTGGCTCAGCGCCAGCGAGGACACGATCGCACCGAGCATGTCGGTGGTCAGGTGCGGCGGGCGTGGCTCGAGGTCCAGACCGGTCATGGAGGCCAGCGCGTTCAGGCAGGAGGTGCCGAGCACGTTGCCGATCTCGCGCAGGGCTGACTCGCCGATCTCGCTCTTGGCCTCGACGCCCAGCAGACGGCACAGGGCATCGGCGCCCTGCAGCGAGATCAGCAGCAGCACGACTCCTTCGAGATCGCCCCGGAGCGGGATCACGACGCCGGTGATGTCATCCTCGGGGCCGCCGCATGCCTCGACGGCGTCGGCGAGCGGGAGGGCCAGGACGCGGGGCACGCTCAGGCCGACCTCTCGCCCCAGCATCTGCGACAGCGACGTCGCGGCGTTACCGGAGGCGATGTTCGCCAGCTCCCGCAGAGCATCGAGTTGCAGTTCCGTGTAGCGAGGGGTCACCGGTCGGGCTCCTGTGGTCGATTGGTTGTCCTAGGCGGCGAGGCGCAGCGCGGCGCGGCCGCCCGGGTCGGCGGTGGTGACGCCGCCCGTGATTGCCTTATCGGCCGCGAGCGCGTCACAGTCAACGATCAACGCAATCCGGCCGTCGGCCAGGGCAGCACCCCCGGATACCGGCTGCCCGTCGGAGACGATCTCCGGGAGCGGCCGAGTGACCAGCTCGCGCTGGCCGACCAGGTCGTCGACGGCGAGCGCCAGACGCCGGTCCTGGGTGCGGATGATCACGACGAACTCGTGCCGTCCCGTGGCCTCGCCGCCGAACACCCAGCTCCCGTCGAGCAGCGGCAGCACGCCGTCCTCGAGGACCAGCATCGGCCGGCCGACCACCGACCGGACGGTCTGCTCGGACAGGCGCAGCGTGCGCTCGATCCGGTCGAGCGGGATGGCGAACGGCGCCCCGGCGACGTCGACCTGAAGCGCGGAGACGATGGCCAGGGTCAGCGGCAGGCGGATCTGCGCCAGCGTGCCCTGGCCCTGGGTGGAGTCGATCAGGACCTCGCCGCCGAGCTGGCGGATCTTGGCGCGGACCGCGTCCATGCCCACGCCACGACCCGAGATGTCGCTGGTCGTCTCGGCGGTCGAGAACCCGGGGCTGAACAGCAGCTCAACCGCGCCGCGCATGTCGATCGCGGCGGCCGCGTCGGCGTCGATCATGCCGAGCGAGAGAGCCTTGCGGGCCACGATCGCGGGGTCGATCCCCTTGCCGTCGTCGCGGACCTCGATGACGACGCTCCCGCCGGCGTGCCGGGCCGTGATCTCGATCGTGCCGTGACGCGGCTTGCCGGCGGCCACGCGGGCGTCCGGCAGCTCCAGGCCATGGTCGACCGCGTTGCGGACGAGGTGGACGAGCGGGTCCCCGAGCGCGTCGACGACGGTGCGGTCGAGCTCGGTCTCAGAGCCGACGAGCTCGAGCTTCACATCCTTGCCGAGCTTGGTCGACAGGTCGCGAATCAGCCGCGGGAAGCGAAGGAAGACGACGTCGACCGGGATCATGCGGACCTGCATGACCATCGCCTGGAGCGCCTGGGAGCTGCGGGTCAGCTCCTGCACGGCGTGCTGGAGGCCCTCGACCTCGAGGTTCGCGGTGAGGGCCTCGACCGCGGTGCGGTGGATCACGAGCTCGCCCATCGAGTGCATCAAGGCGTCGAGCCGCTCGGCGTCGACGCGGACGGTCCGGGTCGCCTTGGTCTGGCTGTCGGCGGGCTTCTCTGGAGCGGGGGTCGGCTCGGGAGCGGTCTGGAGCGGCGTGGGCTCGGGAACGACCTCGACCGGCGCGGGCTCGGGAACGACCTCGACCGGCGCGGGTTCCGGGGCGATCTCGGCCGGCGCGGCCGGCTCCTCGGGCTCGGTGACGTCGGCGACGGTGACCGTGGCGACCTCGGAGACGCCGGATAGGTTCTGGATGATCGGCTCGTCCTCGTGGTCTGAGGCGACCCAGGCGCTGATCTCGCGGCCCTGGAACTGCTCGAGGCCCTCCGGGGCGGGGACGCTGCCCAGCACCTCGCCGTGATCGGAGAGGGCGGCCAGCACCATGTGCGCCCGGACCGCCGGCATCATCACGTCCTTGGTGAGCGCGACGCGGACGAACAGGACGCGGGCGCCGGCCGCGCGGGCGGCCTCGACCGCGGCGCGGCTCGGTTCGTCGACCCCCCCGTTACGGGCCATCTCCTGCTCGGCGGTGCGGGGTCGCACCAGGCTGCGCAGGCGGCTCACGAGCGGGGCCGGATCGAGCGCCTCCTGCCCGTCGGCCTCGATCGACTCAGCCGCGGCGGACAGCGCGTCCAGGCAGGCGAACACGGTGTCGATTGCCTCCGAGGGCAGCCCGCTGGTGCGCTGGCGCAGCAGCTCGAACACGTCCTCCATGTGATGGGTCAGCTCGGCGATGTTGGCGAAGCCCATCGTCGCGCTCATCCCCTTGAGCGAGTGCGCGATGCGGAAGATCTCCTCGACGGTGGCCCGGTCGGTCGAGTCCTCCTCGAGCTTGACGATCGCCAGGTTCAGTTGTTCGAGATGCTCGCGCGTCTCGGCAAGGAACATCGGCATGTACTCGGAGGTGTCCATCACGACTTTCGGTAGATGAAGGGCTGTACCGGGCGCAGGCCAAGCGCCGCGGGCTCGCTGACCCGCTCGGTCCCCCCGACGACGAGCAGGCCACCCGGTCGCAGCGCGTGGGCGAAGGAGGCGTGCAGCTCGTCCCGGATCGCGTCAGCGAAGTAGATGACCGTGTTGCGACACATGATCAGTTCATAGCTCGACCCGCGCGGCCGAAGCTTGAGCAGGTCTCCGACCTCGAAGGTGGCCATCGCGAGCAGCGGGGGCTTGGCCCGCCAGCCGGCCGGCATGCGCTCGAACCAGCGTTCCATCGCCGCGCCGGGCGCGCTGCGGGCGTCTGCGTCGGAGAACTCGCCGACCTTGGCGCGGGCGACCATGCGGGGGTCGATGTCAGTTCCGAGGATGGTGACCGACGCGTTCGGGATGGCGTCGCGGCACACGGCGGCCAGGGTGTAGGCCTCGGCGCCGTAGGAACAACCCGCGCTCCACGCCCGCACGGGCCCGGCGGCGGCGAGCTCGGCCAGCAGGCCGGCCTCGAGCTGCATCCACTGGTCGGGGTGGCGCCAGAGCTGCGAGACGTTGATCGTGACCCGGTCGAGCAGGTCATCGAGCTGGGTGGCGTCGCGGCGCAGAAGCGGTAGCGCGTCGGTCAGCATCGAGATACCGAGCCGGGCCCAGTAGGACCGCAGGCGACGCTCCATCTGCGGCCGGCGGTACTGGAGCAGGTCGATCCCGCAGATCAGGCGCAGGCCGTCGCAGAAGCCGATGTAGTCGTCCGCCGCGACCAGATCGGAGCGAGGGCCCTCCAACCCGGCGTCGTGCCCTCGGTGCCTGGGCAGCGGGGTGCGGTTGCGCAGTCGCGTGTCGCGCTCGTTCACGCCAGGGCCTCGCCGGCAATCGCCTCGGGAAGACGTCCGAGGTCGATCACGCCGTCGGCCAGGCCGCTCTCGACGATCGCGCGCGGCATGCCGTAGACGGTGCAGGACTCCTCGGACTCGACCAGGATCCGCCCGCCGCGGCGCTTGACCTCGCGCGCGCCGCGCAGGCCGTCATTGCCCATCCCGGTGAGCACGACGAGGAGCAGCCGATCGCCGTAGATCCGGGCGGCGTCCTCGATCAGCAGGTCGGCCCGCGGCCGCAGTCCGCCGATCGCCGGCTCCTCGGAGAGCTCGGCGCGACCGTCCGGTGACAGGCGCAGGTGCAGACCGCCGGGCGCGAGCAGGGCGGTGCCGGGGTTGAGCGTCTCGCCGCCGGCGGCTTCGATCACGTTCAGGGCGCTGCTCGCGTTCAGCCGCGCGGCGAGTGATCCGGTGAACCCGGCCGGCATGTGCTGGACGATCAGGGTGCCGACGCCCAGCGGCGCCGGCAGCTTCGGCAGTAGGGCGGCCAGGGCGCGGGGCCCGCCGGTCGAGGTCGCGATCAGCACGACACGCGCCACCTTGCGCGCGACCGCGGCCGGACGCGGCGTGAACACGGGCGGAGCGAGCCGCGGCTTGGGGCGGGAGGCGGCCGCGGCCTTGACCTTGGTCCCGAGGTTTTCGATGAACGAGTCGAGCCCTTCGTTGGCGGTCGGCTTGGAGACCAGGTCGAAGGCGCCCTCGGCGAGCGCGTCGACCGCACGGGCTCCGTGCGCCGCCGAGAAGGCGGAGACGACGACGACCCGGATGTTCGTGTTGGTGCGCTCCCGCAGGGCGCGCAGCACGCCGAGGCCATCGAGGCCCGGCATCGTGAGGTCGAGCGTCATCGCGTCCGGGCGCTCGCGCTCGCACACGGCGAGCGCCTCGTCGCCATCGCGGGCGCTGCCTACCACCTCGACCCCCGCCCGGGTGAGCGAGCGGGTGACGATGTTGCGCATCAGCGCGCTGTCGTCAACGACGACGACCCGCGCGGGGGAGGTTGTTGACATGTCGGCCGCGGCGGTGGGTCGGTCTGCGTGGAGCTCAGGCGGCCACGGCGAGATCAGGAGCGGTGAACACGGCGGCGGGCTTGAGCAGCACGACGAGGCGGTCGCCGATCTTGGCGATCGACTCGATCAGCGTGGTGTCGGCGCCGGGCGCCTCCTGGAGCTGCCCGTCCTCGACGGTCAGGACCTCCTCGACGCCGTCGACGATGACGCCGGCGGTCTCGTTGCCCGCCTCGACGATCACGATCTTGGTCTGCTCGGTGAGCTCGGAGGCAAGGCCGAGCCGGGCGGCCAGGTCGTAGACCGGGACGATCCGCCCGCGGAGGCTGATCACGCCGCGCACCCAGTCCGCACGCGAGGCGACCGAACGCGGCTCGGCGTACCGGATGATCTCGTGCACCTGCTGGATCGGGAGCGCGTACTGCTCGCTGCCGAGCGTGAACACGACGAGCTGGCGGGGGTTGTTGGGGGCGTCTGGCATGACGTGGTTGCTCCTTGCAGTTTCGGGCGAGCCGTTCCCGTCAGTGGGATTCGGTACTGGGGTAGTCGTCAGCGGCGGCGCGTTGCTTTAGCTTCGCGCGGGGCCCTACGCAGCCGCGACGTTTCCGTCCTCGCCGGGTGCCGCGGCGGGAGGATTGGGGCTCTCGCCGATGGGTGAGGAGCCGAGCACCTCGGTGACGCGCAGGCCGAACTGCTCGTCGATCACCACCACCTCGCCGCGGGCGATCGGGGTGCCGTTGACGAGCAGATCGACGGGCTCACCCGCCATCCGGTTGAGGGTGATGATCGAGCCCTGTCGAAGCTCGAGCGTCTCGCCCACGGTCATCCGCGTGCGTCCCATCTCCACGCTCAGGTCGACCGGCACGGCGCTCAGCCGGCGCAGATCACCGGTCCCGCCGGTGGAGACGGGGAGGTTCTCACCGGCCACGACCGGAAGCTGCTCCAGTTCGAGTCTCTCGCTCATGGCGTCTCCTCTACTGGACCGCGACGTCGGTGAAGTAGACCTGGTCCACCTTCACGTCGGTCTGCGTCTTGATGTCGGACAGGATCTGCTCTTCCAGGCCGGTGCGCCCGCTCATGCTGACCAGCGTGTTCTCGGTCTGGTCGGTGATCAGGTTGGTGACGATCGCGCGGATCACCGCCTCCTCGGGCAGCGTCCCGACCACGCTGGTGGACGAGACCGTGCTGTCGGCGCTCGCTCCGTCGCTCTGGCCCGGGGCGAGCTCGAGCGCGAGCGTGAACGTCGCGTAGTGCCCATCCTGGAGGTTGCACATGAACTGGTGGGGGAGGATGTAGATCTCTCCGGCGATCTTCGGCTTGACGACCTTGGGCGGCATCAGCTTGGCCTTGGCTTCGTAGCCGCCGCCGAGCAGGATGATCGGGAGGATGATCAGGAGCTTTTTCTTCATGGCTGGGCTCTCAGGATGTCGGGGGTTCGGGGTTCAGGCGCTCGATCACGATGTCGACCCGGCGGTTGAGCGCACGTCCGGCCGCGGTCGCGTTGCTGGCTACTGGGTGCAGGTCGGCGTACCCGGCAGCCCCCAGCCGGTTGGCGTTGACGCCTCGGCTGATCAGGTACTGCACGACGGTCGTCGCCCGCGTGGTCGACAGCTCCCAGTTGCTGGGGAACTCGGCGCTGTGGATCGGGACGTTGTCGGTGTATCCCTCCACAGTGATCGGATGAGACTGATCGACATTGAGCAGCTGCGCGACTTCGTTCAGCAGCGGCCGGCCGGCCGGCTGAAGCGTCGCCTGTCCGGACTCGAACAGCAGGTTGTCGGTGAGCACCTGAACGACCAGCCCGCGGCGGTTGACGACCGCCTGGACCTGGTTGGCGAAGCCGTGTGCCTTGGCGTAGGCCTGGAGCTTGCGCTGCAGCCCGACGAGCTCGTCCTGCTCGGCGATCGACGCGCTCATGCTGTTGAGGGCCGCCTGGAGCTGGGCGCTGGTCATCGGCTGGGCCGCGGCTGCGGTCTGGGCCGTCGTGAACGCGTTCGCGGAGCCGGTGCTGCTGCTCGAGCGCGACGTCGGCGTCGGTGTCAGCGGCACGATCGACGGGACCACGGCCGTGGCCGGCGTGTGGGCGGCGGTCGATTCCGAGCCCGATTGGAGGATGGCCTGGCCGCCCGGCAGGATCGAGCCCGAGAACGCGGCCTTGAGCGACTGCTGGAGGACCTGGTACTTGGAGATGTTGACCGAGGAGATCGAGAACAGGACCATGAACAGCGCGAACAGCAGCGTGAGCATGTCCGCGTAGGTCAGCAGCCAGCGCTCCTCGTTCTCGTGCTCGACGGGCAGGCCCCGCTTTTTGCCGTGCGAAGCCATGACGGTCTCCGACTAGGCGGCTTCCGCCTCACGCTGAGGCATCTCGGTGACGTTGTCGGCGCCGTCGCCGCCGCGCTCGGCCGGAGGCACGAACGAGGTCAGCTTGTCGGCCACGACCCGCGGGTTATCGCCGGCCTGCACCGACAGGATGCCCTCGAGGGTGAGCGTGCGTAACTCGACCTCGCCGGCCGACAGCGCCTTCAGGCGGTTGGCCACCGGCAGGTAGATCACGTTGGCCGAGCCGACACCCATCAGCGTGGCGATGAACGCGGAGGAAATCGAAGGACCGAGCGTCGCCGGCGCGGACAGGTTCTGGAGCACGTGGACGAGCCCCATGACCGTGCCGATGATCCCGATCGTCGGCGCGAAGCCGCCGGCCTTCTCGAACGGCAGGACGCCGGCGTGGTGACGGGCGGCCATCGCGTCGATCTCGGCTTCAAGGATCGCGCGCACCAGCTCGGGGTCGGTGCCGTCGACGACGAGCTGCAGGCCCTTCTTGGTGAACTCGTCATCGATCTCGGCGATCTGACCGTCGAGGGCGAGCAGACCCTCGCGCCGCGCCTGCTCGGCGAGTGAGACAAGCAGGTTGACCCGCCCCTGGATGTCGAGCGGCTCGGCTCCGATCACGAGCTTGTACAGGGAGGGGATCTTCTTCATCCCGTCCATGCCGACGCTCGCCATCGTCACGCCGCCGGTACCGGCGATGATCAGGATCAGCGCGGTCGGGTTCATGAACGCCGCCGGGCTGGTGCCGTCCATCATCGCCCCCATCAGGATGCCGACTACGGCGACAGCGATTCCTATGCCGGTTGCGGCCTTCATGACCCGGTCATCGGCCGGGCTATGGAAACCTGGAGAGTGAGTGTCATCACTCTGCCGCGAGCTCGCGACGACCGAAATCGGCGACGTTGTCGTGGCTGCCGTGATGACCCTCGTGGCCGGCCTCGGCGGCGATGCGAACCGCGCCGAGACGCGGGTTCTCCGCGCGGCGCTGCTGGTGACGGAGCTTCAGGGCGTCGGACAGGATCTCGACGCGGTACTCGCGCACGGCCTTGGCGACGCGCTCGGGTGTCTCGGCCACCACGATCTTGGCCCCGGTGGCGAGGGTGATCACCGTATCGGGCGTGGCCTCGACGGTGACGATGAGATCCGGATTAAGGCGGAAGATCTCGAGCTTGTGCCCGAGACGGTGAAGGGTGATCATGGTTAGTTCCTCATGGGTGAGAGAGGGATGCTGAGACTGGAATCGGGAGGGGCGGCATTCCCTCGATCACCGCCCCTCCCTTACCAGCCCTCAAGCCGGAGCTACTGCTTCATCTGCACCACGGTCTGCATCATCTGATCAGCAGTGGTGATCGTCGAGGCGTTGGCCTGGTAACCACGCTCGGCCTCGATCATGTTGGTGAACTCGGTGCCCATGTCGACGTTGGACTGCTCGAGCTCGCCGCCGATCGTCTCGCCGAAGTTGCCCGTACCGGGCTGGCCGACGGTCTCGGCGCCGGAAGCGGCCGTGGCGCTCCACAGGTTGCCGCCGTCGCGCTGTAGACCCGACTCGTTCGGGAAGGTCGACAGCGAGATGTAGCCGGCGGTGACGGCGGTACCCGAAGCGTTCTGGTAATTCACGCTGCCGTCCGGGCCGATCGTGACGTTGGTCGAGCCCGGCGGGATGATGATCGGGTTGTCGTCGCCGCCGGCCGTGTTGATCGAGTAGGCGCCGGTGGTGGCGCTCTGCGTCGCGCCGTAGCCGAGCACGTACTGCCCGGTCTGCGTGCACAGGTAACCCGACGAGTTGGTCGTCAGGTCGCCCGCCCGGGTGTACTGGGTGGCATCGAACGTCGGCGGGGTCGTGCCGACGTCGCCGTCGGCGACCCGCAGCCACCCGTTGCCCTGGATGGCGACATCGGTGGAGTTGCCGGTCGTCTCGACGCCACCGGCGGTCATGTTGTTGTCGATCGAGCCGACCTGGACGCCCAGGCCGACCTGGACCGGGTTGGTGCCGGCGCTGTACCCGTTCGGGCTGGTGCCGGCCTGGATGAGCTGCGAGAGCTCATCGGAGAACTGGACGCTCTGTGCCTTGTAGCCGATCGTGTCGACGTTGGCGAGGTTGTTGGCGGTCACGTCGAGCATCGTCTGGTGAGCGTCAAGGCCGCTGATCGCGGCGTACATGCCTGACATCATGGGAGCATCGTGCCCTTCTGCGGCCTCCTCGCAGAGGTCCAGCCGCTGTTGTTGTTGACCGTTTCGCTCACGCGATCACGGCGCTGTCGATGTTGGTGAACACCTGCTGTCGCATGTGCTCTGATCCCACCGCCGTGATGACGGTGTTGTTCGCGACTGACACCACGTAGGCGGTGCCGTCGACGAAGACCACTGAGTCGCGCGAGCCCTTGCCGGCGGCGCGCTGGACTCCCTCCGTCAGCCGTCCCAGCGTGGGCTGGTCCAGCTGTATCCCGCGCTGCTGCAAACGCTGGAGCGCGTGACGGGAGAACTGAAGAGTGCTCGTCTGCTTGTCGAGCAACTCCTGAAAGGACGGACCATTCGCGGGCTGTGTGCCGGCAGTGCCGGCAGCCGGCGTCGCGGCCGGCTGAGCCGGTCCGACCGGGCCGGGCGCGATCAGCGCCGCGTTGGGCAGTACTGAGCTCACGGGACCTCACGAGACCTCGGTGACACTCGAGGGAGCGATACCGGAGGTACCGTTGACGGTGAGGGTCGGACCCGAAGAGGTGATCTCGACACTCTGTACGGTGCCGGTGTCGGTCGCGCCGCTCGTCGGGTCGGTGTAGTTCACGGTGGAGCCGATCATCTGGAGCGCCGCTGAGGTGCTCTGACCTGTGGCGAGCGTGGACGTGTTCTGCGCGGTGTCCGTTTCCTGCTCGACCGAGGTGAACTGGGCGAGCTCGGTGACGAAGCTCATCGGGTCGCTCGAGTTCGGATCCATCGGGTTCTGGTTCTGGAGCTCGGTCATGAGCATCTGCAGGAATTGGTTCTCGTTGATCGGCAGGCTGCTCGAACTCGAGTTCGTGCTGTTGGTCTGAGTGGTCGAGTTGGTGCCGGTCGTCTGAGTCGTGCCGGGGGTGCTGATGCTCATCGTTTGTCGTCCTTGTCTTGGAAGGTGCGTCAGGCGAGCACGTTCACCAGCGCGCTGCCTGAAAGCGCGGAAGTGGTCGGCTCGACTGCGCCGTCGTCGCCGACGGCATCGATCTGGTCGGAATTGGCGGTGGACCCGGAAGCGGACCCGGTGTCCGAGTCGGAGTTCTGCGACTGGCCGTTGCCGCCGCCGCGACTCTCGATGTTGAGGCTCAGAAGGTTCACCCCGGCGTTGGCGAACTGGCGCTTGAGGTCATCGCCACCCTGCGAGAGCGTGTCCGCCGTCGCGGCGTGGTCGGCGACCACGTGGGCGGTGACGCCGCTGTCGGTGCGCTGAATCTGGATCCGGATCGTGCCCATCGATGCGGGCGAGAGTTCGATCCGCGCCTGCGTCACGCCCGGGCCTGCGCTCTCGATCATGGTGCGGACGTTGTCGACGGCGTCCTGGAGCGAGACGCCATAGCGCGTCAGGGTCGTGGCCTGCGGAGCCTGGGTTGCCTGGGTGGACTGGGTGGGCGCGGGCGTCTGCGGCGCGACCAGGTTGGCGCTCGGGGTGGTGGACGAGGGGGCCGGCGAAGCCGAGGCTGAGAACGAGGAGTGCTGCTGTTGGGAGCCGGTCTGTGACTGTGACTGTGACTGTGATTGAGACTGTGATTGAGACTGTGACTCTGACTGTGACTGTGACTGTGCGGGGGTTTGCGCGGTGGACGCGTCGGCCGCCGCCGGCGCCGGGGTGGCGGTGCTTGCGGTCGCTGGGCTCGCCGGCTGTCCCGTGGACGACTGGCCTGTCGCCTGGGCCTGCGCCGCGCCGGGCGTTCCCGTCTGTGCCTGTGTCTGGGTCTGGGGGGCGGGCTGCGGGGCCGGGGCCTGAGTCGCGGTCGGCTGAGAAGAGGAGGCGACGGGCGCGGGCTGCGTCGCAGCCGGCGCGCCGGTCGCCGTGGGGGTGTCGGTCAGGTTCGGGGCGGTGGCTTGGGCTGAAGAGGTTGAAGCCTGCGACTGCGCCGGCGCGGGCTGCCCCTGGGACGTCGTGGCCTGCGGCTGAGTGGCCGGAGCCGGAGTGGCTGACGCGGCGGCGTTTGCCGTCGCCGCCGCGGGGGTGGAGGTGGCCACCGTGGTCGCTGTGGCTGTGGTCGCTGTGGTTGTGGTCGCTGCGGCTGCGGGCGTGGCGGTTGCGGTCGCGTCGCTGGTGGCGTCCGTGGTCGAGGCAGCCGTGGCGGCTTCGCTCGCCGTCAGGTTGCTGGTCGCCGTCGCGGTGCTGGTCGCGATCGCCTGGGCTACCCGGGGCGAAGTCTGGGTGGTGGTCCCCGACGGCTGGGCGGCGGCGGGCTGGGCCTGCGCCGGCGCGACAGGCGCCTGCACGACGGCGGCCGCGGCGGCCGCTACCGCGTCGGCGGAGGACTGAGCGGGATTGGCCTGAGCCGGCTTGGCCTGAGCAGGCCCGGCCGGAGCGGACTTGGCCTGGGCAGGGTTGGTCGATCCCCGCGCCGATCCTCCGGCGCTCTTGGTCTGGCCTTCCGCAACGGCGGTCCGGGCCACTTGGTCATCGAGGACGCTGGCAAAGCCGGGCGGTCCTGAGCTGGAGCCGGGCGGCCCGCCGCTCGCGGCGGTCGGGTCAGGCCCGGTCGGGGCTGGGGATGGGGCAAGGGCAGCCGCGGAACTCATGCGGCCCTCCTGCGAAATCCGTTGAGCGCGATCTCGTCGAGCATCATGCCCTCCTGACGAGCGGCCTCGCGCTCGTGGTCGGCGCGCTGGTTCTCCTTCAGACGCTCGAGCGCCTGACGCTCCTGCGCGGCTTTCATCAGCACCTCGCGGTGCTGGGTCAGCTCGACCTCGCGGCGCTGGAGGTCCTGCCGGGTCGCCTGGTGGGCGCGCTCGGCGCGCTCCAGGTAGGCCTGGCGGGCGAGCAAATCCGTGGCGCTCATGGGCAGCTGGGTCGCGTCCATCTGCGCGGCGCGAGCGTTCGCGATGCGATTGGCGGCGGCCTGCACCTCCTCCTCGCAGCGGCGGTGACGTAGGAGAGCGCCGGCCAACTCCTGCTTGGCGGCGTCCTCACGACGTTCGCGCAGAGCGCGCACCCGTTCGAGTCGGAAGCGGAACGAGGATCCGTTCATGGCCCTGTACTCGGCTGGCGCGCTCAGGTCCTAAGCGGTGCTGGACGAGTGTCCGAGCCGGGCGGCGAGCCGGGTTAGGAGGCCGGACCGCGTCAGGCGGTGAGCTGGAGGGCCGGTATCGCCGGCGGCCCGGTTGGGACGCCGCCGGCGGGGACCTGGCGACCCGGGACCCCGCCCGCCCCAGCAGCCGGTGGCCCATCGATCACCTCGCCGGTGACCGGCATCCGGCGGACGAGCTCGTCAGCCAGCGCCAGCAGATGTGCGTCGGCCTCCTCGGGGCTGCTCGGCTCGTCGACACGCTGCTTTAGGAACGCCTCCATGCGCGGGCGCAGCCCGATCGCGGCGTCCAGCACGGGATCGGTCCCGGGCTGGTAGGCGCCGATCGAGATCAGATCTTCCTTGTCGCGATAGGCCGCCAGCGCGGAACGCAGTCGGGTCCCCGCCTCGCGGACCTCGGGCGTGACGATCTCGCCGATCAGTCGCGAGACGCTCTGCAGGACATCGATCGCCGGGTAATGCCCCGAGTGCGCCAACGAGCGAGTCAGCACCACGTGGCCGTCCAAGATCGAGCGCACGGCGTCGGCGATCGGCTCGTTCATGTCATCGCCGTCGACCAGCACCGTGTACAGGCCGGTGATCGACCCGCGGTCGCTCGTGCCCGCCCGCTCCAAAAGCCGCGGGAGCAGCGCGAACACCGAAGGCGTGTAGCCGCGCGTTGCGGGAGGCTCGCCGATGGCCAGGCCGACCTCGCGCTGAGCCATGGCAAAGCGCGTCACCGAGTCCATCATCAGCATCACGTCACGGCCCTGGTCGCGGAAGTGCTCGGCGATCGCGGTGGCGGTGAACGCGGCCCGGATCCGCACCAGCGCCGGCTGATCCGAGGTCGCCACGACGACGACCGAGTGCGACAGCGCGTCGCCGAGGTCGCGCTCGATGAACTCGCGCACCTCGCGGCCTCGTTCGCCGACCAGGGCGATCACGTTGACCTGAGCGGAGGTCGACCGGGCGATCATGCCCATCAAAGACGACTTGCCGACGCCCGAGCCGGCGAAGATGCCAAGACGCTGCCCGCGCCCGCAGGGGACCAGCGTGTCGAGCGCGCGCACGCCGAGGCCGACGCGGTCCTCGATCCGGGGCCGCGTCATCGGATCCGGCGGCGCCGCCGTCGTGCTGCGCCAGGACACTCCCGAAGGGGGGTCGACTCCGTCGAGTGGATTGCCGAGGCCGTCGATCACGCGCCCGAGCAGCGGCTCGCCGACGGCCACCCGGAACGGGGCCCCGGTCGGGTGCACGCTGGTGCCCGGGCCGATCCCGTGCAGCTCGCCGAGCGGCATCAGCAGGGTGCGCCCGCCGCGGAAGCCGACCACCTCGGTGGGAACGGAATCTCGGCCACTCGGGTCGCGGCCGTCGCCGACCATGCACACCTCGCCGATCTCGACCTGCACGCCCGTCGCCTCGATGATCAGTCCGATCAGGTCCGAGACCCGCCCCACGCGGCGCGAGAGGTCAGCGCCGTGGAGCGCGTGGGCGGCGCGCGCGAAGCTACTCATCGTCGGAAAGGCCGCCGGCGACCGCTTCCGCGACGAGCTCACGGGCGCGGCCGAGCTGGGTGTCGATGCCGGCGTCGATGTCGCCGGTGTCGGTCCGCGCCACCGCGCCGCCCCGGGCGACGCGACGGTCAGCCTGGACCCCCAGGTGCTCGATCCCGCCGAGCTCGGACTGCAGCTGCTCGACGCACTCGCTCACGAGCTCCAGATCGTCGGGGTTGACGACCAGCGTCACATGCCGGCGCTCGGTGAGGTGGCGAAGCGCGTTGCGCGCGACGTCGAGCACCCGCTCGGGCTGGACGGCCAGGACGCCGGCGAGGATCTGCTCGGCCAGGCGCAGGGCCATCTCGACCGCGTCCTGCTCGAGCTCGCTAACCAGCTGCTCGCGCGCGCGCTCGATCGCCGCAAGCGAGGCGCCGAGCGCGGCGAGGGCGGGCTGCGCATCGGTGCGCGCGGCGGCCAGGCCGGCGGCCCGACCCTCGGCCTCGCCGGCGGCCCACGCCTGCGCCCGGATCTGCTCGGCCTCGGCGCGGACCGCGGACAGGACGTCGGCGATGCCGTCGGTGGCGCCGGCCGGGGCGTCGAGCTGACGGAAGGCGTAGCCGACGACCGGACGCGTGCCCACTCCCGCCTCCTGCGTGGCCACTCCCGCCTCTGGGCTAGACGACTGCATCTTCCTCGCCGCGCGAGAGCACCAGGGCGCCGGCTTCCTCGAGCTTGCGCACGATGGCCACGATCCGGCCCTGTGCCTCCTCGACCACGCGCTTGCGCTGCGGGGGCTGGTAGGCCATCTCCTCGACCAGCATCGTCGCGCCGCGTTCTGACATGTTCGACAGGATCCGCTCCTTGACGTCGTCGTTGACGCCGCGCAGGGCCAGGGCCAGGTCCTTCTGGTCGGCCTCGCGCAGGACGAGCTGGATCGAGCGGTCGTCGAGCTTGACGATGTCCTCGAACACGAACAGCAGGCGCCGGACCTCGGAGGCGAGCTCCTCGTCTGACTCGGTCAATGCGTCGAGCACGTTGCGCTCGGTCGAGCGATCGGCGTGGTTGAGGATCTCGGCCAGCGACTTGATTCCGCCCGCGGCGCGGACGTACTCCTGCTGGACGATGCTGTCGAGCTTCTTGCGCATCACGGCCTCGACCTGCTTGACCACGTCGGGGCTGGTCTCGCCCATCCGCGCGATGCGCAGCGCGATCTCGGCCTGCTCGCTGGAGGGCAGGTGCGAGAGCACCTGGGAGGCCAGCGTGGTGTGGAGGTTGGCGACGACGAGCGCCACCGTCTGGGGCGACTCGTTGCGCAGGAACGTAACGAGCTGCTCGGCGGGCGTGCGGCGCAGGAATTCGAACGGCCGCATCTCGATCACGCTGGAGAGCCGGCCGATGATCTCGAGCGCCCGCTCGGCGCCGAGCGCGCGCTCGAGCACCTCTCGCGCGTAATCGACGCCGCCGGACATGAGCGAGTCGAACGCCTCGACCGTGGCCGCGAACTCCTCGAGCACCGCCCCGGTGGTGAGCGGGTCGACTCGCTGGAGCTTGGCCATCTCGAGCGACAGGGATTCGATCTCTTCGTCGCGCAGGTGCTTGAACACCTCGGCGGCCTTGTCGGGCCCGAGCGAGACCAGCAGCACGGCGGCCTTCTTGCGTCCCTTCAGCTCGGGACGCTTGGTCCTGGCCGGGGTGGCCGCGGCCGGGGCGGCGACTGCGTTCGGAGTGGCCTGTTCGAGCTCGGCAGCCATCGCTAGCTCCGCCCGGCCTAGTCTTCGCTCATCCAGGCGCGGACCTGCTGGGCGACGCGATCGGGATCGCGCTCGACCAGCTCCTCGACCTGGCGCTTGGGAACGTTGACCGGCGAGCGCAGCCGCTTGACCTCGGTAAGCGGCTCATCGCCGCCGGAGGCAAGCGCCGCGAGCGGGCGCGGGGTGGCCAGCTCGTGCAGCCAGGTGGGCTGGCCCTCGAACGTCTCGCGCTCGCGCCGCTTGATGCTGCGGCGCATGAAGAACATGAAGATCAGCGACCCGAGCCCGATGATCGCGTACTTGGCGTAGCCCATCATCTTGGCCGACCCGCCCGCCGCGGTCGCCGCGGGAGCGGTGGCCTTGGAGAACGCGATCTGGGAGACCGACAGGGTGTCGCCGCGCTTGGCGTTCAGGCCGACCGCGCCGGCCACCGCGTTGCGGATCGCCGGAAGCTCGGACGCCGGCACCGACTTGTCGACCAGCACCGACACGGTCTGGTTGTTGATCGCGCCGGGCGCGATCGTCGAGTTCGTGATCGTCTTGTCGACGCCGTACGTGGTGTTGTTCGAAGTGTTCTTGTAGTTGGAGTTGCTGCTGCCGCCGCCCGTTGCCGCGTAGGCCGGGATCGTCCCCGTGGTGCCGCCGGAGGTGCCGTTGCCGCCAGTCAGGGTCTCGTTCGACGTCTGCGAGGTCAGCGGCACGCCCTTCTTGCCATAGGTGAGGCTCTGCTCGGTGGCCTGGTTGTCGTTGAGATTGCCGTTGACGGTCGCCTGCGCCTTGCCGGGGCCGAGCGTCTGAGCGAGCATCGCGTCGACCTGCGCGGTCATCGTCGAGTCGTACTGCTCGTCGGCCGTCTGGGCGGCGGGCAGCCCGCCGCCGGTGCCGGCGCCCCCGCCCGAGCTCGGCCACAGCGGCGTGCCGTTGGCGTCGGTGATCGTCACCTTGTTGGTCGTCAGGCCCTGGACGCTCGAGGCGACCAGGTTGGCGATGCCCTGGATCGAGCTCGAGCTGAGCGAGCCGGAGTCATCGAGCAGCACCGAGGCGGTCGAGGCCTGGGTGCTGTCGCCGAACAGCTCGTCCTGCTGGTTGGGGAGCACGAGGTTCACCGTGGCCGAGTCGACGCCCTGGATCTGCTCGATCGTCTGGTCGAGCTGACCCTCGAGGGCGCGCTGGTAGGTGACCTGCTGCTGGAAGTCCGAGGCGCCGAGCTGAGAGCTGTTGAGCAGCTCGAAACCGGGCTGCTCTGAGCCGATCCCGAGCAGGCCCGCGGTGGCCAGCGCGATCCGGGCCTGGCTGACCTGGCTCGAGGTGACCTCGAGCGCGGTGCCGCCGTCCTGGATCTGGTAGCCGATGCCCTTGGCGTCGAGCGCGGCCGTGATCTTGCCGGTCTGCGCGGGGTCCAGCCCCGTCTCCAGCGTCGTGTAGCTGGGCTTGGAAGCGAAGCTCATGAGCACAACGAGGAACACGATCGCGGCCGCGACCGAGCCCCCGACCATGAGCCAGCCTTTGGGAGTGAGCTTGGTGATGAACTGACGGATGTCCATTTATTTCGAGGGAGAGGGAAGCGGGGGGAGGGGGCTGGTAGGGGACTAGACCTGGGTTTGGAAGACCGTGTTGACGGCGGTGGTGAGCTGGGTGCGGATCTGCGAGGCCAGGTCCATCGCCAGCGAGGCGTTCTCGACTGCGGTGATCGCCTGGGTCGGGTCGGTGCTCTGGCCAGTGGCCAGCTGCTCGGCCGCGTTGGAGGCGCCCAGCTGCGTCTGGTCCATCGAGTTGATCGCGCCGGTGAGAGCGTCGTTGAAGCTCCCGCCCGTGCCATTCGTGGCGCCCGTCCCGGTCGTCGCGCCCTGGCCGAGCGAGCCGATCGAGCCCACGCTCCATTCGCTCGAGCCGAGTGGCCCGATGGCTCCTGAGATTGCCGGAATCACCTGAGCAGATCCAGCGTCTTCTCGAACATCTCTTTGGCGGTGTTCATCGCCGTGACGTCCGATTCGTAGGAGCGAGACTCGTCGATCATGTCGACCATCTCGTTGACTGGGTTGACGTTAGGCATCTTCACGTAACCCGAGGAGTTCGCCGCCGGGTTGCCCGGGTCGTAGACCTCCTGGTCGGGAGTCGAGCTGTTCACGATCCCGGTCACCTCGACGCCGCCCGCCGGGGCCGAGTTCGAGGAGAGACCGCTCGCCCCGCCCATCGCGCCGGACAGGGCCTGGCTGAAGCTCGAGGCGCCGCCGACCTGCTGCAGGACGACCTGCTGCTCCTGGTAGGGCTGGCCGTTCGCGCCGTTGGTGGTGTCGGCGTTGGCCAGGTTCTCGGAGGTGACGTCCATGCGCACGCGCTCGGCGGTCAGGCCGCTGGCGGCGACGCTGATCGCGTCGAAGAAGCTCATCCGCTCTGCCCGCTTCCGGTCCCGATCGCGCTCTCGAGGATCGCCTCGCGCTGGGTGGCGATCTGGGTCAGGGTCTCGTAGAGCAGCCCGTTCTCGGAGAGGGCGGCCTCCTGCTGCTCGGGGCTGACCCCGTTGCCGTCGGCACCGGTCGATCCCGGGATGGTGTAAGGCTGGAAGGTCACGCTCGACGGCGACTGGCCGGACTGGATGGCCTGCTGGAGCGTGGCCTGGAAGTTGACGTCCTGCGCCTGGTAGCCGGGCGTGTCGACGTTCGCGAGGTTCTGGGTGAGCAGCGTGTTGCGCAGCTCAGCGCCGCTCATCGCGGACTCGAGGGCTTGTTGGGTGCCGTCAATCAGGGACATGAGAAAACCTGGATGGTTTGCCCTCCCTGGGCGGCGCTGCGACCCGATCCATCGAGTCCTTCCATGAATCGGCCTCCGGACCGGATCCTTGAGCGTCCGAGGGGTCCAAAAGGCGCAAAACCCCCGACCTCGAGAGCGGCTGTGCGACATAAGCGTCTGACAGGCGCTTATGTGCGGGTTGCGGCGCTGGAGGGGGCGGTTTTGCGGGTTGGGCACCGGCTGCGGCGGTTACGGTGCAGTTCGGCGTCTTTTGGGCCTCGCTCCGCTCGGCTTCCGTGGGGCCGGGGAAGCCTCGTCCGGCGGTTCGCGAGGGCCGGGCGACCCGTGTCCGGACGGGGTCGATGGCCCCACGGACGCCGCCGCAGGCGGCCTATCAAACGCATCGCGCCGGGCGGGACCACTGGGGTCCGCACCCGGCGCGGGGCACTACTTACCTGGATCGAAAGCGGTCAGGCGAGGTTGAACTGCGAGACCAGCCGTTCGAGCTCTTCGGCGGTCTTGGCCAGCTCCGTCGCCGAGGCGGCGATCTGCTGGGTGGACGCGCTCGTCTGCTCGGTCGAGGCGCTCACCTGCTCCGAGGAGGCGCTCGACTCCTCGGCGACGGCCGCCACCGAAGTCATGCTGTCCTGGACCCGGTTGCCGGCGCTGGCGATCTCCTGGATCGAGCCGGCGATCTGCTCGACGCGGTTACCCACGTTCTGGACTGCATCGGCGATCCGCGCGAACGCCTCACGCGCCTGCTCGACCGTGGCCGCGCCCTCCTCGGTCTGGCGGGCGCCGTCCTCGACGACCTCGACGACCTTGCGGGTCTCCTGCTGGATCTCCCCGATCAGGTTCGCGATCGACGAGGCAGCGGACTGCGACTCCTCGGCCAGCTTGCGGACCTCCTCGGCCACGACCGCGAAGCCGCGGCCCTGCTCGCCCACACGCGCCGCCTCGATCGCGGCGTTCAGGGCCAGCAGGTTGGTCTGCTCGGCGATGCCGGTGATCGTGTCGACGATCTCGCCGATCTGCTCGCTCTTGGCGTCGAGCGAACGGATCGCGGTGCTCGCCTGCGCGCTTGAGTTGCGTACCGCCTGCATGGCGTCGGTCGCCTGGGAGACCGCCTGGGCGCCCTCCTGCGCCAGGCTGCGCGCCTGGGCGGCGGCCTCGGCGGTCTGCTGGGCGCTCTCGGCGGAGGACTGGGAGGCGAGCGCCACCTCGTCGGAGAGGATCTTCGCCTCGCCGATCGAGCGGACCTGATCCTCGGCGCCCGCGGCGACCGAGCTCACCGCCTGAGAGATCTCGGCCACGGCGCGGCCGGTCTCCTCGGAGGTACTGGCCATCTGCTGGGAGGACAGCGACAGCTGCTCGGAAGCGCCCGAGATCTCGCGCAGCATCGCGGCCACCTTCGCGCGCGTCTCGTTGTAGGCGACGATCCGGGCGTGGGCCCCTTCGACCATCGAGTTGAAGGTCTGGGTCAGCTGACCGAGCTCGTCGACGCGGCCCGATTCGATCGGCTGGCAGTGGGACTCGGCGTTGACGGTCAAGTCGCCGCGGGCGAGGGCGTCGAGGCCATCCCCGATCGAGGCCAGGTCGTGCTCCTGGAGGTCGTTGATCCCGTCGAGCAGCTGCTTGACGCGCCGGCTGATGTCACGCGCGATCAGGAAGCTGATCGCGCCGGCGATCAGCGCCGCGAGCAGCGCGATGACCAGCATCAGAGTCTTGCTGTTTGACGCGGTCGAGTTAGCCGCGTTCGCGTCAGCGTTGGAGATCGACTCGCTCAGGTTCTGCACCGCGGCGGTGAGGCCGTCGGCGGCGCTGTCGGCAGGACCCTTGACGAGTTGGGTGCCGTCGGCCACGTTGTGGTCGCTCGCCGCCGCCATCACCCCGTTGTCCAAGTTCTGCCAGGTGGCAAATGAGGCGCTCAGCGCTGCCGCGGCACGGCGGCTGGCCGGGGTCGTCGCATACCCGTCGAGCACCTGCATGGTGTGGTGGAAGGTCTGGACGTCGCCGAGGTGATCGTTGATGGTGCTGGGATCGAGCAGCGTGACCGCCTCCGAGGCGACCATGTCGCGGGCCTGGCCGGTCGCCTGCTCGAGCACCGGCAGCATCTTGGCGCTGGACTGGACCTTGCCGTTCACCGAGCCGATGCTCGTCCAACCGAGGACGAGGGCGACCAGGAACAAGAGCGACACGGCTACGAACGCCGCGATCAGCTGCCGGCGCACGGAGGAGATCAGGAACGACATTGGGGGCGAGTCCTTTCGCGGGATGGGGCTATGCGGCAAAAGCAGCGCTGGATGAATGAGGTTCCCGCCCAGCCCATCCGGCGAGGTGGATGGACCGGTCCTGGGTCAGATCGATGTCGACCGGCGCTGTGCCGTCGCCGATCACGCGCACGATCGGACGGTCGAGGGCGTACTCGGGAACGCTGACCACGATTGCGCGCCGGCCGTCGACGAGCTCGACCTCGATCCCCGGGGGGAACGGGGCCACCCGGCGCGAGAAGACGTCGCAGATGACCGGGTCGAACTGCGTTCCGGCGCCGGCGAGGATCGTCTGCACGCCAACGTGGGCCGGCTTGGCCGGCGCGAACGGGCGCTCTGAGGTGATTGCGTCAAAGGTGTCGGCGACGGCGGCGATCCGCGCCATCTCGTGGATCTCGGTGCCGCTCTTGCCCTCGGGATAGCCGCTGCCGTCCCAGCGCTCGTGGTGGCGGAGCACGCAGGCCTGGACCAGGGGGCACCAGGCGCCCGTGTCGCGGATCAGCTTGACGCCGGCTTTGGGATGGGTCTGAACGATCTCCCACTCGTCCTCGAGCAGCTTGCCCGGCTTGTTCAGGATCGCCTCGGGAATGGCCAGCTTGCCGACGTCCGAGAGCAGCAGGCCCATGCCGAGTCGGAACAGGCGCTCCTCCTGGCGGTCGTCGTGGCGCTCGCCTTTGTAGTCGAGCCAGCCGTGCTCGATGATCAGCCGCCGCCCGATGAGCAGCCCGAGCGCGGTCACGTCGATCGAATGCTGGACGGCGTACGCGTCGGCACCGCACAGGTCGGCGAGCACGAGGGCCTTGCCGTCCGACTCCTCGATCTCCTCGAGGATCGCGTCGACGGCATCGCTCAGACCCTCCGTCGCCTCGGGATCCAACGGCCGGCCGGCGAAGACCGCCTGCCTGGCTTCCTCATGCAGGGCGACGAGGGCGCGGGTGGCCGCGGCGCGGGTCTGTCCGCTGATCGCCGGCTCGGGGTCGATCCCCTGGCTGAAGCGATCCTCGATCCACACGGCCTGGATTCCGGCCCGGGTCAGATGCTCGATGAACCGCGCGTTCAGGGTGACACCGGCGCGGAGCAGAGGCGCAGCGTCCCGGCCGGTGAAGATGTCACGCGCCAGCCGCGCGTCTTCGGGAAGGTTGGTGATCGGAACGACCCGCATATCCCCGCAAATCGGCCGGTTCTGTCGAATCTTTAGGGCGGCCCGCTATGCGGTTGCCTGCACGTTGGGGCGGCTCTGGCGGTGCGGGGCGTATCCCCGTGCCGCGCGGCCCACCTGCCGCAGGTTGGCGAGGTCGAGCAGGAGCGCTTCGCGGTAGCGCAAGAACTCGATCTCCACCCGCTTGCTCATCAACGCGGCTCGCTGCAGGGCGGGGCGGGCGCCGGCGGGGGGGACATCCGGAAGGGTGGAGATGAGCGCGGCGCGCTGCGCCTGGAGGGTCGCCACCTCGTCGAAGCGGCCCTCGCCGACGAGCTCGAGCTCGCGCTCGATGCTCCGGGCGAGCATCTCGTAGGGCGCTGCGTCGCCGCCGCTCATGCCTGCGCGATGGTCGCGAACGCCTCGCGCAAGTCGCCGAGCATCGCGCTGACCTGCTCGAGCTTGGCCGGGTCGCGGTTGAAGCGGGCCTCGCGCGTGCAGCGCAGGCAGAACACGTAGATCGACTCGAGGTTGTGCGCGATCTCTCCCTGCTCGAAATCCAGGATGTCGCGCAGGTGCTGGAGGATGCCCTCGGCGCGAATGAGCTTGCGATTGGTGAGCTCGATCTGGCCGTCCCGCATCGCCACACCCGCCTGGAACAGGAACTTCCGCGCCCCGTCGTAGAGCATCACGACGAGCAGCTCAGGGGACGCGCTCAGCACGGCGCTCTCGCGATAGGCGTTGGGGGTGGCGAGGGAGGGGGACATTTGGGGGCGTGGTCTCCTAGAGGGTGAATTGCGATACGAGTCTCTGAAGATGCTCGGCAGTGTCCGCGAGCTCTTGAGCTGAGGAGGCGATCTGCTGGGTCGAGGCGCTCGTCTGCTGGGTCGAAGCCGACACCTGCTCGGCCGAGGCCGAGGACTGCTCGGCCACCTGGAGCACCTCGTCGACGCCCTCCTGCATCTGGGTGCCGGAGGTCACGAACGACTGCAGCGAGAAGGCGATGCGCTCGACGCGCTCGGTCATGTCCTGGATGCTCGAGTCGATCCGCAGGAACGATTCCCGCGCCTGCTCCACCGTCTGGACGCTCTCGTCGGTCTGGCGCGACCCATCGCTGACGACCTGCACGGCCGTTCCAGTGGCGGTCTGGATCTGCCCGATCAGGGCGCCGATCGACGCCGCCGCGGTCTGCGACTCCTCTGCCAGCTTGCGAACCTCCTCGGCCACCACAGCGAAGCCGCGGCCCTGCTCGCCGGCACGTGCAGCCTCGATCGCGGCGTTGAGCGCGAGTAGGTTGGTCTGCTCGGCGATCGCGGTGATCGTGTCGACGATGCCGCCGATCTGATCGCTCATCGCGCCGAGTTCGGAGATCTTGCGGGTGATCTCAGCGGACGATCCCTGCACGGCCTGGATCGCCTCGGTCGCACGGGCCATCGCCGACGCGCCCTCCCCGGCCAGCTCGCGTGCCTCGCGTGCGGCGTGCGCCGTCTGCGCCGCGTCGTCGGCCGAGTCCTGAGCCGCCGCCGCGACCTCGGCGGATACGCCGCGGACGCGCTCCAGCGCACGCACCTGGGCCTCCGCCCCCTGGGCCACCGAGCCGATCGCGTCGGCGATCTCGCCGACCGCCAGGCCGGCCTGCTGCCCGCTCTGCGCCATCTCGCCGGACGCGGAGCCGACCTTCTGCGAGCCCGCGGAGATATCGCCGACCATCGTGGCCATCCGGGCCCGCATGTCAGAGAACGCTCGTCCCAGCGCGTCGCGCTCGGACCGCGGCTCGACGTCGACGGTCAGGTTCCCGGCGGCAATCTGGCGGGCCGCGTCGGTCATCTGCGAGAGGTAGTCCACCGAGCTGCGGAAGGCGCGGGCCAGCCGCCCGATCTCGTCGTTGCCCGAGGCGTCCACCTCAACGTCGACCTCGCCGCCGGCGATCCGCTCGGCCGCGTCGGTCATCTTCGCCAGTGGCCGGGTGATCGACAGGACCAGCCACCAGGTGATCGCCACGACGATCAGGAGCCCGACGATCCCGATCACCGACAGCAGGCTGATCGAGGAGCTCACGTTCTGGCTGACCGAGCGGGTGATCGCCATCGACTGCTTGGTCACGATGGCGCTCAGCGCATCGAAGTCGGCCTGGGTCTTGTTCGAGATGTTGACGTTGCCGACGGTCATGACCTGGACCGCCTGGCGCGCCTTGCCGGCCCGGCCGTCCTCGCCGACCTGCTCGGTGAAGTTGTTGTACGTCGCCAGATCCGAGCGCAGCGTGGTCACGTCCGCCTGGATCGCGGCCGTCGGTGCGTGGCCGGCGAGCCAGGTCAGGCTCGAGGTCGCCTGCTGATAGCCCTGGAGGACCTGCTGCCAGGTGGTGTTCTCGAGCGCGTGCTGGCTGCGGTCGTTCAGCGCGACGAGCGCCGCGTACATGTTCGACTGGTCGTCGTCGGTCAGCCACCCCTCATAGGCACTGTGCTCGGTGCTGAACAGCGTGAACGTCGACTCCGACTGACGGGACTTCGACCGGGCGTTGAACAGCCCGGTGACGGCGACGCCGATGCAGACCAGCGACACGGTGGCGAGCACCGCGACGAGGCCAAAGAGCTTGCCGCGGATGCCGAGGAACGAAAGCTTTGAGAGGGCTGGCGAGGGGTTGTTCATGACCGCGTATTCGGCCGGCGCCGAACATCCCTGAGGCAGTTGGGCGCGGGTGGTCAGAATTCCGCCCACGCGGTGGTGGGAGCCTTAGCCGGTCAGCGAGTTGAGCTGGCTGGTCAGCCAGCTGCTCGTCGACTGGCTTTGCGAGAGCGCCGCCTCCATGTCCGCGAACTGCTGCACGAGGGCTTGCTGCTGCTCGGCGTTGGCGGCGTTCATGTTGCTGATCTGGGTGGCCAGATAGCTGATCTGGGTGTCGTCGCCCTGGATGCGCGTGGTGATGTCGCCACCGGGGGCCGCCTCGTTGTTGACCAGGTTCGAGAACTGGATCGACCAACTCTGCAGCAGCGAGTGGACGCCGCTCGCGTTGCTCTGCAGGGCGCTGGTCAGCGTGCTGGCATTCAGCGTCAAATCGCCGCTCAGCGCGCTCTGCGACACCGCGCCGCTGCCGGTCGTGGCGCCGGTGCTCACGCCGACGTCGAGCATGTTGTTCTCTCCGCTCGCGAGGTCGCTGATGGTGCTGTCCATCTGCTCCCGCATGTTCGACAGCAACTGGGTGAGGTCAGCGTCGTCGTAAAGGGTGCCCTGCGTCGGGTCCGTGCTCGACGGGGTCTGCGTCAGCTGGGTCTGGATCATCGAGATCGCCGAGTTGTAGTCGGTGATGAATTGCTGCACCGCGGTCTGCACGCCGCTCGAGTTGACGGCCGGCGATCCCACGTTGATGGTCACGGGAGTCGAGCCGGTCTGGCCGTTCAGGCTGAGCGAGATGCCGGGGATCGTCCCCTGCGCCCCCTGGCCCGCGGTCGGCGTGGACCCGGTGCCGAGCGCGGCGCCGCTGATCGTGTTCGAGGACGACGTATAGCTGTTGTTGCCGATCGTGTACTCGGCGTCGGTCCCATCGGTGTGGGTGCCGGTGTAGCTCAGCCCGCCGGCGCTGTCCGTCACCGGGGTGTAGGTCCCGCCCGGCGCGCCGGTATTCCGGTCCGAGAAGATGATCGTGGCCGGACCGCCGTTCTGGGACTCCTGGGACACCGTCGCCCACACGTCCAGGTTCGAGTTGGAGTTGATGGCGTTGACCAGATCGTCGGCGCTGGCGCCGGCGGCCAGCGAGATCGTCTGGCCGTTGTCGAACGTGACCGTGTCGGCGGAGCTCGGGCTGTTGAACGTGTAGGTGTACTGGGAGGCGCTCGCCAGCGCCTGGACCGAGACCTGGTAGGAGCCGACGATGGCGCCCGCGTTGCCGGTGGTGGTGGCGCTGACCAGCGAGGAATTGGTCGAGGTGACCGTCTGGGTGGGGGTGAACAGCGACGGGTTGCCCAGCGCCTGCGCGTCGTTGGCGACCGTCTGCAGCGCGTTCGAGATGTTCGTCAGCTGCGTGTTCATCGCCGTCAGCGCCGTCTGCTGGTTGGTGACGTTGGTCACCTGCTGCTGGTCGGACGCCATCAGGGCCTCGACGATCGCGTTGGTGTCAAGGCCCGAGGCCAGGCCGGTCACCTGCAGCGCGCTGCCGGAGCCGAGCGAGGACAAGCTGTCGCCGCTCGCGTACTGGCTCGAGCTGGTGGCCGATGTTGTCGTGCCGGTGTTGATCGATGACGTGGACATGGCTTTCCTTCTAGTCGGCCGAGGTCCGGCTGGGCTTTACCGGATCACTGGGGCGTGGACGGGAGAGGTTGGCCCGAGGCGACGTCGAGCGCCGTGCTGGACGGAACCGTGAACAGCAGGTTTCCGTGCACGTCGTGGACCTCGACGGACAGCTTGCCGGTGGCCTCGTTGACCTTGAAGCGCAGCTCGCTGCCGCTCGCCTGCAGGTCGTGGTAGGCCTGATTGGCCACCCCGATCGCGTCCTGCACCTCAGGCGGCGGGCTCGCCGGGATCGTGTCGACGGTGACCGTGTCGCCGGCCTCACTGGCCTGCGCGGACGCAGGGGTAGAGGGTCGGGCCGATTGCGCGGCCGCGGGTGCGGGCGTCCGGCCCACAGAACCGATGTCAAAGCTCATTGCATTCCTCCTTGGATGCGGCGGTTCCTACCTTGGAAGACGGGATCCGTTCCCGTTCAGGCGGGGTAATCGAGCGCACCGGGAAGAACTTGAGGGGTTCCTCAGCCGTCCGTCTAGTTGTGCATCACCGCCCGCTCGGCTTGGCTCGCGGTGCCACAGCGGTCGATGATCTCGCGCGCCGCGGCGCTGGTCGGGTCGTGGCGCAGGGCTTCGGCGGCGAACACACCGGCGTCGGCGAGCTCACCGTGGGCCGCCGCGACACGCGCCAGACCCAGGAGCGCGCGGGCGTCGGGGCGGGACTCGCACACGCCCATCCACTCCTTCGCCGCCGAGGGGAGGAAGCCCTGTGCGAGGTACATCGTGGCCAGCAGCTCACGCTGCTCGCGGACAGGAAGGGCAGAACGCCCGAGCAGCCCGGCCAGCTTTTCGAAGGCCTCGAAATCGTGGGCTCTCAGCAGGGTCTCGAGGATCACGCCGAGCAGCGGGGTGGCGGCCACCGGCAGGGCGGGAAGCTCCTGCGCACCACTCGCCACCGCGAGCCAGGCGGCGAACACGTCGAGCTGGGTCTGCGGAACGCCGGCCCGGACGGCCCGATCGCGGGCGGCGTGCGCGGCCTCTTGATCGCCGGTCGCGACCCGGCCCCACAGCTCGAGGCGGCGGGCCAGCGGCGCGAACCCCTCGTCCTCGGGGACGACGGCCGCCTCGAGCGCGGCCTCGTCGTAGCGACGCTGATTGAGCAGGGTCTCGGCGAGGTGGACGCGGACCTGGGCGCTGCCCGGACGGGCGCGCAGGACCGCGCGATATTCGGTCTCGGCGGCGGCCATCGCGCCGTTGCGGTAGAGCGCGCCGGCCAGCATGAAGCGGGCGGCCGGGGGGAGGCTCTCCAGGCGGGCGGCGATGCGCGTGTGGATCTCCTCCGGGGCGACGCCACTGCGGAGCAGAGCGGTCGCGTAGGGATCGACTACGCCGACAAAGTCGGGATGCTCGGACAGGCACCATTCGAGCAGCTCTCGCGCGCGGTCCACATCGCCGTGGCGGAGGTGGAGCTCGGCGAGGGAGATGCGGGGCAGGTACGTGCCCGCTCCGCTCGCAGCGCCGTAGCGCGCGGGGGCGTCGCCCATCTCGATGCACCGCTCCCAGTACGCGATCGCGTCCTGCTCGGAGCCGAGCGAGATCGAGGCGAGAGCCTGCGAGTAGACGAGGTCGGTGAACCCGGGGAACCGCTCCAGGCCGTCGCGGGCGCAGCCGATCGCCTCCTCGGCCCGGCCGCAGTGACGCAGCGCCGTGACCAGCCGCTGCAGGAGAGCCGGCACGTAATCGTTGGCTTCCTCGCCGTTTGCCTGCACGAGCGTCCAGGCATGCCCGAACTCGGCCAGCGCGCGACCTTGCTCGCCGATCGCCGCGTACTCGGTGCCGAGGTTGAAGTGCAGGAAGGCGGACGGGGCGCTTTCGGCCTGCTGGGCCTTCAGCAGCTCGAGGTTGCGGCGCGATTTCCCCTTGGCGTCGCGCACCGTGCCGAGGTAGCCAAAATGATCGATCCGGACCGCGCTCAGCTCGAGGCGGCCCACCGCGTAGGAGGGCAGGTGCTGGGCGATTTGCTCGTGGAGCCGTCCCTCGAACCGGTAGTGGGGGCGGTTGCGGAACACTCGCAGCGCGTTGTTGGTGACCGCGCCGCCTTCGCTGAGTTCTCCGGTGAAGTTGGTCTCGACGAGGTAGAACGCCTCTCGCCAGACGCGGCCCGTGAGTGCCCTGAGGCTTTGAACGTCCTCGGTGACCAGCACCTCGTCGGCGTCCAGGTAGATGATCCAGTCTCCGGTGGCGGCTTCGAAGGACACGTTGCGGGCGTCCGAGAAAGAGCCCGTCCACTCGCGCTCGATCACCTTGGCGCCGAACTCCCGGGCGATCTCGATCGTCCGATCGGTTGAGCCGGTGTCCACGATGACGATCTCGTTGACGGCCGGCGCCACGGCGGCCAGGCAGCGCGGCAGCATCTCCTCCTCGTCGCGCACGATCATGCACAGGCTGAGCGTCAGGTCCTTGGCCGGCTGAGCCTCGGGGGCCAGCTTGCGGGCGCGGGCGGCGAGGCCGGGTACAGCGAGGTGAAGCGGCTTGCTCACGCGGGTGCCCCGTCGCCGGCGGCTGAGCTCCTGGAGATTGCCCTTCAGGTGGGGCAGCGCGGGATCGAGACGGCGGGCCGCCTTGAACAGGGCCTCGGCCGCGTCCAAGCTCCACAGCTCATAGAGCGCGACGCCGGCGTAGCTGAGCAGCACGGGCTCGCGCGGCTCCTCCTCGAGGGCGTCGAGCGCGGCGCCGGCGACGGCGACGAACAGTCGCGTGGCCTGCGCGTGCGAGGCGGTCTTGGCGGCTGCGGCCATGCCCACCTCGAGCAGGAGCACACGCGCGTGGTAGCGGGCCTGAACGTCATCGTGCTCGGTTGCGCGCGCGAACAGCGCCTGGTAGCGCTCGAACTGGTTGCCGGCCAGTTCAAGGCGGGCCTGGTCGCGCAGTCCGGCGCCGAACGCGGCACCGGACGCTGCGGGAGCGCCGGCAGCGTCGTCGGTTGTGGGAATGCCGGTCAGGCGAAGAGGCATACGAGGGAACCTTCCGAGGGGAGAGGCCTTCGGGTTGATCGGCACGGGAGCGGCGGACTTGAGGGTGGCGGGGGACCGCGGCCACGGTGCCGGGCAGGGACGCCCGGCGCAACGGTTATCCGGGTTTTTGCGCGGTGGCGTCGAGGCGGTAGGCCCACGCCAGCGTCTCCGCCACCGCGGTCCACATGGCCGGCGGGATCTCCTGGCCGAGATCGAGCGCGGCGAGCGCCTCGGCCAGCCCCGGGTCGTGGCGGATCGGGACGCCAGCCTCGCGCGCGGCGGCGAGGATGCGGTCGGCGATCAGGCCGGTGCCGGTGGCCACCACCTCGGGTGCGAACCGGCCCTGCTCGTAGCGCAGCGCGGTGGCGCGCCGGCGCGGTGGCGGCTGCTCGGGATCAGGCATAGACGTCGAGTGGCTCGTAGCGGGAAGTGATCTCGACCGCAACCGGCCGCCCCAGGGCCGCGGCGAGGCCGGACTGAAGCTCGGAGGCGCCCTCGAGGGCCCGCTCGTGCGGATCGCCGGCGGCGAGCGTCGCGGTCACGCGCAGCGACTCGGGGCCGAGCTCGAAGCGCAGGTCGACGGGGCCGAGGGCGGGGGCGTCGTAGCGGAGGGCCAGCGCGTGGCGATCGGACCCGTCGCTTCCGCCGGCGCCGGTTCCGGACCGGGCGTCACGCTCGGTCACCTGCAGGGCGCCTCCACCGGGGAGGGGAGCAGCCTGGGCCGCCTCGGCCGCGGCGGCGGACTGATCGGACATGCTGAGCTCGACCCGCTCGGGGCTGACCTGCCGTACGGTCAGCCGCAGCTCCTGGCCCGCCTGGAGCTCCTTGGGGAGCTCGGCCTCGAGGGTCGTGCCGGCGATGTTCAGGGACCCGCGCCCGGTCCCGTCGGCGCTCGCCACCCGGGCCATCAGCACCCGCCCGGGGGCGATCTTCAGCTCGGTGCCGAGCACTGCCTGGATCAGACGAACGTCCACGGCGATGGGATCCATGCCTCAAGGATCATCCCGGACGGGCGACTATCCGGGGACGATGGATGCCGGCCTTTACATCGCAGCGTCGGGGATGCTCGCCCAGCAGGTGCGAGAGGATCAGCTTGCCAACGACCTGTCGAACTCCTCGACGCCCGGCTACAAGAGCGATTCCTCGGTCCAGTCCGACTTCGGCTCGATCTTGCTGGCCAACACGTCCACCGGGCAGTCGATCGGCACCCTGAACACCGGGGTCCAGCTCGGCTCGCCGGTGACCAACCTCACGCCGGAGACGCTGTATTCGACCGGACAGCCGCTCGACTTCGGGATCGCCGGCGACGGCTTCTTCGGCGTTCGCACCGCGCAGGGCGTGCGCTACACCCGCGACGGGCAGTTCCAGGAAAACGCCAAGGGGCTGCTGACCGACGGGCAGGGCGACCCGGTCCTCTCCCAGAGCGGCGCGACGATCACGGTCAGCCCGCAGGGAACCGTTCCCGCCTCCTCGCTGGGTGTCTTCAACGTCACGAACGTGAGCAAGCAGGGCGAGAACCTTTACACCGGCACGCTCGGCGGCCGCGGCACTGGGATGGTCAAGTCGGGCGAGCTCGAGAACTCGGGCGTCGATCCGGTCACCACGATGGTGAACATGATCTCCTCGCTGCAGACCTACCAGGCCGGCGAGAACGCCATCCAGACGATCGACTCAACCATGCAGGAGAGCGCCTCGTCCGTCGGGTCGCTCACGGGAGGCTGATAAGGCATGCTCGAAGGTCTGTACTCCGCCGCGTCGGGCATGGAAGCCCAGCAGCAGCAGTTCAACGCGATCTCCAACGACATCTCCAACCTCGACACGCCGGGCTACCAGTCCACGATCGTCGGTTTCCACGACCTGCTCTACTCCAACGGCGAGTACGGCTCGGATGTCCCCACCGGCGCGGGCGCCGAGGCTCAGGTGGTCGGCTATGACCAGAGCGAGGGCGCGATCCAGCAGACCGGCCAGCCGCTCGACGTCGCCATCAACGGCTCGGGCTATCTGGAGGTCCGCCGCCAGGACGGGACGATCGGCCTCACGCGCGACGGCTCGATGCAGCTGAACGCAAAGCGTCAGCTCACGACCCAGACCGGGATGCTCGTCCAGCCTCCGATCACGATCCCCTCCGGCGTGGACATCAGCCAGGTCTCGATCAGCGCCAATGGCACCGTCTCCGCGGGCGGCAAGAGCCTCGGCAAGCTCTCCCTCGTCGACGTGCCGGCGTCCAACGGACTGGTGCCCGACGGCGACAACACCTTCAGCGCCACGGCGGCGAGCGGCGCGATCGTGCCGGCCAAGAACGCCACCCTCCAACAGGGCGCGCTCGAGGGGTCCAACGTCAACCTCGGCGACGAGATGGCCAAGATGATGACCGCCCAGCAGGAGTACCAGATGAGCAGCCAAGCCGTGCAGTACCAGGCCCAGATGCTCCAGATCGCCGACCAGATCAAGCCATGAGTGCGTTGGGGATAAATACTGCTCTGCCGCCGGTCAACCCCGCGCTCGAGCCGGCCGACATCCGCAACGGCAACGCGCAGGCCAAGCAGGCCTACCAGGAGGCGCTGGGCTTCGAGGACGTCCTCATGTCGCAGCTCACCCAGGAGCTCGCGTCAACCGTCTCCAGCCCGTCCGATGACTCGAGCTCCGACGGCTCCGACGGTTCGGATGACTCCAGCGATGACTCCTCGGGCGGCATCCTCGGTTCGGATCCGAGCACCAGCGCCTTCGCCAGCATGATCCCGACGGCGCTGACCTCCGCCCTGATGTCGAACGGCGGGGTGGGGATCGCCGCCCAGCTGGCCCAGGCCATCGATCCCCAGATCGGCACGCCGCAGGGCGAGGCGTCCTCCTCGCCCCAGTCGTCTTCCTCATCCACCTCGACCGGCGGGAGCGCGTCATGAGCACGCCAGTGATTCACGACCAGGCCGACGTCGTCCTCACCAATGAGGTGCTCGCCCACCTCGAGGTGCAGCTGGTGGCCGCCCGCCGGTTGCTCGGGACCGTGCTCGAGCAGGGCGCCGCGATCCGCAACCGCGACGTGCGCTCCGTCGTCCAGCTGACCGGCCTACTCCAGGCCGAGCTCGAGCGCCGCCGCCTGCTCGAGAACGAGCGCATGCTGCTGCTGGCTCGCGCCGGCGTCCGTCTGGGCACGAACCCGGCGTCGGTCACCGTGGCGATGCTCGAGACGGTGATGGACCCGGAGTCCGCGCTCCTCGCGGCCGCGCGCAGCGCCGAGCTGCGCGGGATGCTCGAGGAGATCCAGCGCGAGCACTACGTCAACCGGGCGCTGATGAGCCAGGAGCTGGCGTTCCTCGATCACCTGCTGAAGCTCGCGGGCCTCGGCGGCGATGAGAGCTACAACGCCGGCGGCGACCGCCTGGCGACCACGCCCGCCGATGTCACCGGCCACCGCGTCCTCGATCTGGCGGTGTAGCGGCGATGACGATCCCCACCTTCATGGGCCTCCAGACCGCGCTGAGCGGTCTCGAGGCGGCACAGGCGGCCATCGACACCACCGGCCAGAACATCGCCAACGCGAGCACGCCGGGCTACTCGCGCCAGACCGTGGATCTGACCGAGCAGGCCGCCCTCACGATCCCGTCGCTGTCGAGCGACAACGGGGGCGGCTCGCAGCTCGGCACCGGCGTCACTGTCGCCGACATCACCCGGGTACGCGACACCTTCCTGGACAGCCAGTACCGCTCCCAGAACTCGCAGACGAGCGCCGACAACACCAACACGACCATCCTCGGCCAGGCCCAGGCGTCGCTCAACGAGCCGACCTCCTCCGGCCTCTCGGCCGTCATGGACACCTTCTGGCAGGGATTCAACACGTACGCGGCGAGCCCGAACCAGGACGGCTCTACCCAGACGATCATCGGCAACGGCCAGGCTGTCGCAGACAGCCTGAACACGCTGGCCGGCCAGATCACCACCCTGCAGTCGCAGGTCACCCAGCAATACGACACGCTGACCGACCCGACGAGCGGCGCGGTGGCCTCAGACGCCAACGAGATCGCCCAGCTCAACGGCCAGATCGCGCAGGCTCAGGCCGCCGGGATCAGCGCGAACAACCTCGAGGATCAGCGCGACAACGCAATCGACGACCTGTCCCAGTACTCGAACGTCTACGTGAGCACGCAGCCCAACGGCATGGTGAACGTCAGCTTCGGGAACGCGGCCACCTCGGCCCAGAACGGCACCACCGACGCCACGCCGCTGGTCGACGGCAGCACGGTCAACCTGTCGCAGAATCTGACCGACTCGAACCTGAACGGCTCGAGCGGCACGCTTGGCGCGCTGCTCGGGGAGTACGACGCGAACCCGGCGGGCGGCGGGGCGCCAACGGGCACGCTGGTCAACTACATGGACTCGCTGAACACCGTGGCCAACCAGCTCGTGACCACGGTCAACAACGCCATCTCGACCGCCGATCCGCAGGGCGCGACCGCGCCGGCCTTCTTCGATCCGTCGGGGACGACCGCGGCGACGATTGCCGTGAATTCGAGCGTGACGAACTCGACCACGCCCTACACGGCGGCCGAGGCGACGGCTGTGTCGCAGCTCACCGGCGGCCAGGCCGAGCAGTCCTACCAGGCATTCGTCGCGCAGGTCGGCGGCGACGTCCAGTCGGCCCAGAACGCGCAGTCGACCTCCCAGTCGCTGCTCACCGCGATCAGCAACCAGCGCCAGAGCGTGTCCGGCGTCTCGCTCGATGAGGAGATGACCAACCTGATCCAGTACCAGCAGGCCTACCAGGCCTCGGCACGGGTCGAGAGCACGATCAACGACACGTTCACCTCGCTGCTCGACATGGTCTCCGGGTGATCTAGATGATGGGGCGAATCACCAACCAGATGGCGGCCCAGACCACCCTGGCCGGGATCGAGACGGCGCTCGACCGCCTCGACACGACCCAGCAGGAGCTGTCGACCGGCAAGTCGATCAACGAGCCCTCGGACAACCCGTCCGGGACGGCCCTGGCGCTGCAGCTGAACAACGACCTGGCGAACCTGACGAGCTACAACAACAACGTCACCGACGGCACCGGCTGGACCACCGCTCAGACCAGCGCACTGTCCGACATGACCAACGCGGTCGAGCGCGTGCAGGAGCTCGTGACCTCGGCCGCCAACGGCGGCCAGAGCCAGAGCGACTTGAACGACGATGCCGAGGAGGTCAACCAGCTGATCGACCAGATCAAGCAGGACGCCAACACCCAGTACGACGGGCAGTACGTGTTCTCGGGCTCGGCGACCACGACCCAGCCCTACGCGTCGGGAACGAACGACACCTACGCCGGGAACTCGGGCTCGGTCACGCGCGAGATCGGTCCGAACACCTCGCTGACCATCAGCGCCAACCTGGCCGGCGTGCTCGGCAACGGCCAGACCGTCTCCGGGCAGCCCGCGGGCGACGGCCAGCTCCTGAACACTCTGCGCAACGTCGTCGACGACATGCAGTCGGGCAACACCAGCTCGCTCAGTGGCACCGACCTGACCGATCTGGGCAACAACCTCAACTCGCTCCTCGGGCTGTCGGCGAATGTGGGTGCAACCACCGATCGGTTGCAGATGGCGAGCTCGCGGATCGAGTCGCTCCAGAACAGCGCCACCGACACCCTGTCGAACACCCAGGATGCCGACATGGCCCAGACCGAGATCAACTTCTCGACCGAGCAGGCAGCGCTCACCGCCGCTCTGCAGTCCGGCGCCAGCATCGTGCAGGAATCGCTGATGAACTTCCTCGGCACCAGCTCAGGCTAGAGTTCGCGCAGCCAGTGAATTCCCTGACGATCGAAAGCTCGCGCTTCGGGCGCGTGGATATAGAGCCCAGCGCGGTCATCGAGTTTCCCGAAGGCCTGATCGGGCTGGGCGGGTCGCGCTACGCGCTGATCGCCTCAAACCCCGACGCCGCCTTCATGTGGCTGCAGTCCCTCGAGGATCCGGGGCTGGCCCTGCCGGTCACCAACCCGCATCGCTTCTTCGCCGACTTCGCCGTCGAGGTGGTCGATGAGGACGCCGAGCGACTCGCCCTCGACGCCTCGAGCGCGATGGACGTGTACGTCACCGTGCGGGCGGCGCCGGCGCTCGAGGACTTCACGGCCAATCTGAAGGCGCCCATCCTCGTCCGGTCCGGCCAAGCCTGGCAGGTGATCAACCAGGCGCCCGGCTGCGAGCTGCGCGTCCGGCTGTTCCCGCAAGGCGACACGAACAACGCGCCGGCCACAGACGCGGCATGACCGCATGCTGAGGATCAGCCGCCGCGCCGGCGAGCGGATCATGCTCGGCGACGACACCGTGATCGAGATCCTCGAGGTCCGCGGGCAGACCGTCAGGCTCGGGATCGACGCGCCCCGGTCGCTGCCGATCTACCGCGAGGAGATCTGGCTCGAGGTCAAGCGGGAGAACCAGGCCGCCGCCGAAGCGGCGGCCACCGGCGAGCTGCCGGAGATCTAGCGGGCCGCGAGGCCGAAGGCCTCGTCGGTGCGGCCCGCGAAGTCAATCAGCGCTACGCCACCTCGCTGAACAGCTGCTCGTCGGCCTCGAGCTCGTTGCGCAGCTTCTTGGTGATCTGGCCGTGGATCTGGCAGACGCGGCTCTCGGTCACGCCGAGGATCTCGCCGATCTCGCGCAGGGTGAGGTTGTAGACGTACAGGAGCACGGCGACCTTGCGCTCGCGCTCGGGGAGCCGCTCGAAGGCCGCGCGGAAGCGCGCCTTGGCGTCCTCGCGCATGGCTGAGTGCACCGGATCGCAGTCGCGATCTTCGGAGTGCAGCGTGTCGATCCGCTCGATCGTGGTGTCATCCTCGGCCAGGACCACGGTGTTGAGCGACCCCACGTGGGAGCGGGAGATGTCGTCCTGGCGGCTGACCAGGTCCTCGGGCGTGATGCCGAGAGACTCCGAGAGCTCCTGCTTGGTGGGCTTGCGGCCGTAGAGGCCGACGAACTGCTCGTTGGCCTTGGTGATGTCACGATCCCAGCGGCGCAGCGAGCGGGGGGCCCAGTCGTTGCGGCGAAGCTCGTCGAGCACAGCGCCGTGGATCCGGGTCCATGCGAACTGCTCGAGCGTGGCGCCCTTGTTCGGGTCGTAGCGGTCGATCGAACGGATCAGGGCCTCAAGACCGCACGAGATGAAGTCCTCGACCTCACAGCGGGCCGGGATCTCGCGCGCCTTCTTGTAGACGATGTACTTCACCATCGGGGCGAAGGTGAGGACCAGGCGGTCACGGATCCGGGCGTCGCCGGTCTGCTTGTACTGCTGCCACAGCTCCAGCGTCTCCTGAGCCGACATGCGACCCGTCTTGTCCTTGGTCTTGCGCATTGACGCGACTCCGTATTCTTTTCGAGGGAAATCTCACGGCCGGTCTCAAGTTCCGGCTCGCGTGAATGACATCGGCGGACCGGCGCCTGTATACATCCGCGCCGGCCCCGGACCCCGGTCCGTAGTTCCCCGCAAGATGGCGCGCGAAAGCTCCCTAATCCTCCTGCTTCGGGGCATCAATCTCGGTCCGCACAAGCGGATTTCGATGCCGGAGCTGCGTGGGTTGTTAGCCGAAGCGGGGTTCGCGGACGTGCGCACGTACGTGGCCAGCGGGAACGTGGTCCTGTCCAGCTCGAGTGCGCCGGCTTCCGTCGCGGCGCAGGCGGAGGGTTTGATCGCGGAGCGGTTCGGGTTCGACGTCGACGTGATCGTGCGCACGCGCGGTGAGCTGGCCGAGGTGGTCGCCTTGAATCCTCTGGCGGACGTGGCGGTTGATCCGAAGCGCTACCAGGTCACGTTCCTGGAGGAGAAGGTGGATCCCGAGGTGGTGGCGAGGCTCGATCTGCTCGCGCTCGAGCCTGAGCGCCTGGCGTTCGATGGGCGTGAGCTCTACACGTGGCACCCAGACGGGGTCGGCCGCTCCAAGCTATGGGCGAAGGTGGCCTCGCGCGGCGGCGTGGGGGCCCGCGGCACGGCCCGCAACTGGAACACGGTGACGACGCTGCTGGCGATGGCCGACGACTGAGTCGCGGCCGTGACGCGCCGGTTTCCGGCGCCTTGTGCGGTTTGCCACGCGGTGGGATACTCGGGCTCCGGTCCATCTCACTTGGGAGGTGAGCAATGCCAGAGCCGGCCAACGTCCTCGTCGTCGCACACCAGACGGCGGCGACTCCCGGACTGCTCGACGCCGTTCGTGAACGGTCGCAGCGCGGCTCGGCGAGATTCCACCTGGTCGTTCCCCGCCAGCCGCACGGGATCGACAAGCTGGCCAATCCGCAAGACGCCAGCCATGAAGAGGCCCAGCGGGTGCTCGACGTCGCGCTGCCCAGACTGTCTGAGGCTGCGGGTGCCGAGGTCACCGGCAGCATCGGCGATCCCGAGCCGCTGATGGCGATTCAGGACGCCGTCAACCTCGGCGGCTACGACGAGATCATCGTCTCGACGCTGCCCCTGGGGATCTCGCGCTGGTTGAAGCTAGACCTGGTGTCCAAGACGCGCGGGCTGGGGCTTCCGGTCACGCACGTGGCGGCGCCGAGCAAGGTGGAAGCCACCGCCGGGGTCTGACCGTCGGCGCGTCGCTGGGCGGCGCGCCGATGTGTTTTTAGTCGTCAACCGGGTAGGGGTTACTCCGGAAGGAGAGCCTCATGCTGCGACTGCACCCCGGGACGATCGACTACATAATCATCGCGATCTACTTCGCGGTGGTGCTGGGCATCGGGTTCGTCGCCCGCCTGTCGATCAAGTCCGACCTCGACTTCTTCCTCTCGGGACGCTCGCTGCCGGCCTGGATCACCGGCCTCGCGTTCATCGCCGCCAACCTCGGCGCGCTCGAGATCCTCGGGCAGTCGGCCAACGGCGCCCAGTACGGCGTGCCCGCCGTCCATTACTACTGGATCGGCGCGGTGCCGGCGATGGTGTTCCTCGGCCTGATCATGATGCCCTTCTACTACGGGGCCAAGGTCCGGTCGGTGCCCGAGTACCTCCGCCTCAGGTTCGGCGAAGCCGCGCACATCTTCAACGCGTTCACGTTCGCGGTCGCCACCGTGCTGATCGGCGGTGTCAACCTGTTCGCGCTGGCGCTGATCATCCACCTGCTGCTCGGGTGGCCGATCGGCGGCTCGATCCTGGCCGCCGCCGCCATCGTGCTCGTCTACATCACGCTCGGCGGGCTGACCTCCGCGATCTACAACGAGGTGCTCCAGTTCTTCATCATCTGCGCCGCGCTGATACCGCTCACGCTGGTGGCGCTGCACTCGATCGGCGGCTGGTCCGGGCTCGAGCACCGGATCAAGGCACTTCCCGCTTTGGGGAATGCCGGATTGCACGCGTGGAAGGGCCTCGGCATCCACCATGAGACCAACCCGCTGAAGTCGAACTGGATCGGGGTGGTGTTCGGCCTCGGCTTTGTCGTCAGCTTCGGCTATTGGACGACGAACTTCGCCGAGGTGCAGCGTGCCCTGTCGGCGAGGAACCTGTCGGCCGCGCGGCGCACACCGCTGATCGCCGCGTACCCGAAGATCTTCCTGCCCGCGATCATCATCCTCCCGGGCCTGCTCGCCGTTGCCACCGTGCACGGCCTCGGGGTCGGCAAGGACCTGAACCTCCAGTACAACACGGCGATCCCGCACCTGATCAGCCAGTTCTTCCCCGAGGGGATGCTGGGGCTCGCGATCGTCGCGCTGATCGCCGCGTTCATGGCGGGAGTCGCCGCGAACGTCACCGCGTTCAACACGGTGGTCACGTACGACCTCATCCAGCCCTACATCTGGAAGGACCGCTCGCCCGAGTTCTACCTGCGCTGGGGGCGGCTGCTGACGGTCGCCGGAATTCTCATCTCGATCGCCATGGCGTTCGTCGCCAAGGGCTATTCGAACATGATGAATTACATCCAGACCCTGTTCTCGATCTTCAACGTGCCGCTGTTCACGACGTTCATCATCGCCATGTTCTGGAAGCGGGCGAGCGCTTGGGGAGGCTTCTGGAGCCTGGTCGCGGGCACGGCCACGGCCTACGGCGTCAACCGCCTGGCCGCCTACCACATCATCTTCCACTTCGGCTCGGCGCTGAGCGCGAGCTTCTGGCAGTCGATCTGGGCGTTCATCGTCGGCGGCGTGGTGCTGGTGGCGGTGTCGCTGGTGACCAAGCCCAAGCCGCGGGAGGAGCTGCGAGGGCTCGTCTGGGGTCTCACGCGCACGGACGAGCGCGAGGTCAACGCCGACCCGCGCGACCGCCTGTGGTGGCGCTCGCCGTGGCTGCTCGGCGGAGTGGCGATGGCACTTGTCGTCGCGCTGAACATCATCTTCATCTAGGAGCCGATCGATGTCCCCACAGGAGAAACGTCTGCGCTGGTCCCGCCGTGAGGAGCCGATGGCGCCCACAGGCGCCACCGAGGAAGACGAGCTCGAGGCGGCGCGTGCCGCCAACCGGTTCGATATCCGTCGCCTGATCGGGGGGCTGTTCTGCCTCTATGCCCTGATTCTGATCGCGCTCGGGATCTTCGGCTCGCACGAGATCAAGCACAAGGCGGCCGGGATCAACATCGACCTGTGGACCGGCCTGGGGATGCTCGTGGTCGGCGTGCTGATGCTTTTCTGGGCGTTCGCGCGGCCCGTGCGGCCCGAGCCGGAGGAGACGCGCGGGCAGGGCTCAGGACGCCTCCGGCGCGCGCCGGCTACCTAGGCTTGGCGGGGCCGCCTTCGGCGGCGTCCGTGGGGCCGTGGGGGTGGGTGGGCGGGATCCAAATTCCCCGTCCTGGCCCGGATCGCGTCTCTGCGAGCACCCCGGATCGCGTCTCTGCGAGCACCCCGGATCGCGCCAGCGCCAGGAGCCTCGCGCCTGCAAAACCGCTCATCGCAGCGGCCGCACTCCCGCCGTGCTCGGAAATGCATCCCCCAGCTGCATAACCGCGCACCGCTCTGGCCAGGGAGGAGGAATGCGCGCTTTTGCATGTCTGGTGCCGCGTGGGCGATCGAACTGCGTGGCTGGCGCGCACACGCCCGCCGGGCACGGATGCCCGGCGTCATCGGCCCCATGGACGCCGAGCGGAGCGAGGCCCCAAAGTCAGATTAGTGGTGCTCGATCACGCGGTCGATCAGGCCGTACTCGACGGCCTCATCCGCCTTGAAGAACCGGTCGCGCTCCATGTCGTTGTGCACCTGCTCGATCGTCTGCCCGGTGTGGTGGGCGTAGATCTCATCGATCCGCCGACGGGTGTTGAGGATCTCCCGGGCATGGATCTCGATGTCGGTCGACTGGCCTTCGAAGCCCGCGGACGGCTGGTGGATCAGGATCCGGCTGTTGGGTAGCGAGAAGCGCTTGCCCTTCGCCCCGCCGGTCAAGAGCAGGGAGCCCATCGACATTGCGATCCCGACGCAGATCGTCTGGATGTCGGGCTTGATGAACTGCATCGTGTCGTAGATCGCCATGCCGGCGTAGATCGAGCCGCCGGGGGAGTTGATGTAGATCGAGATGTCCTTGTCGGGATCCTGGGACTCCAGATGCAGCAGCTGGGCGACGACCAGGTTGGCGATCATGTCGTCGATCGGCGTGCCGACGAACACGATCCGTTCGTTGAGCAGACGGCTGTAGATGTCGAACTCGCGCTCGCCGCGCGCGGTCCGTTCAATCACCATCGGGATCAGGGGCATGCCATGCAGCGTAGCTTGGCCGCGCCGCGTGGCGCCCGTTGCCCGAGCTTTGCTCAGTACCAGTGGCAGGCGTACTCGTGGGCGAGCGCGGCGAGCGGGCTCCCGTACCGGTCGTGGATGTACTGCGCCATCGCGTTGAGCTGGTCGAGCGGGTGCGGACTCCCGGCGCCGAACGGGAGGTACTCCTTGTAGGTCGCACCGAGGAACTGGCCGATCCCGAACGCGCCCGAGGACGCGTTGACGGCGGCGGGATTGCCACCCGATTCATCTGAGATGACCTGCCACCACGCCTGGAGCTCCCCGTGGGTCCAGCCGAAACGGCGGCCGATCTCCTCGAGGTCGCCGAAGGTGAGCGCGCCCTGGACCGCGCCGCCGGCGACGGCGGGGAGGCTCGGGCCGCCGCTCGTGGCCCCGGCGCCGGCGGCCACGGCTGCGGCTGGCGCTGCGGCTGGCGCTGCGGCTGCGGTTGCGGCTGCGGTTGCGGGGACCAGAACCGGGGCCGCGGTCGGGAGGGTGGCCGCGGGGGCGGGCGCGGGCGCTGCCGCTGTCGTCGGTGGCGGCGGCACGGGCAGATTGCCGAGCGCCGTCGACGCCTGGCTGCCGGCGTCGTGGGCCTCCTGCCAGACCTGCCGGCCGCGCGCCTGCCAGTGGTGAAGCTCGTCCTCGGCCCGGCGCAGCGCGCTGCGCACCTCGCGAACTGTCGCCTCGGCGTCGGCCAGTCTGGTTTGGGCACCCGCCAGATCTGCGCTCGCCGCCGGGTGCGCGAGCGCTCCGGCTGCACCCGCGCTCGCGGCCGCTTGGACCTCATGCCTGGCTTGCGCGACCGCGGCCTCCGCGGCGCGCAGCGCCTGCTCGGCTCGGGCGAGCTTGGCTCGATCGGTCTGCACCTGCCGCTGCCAATGTTCGGCCTCGGCGAGGCAGCGGCGCGCCTCCTGCTGGTAGGCCTCGAGTTCGCGCGCGTAGCGCCGCAGGATGGCCGATGCCGAGCGGGAGCTGTCGGCGACGACGCGGAAGTGGCCCGCGAGCGTGCTCGACCGCGTCTGATAGCTGCTCGCTGCCTCGCCCCGCCAGACGGGGTGCAGCGACCCCGCGGTGTGGTCGATCAGGGCGGCGTGCTGGTCGAAGTCGTCGGCGGCGGCTTCGTGCCAGCCCGCGGCGTCAGACAGCCGCGCGGGCTCGCCCTCGGGGACCGCGAATCCAAGGCCGGGGTCGGCGGTCACGGTCGGCTCGCGTGGTTGCCGGTGGCCCGGCTTGAGCAGGCCTCGGCGACGGAGGCGTCCGAGGCGCGGTAGTCGCGCGCCGCGCCGCCGACCGCTCGGGACAGGTGGGCGCCGGCCAGAGCGAACTGCGGCAGCACCTGCGAGAACCGGGAAAGCAGGTCGTCGATCGCCCCGGCGGCCGGCGTGCCGGCGGCGGCGCCGAGGTGACGGCCGAGCTGCGCGTGGATGCCTTCGACCCCGCGCGGCACACACTCGAGCCTCAAGGAGGCGTCGGCCACGACATTCGGGTCCACGAGAAACGCCGGCACAACGGTCATTGTGGGCCGGGTCCGGCCGTCTTGGGAGTGGACCTAGGTAGGAACCGAGTAGACCCTGGCTAGGCCGATATCAGGGCATGAGCACGGCGGTGCCCTCGAAGCGGCCGGCGCGGAGGTCGGCCAAGGCCTGCTCGGCGTCCTGCAGTGGGTACTTGGTGATGCTGGTGCGGATGTTGGCGTCGCGAGCGAGTGCCAGCCACTCGCGCCCGTCCTCGCGCGTGAGGTTGGCGACCGAGCGGATCTTGCGCTCGTAGTACAACTCGTCGTACGGGAACGAGGGAATGTCGGTCATGTAGATGCCGGCGCAGACCACAGTGCCGTCGCGATCGAGGTGTTTCAGTGCCTCGGGGACGAGCTCGCCCGCGGACGCGAAGATGATCGCCGCGTCGAGGGGGTTGGGAGGCGTGTCGTCGCTGCCGCCGGCCCATATCGCGCCTTGCTCCTTGGCGAATTCCTGGGTTCGGGTGTCGTTTGGCCGCGTGAACGCGTAGACCTCGCGGCCCTGGTGGACGGCCGCCTGGCAGATCATGTGCGCCGCCGAGCCGAACCCGTACAGGCCCAGCCGGTGCCCGTCACCGGCCAGCTTGAGCGAGCGATAGCCGATCAGCCCGCCGCACAGCAGCGGCGCGACCTGCTCGTCATCGAGTTCGTCGGGCAGCTCGAAGCAGTAGCGCTCGTCGGCGACCGTGTATTCCGCGTACCCACCATCGATGTCGCGGCCGGTGAACCGCGCGTTCAGGCAGAGGTTCTCGCGGTTCGTGGTGCAGTACTTGCACGTCCCGTCGGTCCAGCCGAGCCACGGCACGCCGACACGTCGCCCGTCCTCGGTGCGGCCGACGATCTGATGCCCGAGCACGACCGGGAGCTTGGTCGCCTCGATCTCGTGATCGCGCAGGTGCAGGTCGGTGCGGCACACCGCGCACGCGCCGATCCTGAGCAGCAGCTGTCCTTCGGCCGGCTGTGGGTCGGGGAGGGTGGTGAGCTTGACCGGTTCGCCCTGGCGTTCTAGGACTACGGCGCGCACTCTCGTCCCTGGCTCGCTGGGTTACGGGACCGCGTCGAGCCAGGCCCGGCGGGTGGTGTGCAGCGCCGGCGCGAGGCCGTGGTTCAGCTCGTCTCGGATCTCTCCCAGCGTCCCGAACCGCTCGGCGACGACGTCGTGTTGGTGGATCGTTTCGAGGTTGACCTGCCGTGCCTCCACGAACGCTGCATCGTTCAGTTGCGGGAACGCCTCGACGGTTCCCCGGATCATCTCCCGGACGCAGTCCTCGACGAAGCGCGGGCGGCGGTGGGCCTTCTCGACCACGTGCGCCTCGTCGGAGCGCTTCATCAGCTCGTAGATCTCCGACGACATCGCGTGCTCCACGATCTCGAGCAGGGCGGCGGCGTCGATCTCGTCGTCGCACGATTCGGTGCAGCCGACGTGCAGGGTGCCGAGGCCGCGCTGGTTGTGGGTGGCGACGGGGACCGCCTCGAGGATCTTCTCGATGTCCTGGTCGTCGAAGCCCTCGGATTCGAGTCTCTGGCGCGCGGCGCCGGCAACGAGCTCCTGTGCGCACGGGCACGCGGTGATGCCTTGCGCGGTGACGCCGATCAGCCGACGGGTGCCGAACTCGGTGCACGCCGCCGAGCCGTGCAGCGTGTAGAGCTCCTGCGTCTGGATGCCGGACAGCGGCGCCGGCTTGTGCTCGGGGAAGCGGGCCTCGATGCTCACCTCCGCGCGACGGGCGTTCTGCCGCGAGCGGACGAGCTGCGCGATGTGCTCGGCCAGCGTCTCGACCTTGAAGGTCGACTCGCCGAGGACGACCTCGCCGATCGCCTCGTTGATCACCTCTTCGAAGCGCGACATGTGCGCGCCCTTCTGATCGCGGCCGAGCTCGACCACGCATTCGAAGCGGGCCGAGAACAGCTGCTCGGTGCCGTTCTGGCGCATCCGGATCACCTTCTCGACGCCGGTGACGCCCACGCGCGAGAGGCTGAGCTGGACCGACGGCTGCCGGGCCTGGACGTCGGTAAACGGGACGCTTGAGGTTGGGTTGTAAGCCATGCGCCTCTTACAGGGTAGACACGCCGCGGGCCCGGCCCATGGAACGGTCCAGGGCCGCAGGCGCGCTCCCTGGGTACCAACTGTGCACGGAATGCCTGGACAACCGCGTTGATTGTGGTATCACTCCTGACCGGCGCATTGGGAACGAGAGAGAGTGGGCCGGGGGGCCCCTTTTCCGGGGCGTCTCGGCGTGCATAGGGAGGAGCTCAGGGGCGAGTGAGCGATAAGTCGACGGTCCTTTTAAGCGATGACGCTCCGATTGCGGAGCTTGAAGAGCTGCGGCCACTGATCGCCGAAGGCCAGGAGCGTGGCTATCTGACCTTCGAGGAGATCCAGGCGTGCCTAGAGGAGTCCGAGGTCACCAAAGAGCAGGTCCAGGAGCTCCATGCCTATCTCGACGACCAGGGCATCGAGGTCGTCGACGGGGACGGCCGCCCGGCCAAGTCGGAGAACTCGAGCGTGGAGGCGAGCGCGGCCGCCGCCACCGAGCCGCGGCCCGAGCAGAATTCGTCCAAGAAGGTCGAGATCGATCTGACGGTCGAGCCCAGCCTGGACTCGCTGCGTTTGTATTTGCGCTCGATTGGTCGGGTCGCCCTCTTGACCGCCGAGCAAGAGGTGGCGCTGGCGAAGCGGATCGAGCGTGGCGACATGCTCGCCAAGCAACGCATGATCGAGGCCAATTTGCGTCTGGTGGTCTCGATCGCGAAGTCCTACCTCGGGCGAGGCTTGACGTTCTTGGATCTCATCCAGGAGGGATCCATGGGCCTGATCCGCGCGGTCGAGAAGTTCGACTACCGCCGCGGCTACAAGTTCTCCACCTACGCCACCTGGTGGATCCGCCAGGCGGTCACGCGTGCGATCGCCGACAAGGGCCGCACCATCCGGATCCCGGTCCACATGGTCGAGAAGCTCAACAAGGTGGTGCACGTCGAGCGCCAGCTCGTCCAGCAGCTCGGCCGCGAGCCCACCTCGGAGGAGATCGCCGCCGAGCTTGAGACCAACGTCCGCGAGGTCCGCGACGTCCTGCGCATGGCCCAGCAGCCGGTGTCGCTCGAGAAGCCGATCGGTGAGGAGGAGGAGTCTGAGCTCGGCGACTTCGTCGAGGATCAGACGGCCGAGTCGCCGTTCGAGCTGGCTTCGGAGCGGCTGCGGCGGGAAAATTTGCGTCGGGCTTTGGCTGCTTTGCCTGAGCGCGAGCGCGAGGTGATCGAGATGCGGTTCGGGCTGACCGGCGAGCGGCCGTACACGCTCGAGGAGGTCGGGAAGGCGTTCAACGTCACCCGGGAGCGGATCCGGCAGATCGAGAACCACACGCTCAAGAAGCTCGAGGCGCTGCCCGAGGCGCAGCGGCTGCGAGACGCTTCCTAGCTTCTTTGTAGGTCGCGGGGTCTACTCGTCGCTTGCGGCGAGCTCGTCGGTTGCTGCCTGTCCGGCGTCGACGGTGCGTGTGAGGAAGTCGGCGATCGTCTCGAGTTCCTTGTCGGTGTAGCCGGCGAGGAGCTTGTTCATGGCCCGGCTCATGGGGGCGTAGCGGCGCATGAGGTCCGCGTAGCGCTCGCGGTCCGCGCGCACGAGGATGGCGCGCCGATCCGACGGGTCCCGTTCCCGCGCGATCCAGCCGCCGCGTTCAAGCCGGTCGAGGACGCCGGTCATCGTCGCCGGGTGCAGGCCGGCGCGTCTTGCCAGTGCGCTCGGGCTGAGCGGGCCATACGCGTCGATGATGTCGAAGCAGTCGAGGTCGACGTCTCGCAGCTCGAGCTGCGAGCCCACGCGGTAGTTGAGCAGCGAGAGCTGGATCCGCAGCAGGCGCAGTGACTCGCGGATCTGCTGGGCGGCGCGCTGGCGGCCACGAACGGTCTGGGCCCGTTCGGGGCGCATCGATCCCGTGGTTTTGGTTTCTCCGGATTTCATATGATATGGTTTTCGTATTATATGTTTCCGAGTGGGTCGTGGAACCCTATAGCGGAGGTGGCCCGATGTCGACTCAGACTTCATCATTCCTGGGGACCCGCCGTGGCAAGCTCACGCTGGCGCTGCTGTGCGCGGTCGCGTTCCTTGACTTCGTCGACGCGTCGATCGTCAACGTCGCGCTGCCGTCGATCCGGCGCGCGCTGCATTTCTCGGTGCCGGCGCTGCAGTGGGTCCCGAGCGCCTACCTGCTGACCTACGGCGGGTTCATGCTGCTCGGCGGTCGCGCCGCGGACCTGCTCGGCCGCCGCCGCGTGCTCGTCGCGGGCATCGTGACGATCGGCGTCTCGTCGCTGATCGGCGGTTTGGCCGGGAGCTCAGCGGTTTTGATCGGCGCGCGGTTAGTCCAGGGGCTGGGCGCGGCGATGACGCTCCCGGCGGCGCTCTCGATCCTCACGACGAGCTTCAGGGAGGGCAAGGATCGTCACACCGCGCTCGGCGTGTGGGGCGGCGTCGGCGGCCTTGCGTCGGCGGCCGGGGTGCTGCTCGGCGGGTTGCTGACCGACGGGCCGGGCTGGCGGTGGGTGATGTTCGTCAATCCGATCGCGGCCGTGCTCGTGCTCGGGGGCGTGTTCGCGCTGATCCCGGGCTCGGGGGAGCGGGCCCGCGCGCAGCTCGTGCAGGTCGACGTGCGCGGGGCGGTGCTGGCCACTGGCGGGATGCTGCTGCTCGTGTACGCGCTTGTTCGCGCGCCCACCGTCGGCTGGGGCAAGGCTTCAACGATCGCCGAGCTCGGGGGAGCGGTGGTGCTGCTGGTCGCGTTCGTCGTCAACGAGCTCCGTCACCGCAACCCAATCGCACCACTTTCGATCTTCCGCATCAACGGACTCGGATTCGCCGACGTAACGCAACTTGTCGCCTTTGCCGGCTTCCTCGCCCTGTTCTTCTTCCTGACCCTGTACATGCAGGACGTGCTCGGCTACTCGCCGATCCAGACCGGCCTGGCCTACCTCCCGCTGTGCTTCGCGATCGGGATCTCGGCAGGCATCTGGTCGCAGCTTCTGGCGCGCGTCGGTACGCGACCGGTGATCGTCGCCGGTGCCGTGATCGCCGCGGTCGGGCTGTACTGGCTGTCCCGGATCCCGGTCCAGGGCAGCTACGTGCGCGATCTGCTGCCGGGGATGCTGGTCCTTGCGCTCGGCTTCGGCCCGGTGTTCGTCGGGGTCACCACCGCCGCCAACGCCGGCGTCCCGGCCTCGGAGGCCGGACTCGCCGCCTCGCTGCTCAACGCGTCTCAACAGCTCGGCGGGGCGCTCGGGCTGGCGATCTTCACCGCGGTCGCCACGAGCCGCACCCACGCGCTGGTCGCAGCGCATGTGCCGGTCGCGAACGCGCTCACGGCGGGCTTCGGGCGGGCCCTGATGGTCGGCAGCATCTTCATCCTCGCCGCCGCGGTCATCGGGCTACGCGCCACCAACACCCGGGGCGAGGAGTCTCAGCCGCGGGTGGGGGCGGCGCACCCGGCGGCCTCGTGACGCGCTTT
>DATJRS010000041.1:0-25486 GCA_035504535.1 Solirubrobacteraceae bacterium | reverse complement strand
CGCCACCGACCCGGGCGCGGGCTCGAGGCGCTCCGCTACCGGTTCGAGATCGTCGCCGACTACGGCGCCTTCCGCGATCTCCAGCGCCACCGGATGCTGACCGTCCAGTGGCAGGCACTCACTCCGGATCTGGGGGCGGATGTCCCCGACCAGGTCGAGCTGGCCGGCTGCGGAGATAACTATCGCCGCGCGCTCGAACTCTCGGCCGGCGAGTATCACCGTCTCCTCGACGCCGGATTGCCCACGGCGGCGCCCTACGCGCTCTGCCTCGGCTACCGAATCCGCTTCATCCTGGACCTGAACGCTCGTGAGGCGATGCAGCTGATCGAGCTGCGCTCGGGGCGCGAGGGCCACCCGAGCTACCGGGCGGTGGCCCACGAGATGCACGCCCAGATCAGCTCCGTGCACCCCTCGGTGGGAGCGCTGATGACCCACGTCGATCGTGAGACCGAGCCCCGGCTCGAGCGGATCCTCGCCGAGATGCGCGGCCACGCCCGCATCACCGCCGGCTAGCGTCCCCGCCGCCGAGCGAAGCGGGCCCCTTAACCAGAACCCTTGACGCGCTCCTGCTCGGCCTGACGGAGCTCGATCCGCCTGATCTTGCCCGTCAGCGTCTTGGGAAGATCGGGCACGAACTCGATCAGCCGCGGGTACGCGTAGGCGGAATAGCGCTCGCGCACGAATGACTTGATCTCGTCGGCCAGCTCGGGAGACGGTTCGTGTCCCGCGGCCAGCACAACGAACGCCTTGACCACGTTGCCGCGGCGCTCATCCGGGGAGGCGACCGCCGCCGCCTCGGCCACCGCCGGGTGCTCCAGGCAGGCCGACTCGACCTCGAATGGCCCGATCCGGTAGCCGGCCGAGATGATCACGTCGTCGGCGCGCCCCTCGTACCAGAAGTAGCCGTCCTCGTCGGCACGGGCCGCGTCCTTGGTGTGGAACCAGTCGCCGCCGAACGCCTCCTCGGTGTCCTCCGCCGGACGGTTCCAGTAGCCGAGCGGATAGTGCGGGTTGGAGCGCGCCTTCAGGCAGATCTCGCCGCGGTCGCCGGACGCCACCGGACGCTCGTCCTCGTCCAGGATCGCCACCTCCCAACCCGGCATCGGCTTGCCCATCGAGCCCTCGCGGACGTCCATGAACGGGTAATTGGCGCACAGCGGATACGACTCGGTCAGGCCGTAGTAGTCGAGCACGGTGACCCCGTACTGCTCACGAAACCAGCGGATGGCCTCCGGGTTCAGCGGCTCGCCGGCCGAGCACACGATGCGGAACTTCTGTGGGTAACGGGTGCCGGCGTCGGAGATCGACATCATCGACCGGATCGCGGTGGGCGTCCCGAATACGTTCGTGACGGCGTGGCGAGAAAGGAAGTCGAGCTGCTTGTGGGGATCGAAGCCGCCCTCGCGCTGATAGACGGCCTGCACCGCGCCCATCCGCCAGGGGCCGAGCAGCGGGCAGATGCCGGCCGCCCACGCCCATTCGCCCATGCCGTGGAACACCTCGCCCTCGCGCAGGTCGTGGCAGTAGATGAATTCCTCGTGGGCCACGATGTAGCGGTGGGCGTGCAGGATGCCCTTGGCCAGCCCGGTCGTGCCCGATGAGTAATAGAGCTGCGCCGGGTCCTCCGCCGCCGTGTCCACGGGTTGAAACGCGGTCGAGCCGTGCCCCAGGAGCTCGTCGTCGAGCACCAGCAGATGCTCCACCATGTCGCGCTGGATCCGCCCGGCGTTCGCCTCGTTGGTGAGCAGCACCTTCGGACGCGAGTCGTTGACCCGATGGCGAATGCCCTCATCGCCGTACAGCACCGACATCGACAGCAGGATCGCGCCGGCCTTCCAGACTCCGAAGAACGCCGCCGCGGTCTCGGGCGTCGGAGGCAGCAACATCGCCACGCGGTCCCCCGGTTCCACGCCGTGGCTCCGCAGCACGTTGGCGAAGCGATTGGAGTTGTCCTGCAAGTCGCCCCAGCTGACCTCGCGGATCCGGCCCCCAAAGTCCTCGTGGATCATCGCGAGCTTCTCGCGCGGGTGGCGGTCGCACACGTCGACGGCGATGTTGTACCGCTCGGGGACCTCCCAGCGGTGCTGCTCGCGGGCCTGCTCGTAGGAGGTGAAGGTTGTGGAGCTCATCCCGGCATCATCGCGGATTTGATGAGCTGTAGCGGCGACTGCGCCGGCGCCTCTTGAAGGGGCGCCGGGGCGCCCGGCGAAGACTCGCGTAACAAGCGCCACAAGCATTAGTAACCTTTATGAGGCTCACCATGGATCTGGCTCTGGGCGTAGGACTTGGCATCGGACTGGCCGCGATCGTTGTGGCGGTGTGGCGCGCCATGCGCAGCCCCCGCGGCTCGGGTGCCCCTGAGGCCGCCATGCAGGCGGCTCTGCACGCCGCCACCGCCACGCTTCCCCACCTGCGCAAGGGCTTGACAGGCCGTAACGCCGAGCGGGCCGTCCCCCACCTGCGCGAGCTCACCGGCGCGGCGGCGATCGCCCTGGCCGACCCGCGGGCGGTGCTGGCGATAGACGGCGAGGGCCGCGAGCAGGTCCGCCCCGGCGACCTGCTCTCGCGTCTGCTCGAACGCGCCCGGGACGATCACATGCACATCGTCCCGCGGCTGATCTCCTCTGACCCCGCGTGCCCCCTGCGCTCGGCCGTGCTGGTGCCGCTGATCGCCCAGGGCAGGCGGATCGGCACGCTGATCGCGTTCTACCGCTCGGTGGGTCGGCCCAGCCACCACGAGCTGCGGGTGGTTCAGGAGGCAGCCAGCTTGGTCTCGGCCCAGGTGGAGCTGTCGCTCGTCGCCGCCCAGGAAGAGCGCGTCGCCCAGGCCGAGCTGCGCGCACTAAGAGCGCAGATCTCGCCCCACTTCATCTACAACGCACTCGCAGCGGTCGCCGGCGACATCCACGCCCGGCCGGAAGAGGCGCGCGACCTCCTGATCGATTTCGCCGAGTTCACCCGCTACCTGTTCCGCGACGGCCGCTCGTACGTGACCCTCGGCGAGGAGATCGACCACGTCGAGCGCTACCTGCGCCTGGAGCAGGCTCGTTTCCGCAACATCCTGCACGTCACGATCGATGTCCCCGAGGAGACGCGCGGGACCGTCGTGCCGGCGATGTCCGTCCAGCCGCTGGTCGAGAACGCGGTGCGCCATGGCGTCGAGCGGCAGGCCGGCAGCGGACGGGTGGAGATCTCGGCACGGATCGTGCGTGGCGACGTCGAGCTGCGCGTGTCCGACGACGGAGTCGGCATCGAGCCCGAGCGGCTCGGGGCCGTGCTGGCGGGCGCCGGCGGTGGAATCGGGGTGTCCAACGTCGACGCGCGGCTGCGGGCCACGTTCGGCGAGCGCTACGCGCTGCGGATCGAGTCGGATCTCGGAGCGGGCACGACCGCCCTGATGACCGTGCCCCACCTCCGCGGCGAGGTCGCGCAGCCCGAGCTGGCCGGGTCGGCATGAGCGCGGACGGGCTGACCATCCTCGCCGTCGACGACGAGCACACCCCGCTGGAGGATCTGGCGCGGCTGCTGCGCAGCTTCCCGGCGGTGCACGAGGTCGAGTGCGCTTTCGGTGGACACGACGCGCTGCACAAGGCGTCGAGCCAGGCGTACGACGCGATCTTCCTCGACGTCCGGATGCCTGATCTGGACGGCGTCGAGTTGGGCCGGGTGCTCAGGCGCTTCGCCTCCCCGCCCCAGCTCGTGTTCGTGAGCGCGTACGACGGCGCTGCCGTTGACGCCTTCGAGCTGCGCGCACTCGACTACCTGCGCAAGCCGGTCAGCCGACGCCGGCTCGAGGAAGCGCTCGAGCGCGTCGCGGCTGCGGTCGAGGCCGGCGAGCCGCGGCCGAACGGAAACGGGCAGCGCTCCCATCCAGCGGCGAGCGGCGAGAGCGAGATGGTCGCCGTCTCCGCCGCCCGCGGCGGGTCCACTCGGCTGATCAATCGCGGCTCGATTCTGTACGTCCAGTCCCACGGCGACTTCGTCCGGATCGTGACCGAGGACGGTCGCTACCTGCTGCGCAACACACTCAACGAGATCGAACGCCGCTGGGAGCAGTTCGGCTTCGTCCGCGTGCACCGACAGTACGTCGCCAACCTGGCCCGCGCCGTCGAGCTCCGGCCGCTGCTCGGCGGCACCGCCGAGCTCGCCTTCGGCGACGGGCAGGTGATCCCGGTGGCCCGCCGCCACGTCGCGGACTTGGGCAGACGTCTCGGAGTCTGAGTTAGGCCTCCTCGGCCTTCTGCTCCTCCTTGACCTTCCCCTCGAGCTGCTTCATCACGTCGGGGTCGCGGAGCGTCGTGACGTCGCCGAGCGCCCGGCCGTCGGCGATGTCGCGCAGGAGCCGGCGCATGATCTTCCCCGAGCGGGTCTTGGGGAGGTCGTCGGCCCAGATGATCCGTTTGGGGCGCGCGAACTTGCCGATCCGGTCGGCCACCTGGGATCGGATCTCCTCGACGAGCTCGTCAGAGCCCTCGCCGTCCTCGCCCTCCAGCGTGACGAACGCGCAGATCGCCTGTCCTGAGTCCTCGTCGGACTGGCCGATGACGGCCGCCTCCGCGACTCGGCGGTGGGAGACAATCGCGGACTCGACCTCGGCAGTCGACATCCGGTGCCCGGACACGTTCACCACGTCGTCGATACGACCGATGATCCAGAAGTAGCCGTCCTCGTCCTTGCGCGCGGCGTCACCGACCAGGTACGTCTCCTTGCCGAACTTGTCGAAGTACGTCTCGACGAACCGGTCGTCCTCCTTGTAGAGCGTCCGGAGCATCGACGGCCACGGCCGTTCGAGGACGAGCAGTCCCTGACCCTCGTCCACAGGTTTGCCCTCACGCTCGTCGACAACGTCAGCCCTGATCCCAGGGAACGGCTTCGTGGCCGAGCCGGGCTTGGTCGCGACGATCCCCGGAAGCGGGGTGATCATGATCGCGCCGGTCTCGGTCTGCCACCAGGTGTCGACAATCGGGCAGCGTTCACCGCCGACCACCGTGTAGTACCAGAGCCACGCCTTCGGGTTTATCGGCTCGCCCACGGTCCCGAGCAGCCGGAGCTTGGAGAGGTCGTGCTTCTCGACGTGCTCGAGGCCCCACTTCATGCAGGCGCGGATCGCGGTCGGCGCCGTGTAGAGGATCGTGACGCCGTAGCGCTCGGCGAGCTCCCACCAGATGCCCTTGTGTGGATAGTCGGGCGCGCCCTCCCACATCACACTCGTCGCTCCGTTGCAGAGCGGCCCGTAGACGATGTAGGAGTGACCGGTGATCCAGCCCACGTCCGCGGCGCACCAGTACACGTCCTCCTCGGGCTTGAGGTCGAACACGAAGCGGTGCGTGGTCGACACGCCTGTGAGATAGCCCCCGGTCGTGTGCAGGACGCCCTTGGGCTTGGCCGTTGAGCCGCTCGTGTAGAGCACGAATAGCGGGTGCTCGGCGTCGAGCTCCTCGGCCGGACACTCGTCGTCGGCTCGCTCGACGATCTCGTGATACCAGACGTCGCGGCCGTCCTTCATCTCGCACTCGGCGTCGGTCGACTTGACCACGACGATGTGCTCGAGCGCGTCGAGCTTCTCCATACACTTGTCGACCTGCTCCTTGATCGGCGCCGTCTTGCCCTTGCGCCGCGCGCCGTCGACCGTGATCAGCGTCTTGGCCTCCGAGAACTCCATGCGCTCCTTGACCGAGTCGGCTGAGAAACCACCGAACACCACGTTGTGCGGCGCGCCGATCCTCGCGCAGGCCAGCATCGAGACGACGACCTCGGGAATCATCGGCAGGTAGATCCCGACGATGTCGCCCTTCTTGACGCCTAGGTCCTTCAGTGCATTGGCGAGCTTCTGCACCTCCTGGTGCAGCTCGGCGTAGGTGATGTCGCGCTCTTCGCCCTCCTCGCCACGCCAGTGGAAGGCCACCCGGTCGCCGTTGCCCGCCTCGATGTGGCGGTCCACGCAGTTGTAGGAGGCGTTGAGCTTGCCGTCCTTGAACCACTTGTAGAACGGCGGGTCGGAGTCATCGAGGTCCTCGCTGGGCTCCTTGAACCAGTGGAGCTCCTTGGCCTGCTTGGTCCACCAGCCCTTCCAGTCCTTCTCGGCCTCCTCGTAGACCGACGGGTCGGACAGCAGCGCCTGCTCGCGGAACTCGTCCGGCGGATCGAATGTCTCGACGTCGAGCAGCTGCTCGAGCTTGCCCTCGAGCTCCTCCGCAGAGACCGTTTGAGTGCGTGCCATAACCAACCACCTCTCCTTCAAAGAGAACGCTCTTTAAAGGCCTCTACCCCCTGCGGGGTGGCGTGCTAACAACGCACATACGTTCGCGTCCGCCCGAAAACCTCCGGGCGGACGCGAACTGAACCGACCAGGGAGCGACTACTCGGACCCGCTGCCGAACGCCGCGATCTCCTCTTTCTCCTTGGCGGAGAGGTCCTGCGGAACCTCGCCCTTGGCGCGCTTCTCGCCCTGCACGTACTCGCGGATCGAGTCGACGATCTCCGGGTTGGCGAGGGTCGAGACATCGCCGACATCGGCGAAGTTGGAGATCCCGGCGATTACGCGGCGCATGATCTTTCCCGAGCGCGTCTTCGGCATGTCCGCGACGACCCACACGTTCTTGGGCCGGGCGATCGCGCCGATCTCCTTGACGATCGCGGCCGAGACCTTGCTGTCGACTCCCGCCGGGTCGACTCCCGGCTTCACCGAGACGTACATCTCGACGATCTTGCCGCGGATCTCGTCGACCACGGGGACGGCGGCCGCCTCGGCGATCTCGTCGACCGTGATCGCCGCCGACTCGAGCTCCTTGGTTCCGAGCCGGTGCCCGGCAACGTTGATCACGTCGTCGATCCGACCCAGGATCCGGAAGTAGCCGTCCTCGGACTCCACGGCGCCGTCGCCGCACATGAACGGCCAGTCGCGCCAGTCCTTCGAGTCCTTGTCCTTGTTGAACCGCGCGTAGTAGGTATCGATGAACCGCTGATCCTGCCCCCATACGGTGAGCATCCGGCCGGGCCACGGGTTGCGCACGCAGATGTAGCCCGCCTTTCCGGAGCCACGTGGGATCTCGTTGCCGTTCTCGTCGTAGATCACGAGCTGGATACCGAGCGCGGCGGGACCGCAGCTGCCGGGCTTCATCGGCTGCAGTCCGGGGAGCGTCGAACCGAGGAAGCCGCCGGTCTCGGTCATCCACCACGTGTCGGTGATCGCGGCCCTGCCCTTGCCGACGAAGTCGTAGTACCACCGCCAGACGTCGGGCTCGATCGGCTCGCCGACCGTGGTCATCGTCTTGAAGTGGTAGTCGTACTTGGCCGGCTCGTCGGGGCCCACCTTGCGCAACATCCGGATCGTGGTCGGGGCAGTGTGGAAGATGTTCACACCGAGCTTCTCGGCGATCCGCCACGGTCGCCCCGGGTCCGGATAGGTCGGAACGCCCTCGTACATCACGCTCGTGGTGCCGAGCGCGAGGGGCCCGTAGACGATGTAGGAGTGGCCGGTGATCCAGCCGATGTCGGCGAAGCACCAGTAGGTGTCGTCGGGGTGGATGTCCTGGTAGTAGCGCGACGTCCCGGCCACGTAGGCCATGTAGCCGCCGACCGAGTGCTGCGCGCCCTTAGGACGCCCGGTCGTGCCGCTCGTGTACATCAAAAACAGCGTGTCCTCCGCGGCCATCGACTCCGGCTCGACCTGCGCTCCTGCGTACTTCTGCTCGAGCAGGTCGTCGATGAAGTAGTCGCGACCCTCGACCATGGGGCTCTCCGAGTGGTACTCGCCCGGGACGCGCCGCCACACGAGCACCTTCTCGACCTCGATCCCCTCCTTGCGGGCCTCCTCGATCGCCTCGTCGGCCTTGATCTTGTGGTCGATCAGAGAGCCATTGCGGTAATAGGCGTCCATCGTGACCAGCACGACGCTCTGGGCATCGCCCATCCGCTGGCCGCACGCCGCGCCGCTGAAGCCGCCGAACACCTCGGAGTGGATCACGCCGAGGCGCGCCGCGGCCAGCATCGACACCGGCAGCTCGGGCACCATCGGCAGGTGGAAGGTGATCCGATCGCCCTTGCCCAAGCCGGCGAAGTCGTGCACCAGCGCGGCGAACTCGTTGACGCGCCGGTGAAGGTCGGCGTAGGTGATCTCCTGGATCTCGTCCTCTTCGAGCTCGGGAACCCAGATCAGCGCGTTCTTATCGGCACGCGTCTCCAGATGCCGGTCTACGCAGTTGACACACGCGTTCAGGCGACCGCCCAAGAACCATTTGAAGAACGGCGGGTTGCTGGTGTCGACGGTTGTGTCCCACTTGCGCTCCCAGGTGAGCAGGTCGGCGTACTCGGTGAAGCACTCCGGAAAGTTCTGCGCGCTGAAGCGCTGGAGGATCGCCGGCTCATTCGCATTGGCCTGCGCGGCGAAGTCGGCGGGTGGCGGGTAGTACTCCTCCTCGCGCCAATGGACCGCGATCTGCGCCTCGGACGCCTCGTCGTTCTCTTCCGCGGCGGGTGGTTCCTGCGTCACATCGGCCACTTCAGCTCTCCTTCTCTCTTGTGCCCCCACACCGGGCGTGTGGACATCGGACTGCTGGACAGCCCGGAGCGCCGACGTCGCCGCCGGCGCTCCAGAGTCATTTCTTGCCGTATTTCTACTACCAGGCGAGCCTGAGTGTTGGCTTTTTGTCGCCTTAGCGCCGGAGCGGCACCACCGGTGCGACCACCCGACCGAACGTCGAGTTGATGACGCCGGCGAACGATGCGTACCAGGCGGCGAGCGCGGTGATCAGTCCGATCCAGCCACCGAGCTTGATCGTCCCGTTCGTGGCGGAGGCGGTGCCCGCCAGCGAAGAGTTGCCGATGCCGAGGATGATGAACGTGATCGCCAGTAATAGGAACACCATGGCGACGGCGCCGGTCGTTCTCAGAGAGGCGATGAACATGTACGCGGTGAAGATGCCCCACATCCAGAGATACAGCCCCAGCCCTGAGAACACCTCGGTCGGGGCGTTCTTGCCCACCGACTGGACGATGAAGAAGAACGAGACCCAGAACATGCCGTAGGAGCAGAACGCCACCGCGCCGAACGTGTTGCCGGTGCGGAACTCCCAGAGGCCGGCGGTGAACTGAGCGATGCCGCCATAGGCGAGCGCCAGGGCGGCCACCATCGGCAGTAGACCACCGCCTGGAAGCTTCTGGGTGCCGACCAGGCCGGCGTTGATCAGGCTGAGCATGAACGTGGTGCCCGCGAACGCGGCGAGACCGAGTGGGCCCGGGTCCGCCGGCGTCCACCCCATCGCCCGGCTCTCAGGCGCCGGCGCCACGTCGGCCTCGCGCGCCCCGATGTTTGCGGCTTCCATCTATTCCTCCTGTGAGAGGTTGACTGTCGGCGCGTAAGGTGCACCCGACCGCGGCGGTTCACAAGAGCAGATCGTCGAGCGGCCGGCTGATTACGTCGAGCGGTCGCGTGGGCACGATGAACGGCGACCGCCGAACGGCGTTCTGCCGTCCGACGGTCGCCGAGTCGAGCCCGCACAGCGCCTTGCCGATCTGCGCCCCAGGCGAGTGGCCAAGACCGGTCAAGCAGCTGCGTCAGTTTCGCTCTCCAGTCGCCTGGTAAAGCGAACCTGCCCCGGCCCCCGGCGTGGACAGGAGCCGGGACAGCTAACGGGAGGATCGGCACCGGGCCCTGCGTGGCTTAGCGCACCGGACGAATGTGCGATGCGGGTCCGCATTCCCGGGCGAGGCCGATATACCTACTTTCGGCGCTTGCGCTTGCGCTTGGGAGTCGTCGCGCGCGTGCTGCCCGCAGCCGGCGCGCCGGCGGGCTGCGGCACCGGCTTCGGCGTCCGTCCCCGGGGCGCACGGCTGGCCGGCTGGGAGCGATCCCGGGACTGGCGGGCGGGCCAGGGCACGGCCTCGCCGGTGGTCCAGGCCGGTGGCACGCCGCTCGGCCAGCGACCGCTCATCAGGTAGGCCAGCGCGAGCAGCCAGTAGGCCTCGACGATCGGGATCGGGAGGAAGGGAAGGATCGTCAAGACGCCGGCGATGATCCCGAGATAGCCCATGAACCGGGGCAGGAGTCCGACCCGCATCGCGGCCAGCGACACCAGCACAAGGGAAATCGCGACCATGAACGCGCCCAGGTATCCGGCGACCTCGGGGATCACGAACCAGGCCTTGGAGACCAACGCATGCGCCTCGACCCAGGTCTGATTGCCGTGGCTCACGAACTCGGAGGCCGCGTGGGCGCTGGCGATCGCCGTTCCAATCGCCGCCACAGCCGTGATCGCGCCTGCGACGAACGCGACCGGCCCCATGAAGGCCGGCCGGACGCGCGGGTCACGCGCGCGCGCCGCCTCGAACAGCCACCACAACGTCCATCCCAGCGCGAGCGAGCCCAGCGCGCTGATCACCGAACCCGCGATGTCCTGCGCGATCCGCTTGTGCTCGGTGATCAGCCCGAGAGTTTCCTCGTTGACCTTGACGTGCGGCCCGGGCAGCTGAACGAGCACGGCCAGCATGACCAGGACGCCGGCGGCTCCGGCGAGCGCGACCTGCCGCGTGCGCACGCGGGATTCGTAGGCGAGCCGTTCCTCGGGCTGCATGGTGCCCAGTCTAAGTGGGATCCGATCCGCGCGGAGCGGCGGGGCGGCTACCATTGGTCCCATGGAAGGAAGTGGATTCGGAGGCCTGTTCGGCGACCCGGATGAGCTGCAGCGCCGGCTGGGCGAATTCGCCGAGCAGATGCAGGGCGCTCAGCGTCTGGCCTGGGCGGATAACGCGATCAAGCTTGCGGTCGACCTGACCGTGGCCGCGATGAACCGCATCAACATCCAGGGCACGACCGAGCAGCAGGCCGAGCAGCTGCGCACGGTGATGGCGCACATCTTCCCCGAGGCCGTCACCCTCGTGCGTGAGGCCCGCGAGGGCCTGCAATAACACGCCGGGACAGCTGACTAGGACTGCGCGAGCGCCCCGAGCACGAGGTCGTCGTGCTCGGCCGGCTTGACGTTGCGGAAGACCTCGCGGATCGTTCCGTCCGGCCCAATCACGAACGTGGTCCGCTCATTGCCCATGTACGTGCGCCCGTAGCGGTTCTTCTCCACCCACACGCCGTACGCCTCGGCCACCGAATGATCCTCGTCGGACAGGAGCGGGAACCCGAGCCCGTACTTCTCGTCGAACTTGGCGATCGGCTTGACGGGATCGGGCGAGACGCCCAGCACGACGGTGTCCGACTGGGCGTAGTCGGCCCGGTGGTCGCGCACGCTGCACGCCTGGGTCGTGCAGCCCGGCGTGTCGGCCTTGGGGTAGAAGTAGAGGACCACGTTCTGGCCTCTGAGGTCGGACAGCCGCACGGGATTGCCGTGCTGGTCGGGGAGCGTGAAGTCGGGTGCGAGGTCTCCTGGTTCGATCATGCCGCCAGCCTAATGGACGACCCGTCTGCGCCGCCCGAAAGGTGCTGGCACCAGCACGCCCAGGCCATCCGCCGACGGCACACAGCTCGGGCGCGCTGGTCCAGAGTGCGATGGGCGCTAGCCGAAGCTCACGTGGCCGGTGCCGGTGACCTCGTTGAACTGTGCCACTGGCTTGGCGTTCTGACTCATGTTGCACTTGCCATTCTTCAGCCGCGGTCCGACCTCGGCAAACGTGCCCCTCACCGTCAGAGTGCCGCTGATGCCCGCGTATTGACCCGTGCCTTGCGACAGGGTCGCTGGGCCCACAGCACCGAACGAGACCGAGCAAGTCGTCTTGTTGAACGAGAACTTCGCGTGGTTGAGCGCGTTGAAGAAACCCGTCGCGTCGGCGACGAACGTTCCCTCCTTCAGCGTGAACTTCACAAAGTCGCCCTTGGCGCTAGGCGAGCCACTCGCGGTCTCCCTCTGGGTGGAGCCGACGTCACCGATCGCGCCGGTGAACATGAAGGTGCCGCCCGCTCCCTTGGGCGTGCCGAACATCCTGACGCTGCCTCCGGTAGCCCCGGCCGCAACGGCGCCGGAGACGACGGCGAGCATGCTCGCGGTAACCGCCAGGAGCGCGGTCAGGCCAAGCGCCCGCTTTCGCGCATGCCGCGCGACAGCACCATGAAACGTGCTGGTGATACGCACAAGTCCCTCCTATCCTCTGCTGGCCGGAACAGCCCGGCCAAGCCCTCGAGGCAATCCTCTCACCGCCGAACGGGGCGATGCAACTCGCCCAAATTGCGTATACGAAACCTAGGCATCGGCCTTGGGATAGAAGTAGAGGATCACGTTCTGACCGCGCACACCGGACAGCGATACCGAGGTGCCGTGCTAGTCGGAGAGCGTGAAGTGGGGAGCCGCGTCGCCGGACTTGAGCATGGCGCCGGTGCTATCGATCCTCACAGCGCTGCTTCTGGGGGGCTCCGGTCACCGTCGACGCCGTGGGCCTCGGGGCTGGCGCGATCAGGCCCGAGGGGCCGTGTCGCCTGAGCCGCCGCGGCCGCCCGCTCGTCGGCCATCCGGGTCGCGACCACGCGCAGCGGCTCGTCGGGCGCGGCCCGGTCGAATGCCTCCTGCACGAGCCCGGAGATCGTCTCCTCGATCATGTCGAACGCGGCTGCCGGGGTGGGCTCGATGTCGCCAAACAGCGTCCACCACCACCAGGCGTTGGTGGCCAGGTTCGCGACGAAGTCGGGGACCACGGGAGTCCCGCGCGCGGCCAGGCTCGCCTCGGCGTCCGTGAAAGTGGCGACGTTCGCGGCCTCGACGACGAGCGCAGCGCCGATCCGCTCGGCCACCGCCGCGTCGATCACGTAAGAAGCTGCCGCGGGTACCAGAACGTCGCACGGAAGCCAGGTCCACTGGTCCGCCGGCAGCAACCGGGCGCTGCGGCTCAGCGCCGAGCGGTCGATCCGGCCACGACGATCGCGCGTGGCCAGCAGCCGTTCGACATCCAGCCCCGCGTCGTCGCACACCACGCCGGCGATGTCGGCGACGCCGACCACCGACAGGCCGGCATCGGCCAGATACCGGGCCGTCGCGCCGCCCATCGAACCGAATCCCTGCACGACCGCGGTCGCGCCAGACGCTTCGCGCCCGAGCCTCCGCAGCCCGGCCACCGCGGCGCAGGCCACGCCGTAGCCACCGACCAACTCGCCGAGGCCGACCCCTCTATCTTGCGCGGCGAACCCCGCGGCCAGCCTGGCCAGCCCGGCCGAGGCGCCGTCCTCGATGAAGGGCAGGGCGGCGTCGACCGTGGAGCTCAGGCCGAGCCCGGCCGCGAGCTCATCCAGGTCGTCCTGACGAACGCCGAGATCCTCGCCAAACGCCCAGCGGGTCTGAATTAGCGGCAGCAGCGCCTCCAGGTAGCGCCGCAGCACGTCGGGTGCGCGCGGGTCCTCCGGATCGAAGTCGATCCCGCCCTTGGCGCCGCCGAGCGGCAGGTAGCGCGCGCCGGGTCGAAACGCGATCGCCTCCTTGCGCGACATGGCCCGGGCCAGATCGCTTACCTCGGCCAGCGTGCAGCCACGGCGCATGCGCAGTCCGCCGCCGGCGAGACCGCGGATCAACGCATCGATCACCAGGTAGCCGGGAGCCCCGGTGTCCCGGTCGGTCCACGCCACCGTCAGGTAGGGCTCACCGGTGCCCTTTTCGATCTCCTTGAGCTTGGCGTCGCGCATCAGCTTCTCGACCGGACACTCGCGACTGTACCCCCAGCCGCCGAGCCTCTGGACGGCCGCCGACGCAGGACCGAGGGCTGACCGCCTACGCCGCGCGCCGGCGCTGATTGGGGCGGATCAGGTGCCCGTAGCGGTGATTGAAGTCGGCGCTGGCGTGATGGGCGAGCACCCGGACGCCGTGGGCGGACTTCTTGACGGCGATGCGGGTCCCGCCGCCGATGAGGGCGATTCCGAGCAGCGTCCCGAAGTACCTCGAGCTCCGGGACGCGGGGCCGGCGATTTCGTAGGCGGTCTCCCGGAGGATGCCGAGACCGATCAACGATTGGCCCCGAGTCGGTCGGGAGGGGATGCGCTGGGACTGGCGGCGGACCCCCTCCACGACGGCGCCGAGCGCAATCAGCGTGACCAGACCCGAGCTGTTGTCGACCGGGATTCCGAATAGCCGCCGCATCGTTCGGCGGCGTGCCTCGTTGGCGAGCAGCGCGGCGACCTGCGCATCGGCCGCGAGCAGACGGGCGCCCCCGAAATATCCCTTCGGCCGGATCTGGGCCAGCTGCGCCGCAGCCTGGGCGATGGGAGGACCGGGAGGAAGAGGAGTATCCGGAGTGGCCACGTGGGCCACCGTAGGCAGCCGGTGCGCGCCGGCCATCACCCGGTTCGGGTGAAAGCTATGGAGCTCCCGCTACTTGAGCAGGCGCGAGAGCCGCCGGTCCTTGAGGAGCTTGCCCTCGGTCTGGCACGTCGGGCAGTAGCACATCACGTAGTCCTCGTAGAACACGGCCTCGAGCTGGTCGCCGCAGCGCGGGCAGGGCTCGCCGTTGCGGCGGTGGACGGTGAGCGGCATCGGCAGCTTGTCGGGGATCGGGAGCGACAGGGTCTGCTCGTAGTGCGCGATCGCATCTCCGAGTACCCGGACGGTCGTCTCCCGCAAGAGCGAGGCCTCGTCGGGCTCCAGGTCCGAGCCGCGCTTGAACGGTGAGATCATCGCGGTGTGGAGGATCTCGTCGACCCACGAGCGACCGATTCCCGCGATCACGTGCTGGTCACGCATCAGGGCGTAGAGCGGCCGCGGTTGGTCGAGTAGCTCGTCGAACGGCGGCGGGTCGGGCCAGGCCTCGGGGCCCAGCTCGGCGATCGTCTCCTCCTCAGCGACGTCCTGCGCGCGCAGCAGCTTGACCCAGGCGCGCTGGCGTGTGCCGAATTCGCGTAGGCGCAGCTCGCGCCCGTCGGCGAGCCGCACCAGAAAGCGCGAGGTCCGGTCGCGCAGCGATGCGCGCGAGTCGAACAGCTGAAGACGCCCCGCCGACATCAGGTGGATCTCGATGACGAGGTCGTCGTCGAGCTCGACCAGGAACAGCTTGCCGCACCGCCGAATCCCTTGCAAGTGGCGCCCCGCCAGCGCCGTCAACGGCGGATCGAACGTCTTCAGCGCGTTGATACCCGGCGCGAGCGCAGACTCGATCTCGCTGCCGGCGACGGCAGCGCCGATCAAGCGCGCGGTGATCTCCACCTCGGGTAGCTCGGGCATGACTGCATTCGAGATTAGCTTGCGTCGCTAGGCTCACGGGCTCGATGGCCAGCACCCTCGCGCCCGACGACATCGTCCGCACACAAGCCGACGCGGCGGCGAACGCACGCGACCCGCTGATCGTGCTCGAGCCGCTGATCGAGTGGCTGGCGGCGAACGGGCTCGAGGCGCCCGAGGACCTCACCGCCGTGCCGATCGGTGAAGGCCATTCGAATGTGACCTTCGCGCTGTCGACGGGCACGGTGCTCCGTCGCCCGCCCCGCGGTCCGCTGCCGCCGAGCGCGCACGACGTGCTTCGCGAGGCCTGGCTCCTGCGAGCCCTGAATGGCACGCCGGTGCGCGCGCCCGAGGTGCTGGCGGCGTGCGACGACCTCGCGGTCATCGGCGCGCCGTTCTACGTGATGGAACAAGTCGCGGGCGCGGTGATCGCGGACTCGGTCCCGGGCCAGCTCGACAATCCCGAGCAGCGGGGCCTCATCGCCGACGAGCTGATCGACGCGTTGGTCGAGCTGCACGCCGTGGACTGGACAAGACTCGATCTGGATGGCTTCGGGAAACCCACCGGCTACCTCGAGCGGCAGCTGCGCCGGTTCAGCGGGCTCTGGGAGCACAACCAGACGCGCGAGCTCGCTCAGGTAGTGGAGGTCGGCGCGTGGCTCGCGGCGAATATGCCCGAGTCCGGGGCGGCGACGATCGTACACGGCGACTTCCGCCTGGGGAACACGATGTACGCCGCCGGGGCACCGGCGCGCCTGGTGGCGATCTTCGACTGGGAGATGGCGACGATCGGTGACCCACTGGCCGACGTCGGTTACATGCTCATGCACTGGACCGAGGCCGGTGACCGGATGGGCAAGTTCAACCTGAACAACGTCACCCTGCAGCCCGGGTTCCCCACTCGTGCCGAGTTGACCGCGCGCTACGAGGAGCTCTCGGGCCGATCGGTCAACGCCTTGAACTGGTACATCACCCTCGCCCTCTGGAAGGCCGTGGTGTTCATGGAGGGCAACTACAAGCGCGCGCTCGCCGGCTCCACTGACGATCCGTACCTGAAGTCGTTCGGCGAGGGCGTGGTTGAGATCGCCGACCGCGCACTGGCGATGACCCGCGATGGATTCTGAGAACGGGCGCTACCGCGGCCTGCTGGTGGATTGGGGCGGCGTCCTGACCAGCGACGTGTTCGCGTCGTTCAGCGCCTTCTGCGAGCTCGAAGGACTCGAGCCCGATGTCATTGCCCGCGCGTTCCGAAGCGACGTCGAGTGTCGCGACATGTTGATCGCGTTCGAGACCGGTGCGCTTCCCGAGGAAGAGTTCGAGGTGCAGCTTGCGCCTCGGCTCGGAGTGACCGCGCCCGGTTTGATCGACCGGCTGTTCGCCGGCTCGGCCCCCGACGAGGCGATGATCGAGGTTGTCCGCCGCGCTCGCTCGGGCGGCATCCGCACCGGACTCGTGTCGAACTCGTGGGGAACGAGACGCTACCCGCGGGAGCTCCTGGGCGAGCTGTTCGACGGGGTGGTGATCTCGGCGGAGGTCGGGATGCGCAAGCCTTCGCCCGAGATCTACGCGCTCGGCGCCGAGCGCATAGGGCTCGAGCCGCAGGTGTGCGTGTTCGTCGACGACCTGCCGTTCAACCTCGACCCGGCAGCCGAGCTGGGCATGGCCACCGTGCATCACGTGAGCTCCGAGCAAACCATCCCGGAGCTGGAGCGACTGCTGAGTCTTGAACCGCGGTAGCGAGCCGCCGCCCGCTAACGCGCCAAACAAAGACCACGGGCCCGGGCGCATCCGCGCCCGGGCCCGTTGGCAATGATCGGTAACGAACCGCTCAGTTGATCGAGTTGAGCGCCGACTCGTCGGCGTTGACCACCGCCTTGGGCAGCGGCGAGAAGTCAAGCGAGGGCCCGAAGTCCTGGCCCTGCGTGATCGCGTAACCGATGAACGACCGGATCAGCGCTCCCTGGGGCGCGTTCGTCGGAACGAACGCGTAGGTGAACGTCGAGATCGGGTACGCCTTCTTCTTGGCCCGGCCTGGGTCAACGATCGTGAGCTGGAGATTGCCCGGAATGCTGATCCCAGACGCCGCCGCCGCAATCGCGCTCAGGTTCGGGACCACGTAGTTGCCCGCGCCGTTCCTGATCGCCACGGCCGGCAGCTTGTTCGCAATCAGGTACGAGACCGCGATGTAAGCGATCCCGCCGTTCGTCGACTTCAGTGCCGTCGCCATGCCCTGGTTGCCGTCCTCGCCCAAGCCGACCGGGAAGGTCACCGAGGTCGAGCTGCCGACCTTGGAGTTGAAGGCACCGCTGATATCCGACAGATACCGGGTGAACGCGAACGTGTCGCCCGATCCGTCGCTGCGCCAGAACACCGTGATCCGCTTGCTCGGGATCTTCACGCCCTTGTTCAGGGCCTTGATCGCCTTGCTATCCCAGTTCGTGATCTGGCCCAGATAGATCTGGGCGATCACGGAGCCGGTCAGCCTCAGGCTCGCACCGCGCGGCTTGAGGCCGTTGAGGTGATAGCTCACCCCGGTCGCGGTCAGCGCCCACGGGATCTGGACCAGGTTGGACGGGGCGGTCGGATACACCGACAGTGGCGCGTCAGAGGCCCCGAAGTCCACCAGGCCACCGGCGATGTCCTTCTCCCCGGTTCCCGAGCCCACCGGCGAGTAATTGACCAAGGTCTTATTGGCCGTGTCCCACACCGCGGCCCATTCGGCCTCGATCGGGGCGACCAGTGTCGAGCCAGCGCCGTTGAGCGTGGGCGTAGCGGCGGACGCGGCAACGGCGCTCAAGCCGTAGACGCAGCCCGCGAGCAACACGGCGCACGTCATGCTGACCAATCGCTTGGAGAGCAATGCAGAACTTCCTTCCTGTTTGGGAATCCCGATAGCTCGGCGTGGTTCCGGCCGCCCCAGCCCGAGCGGCGCTAAGCATCCCGATGCAAAATTGGTCAACTGTGGCCAGTTTGTGACCGTGTTGTAGAAAACCTGTGAACGAAGGTCGGGCGCACGGCCCCGCCACAGCGTTTTCCTTACGCTTGCGCGCCGTGTCCTCGACGGCAAGGTTGGCACCGGGGCGGCGGGGCTTTCGCGCCCGCAGGGGCAGGCGCGCTCGCAGCGCGGGCAAGCTCGGCGACCGGGTCCTGTTCGGCCTGTGCGCGCTGGCCGGCCTGCTCGTTGTCGCGACCCTAGCCGACGTTATCTATCAGCTGGCGAATAACGCGACCCCGGCGATCAACCAGTTCGGCCTCCCGTTCGTGTGGCATACGAGGTGGGCGCCCAACTTCAAAATCGAAGGAGCCGGCGCGCTGATCTACGGGACGGTGGTTGCCTCGCTGATCGCGCTCGTGCTGGCAACACCGCTCGGGATCGCCATCGGCCTATTCCTGAGCATGATGGCGCCGGCGCGGGTGCGGGCGGTGATCGGCCCGCTCGTGGAGATGCTCGCGGCGGTCCCGAGCATCATCTACGGCTTCTGGGGACTCGTCGTGCTCGTTCCGTTCATCTACCACCTCGAGCCCGGTCTCCACAGTGTGCTCGGGTTCATTCCCCTGTTCGGTACGCCCTCGACGACCGGAGTCAGTCTCATGACCGCCGGAATCGTTCTGACCGTGATGATCCTGCCGATCATCTCGGCGCTGAGCCGCGACCTGTTCCTGACCGTCCCCAGGGAACTCAAGGACGGTGCCGCGGCGCTCGGCGCCACCCAGTGGGAGGTGATCCGAGGCATCGTGCTGCCGAGCACCGCGTCCGGCGTCGGCGCGGCCGTGGTGCTGGGACTCGGGCGCGCGCTCGGCGAGGCGATCGCGGTGTCGTTTGTGATCGGCGACGTGACCCAAATCCACGGTTCGGTGTTCGAGCCCGGGTCCACCATCGCCGCGGAGATCGCCACTCAGTTCGAGTCCCCCGTGAATAATTTGCAGACGGCCGCGATGTTCTATGCCGGCCTCATTCTGGTGGTGATCGCGATGCTCTGCAGCGTCGCGGCCCGATCCATCGCAGGCCGGTTCGATGTCAGCGCGGGGATGCTGGCCAAGGCGGGATGAGCACGGCGACTCCGATCACGCTGGGCGAGAGCGGGCTGTTCGACCCGTCGGCGCCGCTGGCGCCGTCGGGCAACCTCGGCCGGCGCTCTCTGGTCAACCGGTTCGTCCAGGTCACCGCAACCGCCGCGGCGCTGGCGGCGGTGGCGGTGCTCGTGATCGTCGTGGTCGGGGTGGCCGTCCACGGAGCGGCGGCGCTCAGCCTCGGCTTCGTCGTCCATAACGCACAAGGCCTGGCCGGCGGGGGGATCGCCAACGACCTGCTCGGAACGCTCGAGATCGCCCTGGCGGGGGCGGTGATCGCCGTCCCATTGGGGATCCTCACCGGGCTCTACCTGACCGAGTTCGCCGGCACGCGCTCGCGAACCGGGCGGATCCTCAAGCTTGCGCTCGACATGATGCAGGGCATTCCGACGATCGTGGTCGGGCTGTTCGTCTACGGCCTGATCGTGATCCCACAGCACAAGGAGTCTGGCTTTGCCGGCGCGATCGCACTGTCGATCGTGATGCTCCCGTTGATCGCGCGAGCCAGCCAGGAGGTGCTGCTGCTGGTTCCCGGCAGCCTGCGCGAGGCCGCGGACGCGCTCGGCGTCAACCGCTGGCGCACCGTGCTCACCGTAATCCTCCCGGCGGCAGTCGGAGGGCTCGTGACCGGCGCAATCCTGGCAATCGCACGCGCCGTCGGCGAGACCGCGCCGCTCTTGATCTGCGACTCGATCTTCAACCCGACCGCGACCTCGTTCAACCTCTTCGGCGGCGTCCCCAGCGTCCCGATGTTCATCTATCAGTCGTATGACCTGCCGCTGACCCAGGCCGTGCAGCGGGTGTGGGCCGCCGCGCTGGTGCTGATGGTGTTCATCCTGCTCGCCAACCTCGGCGCGCGCGTGGTGCTCGCGCGCAGCCGTGCCAAGATGGGCACATGACCGACCAGGACGATCGCACCGCGAGCATGATCATCCGGGGCGATATGCCGGCGGGCCGCGTGCGGATCCGAACCGAGCCCGTACTGCCGATCATTCGTCCCGAGGTCAACGGCGGCGGGACCGAGACCCGCCCGGTGGTGTTCGACATTCGCGACATGGCGGTGTACTACGGCAGCAACCGTGCCCTGGTCGGCACCACGCTGAAGATCTACCGCCACCTGGTGACCGCCGTGATCGGGCCCTCCGGGTGCGGGAAGTCGACCTTCATCCGCAGCCTCAACCGGATGAACGACTCGATCCCGGGGTTCCGTCTCGAGGGCCAGGTCCTGTATCACGGCAACGACGTCTACGGCGGGCGCGCGAACCGGGTCGAGGTCCGCCGCCGGATCGGAATGGTGTTCCAGAAGCCGAATCCCTTCCCGAAGTCGATCTACGACAACATCGCCTGGGGAGCAAGGAACCTCGGCATGAAGCAGCGCCTCGACGACCGGGTCGAGGAGGCACTGCGCCAGGCGGCGCTGTGGGACGAGGTCAAGGACCGACTGCGCGACAGCGCGCTCAGCCTGTCCGGCGGCCAGCAGCAGCGTCTGTGCATCGCGCGGGCGATCGCGATCGAGCCGGACGTGCTGCTGCTCGACGAGCCGGCCTCGGCCCTCGACCCGGTGTCGACGGCGGCGATCGAGGGTCTCATGCACAACCTCAAGCACCGGTTCACGATCGTGATCGTCACGCACAACATGCAGCAGGCAGCGCGCGTGGCGGACCGCACGGCCTTCTTCAGCCTCGACTCGACCGGTGCCGACCGAACGGGCACGCTGATCGAGTACGGCGAAACCGAGAAGATCTTCCGGGACGCGTCGGACCTTCGCACCCGGGACTACGTCGCCGGGCGCTTCGGCTGAGCCGGCCGTCTAGAAGATCGACTCGCTCGGGACCTGCTGGAGGATCGGCTGCCCGCACTGCCAGCAGAACGACGCCCCGGTGCTGTGCGGCGCTCCGCACGACGCGCACGTGCCGGCGGTGGCGCTGTGCTCGAGGTGCAGGATCCGCTCGATCTCGCCGAGCTCTGAGTCGGCGTCCTGGAGCAGCGCCGCGCGCTTGATCAGCACGTCGACGCGAATCCGGTCCCGGATCGCCATCTCGTAGACCAGGCCGCCCAGGTCCCATTGCAGCTCGGCCACCCGCGCCTTGAGGACGTCTCGCCGTCGCTCAAGGTCGATCACCTGGCTCTCGGTCGGTGGGGTGGGGGGCGCGCCGCTCGCGCCCGCGGCGTTGGGCGGCGCGGTCGAACCGCCGGCGCTCGCCGCGGGGGCCGAACCGGTTCCCGGTTGACGCTGTTGTTGCTTCCCTCGTCCGGGCAGCCGCACCGTCAAGCTCCTCTCAGCCGCCCCCGAAGAAGTTTCCGGTGAACTTCCCGCCCTGGCACCCGGCCTGACTATTGCTGCATTTGCTGCCGGTGGTGGCGGTGGGCGGCGGCAAGTTGTTGGAGTTCCCGAGCACCTTACCCGCGGCCTGGGTGGCCTTCTGCTGGACCGCCTTGGACGCGGTCGTGGCCTTCAGCTTGGCTTGCGACTTCTTGGTGAGGCTGTTGCTGTTGACGTGTGCGGGGGCGTTCGTCGGGGTGGACGAAGTGGTCGCCGCCGCGGCATTGCTCGCACCGCCACCCTGAACGGTGATCACCTCGGGGGCGGCGGCCGCTTTCGGGGTCGGCGTGCTCTTCCCGCTATGCCCGATCAGAACACCGAGCCCGATGGCCAGCAGCAGTACGCCCACGAACGACACCAGGGTCGCGCCCGAGGACAGGCGGGGCGGACGGGGAGCCGCGCTCGAGCGGGCGCGCGTTGACCGCACCTCGGTAACCGGCTCGACCTTAGGCAAGGTCGACTGGCCGCGGCGCTCGCCGCACTGGACGCAATAGCGCTGATCGTGTGCGAGCGTCGCTCCGCAGTTGCTGCACTTGTCACCGGATCCGGCAGCGGGAACGGCCGGGAGCTCACGGGTCGGCGCCGGCGCGGCGGTCAGCTCTCGCGTCGGCGGGTCCGGTCTCGCCTCGCCCTCGCGGTCCTGCGGATTGATCGACAGCGCCTTGTCTCCGTCTCAGTGGTTCTGGTTGAGGGCGCGTCGCAGCGCTCCCCACGCCTAGTATCCGGCGCCGTCGCGGCACAATTGTGAACAAGACGTGACCAAGATGAGGGGAAAGGGTGTCCCACCCGCCCCGACATTGGACCGCCGCCGGACTCAAGATGTTCACAACTTTGGCCGTGGCTGCCGCGACACTGATCGGCCGCCGATGATCCCCGACACCGCTGCTCCGACCGCGTCGTCCGCCGTCGATCGATGCGCGGACTGCCAGGCGCGGCTGACTCACGATCAGCGGTACTGCGTGGAATGCGGCACCCGGCGCGGACCGTTGCCGGAGCACGTCGCGGGGCTGATCGGGGCGGTTCGCGAGCAAGGACCCGGCGCGGCGCTCCCGCCGGGCACTCCACTTGCCGACGCCGTCGGCGATGGAGTGGCTGGGGTGGGTGGGTCACCGGCTCCACGCGGGCTGCAGTTCGCGCTGCCGGGACCGCGCGCCGCAGCGGCCGCGGTCATCGGAATGCTCGGGTTCGGGGTGATCATCGGCTCGCTCGCCGGCGGGACCAGCGTCGCCACCCTGGCCAGCGCGCCGCTGATCGTGGTCGGCCTGGCCCATACGACTCCGAGCGCGGTCACCGTGCAGGCCGCCGGCTCGAACGCTTCGGGTGGCGGCAGCCCTGGCGGCGGCGCAGGCGGCGGGGGCGGGGGCGGGGGCGGGGGCGGAGGGTCCCAGGACGTCGCACAAGCCTCGGCCTCCCCCAGCACCTCGCCGACCTCGGCGAGCGACAGCGGCACGGACACGGGAACGTCATCGGCAACCGGGTACAACGGGCTGCCGCCCATCAAACACGTGTTCCTGATCGTGCTCTCGGACCGTGGCATCACCAAATCCTTCGACGGCGGTGCGAGCGCCGGGTACCTCGGCGGGGCCCTGCGTCGGCAAGGCGAACTGCTCTTGAACTACTACGCGGTGGCCGAGGCTCCCCTGGCCAACGAGATCGCGATTCTCAGCGGCCAGGGCCCGACCGCCCAGACGGCGTCCGACTGCCCGGTGTTCTCTCGCATCAAGCCCGGTCACAAGGGGGCTCGCAGCCAGATCCTGGGCACCGGATGCATCTACCCCGCCGCCACAAAGACCCTGGCCGGTCAGCTCACCAGTGCCGGCGACACCTGGAAGGCGTACCTCCAGGGCGTCAACACGAGCTCGGCGACCGCGTGCAAGATTCCGAAGACGGGCAGCAAGGAGGCGCAGACCGCCCGCACGAGCACCACCTACCTGGCGTGGCGTAACCCGTTCATCTACTTCAACTCACTGACCGCGGGTGGTGCCTGCCGCAGCCACGAGGTGGGCCTCGGTCAACTCGCGACGGATCTAAAGAGCGATAGCACCACCCCGTCGCTCGCCTACATCGTCCCCTCGCCGTGCGACGACGGGAGCGAGGCCCCGTGCAAGCCGCACGCCACGCCCAGTCTGGCCGGGGCCAACAAGTTCCTGAAGACGGTCGTGCCCGAGATCAAGCATTCGGCCGCCTACAAGGACGACGGGTTGATCGCCATCACTTTTGACCAGGCGCCTCAGACCGGCCCGGACGCCGACTCGACCGCGTGCTGCGGACCGTCCTCATACCCGAACCTGGCCAAGCTGACGACGCCGCCCGCGGTGCCGCCGGCGGCGATGGGAGTCGGCACAACCTCGACGGACACGACGACCACGACCGGGACCGACACCACGACGACGACCGGGGACGACACCACGACGTCTGGTACGGACACGACGACGACGACCGGGACCGACACGACGACGACCGGAACGGACACGACCACCGGCACCGACACGACGACGACTGGAACGACGGGAACCACGCCGACCGGGGTCGGCGGCGGCGAGACCACCCCCACGGGCGGTGGGGGTCAGGTCGGCCTACTGCTGATCTCCCAGTATGTGAAGCCCGACAGCATCGACGCGCTCGACTACTTCAACCACTTCTCGCTGCTGGCCTCGATCGAGAAGATGTTCGGGCTGCACACACTGGGCTACGCCGGCGCGAGCGGACTCCCCGTGTTCGGCGTCGGCGCGGTCAGCGTCTTCAATAACTACACGGGCTAGCGGGCCGCGAGGCCGAAGGCCTCGTCGGTACGGCCCGCGGAATCAATCAGCCGCGAGGCCGAAGGCCTCGTCGGTACGGCCCGCGGAATCAATCAGTCGAGCTCGATCGACTCGATCACCGGCGGCTCGACCGGCCGATCGCCGGCACCCGTCGGTGTGGACTCAATCGCGTCGACCGCGTCCATCCCGTTGGTCACCTCGCCAAACACCGTGTGCTTGCCGTCAAGCCACGGAGCGCTCTGCGTGGTGACGATGAAGAACTGCGAACCGTTGGTGTTCGGTCCGGCATTGGCCATCGCGAGCGCGCCGCGCACAACCTTGTGCTGGTTGAACTCGTCCTTGAACGTGTAGCCGGGCCCACCCGTACCCGTGCCCTCGGGGTCGCCGCCCTGGATCATGAAATCGGGAATTACCCGGTGGAAGATGACCCCGTCGTAGAAATTGTCGGCGGCCAGCTTGCGGAAGTTGGCGACCGTCTCCGGCGCGTCATCGTCGAACAGCTCGAGGGTGATCGTGCCGTGGCTTGTGTTCATTTTCGCTGTAGACATGACGGGCAGCCTACTGGGCACGAGCGCCCCCGCGGCCGGCCCCTCGCCCCCTGGGGCCGGCCGCCTTCCCACAATCAGCTGTTGGAGGCCGTCTGGATCGCGTTGAGCGTGCTGTCGACCGCCACGGTGGCCCCCGTGCTGGGCGTCGTCGCGGTGTCCGTGCAGCTGACAGTGGCCGTCTGGGCGCTCGTCGCCGACGCGACGGGGAGCACGAGCGGGATCGTCCCGGCTTCAGACTGCGAGCTCGACCCCACGTTGACGGTCAGGCTCTTGGTGATCGTGTTCGAGCTCGGAGTCCCGCCGTTCGTGGTCGAACTCGGCACCGACAGCGTGCAATCGACCTCGACGTGCTGACCGCTGGCCCCGCTGATCACCGCGCGGGGGTAGGCCAGGATCAGGTAGGACGATCCGCTGGGGAGCGATTTCGTCGCCACCGTGGTCGACCCGGCCCCCAGCGTCACCGCGGTGTTGCTGGTCCCGAACTCGTCGGGCAGCGTCGGCGAGCAAGTGACGTTCCCTGACTGGGCGACGCCGCTGATCGCGCCGGTGGAGCAACTCGAGAGCAGCCTCAGCTGCACCTGGCTCGCGTTTACCTGCTGGGAGCCGACCGCTCCGTTGATGATCTTGCGCGGGCCGACGGAGTTGAAC
>DATJRS010000040.1:0-3085 GCA_035504535.1 Solirubrobacteraceae bacterium | reverse complement strand
GCTTGGCCTCGGCGACCGCACGACGGGTCGTGCGATAGGACCCGTGATACCCCATCGCCACCAGCACCCCGTGCACGACATCCGCGCGGACCAGCGCGCGTGAGCGATCGACCAACTCATCGATCTTCTCGGCGAACGGATTCGGAGCGGCCGTTTGCAGTGGCCCCACCGCGGACGTTTGAAGTGGCCCCACTTCGCGTCGGTTGTTGTTGGTGTTGATGTTGCCTGATCGTCCGGGGTGAGGACACCGCGGCTGTCGACGCGAAGGCCTGAGCGCGTAGCGCGAAGGGCTTCGTGGCGATAGCCGCGGGCGCGTCGCCGGACCGGGGGGTTCATGCTCGTTTGCGTCCTTGGCGTTCGAGGCCGTGACGGAATCGCCAGCTCTCGGTGCCGGTGTCGATGATGTGTGCCTTGTGGGTGATCCGGTCAACGACGGCCTTCGCGAGTCGCGCGTCGGGGAATACCTTGGTCCAGTCACCGAACGCCAGGTTGGTGGTCACGATGAGGCTGCCGCGTTCGTTGCGTTCGCTGATGACCTGGAAGACGAGCTCGGCGGCTCCCTCGGGCAGGTTCAGATAGCCAAGCTCGTCGAGGCACACGAGCTCGGTGCGGGCGTAGCGGCCGACGACCCGGCCGAGCTCGCGGCGGGACTCGGCTTCTTGGAGTTCGTTGGCGAGCGCGGCGAGCGTGGTGAACCGGACGCGTCGACCTTGCTGGCAGGCGCACACCGCCAATGCTGTCGCGAGGTGTGTCTTGCCGCTTCCCGATTCACCGACGAACACGATCGACTCGCGGTCATCGATCCAGGAGCCGTCGGCGAGCGCGGCGATCGTCGCTTGGGGCACCTTGGGGTTATCAGCGAAGCGGAACTCCTCCAGCCGCTTGATGATCGGGAATCGAGCGTCGATCAAGCGTCGCTTCTCGCGACGCTCAGCGCGTTCGGCCATCTCGGCTTCGAGCAGCGCCGCGAGATACGCGACCGGGGTTTGCTGCTCGCGAGTCGCTTCGACGGCCAGCTGTCGGAACCGGCGCTTGACGGTCGGGAGCTTGAGGTCGGTCGCGTGCGCCTCGATCAACGCTTCCAACGCCTGGGTCTTTGGTGACGGTGTCATCGCCCGGCCTCCTTGTGCAGGAGCTGGTCGTAGCCAGCGAGATCGGGAGTCGGCCGATCAGCCGCCGTGAGCCGGTCATCAAGCCCGGTCAGCGGGCCGGGCTGGCGGCGTTCGGTGCGGCGAGCGAGGACCTGGACCGCGCGGCCGTCGAGTGCGCCGGCCGCCAACGCGCCGCGGACGGCGAGCTCGACCTGGGCGGCCGGTAAATCGCGGCAGAGCAGCAGCACGTCGACGATCTGCCTCGCCGCCTCCGATGCGCCAACCCGCTCCTGGATCCCCCGCCACAGCTGATCGAAGCAGTCAGGCCACGCGCCGCGTTCGCGCTCCTGCCTGAGCGCGAGCGACCGGGCGAGCGCGCCCGGCTTCTGGGCGAGCAGCTCGAGGTAGTGGTCCAGCTGCGCCGAGGTGCCGAACTTGCCGTGCAGTCGCTCATGCCGGCCGACCTCCCGACCATCGTGATGAAAGACGATCTCCCGGGCGCCGATCCGCGCCGCGACCCGAAGGCCTGCCAGGCGCACCGGCAGCGAGTACTGGTTCTGGCGGACAGTCGCCAGCGATTTTGAGTCCACGCGCGGCGTAGCGTGCTCGCATGTGTCGAACGACTCGGCCGGCAGCGGCCGCAGGACATCGAGTTCCTGGCCGAGCGCCTCGCCGACGGTCTGCTGCCGCCCGCGGATCGTGCGTCGCAGGTCGGTGATGCAAGCCGCCGCGATCAGATCGTTCAGCTCAACCAGCGACGCCACCTCCGGCACGGGCACCAGATAGCTGCGGCGGAACCGGCCAACATCGCCCTCGATCCCGCCCTTCTCATGCGCGCCTTCCTTGCCCACGCGCGTGAAGCTCGATTCATAGAGGTAGTGCGAGCGCAGCGCGACGAACCGGTCCGTCTCCACCCGGCGGCGGCCGCGCAGCACCCGCTTGACCGCGGAGCCCAAGTTGTCATATCGGATCAGGCCGAACACGCCGCCAAAGAACTCCAACGCGGCGACGTGCCCCTCCAGGAACGCCTGCTGAGTCTCACGCGTGTGCGCCTGCACGAAGCACGCGCCCGAGAAACACGCCCGCATCTGGAACAGGTGAACCTTCCTCGCCACGCCGGCGATCATCACCGTTGCCTCGCCCCAGTCGACCTCGGCCTCGGCGCCCGGCTCGCTGCACAACGGGACGAACACCTCGTCGACCAGCTCACCCAGCTGCTGACGGCGCTCACGGACATACCGGCGGACCTGCCGCTCGGACACCTCCACGCCATGCTCATCGCGCAGCCGTTCGTGGATCCGCTTCGCGGTATGCCGCTGCTTGCGCGGCGCGGACTGATCAGCGATCAGCCACTCGTCGATCAGCGACCGCCACTCACCCAACCTCGGCGCGGGCCGCCCCTCCGGCCGCTTGCGCGCCGGCGGCACCGCCGACTCCAACGCCTGCCGGACCGTCCGCCGATGCACGCGATACCGATCGGCAAGCGCGTGGATCGACAGCCCCTCGAACTCCCTGTCCCTGCGGATCTGCTCGAACAGCTCCACTCTCGATCGCATCCCTTCTGCGGACCCCCTTCGACGCTCGATAGAGCGCCGAAGGTCGCCTCGCCATCGGACGGAAGTGGGGCCAAATCAAGCGTCCGCACTGGGGCCAACTCAGGCGTCCGCGGCCACCGCGGATCGTGAGTCGCACCAACGCTCGCTCGCTGTACTGGAACGTGGCCCAGCTGATCGCTCACCTCACCGCTGACGGGGCGGAAATCCGCACCGGCGAGCTGATCTCCACCGGCACAATCTCGGCGCCTGATCCCGGTAGCCAGGGAAGCATGATCGAGCTCACGCATCGAGGAACGCGTCCGATCGTGCCCAGCGGCGGTCAACGACGAGTGTTTCTTCACGAGGGCTACACCGTCACAATGCGAGCGCAGAGCGCCACAAAGCCAGTGGAACTGGCACCCGTCAGCGGACGGATCATCTCGTCCCGATCAGTTGAAA
>DATJRS010000039.1:0-3699 GCA_035504535.1 Solirubrobacteraceae bacterium | reverse complement strand
GCGCGACCTGCACGACGGCGCCCAGCAACGGCTGGTCACTCTCGCGCTCCAGCTGCGCGCGGCAACGGCGGCCGTACCGCCCGACGTGGCTGGGGAGCTGGCCAACGTCGCGGCCGGCCTCAACGCTGCTCTGGACGATCTGCGCGAGCTCGCCCGCGGCATCCACCCGCCAATCCTCGCCGAGGGTGGCCTGAGACCGGCGCTAAAGACGCTCGCCCGTCGCTCCGCGGTCCCAGTCGAACTCAACGTGCGCACCACCGGCCGCCTGCCTGAGCCCGTCGAGATCGCGGCCTACTATGTTGCCTCCGAGGCGCTCACCAACGTGACCAAGCACGCGCGCGCCACGGCCGTCACGGTCACGGTCGAGGCCGATAGGGCAGACGCACTGTTGCGTGTCTCAGTCTGCGACGACGGAGCTGGTGGCGCCGACTTCATCCGAGGTAGCGGCCTGATTGGGCTTAAGGACCGCGTAGAGGCGCTCGGGGGCCGAATCTTCCTCGACAGTCCCCGAAGCGCCGGGACCAGCTTACGGGTAGAACTTCCGCTCACCGCCGGCGGCGTCGCCCCACCATGAGCTCGGTCCACCTCCGAGCCCCCGGCCTCCGATCGAACGTTTGGAATGGTCCCGGATGCTCATGACCCAGTCCGACTGACCCGAGACCGTAGACGTGCGGCCCGACGCGGAGGGTTCGTCTACCCGCCTGCGGCCTCAGGGCAAGTCGGCAGCTCGCTTCGTGTCCGAGCAACCGTGTCGCCCATCGCTGTTGCCGTGCTCGGGATGCGACGCTGCCACGACGTCGATCCCATGCGGCTTGTCGAGGGTGCCCCCAATCGTGGCCGCGGACGCTTGATTGGGTACCAGTGCGGACGCTTGATTTGGCTCCACTTCCGTCCGATCGCGAGGCGACCTTCGACGCTTTGTCGAGCGTTGAAGGGAGCCTGCGGAAGGGATGGGATCACGAGTGGAGCTGTTCGAGCAGATCCGCAGGGATCACGAGTTGGAGGGCCTGTCGCAGCGTGCGCTGGCCGAGAAGTACCGGGTTCATCGCCGGACTGTCAAGCAGGCGTTGGCGTCGCCGGTCCCGCCGGCACGGAAGCGGCCTGAGGGTCGGCCGGCGCCGAAGCTGGGCGAGTGGCGCTCGCTGATCGACGGCTGGCTGGAGGTCGATCGGACCGCGCCGCGCAAGCAGCGGCACACCGCCAAGCGGATCCACGAGCGGCTGCGGGACGAGCACGGCGTGGAGGTGTCAGAGCGACAGGTCCGCCGGTATGTCCGCGAGCGCAAGCAGGCGGTCGGCGAGTTGGTCGATGAGGTGTTCGTGCCGCTCTGCTCGGAGCCGGGCGCGGAGGCCGAGGTCGACTGGGGCGAGGCGACCGTGCTCATCGCCGGCGTCTCGACCGTTGTGCACGTGTTCGTGATGCGCTCCTGCTTCTCCGGGGCGTGCTTCGTGCAGGCGCAGCTGCGCGAGACCCAGCAGGCGTTCCTGGAGGGACACATCGCCGCGTTCGCGTTTTTCGAGGGCGTGTTTCCGCTGATCAGGTATGACAACTTGGGCTCCGCGGTCGCGAAGGTGATGAAGGGCCGTCGGCGCGTGGAGTCCGACCGGTTCGTCGCGCTCAGATCGCACTACCTCTACGAATCGAGCTTCACCAGGGTCGGTAAGCAAGGCGCGCACGAGAAGGGCGGCGTCGAGGGTGAGGTCGGCCGGTTCCGCCGCTCCCATCTCGTTCCGGTCCCCGAGGTCGCGTCGTTGACGGAGCTCAACGAGCGGATCGCGGGCGCGTGCATCCGTGATCTGGACCGCACGATCCGCGGCCGACGCGAGACCGTCGGCGCGGCGCTGGGCCGTGAGCTCGAGCTGCTGCGGCCGTTGCCCGCGGAGCCGTTCGATGCGTGTGAGCATCTGACGCCGCGGGTGGATCGCAAGTCGCTGGCGACGGTGAAGCAGAACCAGTACTCGGTCCCGGTCCGCTTGGCGGGGTTGAAGGTCGCCGCCAGGATCGGCGCGCGGGAGGTCGTGTTCTGGCACGACGGCCGCGAGGTCGCGCGCCACGATCGGCTCAACGGCCGCTTCGACGTCAGCGCGCAACTCGATCACTACCTCGAGCTGCTGCAGACCAAGCCCGGTGCGCTCGCCCGCTCGCTCGCGCTTCGTCAACAGCGCGAACGCGGTCAGTGGCCCGGCTGCTTCGACGAGCTGTGGAAGGCGATCGAGGTCAAGGTCGGCGCATCGGAGGCGGCGCGGCAGATGGTTGACGTGTTGATGGTGATCCGCGAGCACGGCGCAGAGCGCGTCGAGCTCGCGGTCCGCGGCGCGCTCGCTGCCGGCGCGCACGACGGGCGCGCGGTCGCCGTGCTCGCCAGCCGCGCTGATCAGCGCCGGCCGGCCGTGCCGTTGACCGATCTCGACCCACGGTTGCGGGCTGCGGACCGGCCGGTGCCGGACCTGACCGACTACGACCAGCTGCTCGGGGAGGCCGGGCGATGACCGCCTCGCCGAAGACCCAGGCGCTCGAGGCCTTGATCGAGGCGCACGCGACCGAGCTGAAGCTTCCCACGGTCAAGCGCCGGTTCAGGCAGCTCGCCGCCGAGGCGATGCGCGAGCAGCAGACACCGATCGCGTACTTGGCGGCGCTGCTGGAGGCCGAGCACCAGGAACGCGCTGAGCGCAGGGAGCGACGGCGGCTGATCGACGCGCGGTTCCCGATCATCAAGCGCCTGGAGGAGTTCCGCTTCGCCGAGAACCCCACTGTGCCGCAGGCCACGATCGCCGCGCTCGCCGACGGCGCGTGGATCGATGACCGCGAGACAGTGATCCTGCACGGCGAATCGGGAAGCGGGAAGACACATCTAGCGACCGCGTTGGCGGTCTGTGCCTGTCACCAAGGCCGGCGCGTCAGGTTCACCACGCTCGCGGCCCTAGCGAACGAGCTCCAAGAGGCCGACTCGCGCCGCGAGCTCGGCCGAGTCGTCGGCCGCTACGCCCGCACCGAGCTCGTGGTGCTCGACGAGCTGGGGTACCTGAACCTGCCCGAGGGCGCCGCCGAGCTCGTCTTCCAGGTCATCAGCGAGCGCAACGAACGAGGGAGCCTGATCGTGACGACCAACCTGCCGTTCGGCGAGTGGACCAAGGTGTTCCCTGACCCGAGGCTCGCGAAGGCCGTCGTTGACCGCATCACGCACAAGGCGCACATCATCGACACCGGCACCGAAAGCTGGCGCTTCCGGCACGGCCTCGAACGCAAAGGACGCGCCCGCACGTGACCCGGGGGTGACCGATCGGCGCGCTCGCGGCTATCGCCGGGAAAGCCACTCGCGCTACGCGCTCGCGGCTTCCCGACGACAGCCGCGATGCCCAAGCATGAGCCGATCAGTCACCATCAACGACCAACAACAACCGACGCGAAGTGGAGCCACTTCAAGCGTCCGCGCCGGAGCCACTGCAAACGGCCGCTCCGACCATCGGCGGGGCGGATGCGGGCTTCATCATTGGGGGCGTCATCTTTGAGTTGAAGACGATCGTCAAACTCGATCCCCAGGCCGCCCGCAAGGCGCTACTACAACTCATTGGCTACACCCTGCTCGGCTATGACGACGAGTACGCGACCAGCCAGTTCGGGATCTACTGCCCGCGACAGGAGTGGGTGGTGGCGTGGCCAATCTGGCAGTTCGTCTTCCCGATGAGCAATGTGTTTCAG
>DATJRS010000038.1:0-48795 GCA_035504535.1 Solirubrobacteraceae bacterium | reverse complement strand
GCTCGGGCGAAGCCGCAGACATCGGCGCCTCCCGCCGTCCGAGCCACTCTAACCGGCCCTTTCTGGCACGTACCCCTGCCCGTCCCGATTGGGCCAAACCTGGATCGGAAGCCGCCCGCTGAGAATGCGGGCGGTTTTCGTGTTACAGGGGGCCCTGCTCGCGGCCCGATCGGCCCTCTACGCCAGGTTGGACCGGCGCGGATAGGCGACCGACGGGTCGGTCAGGACGTTCACGACCGCCGGCTGGCCGGAGTCCAGGGCGCGATCGAGGGCGGGTCGTAGCTCGGCGGGCGTCGAGACGAGCTCGCCGTGACATCCGAGCGCCTCGGCCACCTGGTCGTAGCGGGTGCCGGGCCGCAGCTCAGCCGCCACCGAATAGCCGTACAGCGCCTCCATTGGGTGCTTCTCGAGGCCCCAGATGCCGTTGTTGCCGACGACGGCGAGGACCGCGACACCATGGCGGGCGAGCGTGTCGAACTCCATGCCGGCGAAGCCGAACGCCCCGTCTCCCAGCAGCAGGACGACCTGCCGGCCGGGATGCGCCAGCTTGGCCGCGAGGGCATAGCCGGGGCCGCAGCCGAGGCAACCGAGCGGACCCGGATCGAGCCAGCACCCCGGCTGGAAGGAGTCCAGGACGCGGCCCGCATAGGAGACGAAGTCGCCGCCGTCGCCGACGATGATCGCGTCCCGGTCGAGCAGCCCGATCAACTCCCCGTACACGCGCATGGGATGAAGCGGCGCGCGGTCCTCGGCCAGCTCGCTCGCCTCCGCGGCGCGCGCGTCCTCTTCGGTGGCGCGGAGCGAGCGGATCCACGCCTCGCGCTCGGACGGAGGCCCGTCTGTCCTCCCGCCCCGGCCCGCGGCACCGGCCGAGGAGCGCAGCGCGTCGAGCGTCGCCGGCAGCGCGCCGTAGAGCTCGGCGGCGAGGGCACGCGGTGGCGCCTGCTCGGACTCGGCCACGTCGATGGCCACGATCTCCGCGTCCGGAGGGAACGCCGCGCCGAAGCCGAGCCGGAAGTCCAGCGGCGCGCCGACCACGAGCGCCACGTCCGCGCCGCTCAGCCCCGTCCGCCGAGCCCGCGAGAAGGCAAGCTCGTGGTCGGCGGCGATGCAGCCCCGCGCCAGCCCGTTGACGAACACGGGGATTCGCAGCTCCTCGGCCAGGGCCACCAGCGCTGCCTCACCGCGGCCCCAGTACAGGCCGGCGCCGGCCATGATCACGGGCCGCTCGGACTCGCGCAGCATCACCGCGGCGCGTTCGATCTGCCGCGCGTCCGCGCCCGAGCCCAGCCACGGCTCGGTCACCGGCGCCGGCGATGATTCGGACCCGCTCGCCCCGGTGGGCAGGACCTCGGCCTCGCCGAACACGTGGTCGAGCGGGAAATCCAGGAAAGCCGGGCCGGAGCGGGGCTCCACCGCGGTCCGCACGGCCTCGTCGACGAGCGCCGGTATCTCCGCGGTCTCCTGCGCGGTGGCGGCGAACTTGGTCAGCGGCCGCACGAACGGCACGTGGTCGATCTCCTGCAGCGACCCGTGGCCCCAGCGGAACTGCGGTGCCCGCCCGCCGAGCACGAGCATCGGAGAGTGGTTCTGCCGCGCGGAGGCGATCGCGCTCATACCGTTGGTCACGCCTGGACCGGCGGTCAGCGCGCACGCGCCCACCTCCCGAGTCACCTTGGCCCATCCCTCGGCGGCGAACGCGGCCGTCTGCTCGTGGCGGACGTCGACGATGTCGATCCCCTCCGCCCGGCAGCCGTCGTAGATCGGGAACAGGTGGCCGCCCGAGAGCGTGAACAACTTGCTCACGCCGTGCGCGCGGAGCCGCTCGGCGATGAGCCGGCCGCCGTGGGTGGTGGGGGTGGGTGGGTGGGACGTGGGTGGGTGGGACGTGGGTGGGTGGGACCCCGTTCCTGTCGTCGGCTCGGCCTCCGTCGCCACGGGCGGCACGCTAACACCGCCGGCCGGCGCGTGGCGCCGGCAAAGAGAGCAGGCCCGGGTAGCTCAGAGCGCGGCCCCCGGTAGCTCAGAGCGCGGCCCGGGTAGCTCAGAGCGCGGCCCCGGGCAGCTCAGAGCGCGGGCTCCGGTAGCTCAGAGCGCGGCCCCCGGTAGCTCGAAGCGGGGCGCGGGCAGCCCCCGCGGGTGGGGCTTAAGGTGAAACTCGGCCCGCCGTGGCGCTCGAGTTCGCAGTTATGCCCCGTATTCGTGCCTGAACCGTAATTCACCAGCCCGCGGGCGGCGAGTTGCAAGTTAATCCCCAGTGGAGGGCGCGCGACCGGAGGCGGGCCGCCGGCTCAGAGCGCGTGGGCGGGCAGCAGCGAGGCGCTCTCGAGCAGGTGCTCCCCCTCGAGCCAGCGCCGGCCGAGCCGGATCGCCGGGAGCCGGCGCAAGCCGCGGGCGCGCAGCCCGCGTGCGGTGGCCCACAGGGCCACGTCGCGCGAGGGGTCGCGCGCCGCGCTCAGGCAGGCGTCGATCGGCAGGCCGGCGGCCGAGGCGGCGACCGAGAGGATCTCTGGGTCTTCTAGGTCGAAGCCGCCGCAGAAGGCGAGGCGGGTGGCGGCGAGGGCGAAGCTCGGTCCCGCGCCCTGCTCGGCGGCGTAGGCCGCGGCGCGCAGCGCGTGGCGGGTGTTGGCGGGGAAGTTGTCGGGCCAGACGAGCGGGAGCCGGACCGCTCGAGCCCGGCGCTCGGCGACCTCGCGCGCAGCCTCGAACCGCGCCCAGCGGGCACCGCCGTCCAGGCCGACCGCCGGCGCGGGAACCCAATCCACCTCGCCCAGCACTCGCTCGATGCGCTCCGCCACCAGATACGAGAACGGGCAGGCGACGTCGTAGAAGAACGTCGCGCGCGAGTCGCCCCTGGGGCGAGAACGATCTGCAAGCCGATCCTTCAGCTCGATCACTTCACCCATGTACTCACAGAACGAATGTGGCCCGCAAAACTGCCGCAGGGTGTTAACTCCAGTGTTCACGAAACCCTGACCAACCCTTCCCAACACGGGCCACCATGCGCGGACGCGACTGCTCAATACCGCGCTCGGGCCGACTTGACCGGCGGATTGCCGCCGATCGTCCGTTAGACTCGAACTTGGTAGGTACGCACCGTCCACCGGGAGGGACTTCCGATTCCGCACGTACCCCCACCGAAACGCCACCCGTACGACCAGTGGTCGCCAGACGCCAGGGCTCTCGACCTGGTCGGTGACAAGTGGACGCTGCTCATCGTCCGCGACCTCGCCGCCGGCCCTCGCCGCTTCGTCGAGCTTCAGCGGGTGCTGCCGGGTATCTCGACCGAGCAGCTCCGCTCGCGCCTGAACCGGATGGTCGCCGACGGAATGCTCACCCGCAAGCGCTACCGCGAGGTTCCGCCCCGCGTGGACTACGAGCTCACCGACCGCGCCCGGGAGCTGATGCCGATCCTCGGCGAGCTGGCCCGCTGGGGCTACGAATGGGCCTGGAGCCCGCCCCGGGCGTCGGAGTCCATCGACCTCGGCGCGATCTTCCGGCTCGCGCCCGGCCTGCTCGCGCCGTCGTCGACGGCGAGCACCGTCGAGTTCGTCGTCGACGAGCTCGACCGCCGCAGCGCCTACACGTTCACGCTCTCAGACCGCGGGGCGACGGTCGAGGAGCGCCACGCGGACGGCGCCGATGCGCGGGTCAGCGGCTCCGCCGAGGCCTGGGTCAGGGCGTTCTCGCCCGAGCGCGATCGCACCGGCCTCGTCCTCAGCGGCGATCACGAGCTCGCCGAGGGCCTGCTCAACGGGATGGTCGCGGTCGGCCGGCGCGCCGCCGACCGCGCCCGCGAAGCCGCCTAGCGGACCTCGATACAGCCGGATGAGGCCTCCCCGGTGTCGCGGCTGCGGCTCGCTCGGCATCCATGCCTCGCTTAACGAGCCGGCCGCGACGTCGTCCGGAGGACGCTGCGCGCAGCGCAGCCCATAAGACCCCCCGAGGACCGACTACTTATTCGAATACGTCGCCGCCCCGATGTGCGGGATCTGGTACTGCCCGGGCGCGTTCGGCAAGAGCGGCGCCACCCAGCACGCCTCCTGCGAATTGGGCGCCGGCGGCGCGACGCCGTTGGAGGGCTCGAATCCATCGCCCCCCGCGCCGGTGTTCTTGCAGTCCCACGAGGGATAGTTGTCGTGGGTGAAGTTGGCGACGTTGTCGAGCCATAGCGGCGCGGGATACGTGTTGCCGCGGTTGTCGGAGTCGCGGCCCTGCGGGGCGAACGACAGGGTCTCCGCCCCGACCGGCGACTCCTGGCGCAGGTAGTGGCCGATGCCGCCGCCCGAGAACGACTGGGTCGTGGCGGCCATCGCCGTCCCGCCCTGAGAGATGAAGTCGGAGGTCAGCTGCTGGTGCAGCTCGAGCCAGTGGAGGATCGGGTTCAGCTGCTCGAGGAAGCTGCCCACGGAGCCGAGCAGCGGGTCGGCGCCGGTGAGGATCTCGCTGACCGCCGGCAGGCCCGTCTGCGACACCGTAATCAGCGGCCCCAGGTTGGTGAAGAGGTGGCGGAGCGGCGGCGAGAGCTGATCCACCGAGTGCAGCGTGGGCTTGAGCTGCTGGGCGACCGGGACGAGCTCCTTGATCAGCGGATCGGTGTTGACCGAGAACGTCTGGAGCTTCGCCATCGTGGCCTTGGTCTCGTTCAGGAAGGTCGGGAACACCTCGAAGCTCTTGGCGAGCGCGTTGTTGTTGGCCGCCGTGGTCGCGAACGTCGTCTCGGCGCTCGTGATCAGGTCGCGCAGCGCCGTCTGGTCCTGGCCGAGCGCGCCGAACACCGTGCCGCCGTTCTGGACCAGGCTGATCGTCGCCAGGTGCTGGACGTCGAGCACGTCGAGGATGTCGGTGGCGTCCGCGGCGAACCCCGGCAGGTTCCCGAGCACGTCGTTGAGGTTCTGGTCGTTGCCGTTGATCGCCGTGGCCAGCTCCTGCTGCCACACCTGGAAGGCGTGGCGGGTGGTCGGGTCAAACGCGTTGAAGATGTCCGAGAGCTGGGTCGTCGGCAGCACGTGGCTGCGCGCCAGCATCCCCCCATCCGGGACGGGCGGCGAGTGGGGCGAGCCCGGGATCAGCTGGACGTAGGTTTCGCCCAGGATCGTCTTGGTGCGCAGGATCGCCTGCGCGTCCTCGCGGATCGGCGCGTACTGGCTGTCGAGCTGGAGCGTGGCTAGCGTGCGGTTGCCCTTGGGATCGAGCTGGGTCGAGACGACCTTGCCGACGCTCACGCCCGCGATCCGCACGTCGGACTGGGTCGCCAGGTCCTGCGCGTCGGGGAACGACACGTTGACGCGGTAGCCCTGGGCGCCCAGCGGGATCGTGCCGCCGAACGACAGCCACAGGAACAGCAGCAGCCCGAGGCAGGACAGCGCGAACAGAACCATCGTGATCACGCGCGAGATCGGGGGGCTGCCGGTGTGCATCAGTTGATGGGGAGCTTGGGGAGGAACAGGTTGCTCGACTTCGGGACCGTGCCCTTCGAGCTCGACGCGTGCGGCTGGAGCGCCTGCACCTGCGACAGGCTCGGGTTCGAGGAAGCCGTCGCGGTGCCCGGGTGCTTGCGCTCGTACTGCTGGAAGGCGCTGGCGTCGGCGGCCGCCTGGGTCGGGCACAGGCCGGCGTCGGTCAGGATCGGCGTGAGGTTCATGATCACTTCCTCCAGCGGCGAGTCGTTCGCGAGCTGGGCGTAGGTGGCGCAGCTGGCCTGGAGGAAGAGCGGCCGGAAGTCGCCGTTGGCGTCCTGCACCGAGAACAGCGTGCGCGCGTTGTGGTCAAGCCACGCGAGCCACCACAGGTAGCCGTGCTCGGTGTTGCCGGGGTTGTAGCCGAGCATGTTCCCAAAGTGGTTGAGGACCGTGAAGACGTTGGACAGGTTGGACGTGGCCGGCGCCTCGTGCACGGGGCCGTTGCTGGTGTTGACGACCGTCGGGTCGGCGAGGTTGATCGCCGCCGGGCGCAGGTTGCGCACGACCGGACGCGCGGCGACGACGAACGGTCGGATCTGCTTCTGGACGATCGGCGCGCCGGGCACGGCGAGCGCGGTGAGCGCCTGGTTGGCCGCCGGGATCGCCTTCACCGCCGGCAGCAGATTGACCGCCGCCGGGCCCAGCGCGTTCGCGAACGCCTGCACCTTGGCCAGCGTGGCGGTGGTCTGCTCCAGCGTCCCCGGCAGGTCGCCCACCGCCCGGCTCACGTTCGAATCCTCGGAGGCGAAGGCGCCGAACACCTTCTCGCTCGAGTCCACGAGCTGGACGATCTGGCCCTGCTTGGCCGCGAGCGCGTCGTTCAGGCGCCGTAGCGAGTTGACGAGCTGCTGGAGGTCCGCGCCGCGCTGGGCGACGGCGCCGTTCAGGCGCGCCAGGTCCTGATGGGTCGGCTCGAAGCGCTCCATCACCTGGGCCAGCTCGTCGCCGCCGTTCTTCTGCAGACCCTGGCCGGCGCCGTTGACGAGCAGGTCGAGATACTCGCGGCTGTCCTCATCCAGCGAGGCGAGGATCTCGTCGAGGTTGACCACCGGCATCGTGTTCGAGACTGGGATCGTGTAGCCCGACTTCGCGACCGGCGCGTTGCCGATCCCCGGGCTGAGCTCGATGAACATGTCGTCGAGTCCGGTGCGGGGCCGGATCAACGCGGTCCAGTTCTGCCGGATGAGGTCCTCGTACTTCTTGTCGATGCTCATCTGGATGACGCCCTCGCCGTTCTTCAGGGTCACCCCGGTGATCAGGCCGATCTGGACCCCGGAGATGCGCACGCTCTGGCCCTGGCCCGGGGTGACGGCCTGGGCGGTCTGGAAATCGGCGTTGAGCGTGTACGTGCTCGGCGAGATGAAGGGGATCGACAGGCGCTCGTTGTCGAGGATGTAGCCGGCCACGAACACCGTGACCAGCAGCAGGCCGACGATCGATGCGACGTCCTTCCAATGCTCGCGGATCGCGCGCTTCACTTGGCGCTCCTCTTGGCGCTGTTATCGCTGCCGGAGCTGGTGCCCGTGCCCGCCGGCATCGCCGCCGTGCCGAGCTTGAGGCCGTCCTGGCCGGCCAGGCTCGAGATCTGCCCGAGCGCCGACGAGGCGGCCGAGTCCCAGCGCAGGTCGGCACCGGGCGCCGACAGGTTGCTCGACTCCTGTGCCGGCGGCCCGCCGGTCGCGGCGGTCAGGTCGGTGATCGGCTGCTGGGTCTCGCACGGCACGTTCGGCTCCAGCGGCGGCGCCTTGTCGCCTGGAGGCGGCTGGGGCTGCTCGCCCTGGAGCGGCGCGAGCGCCTGGCCGAGCAGGCCGGGCGATGCCGAGTAGGTGAGCGTCCCACCGGTGCCAAGGACGCGGATGTACGGGCCGTTGGCGTCGAAGTCGCGCGACTCGCCGGCCAGGCCAGGCAGGAAGTCGACGGCCTCGACGTACACCGGCCGGGGCGGGAACCCGTTGGAGGCGTCGAAGTGCCCGTCGTTGATGGTGAGCTTCGACCACGGGATCACGACGTTCTCGGCGCAGCTCGCGGCCGGCCGCACGCCGTTGGCCATCAGCGGGATGCTCTCGCGGGTCAGGTTGGAGAGCGCCGGGACCGTCTTGGCCAGGTCCGCGGTCAGCCCTCGCAGCTCCGACGGCGAGACGAGATAGCGGAGCTGGGTGATGAACGGCAGGCTCGCGTCGATCATCGGGCCGGTCGACTGGACTCCCGGGATCAGCGCCTTGGCCAGCTGCGGCAGCGGTCCGGGAGCGCAGTTGGGGACTTGCGGTCCCGAGCAGAACGCCGCGTTCAGGGCATGGAAGGCGGGAAGCGCGGCCGACAGCGTCTGCGGCAACTCGGCCACCGCCTGGCTGAGCGCGGTGTTCTCGACCGCGAACGAGTGCGCGGTCGTGTTGAAGTTGGTGATCAGGTTCTCGAGGTTCTGCGGGTGGGTGTCGATTGCGCCCGAGACCTCTCCCTGCTCGGCGATCCAGTCCGAGAGGTCGTGGGGCTGGATGCCGAGCGCGTCGTGGCTGACCACCGCCGAGTACTCGTAGGCCGGCAGCCAGTACTGGATCGAGGCGTTGTAGGACGGACCGCCCTTCTTGAGCGCCCCACCGAACTGCTGCAGCAGCGTCTGGAGGTTCGCGCGGGTCGGGGCCTGGAGCGAGGTCACCACCTGGTCGAACTGGACCGGCTCGGTCCCCTGCTGGATCGGGAAGGTCCAGCTGCTCGGCGCGATCGGCGCCTCCGGCGTGCCGGGGCTGACGTCGACGAAGAAGTTGCCCTCGAGGAAGGTGCGCGGGCGGATCGCGAAGGTCGCGTCCTTGTGGATCGGCAGGCCGTTGTTGTTGATGCTCATCGTGATGTCGGCGGCCATGCACTGCTGGTCGGTCGAGGAGTCGCTCGTCTCCAGTGACCCGCCCGCCCGGCAGCCCGGGACGGCGCCAACCCCGGTCACCGAGCCGACGTCCACACCGGCGATCCGGACCGGCGATCCCGGCACCAGGCCGTTGGCGTTTGAGAACACCGCGTGGATCGTGTACGGGGTCGCGAACGGGTTGGCGAACTTGGTGAACCCGAGGTAGACGAACACGCACAGGGCGACGAGCGCGATCGCGCCCGCCTTGAACGGGCTCAGTCCCACCTTGCGTCCGCGTCGCCTCAGTCGCCCCAGCATCAGTTGTTCCCCGGGGTGTTAGGAAGCTGCGGGCCGGTCGTCGGGGCGCGGCTGAAGGTCTCACCGGTGGGGACGTGGGTGCGCCCGGCATACGTCGGGCCCTGGTCGCCGGGAGTGTGGGCGTCTGAGTCGAAGTCGCGCCCCTGCGGATCGAGGCTGTTGAGCTTGAGCGGATAGCCGCGCTGGCCGGTCTCGCAGTCGGCGTTGCCCTGGTCGTCGACGGCCGCGCCGTAGGTCGGGCCGTGCGCGTACTGGTTGCCGCCCAGCGGCGAGCTGAACCCGCCGCCGTTGACCGGCGCGGTGGCGCCCTGGTCGGAGACGTTGTTGGGCTGCGCCGGGTTGGACTCCATCAGCAGCGCCCGCTGCGCGAACCCGAAGTCCGTCTGCTCGGAGAAGATGTCGGCGATGTACGTCCACCAGTAGTTCCAGTCGTCGCATACCGTCTGGTACGGGCCGAGGTACTTGACCATCGGGTTGAGCGTGTCGACCGTGTTGACCAGCCCGTTGAGGGCCACGTTGGTCCCCGGCGCCTGCGCCAGCGTCTTCAGTGAGTCCATCGTGTTCTGAAGGCGTTGGTTCAGAGGCGGCGTGCGGGCGAGCACCTGAGTGCCCTGCTCGAGGGCCGGGTTGAGCACCGGAAGCGCGACCTCCAGCGACTGCGTGGCCGGCGTCATGTTCTGCCCGAATGTGGTCAGGTCGGTGAGCAGCGGCTGCTGGGCGATCAGCGACTGAGTCGAGACCTGCTCGGTCGCGGGTGACTCGGCGATCGTCGCCTTCAGGTCGGGCGGATTGCGGTCGATCGCGCCGAACGTCGTGGCCATCTTCCCGAACAGCTCAGCGTTGACCTGGGCCACCGGGGCCACTGCGCCCATGAACTCGTTGAGGTTGCCAACGAAGCGCGTCAGCTCGGTGCTCGGGGCGGACAGGTACTGGGCCACCGGGCGCAGGTACTGGAACAGCGCCGGCAGGCTCGAGATCGTGTCGTTGAGCGCCGACCCCCGGGAGGCGAGCGCGTCGCCGAAGCCGACCAGGTTCTGCTGGGCCGCGTCCCGGGTGGGCGTGTTGAACATGTTGAACACGTCGTCGAACTGGACCGGGACGTCGGTCTGCGCCTCGGGCAGGGTCGCCCCGTCGGCGAAGTAGTGCGAGGAGGTGCCCTTGTGGAGGTCGAGGTACTTCAGGCCCAGCACCGATTGCGGCTGGATCGAGACCGTCGAATCGATCGGCACGTTGCCGTAAGCCTTGTTCAGCGCCAGCGTGAGCTGGGCGCCGGTCTGCCCGTTCTCCATCACCACGGGCTTCATGCTCGAGACCATCCCGATCAGGTAGCCGCCCTCGCGCACGCTGTTGCCGTCGACCAGCTCAGAGCCGTTGGCGATGTCGACCTTGAGCTCGCGCGTGGGCACGAACGGCAGCCCGTTGTTGGCGTTGTAGGCCAGGAATACCGCCACCAGGGTCACGAGCACGGTGACCGCGCCGATCAGGACCGGGTTCGCGAAGGCGGATTGCTGCTTGCGTCTCATGGCCCGAGGAGGTAGTTGAGGAGCTGCTGGGCCTGCTGCGCGGCCGGGGAGCTGCTCGGACTGCTGTTGTTCGGCTGCGACGGGGTCAGGCTCGGCGTCGTGATGGTCGGCGTGGTGATGGTCGGCGTGGTGACGCCGGTCGCTGAGCCGATGCCCGAGGTGACCTTGTTGAGCACGCCCGGCAGGTTCGGTTTGGTCCCCGGCGTGGTCACGCCCGGCACCGTCAATCCCGGGACGGTGCTGGTGGTGCTCGGTGGGGTGGTGCCGGAGCTGCTCGAGGACGTCTTGGTGTTGGCCTTGGCGCTCGGCGGGTTGAGGGTCAGCGCCCCAGCCGGGCAGGCGGCCGCGGTGGTCTTCGGGCCCGGCTCACCCGGGGGCGCGCCACCCGGATCGGGCACGCATCCGGTCGGGTTGGACGGATCGGTCTCGTTCACGCCCGGCTGATTGGGCCCGTACCACGAGTAGCACTGCCGGTAGGCGGCGCCGTAGGTCTTGAGGTTCGCCGCCACCGTGGCGGGCGTCGCGTACCCCGAGCACATCGGGCTGGCGAACGCGTCGACCGAGAGCATGTGCCCGAACGTGCTGAACGTGTTGACGCTGAGCGACTGGTTGAACGCGTACTGAAGGAGCGCCTCCAGCCCGGTGAAGCCCTTCCCGCCCGGGCTCCGCGGGTCGGGCTCGACGGCCCGGTTCTGGGTGTCGAGGTCGGCCAGAACGATCGACAGGTTCTGGGCGAGCTCGGGGACGGGCTTTGAGAACTGGTTGAGCAGCGCGACGGTCGGCGTCGCCGCCTGCACCGCCTGCTTGCCCGTGACCGAGGCCTGCCCGAGGGATTGGAGGGCGGGCAGCGAGGCGCTGGCGAAGCCGCACTGATTGCCGGTGTGCGGCGAGGAGCACGACGCCAGGTTGGTGAACAGCGTGTGCAGCTGGCCGGACGCCGCATTCAGGTTCTGGAGCACCGGCGTATTGGCGACAGAGGCGCTGCCGAGCTTCGCCATCGCCGGCTTGAGCTGCTGGAGCAGCCCGGGGAAGCGCTGGAGGCTGACCCTCAGGTTCTGCTGCTGGGTGGCGGTGTCGGTCGCCGCGTGGTCGGCCTCGACGATGAAGTCCTGCACCAGCTTGGAGTTGTTGGCGAGCGCGGTGACCACCGCGTTGGAGTTGGCGGTCAGCGCCTTGAGCGTCTGGGAGTCGTTGGCCAGCAGGTCGAGCAGGTTGTCGGTCTCATCGATCGCCGGCACCGCTCGCTGGAGTGCGGTTTGGATATCCGTCGAGCGCGCCGCCACGGCCGCGCCGAGCTCGTTGATGATCAGCGTCAGGCGCTCGCGCTGGGGCATCTGCATGATGTCCTCGAGCAGGTCGGCCGGGATGGTCGAGAAGGTGTGCGAGGCGGTTAGGGTCCCCCCGTTGGCCAGGGGCTTGCCGTACTGGCCAGGCGAGCAGTCGACGAAGTACTCGCCGATCAGCGACTGGGGGCGCGACTCGCAGGAGGCATCGGTGCGGAACTCGCCAAAGCCCTTGGTGCTCACCTGCACCGTGACCACCGCGTCCAGCGGGTTCGAGCAGTGCGCGGCCTTGTCCTTGAAGCACAGGTCGATCGAGGTGATGCTCCCGGCGGGGACGCCGGCCACCTTGAACTGGGCGCCGTTGACCAGGCCGAAGGCGTTGTCGAACTCGAGCCGGTAGGTGGGATCGCCCGAGCCGCTCGATGCGGCCACCGCGATCACGACGAAGGCGCCGATGATGAGCGCGAAGACGGCGCCGGTGAGGATTCGTCTCACGGCTCAGTTCCCCGTCGGCGTCTCGTTCGGGTTGCACGGATAGCCCGACTCGGGGTAGTAGGTGGCGCCGCGCTCCATCGAGCCCGGGCAGCGATCGCCCTGGCCGGTGGTCAGGAGGCCCTGGGTGGGCGTGCTCCCGCCGCCGGGGGCCGTGCCGCTGCCGCCGAAGGCGAGCACCTCGCGCAGGACCGGATCGAGGTAGGAGGGCAGCAGGTTGAGCGTGCCGTTCTCGATCGAGCCGACCCCCACGACCGGCGCGACGCGGCTGAAGTCGCCGTTGGCGTCGGTCCCGCCGGGATGGCTGAAGCCCTCGAACCAGCCGGTCAGGTCGACCGCGTAGGGGCGGGCGGTGGCGAGCTCCGGGGTGGAGTTGTTGAGCGCGACGGTCGACTCGGGGAACGCGCCGAGCCGCTGGGCGCCGTCGGCCGCGAGGCTCCCGTTGCAGCTGCTCGTCGAGCCGCTCGTGCCGCAGGTCACGTGCGCGAGCTGCACGCTCAGCTCGAGCAGCTGGAGCAGGTCGTTGTTACCGGGAACGCTGGACGAGCACGGCTTGGAACCTCTCGAGCAGATCAGGCTCGCCAGGTTCGTGACCGTCGGGACCGCGTTCTGGGCCAGCGGCCGCAGCTGGGTCAGGAACTGCTGGAGCTTCGGCGCCACCGGCTTTGAGGCGTTGACCAGCGGCGTCAACGCATCGAGCGAGTTGCGCAGGTTCACGAACGTTGTGTCGGCCAGCGCCATGAAGCCGGGCAGCTCCTGGATCGACTGACCGAGCGCGGTCTTCTGCGAGGCCAGCGCCTCGGTCGTCGTGCCCAGGTTCTTGACCAGCGCCGACAGGTCCGCCTGCCGGTTGGCGATCGTGCCCAGGAGCTTGCTCGACTGGGTGACGAAGCTCGTGAAGTCGCCGCCGTCGTGGCGATCGAGCTCCTGGAACAGCGTGCTGCTCGCCGCCACTGCGGGGTTCAGGTACTGCCAGGCCGCCTGCGCCTCGGCGCCCTTGCCGGCGAACTGCGAAGCCGTGCCCTGGATCAGGTTCTGGAGCCCCTTGAGCGTCGGCGGGTTCAGCGTGTTGAACAGCTGGTCGATGTCGACCGCGCTGGTCGTGTACCGGGGCCCGATCACCCCGCCGGACGGGATCTTGGGCGCGCTCGCCGACCCGAGCCGCAGGTCGATGTAGCGGTTGGCGATGCCCGACAGGCTCGAGAGCCGCACCGTCGCCTCGGTCCCCTGGTGCAGCGGCGTGTAGGCCGAGTCTGAGATGTTGAGGGTGAGCTGCGCCTGCCCGCCCGGGGTCAGCGTGATGTTCGAGATCGAGCCGACGCTGTTGCCGGCGACCTCCACCTGATCGCCCGTGACGAGCTGGCTGGCGTCCTCGAACACCGCCTTGACCTGGTAGCTCGAGCCGCCCGAGAGCAGGATCACGCCGACCACGACCACGGCGATGCCGATCGCGGCGACGGCGGCGACCCTGCCGATCACGGTTGAATTTCGCACCGCTCGATCCCTGCCAAATCAGTGCTCCTCCCGCCGGGGACCTGGAAGCCCCGGACGCGGACCTGATGGCGAACCTAGCAAGGGGTTCGAGCGACTGTCAATTTTGAACCGACAGGCCTGTAGGCGGCGCAAAACCGGTCGTTTTAGGGCGGTTTCGCGCGGGCCGTTTACGGGCAGGATTTCAATTGGCTTTATGGCCTCGTACGCCCTCGTACGCAAATGGTTTGCGTACGGTGTCGGGGTCGGGGCGATCGCGCGTGCATAACCTGCCAACCGGTGCGCCGGCGGCTTGCCGTGGCATCTGGTGCACGCCTCACGTGTATGAGATGCCAAGGCCCGAAGAAGGCGCGCGAAATGGCAGGTCTTGCAGGTTGCTGGCGCTCGGGATGCGGCTGCGCGCCACGGCCAGCGAACCCGTTCCGGCACCGCTTCCCCACCCGCTAGCTTTCGTCCTACGCCCGGGTGGTGGAATTGGTCAGACACGGTCGCCTTAAGAGCGACTGCCCCAGCGGCATGAGGGTTCGAGTCCCTCCCCGGGTATTGGTGCCGCTGGTCCAGGTTCCGTGCCGCTGGGGGTCAGGTTCGCCGTGGTCCCATCCGCCACGAGGACTACCGCAAGTGAGTGATGTTGCAGGACCGCAACTAATCCGCTGCTACGGTGTCCGTGCGATCGACGGCCCGTACCGGCTAGCCGTTTTTCCAGCTTTCTGTGGAAGTCTCCGCACTTAGATACTCGGGAGGAATCGGCCTGCATGCGCGTTCGCCGCTGCTCAGACTGCAGTCCGACGAACGCCTGGTATCGCTGATCCGGCGGGGCAGCACGGCCGCCTTCGAGGTGCTCGTCGCGCGCTACAACGCGCGCCTGCTGGCCTTCTGCCGGCACCTGCTCGGCTCGCGTGAGGACGCCGAGGACGTGCTCCAGGAGGTCTTCTCGGCGGCCTTCAACGCGATCCTCGACGACGACCGTCCGATCAACGTGCGGCCGTGGCTGTACCGGATCGCCCGCAACCGCAGCCTCAACCATCTGCGCCGGATCCAGGCGGTCGGCGTGGACTCGATGGACATCCACCTCTCCGACCACGGCTCGACCACCGCCGACAAGGTCCACGAGCGCGAGGAGTTCCGGCTCCTGGTCGGCGACATCCAGGGTCTCCCTGAGACCCAGCGCACCGCGCTCGTCCTGCGCGAGATGGATGCCCTCTCCTACGAGCAGATCGCCGAGGCGATGGAGACCACGGTGCCGAGCGTCAAGTCGCTGCTGGTCCGGGCCCGAGTGTCCCTGGCCGAGGCCTCGCAGGCGCGAATGCTCACCTGCGAGGAGGTCCGCGAGGAGCTGGCCGAGGTCGCCGAGGGCCTGCTCCGCCGTCCCGGGCCGCTCGTGCGCCGGCACCTGCGCGCCTGCGAGCGGTGCTCGACCTTCAAGTCGCAGCTGAACGAGACCAGCAAGGCGCTGGCTGCCGTGCTCCCGATCGGCGTCGGGGTGGGCGGGCCCCTAATCTTCCTGCGCAAGCTCGCGATCCTCCACATCGGCCATTCCGCCGGCGCGGGCTCGAGCGCGTCGGGCGCGAGCGCGGCCGGTCAGGCCGCCGCCGTCGGTTCGACCGCGGCCGCCGGGGCGAGCGCGGTCATGGGCTCTGGCTCCACCGGCTTCATCTCGGCCAGCGTCGGCGCGATCGCCACCAAGGCCGCGGCCGGGCTCGCCGCCGCCGCCCTGGTCACCGCCGGCGCGGTCGAGGTCGATCACTCGGCGCATGCCCCGGTGCACCATCACGCCGCCGCGACTCAGCTCGCGGACCTCCCGAGCTCGACCCCGGCCGCCTCCACTCCGGCTCCGGCTCCGGTCGTCCACACCCCGCTGCACCGGCCCGCCGTCACGACCAAGACCCACGTCCACAAGGCCGCCGCGACGGCGACCACCACCCCGAAGAAGACGCTCGAGAAGCCGCTGAGCAAGCACACCGGCACGCCCGACACCACGTCCAAGACGAAGACCAAGGCTCTGCCGGGGCGCACCCAGACCCAGACGGTGGCGACGGTCCTGCCCGCCCAGACGACGACCTCGACGGTGACGACGACGCCGGCGAGCACGTGCACCGACACGAGCGAGTCGACCACGAGCGCGACCACGACTCCGACGACCACGACGACGACTCCGGAGACGAGCTCGGACCCGGGCAGCACGGACACCACGACCACCACCACGCCGCAGAGCACCACCCCGGGCGCGGCGTCGGACGCGCCGGGCACTTCGACGGACCCGTCGACGAGCACCCCGACGGACACCTCGACGCAGCCCACGTCGACCAGCTCCACCCCTCCGCCGGCGCCGGCGCTGGACAGCGGGACCTCGTGCGCGTCCGACGACAGCAGCCCCGTGTCGCCGTCGGGCGGCACCGCTCCGTAAGATCACCGCCCCGTGATCGATATCGGCCACTTCCAGGCCGTCGATATGCGCGTCGGCCGCGTGGTCTCGGTCGAGGACTTCCCTGAGGCCCGCGTGCCCGCCTGGAAGCTCACGATCGACTTCGGGCCCGAGATCGGAACCAAGCGCTCTTCGGCCCAGATCACCCACTATCCCCGCGAGGCGCTCGAGGACACGCTCGTGGTCGGGGTGGTCAATTTCCCCCCGCGGAGGATCGCCGGATTCGCCTCCGAGGTGCTCGTCCTGGGGGCGCTCGACGACGCCGAAGGCGTGGTCCTGCTGCGCCCCGACAAGGACGCCGCGCCCGGCTCCCGCATCGCCTGACGCGCCGGCGCCACCCGCCGCCGACGCCGTCTCATTTCCCGCGGCGGAAGTTTGGCCGTTTTCCTTACGTTTGCAGGGAAAGGGTCGATAACTAGGCGGATCAGGGAAATGCGGGCAGGCACGGCACAATCCGTCGGGAAACTCGTCGAGTACGACGCTCTTCGGCGCCGCCTGTGGATCCTCGGCCAGCGCTGCCATCACGGCGCGACCGGCACGGTCCTGGCCGCCGGGGCCTGTTTGGCGCTGATCGCCGAACCGACTCCGATCGCCAAGCCGGTCGTGGCCCCGAGCTCCGCGCTGGCGCTCGCCGCCGGCGCGCTGTTGATGGTTCACGATTGGAAGGACCGCTCGATCTGGTTCGAGCGGGGCCGCGGGTCGCAGATCTAAGGCGGCGCCACCGTAACCTTCGCCGGGTCATGGGGCTGCGCTGCGCCATCGTCCCGCCCACTCCGGTCCCCTACCGCGAGCCACTGTTCCGCGCCCTGGCCGAGCGCCCGGAGCTCGAGATCGCCGTCATCTACCAGTCGGCCGGCCAGCCGAGCTGGGACGTCGCGCCGGACTGGTTTCCGACCGAGCATGCCTATCCGGCCGTGCACCTGCGCTCCCGGCAGCGCCGGCGCGCGGGGCGCACGCCGGTGCTCTTGCCGCGCGGCCTCGAAAGCGCGCTGAACCGAGCCAACCCGGAGGTCGCCGTCGTCTGGGAATACGGGCTGGCGTCGCTTCGGACGCTGGCCTGGTGCCGTTATCACCGCCGGTCGTATGTGATCTTCACCGAGTGCACGCCCCAGATCGACTCGATGCTGCCGCGGTGGCAACTCGAGCTGCATCGCCGGCTGGCTCGACACGCTGACGCCGTGATCGCGGCCAGTTCCGCCGCCCGGCAGCGCCTGCGCGCGTTCGGCGTTCCCGATGAGCGCATCCACGTCGCGCTCCAGGCCGCCGACGTCGAGCGTTTCCGGGCGACAGAGAGATCCCAGCACGAGGGCTTCAGAGTGGTCAGCGTCGGGCGCCTGGTCCCGGACAAGAACTTCGCCACCTTGATCGAGGCCTTCGCCCGGATCGGCGCTCCGGGCGAGCTCGAAATCATCGGTACGGGCTTCCTGCGGGACGAACTCGAGCGGCTGGCTAGCCGGCTCGGGGTCCCGGTGGACTTCCGCGGGCACGTGCCGCCCGACGAGCTGGCCCAGGCGTACGCGTCGGCAGACGTGTACGCGCTGATCAGCACCTATGAGCCGTTCGGGGTGGCGCTACGCGAGGCGGCCGCGGCCGGCCTCCCGCTCGTCTGCAGCCGGACGGCCGGCGCCGCGGGCGACATCGCGATCGAGGGACGGAACGCGCTGCTTGTCGATCCGGCGGACACGGGCGCTGTGGCGGGCGCGCTGGCGCGTTTGGCGTCGGATCCAGACCTCCGCGCACGCATGGGCGCCGAGAGCCACGCCATCGATCGCGAGACCGACGGCGTCGAGGTCGACGCGTTCGTTGCGGCGCTGGTCGCGGCCTCGGCGCGCCGCTATTCGCCGAGCAGGGCCGGCAGCACCTCGGCGCGGATCCGCGCCACCGACGCCTCGGGCCGGTAGGGCTCGAGCGCCTCGCGCGCCGCGACCCGGTACGCGGCCAGCCGTTCCGGCGGCGCCGCGAACGCCGCCTCGAGCGCGCGCGCCAGCGACGCCGGGGATCGATCGGCCGCCACGAACTCGGCGGCCAGCGAGCGGGCCAGGCCCAGCCCCGGAAACGGCCCGCCGGCCGGCGCACACACCAGGGCGGCGCCGCGATCGAGCGCCTCGAGCGGCGCGATCCCGAAGTCCTCCCACTCCGCGGCGCTGACAAACACACTGGCTCGTGCCAGCAGATCCCGGAACGACGGCTGGGGCAGCATGCCCACCAGCTCGGCCCCGGCGGGCAGGACAGCGCCCCGCCGGGCCAGAAACGCGCGAGCGCGCTCGGGCTCGATCCCGGCGATCAGGAGCCGGGCGCCGGGGACGGCCGTCTGCTCCCAGGCCGCACACAGGAGCGCGAGCCCCTTGGCCTTGGGGTCCGGGGTATAGCCGACCACGAACCCCTCGCGGAGGTTTGGATCCCGCCCTTCCCGGGGCGCGGCCGGAACCGGCGGCGGGACCATCACCGACGGCGCGGCATCCGTCGGCAGCGCGGCCACCGTGCCCGGACTGTGCGGCATCAATACGCGCGCGCGGGCCAGCTGCCGGCGCTCGAGCACATGGAGTGGCTGGCTCAGGACCCCGGGGCGGTTCAGCCGCGCGGGCGAATCGAGCCACACGGCGAACGGCACGCCCGGGTCGCCGATCAGGAACGCCGCGGTCGTTGTCGAGATGACGAGGGCGCGGGGTCGATGCGCCCGCATGCCGGCGGCCAGCGCGCGGCGGGCGGCCACGGCCTCGACGAGATCGTTGACCGGATACGCCCGGCGCAGCGCGTTGGTCCAGCCGATCCGGGTGGCCACCGCGTCGACGCTGGCACCCGCCTCCCGGAGCATCTCCACAAGCTGAGCGTCGGCCAGCCGCAGCCCCCGCGTGGTGCCGAGCGACACCAGCAGTAGGTCGCTCACCGTGCCTCGAGCACAGCCCGGTACGCGGCCACGGTCTCCACGCCGCATCGCTCCCAGGTGAAATTGGCCGTCACCGTCTGACGGGCGGCGGCCCCGAGACGTGCCAGCTCGGACCGGTCGCCGGTCAGCCGATCAAGCACGCCCGCCAGCGCGCCCGGATCGTCGGGTTCGACCAGGATCATCCCGTCGCCGGCAGCGGCGATGTCCTCGGGGCCGCCCTCGCCCCGGCTCCCGATCGCCGGCAGCCCGGCCGCCATCGCCTCGACGAAGGCCACCCCAAACGGCTCCTCGACCCCCGGCATCACGAACAAATCGCAGGAAGCCGCTCGCGCCACCGCCTCGGGATTCGGCAGCTGGCCGAGGAATCGGACCCGGTCCGCGACACCGAGCTCGGCCGCGAGCAGCTCCAAACCGCGTCGGCAGGGCCCGTCGCCGATCACCAGGTACTCGGGCCGGCGTGCCGGGTCGAGCCGCGCGAGCGCGCGCAGCACTACCTGGTGGCGTTTGCGCGCCACCAGATGCGCCACCGTGACCATCCGCACCGCCCCGTTCGAGCTGTGGGCGACCGGGGGAATATCCGCTCCCAGGTAAACGACGCGGACCGGCAGCGAATGCCCCGCGATGGCCTCGCACCGGCGCGCCGCCCACGTGCTGTTCGCGATGACCAGATCCGCGGCGGCCATCGCCGCCACGCACGCGCGCCGGCCCACCGAGCTGTTCTCCGGCACGTTGATCATGTCCGGGCCGTGCCCGGACACGACCAAGGCCGGTCCGCCCCGCCGTCGTCGCCACCGCGCCGAGGCGTGCCCCGCCGGTGCCAGGCAGTGCGCATGGAGCACGTCAAAGCGCCAGTCCGCGTACAGCCGATCAAGGGCCCGCCTCAACGGCGGCGCGGCCCAGTAGCCCCAGCTGCCGTAGGAGATCGGGCGCGGGGGCGCCAGGAACGGCACGGGTTCGATCGAGACGCCGTCGAGCGAAAAGCGCCGCAACGATGTCCGGGCCCCCGCGATCCAGCGGCCGAGCTCCCCGGTGGCCGGGGGAAAATCCAACAACCGACGCGCCACCGACAACGGGGGGATCGGGCGCCGCAGCGCGAGCACCCGCACCTCGGCGCCGGCGTCGCGGGCGGCCATCGCCTGGCGGTGGGCCCAGATACCCAGCACCGGATCGCCCGGCGACGGGTACCACTCGGCCACAACCGCGACGCGCACCTAGGAGCTACTGCCCGACGGAGAACAGCGCCTCGAGGTCGTGGCGCGAGTAGACCTCGAACGCGACCATCGTGTGGGTCCGCGCCACTCCCGTCAGCTGCGAGATCTGACCCGTCACCACCTTCGCGAGGTCTTCCTGCTGGCGCAGGCGCAGCACCGCGACGAAATCCCACTCGCCGGTGACCGAGTAGGCCTCGGCCACCCCCTCGAGGTCGGCCAGCTCGCCGCCGAGGGTCGCCAGGCCCGCGCGGGTCGCTTGGATGAGGACGATCGCGTGAGTCACGGGGTGTGCGACTCGCCCGGCTCGAGGATGGCGACGTTCGACCGCGTGGCCGACTCGACGTCGGACTTGAACGCCTGGGCGTCGGTCTCGATCGGCGGGAACGTGTTGTAGTGGCAGGGAATCACCGTCTTGGCCCCCACGAGCTCGGCGGCGTCGACCGCGTCCACGCGATCCATCGTGTAGTGGCCGCCGATGCACATCAGCGCGACGTCGATCGGCGCGCGCTTGCCGACGAGCTGCAGGTCACTGAACACGCAAGTGTCCCCGAGGTGGTAGACGACCGTGTCCTGGAAGTTGATCAGCACGCCGGCGGGCGTGTTGTAGGTCCCCTTCGGCGTGGTCGAGGTGTGCCACGCGGGCACGATCTTGACCCAGCCCCAGTCGAACTTGACCGTGCCGCCCATGTTCGGATCGCGCACGTCGAGGCCCTCCTCGCCGAGCTCGCCGGCCAGCTCGGTGATGGCCACGACCGGGGCACCGGTCCGCTTCGCGATCGCCGAAACGTCCCCCACGTGGTCGGCGTGCCCGTGGGTAAGCACGATCGTCGTAGCCGCGGCGTCTTCGGCGGCGATCGCCGCCTTCGGGTTGCCGGTCAGGAACGGGTCGATCAGGACCGTGGTGTCGCCGTCGATGAGCTCAAAGCAGGCGTGGCCCAGAAAACGCACTTCCATCCGATCAGTCCTCCTCTGTCGATTGCGATCCCGGTGTCCCGGGCTCCCGGTCGAGCTCGCGCGCCAGCTCGAAGCCGACTGCGACCCCGACGAGCATCCCGAGCCGGGTCTCCTCGGCCAGCATCGTGCGCACAGCGCGGACCCGCTCGCCGAAGTCGTCGTGGCCGCTCGCCTCGCGCACCGCCTGGTTGTGGCCCATGTCGAACCAGCCGCCCTCCTCGAGCGCGGTGGCCAGCACGCGGGCCAGCGCCGGGGCGCTCTGGGCGACCAGGTCCTGGGCCTCGCGCAGGCGCTGCGGATCGGCAATGGCTGCGATCGCCGCCTCCAGCTCGGCGTCGGTGTAGGCGCGGTCGACCACGGGGCGTTCTGATCATACGTGCGCGGACCCGGAGCGGACCGGGTGCGGGCGCGCGGACGCTGCTCAGGTGTCGCGGGTGAGCGCGAGCGGCAGCCCGATCAGCAGCCCCGCCAGCACGCCGACCGCCTCGGGGATCCAGCTCGCCCCCGGCACCGCCAGCGGCATCAGCGCCACGACGACCGCCACCACCGCCGTGCCGAGCAGGTCGCCCTCGATGTCGCGTCCGGCACGGACCGAGAGCACATCGGGGAGCGCCCAAACCACGATGAAGGCCAGCGCGGCGCCGTTGGCGCCGAGTGCCAGCGGCAGCGTGGAGTTGGTCGCGGTCACGGCCGCACCCCCGACCCCGGCGATGGCGAACAGCACGAGCACGAGCACCGGCCCGTGCCGGCGCTCGAGCAGCCAGCCGTACACGGCGATTGTGCCAAGCACCACAATCGCGTAGCCGGTGTTGGTGTAGGTGAACGGTGCCACCAGCAGCCGCCACCACAGATGGTTGCCGTAGCGCGCCCACAGCTCGATGGCGTGGGTGCTCCCGACGAGCGCCGCCCGCCACAGGAGCGTTCCAGCGAACCCGGCCAGAACCAGCGCGATCGTCGCGTAGGGGCGCGATTCGCCGCGGATTCCGGGAATCTCGCCTCGGCGCAGGCGAGGCAGCGACGGACTCGGCGCCCGGCGCTTACGCTCGCTGACGCGGCCGTCGCGGTCCAGCTTCGGGGCCCGCTTGCGTAGCCGGCTCCCGCAGTACGGGCACTCGGTTATGTACGGGCTCACCTCGGACTGGCAGTTCTTGCAAATTACGAACAGGTCCGGGCCGCCGGTGCTCATAGAGTCATCGATTGTATGACGGCGGCAAGGTCGCGAACAGACCGTGACCGCCCGGTCCGGCTAGGAGTCGCCCCTGACTGACAAAACCGCTCCGCTACATGGACGTAGCGCCTACACGGACGTAGCGCCTACACGGATGTAGCGCCGCTACACCGAGGTGGCGGCCACGACCTCGGCCATCACCTCGCGCAGATCGTGGTTGGCCTCGTACACCACCACCTGGCGCGCGGCGCCGTTGCCGCGCTCGAGCAGGTCCTCGACCGCCTCGAGGTCGTCGAGCGAGCCGAGGTCGGCGCAGTGCTCGCGGATCCGGTCGATCAGCCGGCGGGCCAGATCCCTCGCCGGCACGCGGTCCCAGTTCGGCAGGTCGACGAGCTCGCCCTCGAGGCCGTGCCGGGCGGCGAGCCACTTGTTCTCGTCGAGCATCTCGAACGGGTACCGCGAGAGCTGCCCGTCGGCCTCGAAGTGCTCGCACAGCTCCTTGACCAGCCCGTGCACCATCGCCGCCAGCCCGAGCGTGTGCTCGACCCGCGTCTGGGAGTCCATCACGCGGATCTCCACCGTCCCGAAGTTCGGGTGCGGCCGCACGTCGTGCCAGAGAAAGGTGTAATCCTCGATCACGCCGGAGTGGACCATGAAGTCGATGCGCTTCTCATAGTCCTCCCAATCCCGGTAGGTGGGCGGGATCCCCACCCGGGGAAAGGCGCGGAAGATCGGCGTTCGCGCCGAGGCCAGCCCGGTCACGTCGGCGCGCCAGAACGGCGAATTGGCCGACAGCCCGAGCAGGATCGGCATGTGCACGCGCATCCCGTTGACGACGTGGATCGCCTTGTCGGGATCGTCGACCCCCACGTGCACGTGCATGCCGAAGATCAGCTCCTGGCGGGCGACGAACCGCAGCGCGGAGACAAGGTCCCGGTAGCGCGGGCGGGCCGAGATCCGCTGGTCCTCCCACATCGCGAACGGATGGGTCCCTGCGGAGCCGATCGCCATCCCCTTGCTCGCCGCGGTGTCGATGACCTGCCCGCGCAGTGCTCGCAGCTGCTCCCCGGCCTGGCGCGTGTTGTGGCAGGGATCCGTGGAGACCTCGAGGACCGACTCCATCAGCTCGGGCTTGATCTCGCCCGCCGGTGCGGGCTCGAGCATGCTCTCAATCGCATTGACGAGCTCGAGCGACTCGGCGTCGAGGATCATCAGCTCCTCCTCGATCCCGATCGTGTACGGGTCCCCACCGAATTTGTGCTCCATCCGGCGCCAGGGTAGACGTAGACTGGGACAAATAGATTGGTCGGCGGCGCCTGAGCGCGGCGCCGTACCTTGGTCCCGGGCACCGGTTGGCGGCGCCTTAGAGACCTGAGTACTGAACCAAGCGGAAAGCGAAAGGGAGGGTCGAATGGCTCTCGGATACGACGGCAAGCTCTACATCCTCGCGTTCGACCACCGGGGCTCCTTCCAGAAGATGTTCGGGGTCACCGGCACCCCCACGGCGGAGGAGACGGAGAGGATCTCCGACGGCAAGCGCGTGATCTTCGAGGGCATGCTCGAGGCGGTCCGCGAGGGCGCCGAGGCCGGCGCGACCGGGGTGCTCGTCGACGAGCAGTTCGGCTCGAACATCCCCGAGATGGCCCGGGAGCACAACCTCAAGCTCGCGATGCCGGTCGAGAAGTCGGGCCAGGAGGAGTTCGACTTCGAATACGGCGACGACTTCCCGGCCCACATCGAGAAGTTCAACCCTGACTTCTCCAAGGTGCTGGTCCGTTACAACCCGGACGGCGACGCCGCGATGAACAAGGAGCAGGCCGGACGCCTCAAGCGCCTCGCCGACTGGCTGCACGAGAACGACCGCAAGTTCCTCTTCGAGCTGCTGGTGCCGGCCACCGAGGAGCAGCTGGCCTCCGTCGGCGGCGACTCAGACCGCTACGACACCGAGCTGCGGCCGGAGCTCATGCGCCGGGCGATCGAGGAGCTACAGAACGCCGGCGTCGAGGCGGACGTCTGGAAGATCGAGGGCGTCGACGAGCGGTCGGACGCGGCGATGCTCGCGGAGCAGGCCCGCACCGGCTCGGGTCGCGAGGGAGTTACGTGCGTGCTCCTGGGACGCGGCGCGTCGACCGAGAAGGTCGAACAGTGGCTCCAGGTAGCGGCCCCGGTCGAGGGCTTCATCGGATTCGCGATCGGACGCTCGATCTGGTCGGACGCGCTCAAGGGCTTCGGATCCGGGAAGCTCGATCGCGAGGCCGCGGCCAAGCAGATCGCCGAGAACTACCTGCACTTCGTGCGGGTGTACGAGCAGCAGGCCGTTCACTGAACGAGTCGCCCGGGGCTCCGGGTTTCAGCTACATAACACCGCGTACGCGAGCTTGGTAGGCTCGCGCCCCGCATGGCCATGAAGATGCGTCAGAGCCTGGCCGAGCTCGAGCAGGAGTTCCGGCACGAGACCCAGCTTGACCGCAGCCGCAGTCAGCTGCAGCAGCGGCGAGCGATCTCGCGCTCACGCAAGCGTTGGCGCCAGCGGGAGCGCAAGCGCAGCTCGGTGCGCTTCTGGGTGCTCGTCATGACGCTCATGGGCACCGCGGTCCTGGTGACGATCGCGATGTTCGAGACGCTGTACTACCTGCTCGGCTGACCAGGGCGGCGCCGGACGGCCGCGCCTGAGCCACGCCGCTTGAGCGGCGGCGAGAGCCTACGCCCCTCGCCGCCCGTGCCTACCTGCATCCACGCCTACTTACATCCTCCGCCTGTCGAGGCGCCAGCCTCAATAGGCAGCATCCAATGGCCTCCTACGCGCTGTCTCCCAGGCCACGCAGGGCGGCGTCTACCTCCTCGCGGACTCCCTTCCCGGAGCCCATCCGCTCCTGCTGGATTTCGAGATAAACCTCCTTGCGGAATACGGGAATGTCACGCGGCGCCTGAATCCCGATTCGCACCTTCTCGCCCATGATCGCCAGTACGGAGACCTCAATGTCATCGCCGATCATGATGCTTTGGTTGGACTTGCGGGTGAGTACCAACATGGGGAATGTGCCTCCCTGCTCGCCTGGTCGTCAAACGAGGCAGCCAGATTGGCTCGTCTCCACGAGCCTCCGGTCCGCCGAGGCCAGCATACCGGGTGAACTCCGATGTGCACAAGCGATTCCGGTTAGGCGGCGGGGCAATCGGGCGGCGCCCCTAAGGCGCCCGTCGAGCAGCGAACGATTGCGACCGTCGTCCCCGCTGCGGCTCGCGACCACACCTCATTGGAGCCCAATCATCTAGTCTCCGCGCCGAACGATGGCCCGCAGATCACTTCGACCCGAGCTGAACCGCATTCGCGCCTGGGTGCGCCAGGGCCGGACCGACGCCTGGATCGCGCACCAGCTCGAGGTAACCGTTCAGCAAATCCAGGCCTTCAAGCGCGAGCAGGGCCTCGAGCCCGACGCCGATCCCGACACCACGGGGGGCGCGGTCGCCGACTTCGACGACGAGATCGACCTGCGAGCCGAGGACGACGCGCTGATCGCGGCCGAGCTTGAAGCGGCCGAGGCGCGCCGCGCCGAGGAGGAGGAAGAGGGCGAGAACGGCGACGAGGACGAGGACGACGAGAGCAAGCAGCGCTCGGCTTCTCGACGCAGGCGAGGCCGGCGCGGTGGACGCCGCAGCACCCGCCGCAAGTCCACGCCGCTCGAGGCCACCTTCGACCACGGCGACGAGGGCTACGGCCTGTGGCTCGACCCGGCCGTCCAGGACGATCCGATCTACGCCGAGTACTGGGCCGGCCACCGACCGGTCGAGGTCGCGATCGAGGAGGACCAGATCGTGATCCGCCGCGTCGGGGACGACTCAGACGACGACAGCAACGGGAACGGCAACGGCGACGACGACTAGGCGAGAGCCGCGCGCCACGCCCGGGCTATTCGGGCGCGGTGAGTACGGGGCGCCACTCGGGGTGGGGGTGGCGGGGGACCTGCAAAAGAGCGCATCCTCGCGCGGCCCGGAGCCGGACGCGCACTACTTCATCTGGTGGATGCAGAACCGCGCATCCCGCCCCCGGCACTCCTAGCCATGCGCGCTTTTGCAGGCGACCGCGGCGGGTCCGCGGGCCCCGATTAGTCCTCGCGCACGATCCGTGAACCACCGGCGTAGTCGCTGGCTTCGCGCACGTAGCGCGCAAACGCCGCCCCCGCCACCGTGGTCAGGTCCCAGGCCTCCGGATTCCCCGGCGCGACCCGCACCGCGATGTCAAAGCACCAGTCCACGCCCTCGTCGATGTAGTAGCGCGCGAGCTCTTCGGTGGTGAACAGGCCTCCGACGCGCCGGCGCAGCTCATCGACGAGCGCGTCGATCACGCGATCGAGCGCCGGGCGCACCGCCGGATCGGCCTGGGCCAGCCGGCGCTGGCCCTCGCGCCACAGGCCGATGACGTCGTCGAACCGAAGTGCCGCCACGAACCGCCTCCCCGCCTACCCGCCTACCCGCCGCCCCGCGCCGCCCCGCCCCGCGCCGCCCCGCCCCGCCCTGCGCCGCCCCGCGCCGCCCCGCCCCGCGCCGCCCCGCCCCGCGCCGCGCCGCGCCGCGCGCCGGGACGAGCGGGCGCTCAGTGATTCGGCAGTCCGGTGACCTCGTAGGGATGCTCGCCGACCCGGACCATCCCCAGGGCGCGTGCGTCGCTCACGATCGTCGCCGGCGAGTTCAGCGACTTCTGCTGGGCAAGCAGGCCCGCGTTGGCCCGCGAGAGCTGATGCACGATCGCCCGCTGCTGATCGGACTGGCTGCGGACCGCCAGGTACGCCAGCGCCTGCTGCACGTACACGCCGGCGACCACGCAGAGCACGACCAGCAGCCCCACACGCCCGATCCGGTCCCAGCGGACCCGGCTCGCGATCCGGCGTGCGGCCACCCGGCGTGTCTGGGGCGCTCGGGGTGGCGCCGTACGCCGTTGGCGACGCGCGGAAGCAGGTGCGGTACGGGCTGAGGGCATCCGCTACGCCCTTCGTTCGCCGCCCGCGGCCTCCTTCCTCCTGCACCCGACCTTGCACGGCGCTCGCGGACCTCTACGAGCGGAACGCACTGCGTCCGGGGTAGCGCGCGTCTGCGCCGAGCGCCTCCTCGATCCGCAGCAGCTGGTTGTACTTGGCCACCCGATCGGTCCGGGACGGCGCGCCGGTCTTGATCTGACCACATCCGGTGGCCACGGCCAGGTCCGCGATGGTGACGTCCTCGGTCTCGCCCGAGCGGTGCGACATGACCGCGGTGTAGCCGTTCTCCCGGGCCATCCGGATGGCAGCGAGTGTCTCGGTCAGGGTCCCGATCTGGTTGACCTTGATCAGGATCGAGTTGGCCACGCCGGAGTTGATCCCGCGCTGGAGCCGCTCGGTGTTGGTCACGAAGACGTCGTCGCCGACGAGCTGCAGGCGGCTGCCGAGCTCCTGGGTCATGTGCGCCCAGCCGTCCCAATCCTCCTCGGCCATACCGTCCTCGAGCGAGATGATCGGGTAGCGCGCCACCAAATCCGCCCAGTAGGCCGACAACTCGACGGCGCTCAAAGACCTGCCCTCGTGCTCGAGCACGTACGACCCATCCTTGTAAAGCTCGGAGACGGCCGGATCGAGTGCGATCGCCACCTGCTCGCCGGGCGCGTAGCCGGCCGCGCCGATCGCCTCGACCAACACACCCAGCGCCTCCTCATTGGACGACAGGTTCGGCGCAAACCCTCCCTCGTCCCCCACCGCGGTCGACATGCTGCGATCGTGGAGCATCTTCTTGAGGGTCTGGAACACCTCGTCGGCCATCCGCAGCGCGTCGCGGAAGGTGGCGCCCCCAACCGGGACGATCATGAACTCCTGGAAGTCGATGCTGTTATCGGCGTGCGCGCCGCCGTTGATCACGTTCAGCATCGGCACGGGCAGCACATGGGCGCTCTCGCCCCCGAGGTAGCGCCACAACGGCAATCGCTCCTCGGCCGCGGCGGCGTGGGCCGCGGCCAGCGACACCGCCAGAATCGCATTGGCGCCCAGCCGAGACTTGTTCGGCGTTCCATCCAACGTGATCAGCATCCGATCCAGCGCGGCCTGCGAGGAGGCGTCCTGTCCGCGCACCGCGGTGGCGATCTCGCCGTTGACGTTCTCGACGGCCCGCATCACGCCCTTGCCGCCCCAGTCCGAGCCGCCGTCGCGCAGCTCGGTCGCCTCGAACTCGCCGGTCGAGGCACCACTCGGAACCGCGGCGCGACCCCACGCCCCCGAACGGACGCTCAACTCGACCTCGACCGTCGGGTTGCCGCGGCTGTCGAGGATCTGGCGGGCGTGGACGTGGTCGATCTGGCTCAAAGGTGGTCCCCTCGTTCGATCAGGCGCGCTCGGGCGTAGTAGGCAAGCTGCTCGTCAGGAGCGAGATCGTTCCAGTTACGGCCGTCCGATGCAGCGAGATCGCCTCCGGCCTCGACGCGACCCCGGAATCGCTCGGCCGCCGCGCGCAGGGCCAGCTCGGGATCGACGTTCAGCTTGCGGGCCACGTTGACCGCCGCGAACAGCACATCGCCGAGCTCGTGGAAGCGCTGTTCTCGATCGCCGGCCGCCTCGAGCTCGTCCAGCTCGTCGTGCACCGACTGAAGCGGCCCCTCGACGCCGGGAAAGTCAAAGCCGCTCGACGCAGCCCGCCGCTGGACCTTGCGCGCGTACAGCGACCCCGGCAGGTTCTCGGGCACCTCGCCGAACACACCCGCCTCCCGCCCGGGCTCGGTCTGTTTGATCTTGTCCCAGTTGCGCCGGACCTCGACCGAGGTGCCGGCCTGCACCTCGCCGAACACGTGCGGATGGCGGCGGATCAGCTTCTCGGTGACGTTCTTCGCCACCTCGGCCAGGTCGCCGGCGCCGCGCTCCTCGAGCAGCAGCGACAGGAAGTGGACCTGGAAGAGCACGTCGCCGAGCTCGTCGACCATCTTGGCGTCGTCGCCGCGCTGGGCGGCGTCGGCGAGCTCGTAGGACTCCTCGACGGTGTGCGGGACGATCGAGCGCGCGTCCTGCTCGCGGTCCCACGGGCACTCCACCCGGAGACGTCGCGTGATCGTGTCGAGGCGACTCAGCGCCTCGGCGATGGCCGCAGGATCTGTGGGGCTCACCCGGCGGTCGACGTGCCGGTGGTGGCCGTCTTCGGCGCCTTGTACCCCTTGCAGTCCGCCATCGCGTATTCGCTGCGGCACGTCGTCTGGCTGATCCAGTCCTTCTTGGCCTGGTTGGCGACCGCGGTCTGCGCGGTTTGCGACTCCTGGCTGGTCAGCTGCTGCTTGATCGTCGCCTCGGCCTGCTGCAGCGATTTGTGCGTCGCCGGCGTGATCCCGGTGACCTCGACGACGTAGTAACCGAACTGTCCCTTGACCGGACCGATCAGCTTGTTCACCGGCGCCGCGAACGCCGCCTTTGTCAGTGCCGCATCCTGTTGACCCTGGGTGACGCCGGTGAGCAGACCACCGTTGTTCTTGGTCGTCGGATCGGTCGAGTACTTCTTAGCCACCGTCGCCCAGCTCTGACCGGACTGGAGCGCGCTCTTGGCCGCATTCGCCTGGGCCGCGCTTGAGGCCAGCACGATCCGCATGTTGCGGCTCTCCTGCGCGCCGAACTGCGTCGGGTGATTGTTGTAGTAGGCGACGATCTCGGCCTGGGTGACCGGCTTGGTCTGCCTGGCGACCAGCTTCTGGACGATCGTGTTCACCTTGAATCGGTAGGTGATGTCCGCGAGCGTCTGACCGGTCTCACTGAGGAAGTTGTTGAAGCCCGCCGCGGTCGGGAAGGTCTGCTGCTTGGCCGTCGCGAACGCCTTCTGCACCTCGGCGGGAGTCACGTTCACGTGCATCTTGGCGGCATCCGCCTGGTACCAGTAGGCCGTGATCAGGAAGTCCATGACCGAGCTCGAGAGCGCGGTGAACTGCTGCTGGCACGCGGTCTTAAGCGTCTTGGCGGAGGTCTTGGCGAGGGTCGGGATCGCCTTGCGGACGTCGGCGATGCACTTCGTGAAGTTCGGCGGATCGTTGGGCACGATCACCGGCTGCCCCGGCTGCTCCGCGGCCTGGCTCTTGGCCGCGACGTACATCCAGTGGTTGAACGCCTGAGTGGTGATCGGGTTTCCGGCCACGTCGGCGACCGAATCGCCCGGCACGCTTGAGCCGCATCCGGCCACGGCGATCGCGAACACAAAAAAAGCGCCAAGCGCCAGAAGTGACCTACGAACCTTCATCGGCGGTCGATGGTAGCGAGGGTCTCGCAAAGTGTCGGTGAAGAATCGCGTAAGCGTTACTTTTGGGCCTCGCCCGGGAATCCGGCGCGACCCTGGATGTGGCTCGATGCCTGCCGAGGCCGGATTCCCCTAGCTCGGCATCCCTGGGGCCATGTACCCCGTCCGGACGGGGTGGACGGCCCCATGGACGCCGCCGTAGGCGGCCCCTATTACGCCGCTTCGCGAGTCACCGCGAGGAGCACATCCGCGGCCTTTACGACCGCCGGGAACCGCTTGGCGGGGTCCTCCGGGACCCTCATCGACAGCTGCGACTTGCCGGACTCGTAGAGCGCCTCGGGGATCTCCTGCCGGATCCGCTTGGCGCGGACGCTGTCGAGCTCGATCGGGGTCACCGCGAGTCGTCCGTTGCGGAACGTCACCGCGCGTGCGCCGGCCTGGCCGAGCTTGATCCGCGCCTGCTGCAGGGCGATCAGGTTCATCAGCGGGTCGGGGAGCTCGCCGAAACGGTCCTCGAGCTCGTTCTTGAGCTCCATGAGATCGGCCACCTCGCGGGCGGCGGCGATCCGGCGGTGCACCTCGACCTTGGCCTGCTCGTAGGGGATGTAGTCGGCCGGGACGTACGCGTCGACATTGACGTCGAGACGCACCGGCTCCCACTCCTCCTCGTACGCCGCGCCGTCCTCGGCGGCGGCCACTGCCTCGTCGAGCATCTGCATGTAGAGCTCGAATCCGAGTGCGGCCACGTGCCCGGACTGCTCGTCGCCGAGCAGGTTGCCGGCGCCGCGGATCTCCAGGTCGCGCATGGCGATCTTGAAGCCCGCGCCAAGCTCCGTGTAGTCGGATAGCGCGCTCAGTCGTTGCGCCGCGTCCTGGGTCAGTGCGGCGGCGCTCGGATAGAGCAGATACGCGTAGGCCCTCTCCCTCGAGCGTCCGACGCGTCCACGGATCTGGTAGAGCTGGGCCAGCCCGAACGTGTCGGCCCGCTCGACGATCAGCGTGTTGGCCTGCGGGATGTCGATGCCCGACTCGATGATGCTCGTGCACACGAGCACGTCAGCGTCGCCGCGCAGGAAGGCGAGCATGCGTTGCTCGAGTTCCTTCTCGTCCATCTGGCCGTGGGCGACCTCGAACTTCATGCCGGGACACAGCCCGCGCAATCGCTCGGCCGTCTCGTCGATCGTCTCGATCCGGTTGTGGAGGAAGAACGCCTGCCCCTTTCGCTGGTGCTCGCGGACCAGCGCCGTCTTCACCAGCTCCTCGTCGTACTCGCCGACGTAGGTCTTGATCGGGCGGCGACCCTCGGGCGGCGTCTCGATCACGCTGATGTCCCGGATCCCGGCCATCGACATCTGCAGCGTGCGCGGGATCGGCGTGGCGCTCATCGCGATCACGTCGACCTTGAGCTTGAGCTGGCGCAGAAGCTCCTTCTGCTTGACCCCGAAGCGCTGCTCCTCGTCGACGATCAGCAGCCCCAGGTTCTTGGCGCGGACGTCCCGGCTCAGGAGTCGATGGGTCCCGATCAGGATGTCGACCTTGCCTTCGCTGAAGCGCTTTACGGCTTCCCTCTGCTCGGCTTGTGGTCGAAAGCGCGAGACGTGCTCGATCGTGATCGGGTAGTCCTTGAGCCGCTCGGTGAAGGTGCCGTAGTGCTGCTGAGCGAGGATCGTCGTGGGCACGAGCAGCATCACCTGCGTGCCGTCCTGCACCGCCTTGAACGCGGCGCGCAGCGCGACCTCGGTCTTGCCGTAGCCGACGTCTCCGCAGATCAGGCGATCCATCGGGCGGGGCGCCTCCATGTCGGCCTTGACCATCTCGATCGCGTCGCGCTGGTCGGGCGTCTCGGTGAACGGGAACGCGTCCTCGAAGTCTCGTTGCCAGTCGGTGTCGATCGGGAACGAGTGACCCTCGCGGCGTTTTCTTTCCGCGTAGAGGTTGAGGAGCTCGCCGGCCAGCTCCTGGGCGGCTCGTCTCGCCCGCGCTTTGATGGTGTCCCAGCGGGTGCCCCCGAGTTTGGAGAGCGGCGGATGGGCACCGCCGGCGCCCACGTAGCGGCTGATCTTGGCCAGCTGATCGACGGGGACGAAGACCCGGTCCGAACCGGCGTACTCGAGGTACAGGTAGTCGCGGGTGACGTCCGCCACCGTCTTGGTGTCAAAGCCGGCGAAGCGCGCGATCCCGTGGTCCTCGTGCACGACGATGTCGCCGGTACGCAGGTCGGCGAAGCTTCTGAGGACGCCCCTCCTGCGGGTTCTTTGCGGTTCCTCGGGGGCGCGCCGGCGGCGGAACAGCCGATGGTCGGGGATCACCGCCAGGTGGAACTGCGGCGCGATGAAGCCCTGCTGGAGCCGGGCCTGGGCAAACGTGATGCGGCCGTCGGGCCTGCCGTCGTCGGAGTCGAGCCAGTGGACCTTGAGGCGCCCGAGGTTGTAGGCAGCGCGCTCGCCTTCGCCGCGGCGCGCGAAGGTGACGACGGTCTCGTACCCGGAGCGGTGCAGCTTCTCGAGCTCCGGCTCGGCCTCCTTCAGGCTGCGGGCCTGGACGTCGGCCGCCTGGGCGCGGAATTGGAAAGACTGGTCCTGGTCGATGCTCGAGAGCCGGATCCGCGCCCGCTGTTTCAGCGTGTCGCTGATCGTCTGCTCGTCGACGTACAGGTGCCGGGCGTCACGGTCCTTGAACGCGGCGCTGACGTCCTGCCAGTGGTCGGCCAGTGCCGGCGCCACGTCCTCCTCACCGGCGATCACGATGCTGGCGTCCTGCGGCGCCAGCTCCAGGAACGGATGGAATTGGTCGACCGGCAGGAGCTCGGCGATGTCGGGGCGCTCCTCCTCCTTCTCGAGCGCCGCGATCTCGGCCAGCTCGCGGTGCTCCTCGGCCAGCTCGGCCGCCGGCTCGATCTCGACGCAATCTGCCTCCCCGAGCGAGCGCTGCGTGAACGTCGAGAACCACCTGAGCGATTCGATCTCGTCCCCGAACAGATCGACGCGGACGGCTCGATCCTCCGTGGCCGGGAACACGTCGAGCAGGCCGCCGCGGATCGCAAACTGCCCGCGATCCTCGACCTGGTCGACGCGCTCGTATCCGGCGGCCACCAGGTCCATGGCCGTTTCGTCGAGGTCGAGCAGCTCACCGGACCTCAGTACGAAACCGTGGGGGCGGAGGCTCGGGTCGGGGACCTTCTCCGACAGCGCGACCGCACTGACCACGACCACCGGGGCGGTCGCTTCGGGCTCCTGCAGTGCGTCGAGCGCGGCGATCCGGAGGCCGACGAGGTGCGGCGGCGGCGCGAGATGCGACTCGTAGGTGACGCCGCGGCTGGGGTAGTAGCGGACGGTTCGCGGCTCGAGCCAGGTCCTTAGGCCGGCAGCGAGGTCGCGGGCCGCGCGATCGTCGCCGGCCACCACGATCGCCGGCTTGGTCGGGTCCTGTTCGAGCAGCGCCGCCAGCAGGTATGGGCGCAGCGACTGGGACACGAACGCCCGCCCGCCCGCGTCGCCCAGCCGGGCGACCTGGGGGTCCTCATCGGCATGGGTCAGGAGCGTGCTCAGCATCTCTATTCCGAGTCTAGGTCGTGCTCCCGCCCCGCTGATAAACCGCGGTGAACATCCGAAATCGACTCGCGCCGGGCGGGTCTTCGCGTGCCTCGCGCTCGGTCAGGCCGGCCTCGAGGAAGGCGTCCAACTCACCGCGGACGAGCGGCCAAGGTCGGCTGGTCAGGGGCTCGTCGGGCTCGCGCACGGCGGTGCGAACGAACAGCCAGCCGCCCGGCGCGACCGTGCCGGCGATCGCGGTCGCCGCGCTTGCTCGGTTCTCCGGCGGGAGCGACTGGAGCGTCCGGATCTCCACCACCAGGGCATAGGCCTGCGTCCACGCTTCCGGGAGGCCGAACACGTCGGCCACCAGGTAGTCGACGGTCGAGGCCGGGAAGCGAGCGTGGCACTGCTCGATCGCGGTTTGCGAGACGTCGAACGCGGTGACGGCGTAGCCGCGTGAGGCGAGCGCCTCGGCATCGTCGCCCAGCCCGCACGCCACGACCAGCGCCGGCATTCCTGGCCCGAGCGCCTGCACCCCCGGTCCGAGCCCCGACACCCCCGGTCCGAGCCCCGACACCCCCTCTCCGACTGCCTGGCTGGCCAGCCAGCTGACGAGGGCCGGGTTCGGCGCCAGATCAGCCCACGGGATCGAGTCCAGATCGGAGCCGGCCCGGGCGTAGATCGATTCGAACGGCTCCTCCTCGCCCCCGGCTCCCATCAGTCCACCTCTTCGGACACCATTCGTTCGACCTCGTCGGCAGCGCGCTCGATCAGCTCCCGGACCTCGTCGCGAGGCTCGCGGAAGCGACCGAGGACGTAGGCGGCCACCCGGTCGGGGTCGGTCGTGGGAGGCCGGCTGACGCCGATCCTCACCCGTGCGAAGTCGGCCGAGCCGAGACCTTGCCTCAGCGACTTCAGCCCGTTGTGTCCGGCGAGCCCGCCGCCGACGCGCGAGCGGATCTCGCCGAACGGCAAATCGATCTCGTCGTGGATCACGAGTACGCGGTCAAGCGGCACCCTGAACGCGCCGCGCGCCGGGCTCACCGAGTCGCCCGCGTCGTTCATGTACGTCTGGGGCCTGAGGATCGCGACTCGGGGGCCACCCGGACCGGTCCGGCCCTCGGTCAGGAGCCCGCGGTATTTCGACTTGGCCCTCGGCAGTCCCCACCGATCGGCCAATTCGTTCGCCACCTCAAAGCCGATGTTGTGACGGGTGCCGTCGTATTCGGCGCCCGGGTTGCCGAGGCCGACGATCAGCCAGTCCACTATCGGGGCGCCGTTCAATTCAGGATTGCCGGCGGCGCCTGGCGGCGGCGCCTTAGCGGGGGGCTACTCGCTCTCGTCCCCGCCCTCGGTCTCGCCGGCAGCCTCCTCACCGGCTGCCTCCTCGCCCTCTTCAGCCGCGGCGCCCTCGGCCACCAGCTCGGTCTCCTCCTCGATCTCCTCTTCGACCTCGGCCTGCAGCCTGGGCGGCGTGAGCGTCGCGACGACGGTCTCAGGGTCATCGGTCAGGGTGACGCCGCGTGGCGGAGTGATCGCCTCGAGCGTGACCGTGTCGCCGATCTGAAGCTCGGAGACGTCGTGGTGGATGGCGTCGGGGATGTCGCCCGGCAGGGCCTCGATCGCGAGCTCGCGCGTGACCTGCTCGAGCACGCCGCCCTCCTTGACGCCTGGCGCGCTCTCCGCGCCACTCAGGTCGAGGACGACGGTCGCCGAGATCGGCTGGTCGAGCCGGACCCGGAGCACGTCGATGTGGGTCGTCTCTCCGGTCACCGGGTGACGGGTCAGCTCCTTGACGACCACCGGCGTGCCGCCGGCGCCGTCGATGCTGAGCTCGAGCACCGCGCCGGCATGCTGGAGGGCGTGGCGCAGTTCCCGCGCGTCAACCTGGAAGGGGATCGGGTCCTCGCCGCCGCCGTAAACGATGCCGGGCACGTTGCCGGCGCGGCGCAGACGGCGCGCTGCGCGCGATCCCGCGGCTTCGCGGCTCTCGACCGGAAGGGCTGTTGTCTGAGCGGTGGCCATGACCGCCCGCGATGGTAGCGACCCGGTCCGCGAGCGGCGGCGCCGGCGTGGCCCAGCCGCGTGCGGCGACCTCCCCGGAACCCAAGGCGCCTCCCCCGAGCCCCAGGCGCCGACCGACAACGGCGCGGATCGCGGCCGGCCTCGCCCCCAGGGGAGCCGGAGCCTTGGGCACATTGGGTGAGCCGGGGGTGTATGGGGGTGGGTCGGGGTGGGTGCGGACCCCCTTCACCGCGGCACAACGCCGCGCTAAGCTTGCGTTATGTCGGGCGACGCTCAGCTAATGCTGATGATCGCCGGGATGCACCTCCTGGGGCTGATCTGTGCGGCGGTGCTGATTCTTCCGGCGCTGCGCGACGGCCCCGAGTTTCCGCCGCGCCCCTCCGACCCTGGTTCGGATGGGGGCTGGGGCCGCGGTCCCGACAAGCCGCCGACGCCGCCGGATGCCCCGCGCGGCGGAATCCCGCTCCCGGACGCCGAGCAGGCCCGGATCCGCCTGCGCGATCACCGCAAGTTGACGGAGCGGCTGCCCCAGCGTGAGCGCCGGCCGGTCCGCGAGCCCGAGCGCACGCCGGTTCGGACCGCGCACTAGCCGGCTCAGAATCGCGACGGACAATCTGCGTCGGTCGCCAACCTGGGCGTAATCGCGAGCAGCTCCACGCGCAGCCCGCTCAACACGTTCCCGGTCCGGCGAACCCGCACGCACTGGGTGATCGGTCTGGACCCGCCGACGATCCAGGCCACCCGCGCCGTCCCTTCCTCGCCGGCCAGCGAGAAGCTGGTAGACGGCGTGAGCTGCGCGATCGAGACCGTGCCCGGATGCTCGAGCCGCGCGGCGTTGCCGGCCGCTCGCTGTCGGCACGAGGGCGAGGTTCGACAGTCGAGGAGGTCGTCGAGCACCTCCTTCACGTCGCCTTGCGCCTCCGCCTTCACCAGCGATGTGATCGCGTCCTGCTCGGCGCTGTTCGCGCTGAACGCACGCGCCAGCAGTCCGCTGATGACCAGGAACAGCACGACCCCGACGGCGATGGCGACGATGTATGCGCGGCGCACCGCCCCGATGCTAAGGCGCGCGCGTCTACTCGCTCAGCTCGAGGAACCGCTCGACCGACGCCTCCTGGTGATCGAGGCGCTCGGCCAGGGCAAGGGCATGCTCGGCCGCGGCCTCCAGGAAGTCCTCCACGCACCGCTCCGGGTCATCGGCCAGCGGGTAGATGCGAGCCATGTCCTGCTGCGCGCAGGCGATGCCCATCGGCGGCTTGCCGGCGGCGAGCGTGCGCGCGCTGCACACGGGGGTCACGACCAGATGGGCCTCGGGCGCGATCAGCGCGGTGGGCAGCAGGCGGTGGGCCGGCAGTCGCACCGACAGCTCGATCGAGTGGTCGACGCTGACGCTTGAGCCAAGCAGCTCGCCGAGCGGTTCCCGCCACACGTCGAGCACGACGTCGGCGCCCACAAGCGCGTCGCGGAAGGCGGTGGCCTGCTCGATGTAGAGCTGCTCCGCCTCGGCCCGATCGTCCGCGTCGGCCAGGTCGAGATCGCACGGGACGCGCAGCATCTCGCTCGCGGCGACGGTCGTGCCGGCTCCGCGGCTCCCCCGGGTCACGTACGTCTGAAGCGTTCCGAGATCCCGTCGGCCGTGGAAGATGACCGTGACCGACTCGCTGAGCGGCAGCCCGCCCACCTTCAGAGACACCGCGACCGCCGAGGAGTCATCGAGTAGCGCCCGCCGCAGCAAGTCCTCCGCCGCGCTGTTCTCGTGCCTGGAGTCCTCGTCGAGCATCTCGGTTCCCTCCTGCTGTCCTCTCCTCGCTACTGGGGTTAATGTTTTACCCGATCGTGCAGCTGTATCTGCCAGGTCCAGGAGCGGTTAATCCTGGGTAGGCTGCACCCACGATGAAGATTCTCTACAAGCCGTTCGCGATCATCGCCGGCCTGATCGGAGCGCGCATCGCAAAGCTGATCTTCCGCGGGCTCTGGTCCCGCGTCGAGGAGGGCGAGCCGCCCAAGCCCACCACGGCCGGCGCGAGCTTCGGAAAGGTGGTCGGCGCCGCGGCGCTGGAGGCCGCCACCATGGCCGGCGTGGGTGCGGCCGTCGACCGTGCCGGCGCACGGACGTTTCAACATCTGACGGGGATCTGGCCCGGGGATAAGCCGAAGCCGAGCGAAGAGGAGTAGCGCCGGGGCCGGGCCGGCGCGCACCCGACCGCCGCCGCGCCGACCGGCACCCGGACTCACTCCCGAGAGCTTCTGGTCAGCCCCCGCCCCGGAGCACGAACCCATGCGCGGCGAGCTCGGTCAGCGCGTCCTCGAACGCCCCGAAGTCTCGTCGCAGGAGCGCGTCGATTGGCCGGCCAGCGGATCCGCTCGCCCGCACCCAGCGCCTGAGCACCGCCGGCCCGGCGCGCTCGGAGGCCTCGTCGAGCAGGTCGAGCAGGATCGGCAACTCGCTACGGTGATCGAGCTGCCCCGAGAGCAGCGTGAGCGGGTCCACGTCCAGCATCCGGCAGAGCTCCTGCTCGCTCAACCCGAGCAGCTCCATCAAGCGGGCCGCGCGAGTGCTCTGGACGCGCCGGCCGAGCTGCGGGTCGTCCCGTTCGCCCATCACCACGCGTGGGTGCGGCGTGGGCGGGTGGGCGATAGCGACGGGTGGGCCGGAACTCAAATCACCCGCCGGCCGGGCACTCCTAGAACAGCTGGTTCTCTTCCCGCCGTGTTGGCCGGTTATGGCCAATCGCGGAAAGTCCAGCATTTGCAGGCAATTCGTGATGTAGGTCGCGGCCATCGTGCGCGCTCGTATTGGCGTGTCCGGCTGCGTTCGTTGACATCGCGTGGACAAAGACTACGGCCCGAAGGGGGCATCATGAAGAAGGCACTGCTCATCGCGACGGCGCTGATCGCGCTCGTCGCCGTCCCGGCCGCCCAGGCCAAGACCACCAAGCAGCACAAGTCGCGCTGCCACGCCGGTTACGTGGACAAGCGCATCCGGGGGAAGCATCACCAGCTCGTCTGGCGATGCGAGCGCAAGCCGAAGCCGACGACGCCGATCAAGACGACCGCGCCAACGCTCACCGCAGCACCGACGATCCGCTACTCAACCCGAGTCGACCCGACGTTCACGCAGTCGCCCTCGAACCCGCTCGCGGTCACCTACAGCTACAGCGCCGACGCGACGGAGACGGTCGACGGAGTGTCCACGGACCTCGCCCAGGCAGATGACCTGCCGATCGGCATCCTCCAGCTTTACGGTCAGACCTCCGACACGGAGCCGGGCCAGGTGTTGCTGTGCTCAATCGAGGTGGGCGGAGCCGTCTCTGGTGGGACCTGCGGTCCGATCGACTACCAGGATCTCGGAACCTTCCAGTTGACGACGGACTACGTCGTGAGTGCGACCAACTCGACCACGAGCACCGAGACGGTCACGATCAGCCCGTTCACCACGACCACGACCGAGCAGCTCGGGACGCCGACCTACAGCGAACCGTCGAGCGGCTGGCTTACGACGCTCACACCGACCGTCACCGATCAGAACGGGACGCAGCTCAACACCCCAACGCAGCTCTCGATCTGGGATGCGCGGAACGGAGCCGAGTGGACGGGCAACGGCTCGGGCGTCGCCACGATCTACGAGCAGTTTCCCTATGTCAATGGGTCGAACACCCAAGGCTGGCTGAGTGCGGCGTGGGCTGGCATCCCGAGCGAAGAGGAGATCGGGATCGAGCAGGGCGACACGCTCTACATCACCGAGTCGTATGCCGGCGGGGGCGGCTGGCTGCCCTCCGCGAGCACCACGCAGACGGTGACGGTGCCCTAGAACCGCTAAGAGAGCCGGGCGTGCTCGCCGCTATAGATCGCGGCGGGAGTAGTAGACCCGCGCCCGGCTCCAGTCATCCGCCCTGTGGTCCTCGACAGACATCGCCGTCCGGGAGTCGAGCCCGCAGCGACGGCATACCGACACGATCACGACGCGATCTCCGTCGCGAACGAGTGCCGAGTCGCCAAAGCCCAGATCCTTCGGCGTTCGCCACTCGTGCTCACCCGCTATGCAGGGAGGCTCATTCATCAGGCGAGCCCTCGCCGACGGTGAAGTACTCGATCTTGTCGCATTCGCCCGTGAAGAACGGATTGGCCCAAGCCGAGGGTACTTGCCCGACGGGCCGCGCATCAGTGACCACCCGCCCCGGGAAGATGGCTAGGACGCGAGCCCCGTCGTTGAGACGCTTCCCGGGGTGCCCTCTTGAGGTGCGGTGGACTTGAACGCCGTGCAACCGCTTGCCGACTTCCGCAGTCCACTCCTGCCCGTCGTGCATCCAGGTGGCCCGGTACGGACGGCGGTCGGGTGGTGGTACTGCTGAGCCGGCAAGCTCAGCGAGAGTGGCCAACGTCCGCTCGGCCTCATCATTGGGGACATCAGGGACGAAGAAATCGGGCACGGGCTCGCACCCTACCTCCACAGCCTCCGCCACACGCCGGCGCGACCGAGCGCGCGGCCCACGACCACATTCCGGGCACGCCGGGCAACCCGCTTGGGGTTGCCCGACTCCACGGCCTCCACATCGTCCGCGATGCGTGCGGCTCTGAACAACTTGCTGCTGAGAGAGCGTCTACGGGGCATCAATCCACCTCGTATCCAAGCCGGGCAGCAAGGCGAGGACCGATCTCGTCAATCAGCCGAGCCTTCCTGGCCGCCCGTCTGGCATGGAACTCCTGCATGCGAGCCTGCGACTTCCATTCTTCTACCCTGAGCCCGAGCCCCGCGGCTAGAAGGTCGACGGGCTCCCGCCACTCGTCCGTCCTGGGCATCGCATCGGCCAACGCGCGCAGCGCACGCACGGCCTCCTCCTCCAACTCGGCTACGACTTCGGGATCACGGCCGCCGCGGTGAAGTTCGAGAACCGCCATCACGCCACCACCCCGACGAGATCATCCAACTGGCCCAGCAGCCGGTCGATCGTGGCGAGGACCGTCAGCCACTCGCCGATCTGATTTGTTGTCGTCAGGATCGACTCGCGCATGGTGGCGCCGATGTTGACAAAGTCCTTGTCACCGGCCTGCAGCCGAGCCAACTCATGGCGGCTGTCCTCAAGGCCTCCCTCGTTGTTTTCGCGTGCCCGGGTGAGCCAGTCGGTAAGCGTGGAGTCCGCTGGCAGCTCGTACTCAATCCGCGGATCATCTGGGGACCAGCCGAGGGCGTCGAGCAGCGAGGCTTCCTTTTCTGTCAGATCACGGAGGTAGTTGCCGACCTCCCAGTCGCCAACCCTTACCGCGTGCTCCAGGGTGTCGTAATGCCCGATGAGATCCAAGAAGACAACCGTGCGCAGCGGCCCGCTCTTCTACTACGGCGGTGTCCCCGGCTTTGCTCCGGCGGGCGCCGGCGCGGTTGTAGAGGCTCGTTCAGCCGACTCAAGAACAAACGACGCCCGACTGCACGAAGTCGCCGAGGTCTACACGGCGGCCCAGGAGACAGGCAAGCCGACGGAGGCCGTGGGGCACGAGTTGTTCACCTCGTACTCAACCGCCGCGCGGCTGGTCATGGAAGCCCGCCGCCGTGGCTTCCTGCCGCCGGCAGAGCGGCGCACGCGATCGAAAGGACAGGATCAATGAAGGGATCGACCCGCAAGCGTGGGAAGACGTGGACTGCCTACTGGTGGGTATCAAGACTCGACCAGGAGACCGGCCAGCTCGGGCGCCAACAGCGCTCCCAGGGCGGATTCCGGATTCAGAAGGACGCGCAGGCATTCCTGAACGAGAAGCTGTCCAGCCTCGCGACCGGGACCTACGTCGAGCCCGACAAGCAGCCACTCGCCGAGTTCATGGCGAAGGTGTGGCTTCCCGGGATCTCAGGGACGGTGCGGCCACTCACCGCTTTTCGGTACGAGCGGATCATCCGCAACTACATCACCCGGCGGGACATCGGAGCGGTGCCGCTGCGGCACCTGACCGGCGGCCACATGAACGCCCTGTATGCCGAGCTCGAACGCGAAGGTCTGTCGATCGCCACACGACGACTCGTGCACGCGGTGATCCGGCGGGCACTCAATGATGCGATCCGCTGGCGGAAGCTGGCACGTAACCCGGCCGCCGAGGCTGACCCGCCGTCGGCGCCCACCACGCGCGCTCAGTCGTGGACCGGCCGCGAGTTGCGGATCTTCCTCGGGCAGGTCGCCGACGATCGGCTGTTCGCGCTCTGGCGGCTCGCGGCCACGACCGGAATGCGCCGCGGTGAGCTCCTGGGGCTGCCCTGGCGCTGCGTCGACCTTGAGGGCGGGAAACTCCGCGTCGAGCAGCAGCTCCTGCCGACCAAGGGCGGCGTGACCTTCGGACCTCCGAAGTCCAAGCGCGGCGAGCGGACAGTCGCACTCGACCCGGAGACCGTCGAGGCCCTACGCCGCCACCGCGATGTCCAGGTGCTCGAACGGGATCTAGCTGGGCCCGGCTATGAGGATCACGACCTCGTGTTCGCCGACGAACTCGGACGGCCGATCTATCCCAGCCGCCTCGGCGAGTGGTTCGTGAAGGCGCGCAAGGACGCCGGCATCCCGACCGGGACGCTGCACGTCTTGCGCCACACGGCGGCGACGATCGCGCTCACCGAGCGCGTCCCGCTGCACATCGTGGCGGGCAGGATCGGTGACGACCCGAAGACCGTCTTGGCGACCTACGCCCACCTACTGCCGCACAGCGATGCGGAGGCCGCGGCCGTGGTGGCCGCTGCGATCGTTGACAGACCGTTGACAAATAACCACACTACGGAGGTAGAACGTGTTGATTAGCAGGCGATTTCCAGCGGCAGCGCGAGCGCTGCTCAGAACAGCTGGTTCTCGCCGCCGAACACGTCGCTCACGGATCCGTCCGTGAAGATCTGGCGGATCGAGCTCGTGAGCAGCTCGGCGCAGGAGAGCACGCGCACGTTGTCCGGGGCGCCCGGTGGCAGCGGGATCGTGTCGGTCACCACCACCTGTTCGAGGCCGGCGTTCGCCAGGTTCTCCCAGGCGTTGCCCGAGAAGTTCCCGTGCGTGGCGGCGGCGTAGACGCGGCGGGCCCCGGCGTCGTACACGGCCTGGGCGGCGGCCTTCAGCGTCCCGGCGGTGCCGATGATGTCGTCGACAAGCACCGCGGTCTTGCCGTTGACGTCACCGATCACGTAACCGATCTCGGCGACCTGCTGCGCGGGGCGTTCCTTGTTGAGGATCGCCAGGTCGGCGCCGATCTGGGACGCGAACCGCTTGTTCAGCTTAACCCGGCCGGCATCTGGCGCGACGATCACCAGATCCTCGAGCCCCAGGTCGGCGAAGTACTGCGTGAGCATGAAGAGCGCGGTCATGTGGTCGACCGGCTTCTGGAAGAAGCCCTGGATCTGGCCGGCGTGGAGGTCCATCGTCAGGATCCGGTCGGCGCCGGCGGCCTCGAGCATGCGCGCGACCAGACGCGCCGAGATCGGCTCGCGCGGCGCTGACTTCTTGTCCTGGCGCGAGTAGCCGAACCAGGGCGTGACCGCGATTACGCGGTGGGCGGAGGCGCCGACGGCGGCGTCGATCATGAACATGAGCTCCATCAGCGCGTCGTTGGCGCTCAGCCCGGTGTCGGGGTTGGTGCACGTCGGCTGGACGATGAACACGTCCGCGCCGCGCACCGACTCCTCGTAGCGGCAGTAGACCTCGCCGTTGGCGAACGTCTTGAGCGTCACCCCGCCGAGCTCGACCCCGAGCTTGGCCGCAATCCGGGCGGCCAGCCCAGGGTTGGCCCGTCCGGAGAAAAGCATCAGCCGCTTGCTGTAGTCGTACTGCATAACGGTCGACGCGAGGGGCGTGTCCAGCAGGCTCATCGGGCTATCGAGTCTACGAGCGAAAGGGGACGGATGGTCGTGTCTGCGCTGGCTGGCCGGGGTCGCGCTCGGGGATCGCGTTACTCGACCCAGCGCCGTCCGGCACATTGTTACTAATGACCGGAGCCGTGCTCCTTATTCTCGCTCCCGCCATGCTTCCCGTCAGGAGCTGAATCCCGCTCCTTGCGACGTTCGGCGTAACCCTCGACGTTCTCCTGGCGGCCGCGGGCGATGCCGAGCGCGCCCGGCGGCACGTCCTTCGTGATCACCGACCCGCCCCCCGTGTAGGCCCCATCGCCGACGCTCACCGGCGCCACGAGCATCGTGTCGACACCCACGAACACCCCGGCGCCGATGTGGGTGCGGTGCTTGTTCTTGCCGTCGTAGTTGGCGGTGATGGTCCCGGCCCCGATGTTGGTCCCCTCGCCGATGTCGGTGTCGCCGATATAGGAAAGATGGGGCACCTTGGCGCCGGAGCCGACGTCCGAGTTCTTGATCTCGACGAACGTGCCCGCCTTGGACCCGTCACGGAGCGTCGCGCCGGGCCGTAGATAGGCGAACGGGCCGACGCTGACCCCGTCGCCGACATCCGCCCCGGTCAGATAGGAATGCACGACGCTCGAGCCCGAGCCGATCCCGGAGTCGATCAGGGTGCTGAGCGGCCCGATCCGGGCGCCGGCGCCGATCTCGGTCGAGCCGTGCAGGCTCGTGAACGGCGCGATGACCGCGTCCTGGCCGATCCGGACGTCGACATCGATCACCGTCGTCGCCGGATCGACGATCGTCACCCCGGCCAGCATGTGCCGCTCGTGGATGCGACGCTGCACGATGGCCCTGACCGCGGCCATCTGGGCTCGATCGTTGACCCCCAACTCGCTGTCGTCATTGATCGTGTGCGCACCGACGCTGCGCTCATGAGCGCGCAGGATCGGCAGCACGTCGGGGAGGTAGAACTCGCCCTGCGCGTTGTCACTGCGCACCTCATCGAGCGCCGCCAGGAGCGACCCGCCCTCGAATGCATAGATCCCGGTGCTGATCTCCCGAATGTGCAGCTCGGCCTCCGTGGCGTCACCCGGCGCCTTCGTCTCGACCACCTTCTCGACGGTCCCGTCGGGCGCGCGCACCACCCGTCCATACCCGCTCGGATCCTCGAGCACCGCGGTCGCCAGCGTGGCCGCCGCGCCCGAGTGGAGGTGGGCCTCCACCAGCCCGGCGAGCGTGTCCGGCGTGATCAGGGGGTGATCGCCGTTGAGCACGATCACGGTGTCGTTCGCATCGATGTGCCCGGCGGCCGCCTTGACCGCGTCGGCCGTACCGCGCGGCTCCTGCTGCACGGCCACCGTCACCTGCCCGTCCAGCGTACCCTCGAGCGGCCGGTCGGGTCCCTCGACGACCACGACCTTCCCGGCTCCCGCCGCCCGTGCCGCCGCCACCGGCCACGCGATGATCGGCCGCCCGCACACCTCGTGCAGGAGCTTCGGGGTCGCGGAGCGCATCCGCGTTCCCTGTCCTGCGGCGAGGATGACGACTACCGGCGCGGCCACGTCAGGATCGTAGGCGATTGTGGCCCAGGTCCGGCGCTAAATGCCCGTGCTCACGCCGCATCGGATTCTGCCCTCCCCTCTTCCGACTCCGAAAGGGCACGTTCCTGCGCATATTCGTACCAGCGAATCCATTTCCGGATGGCGTTGTCGGACACACCGTACTTGCGGCCCACGGCGAGGAAGCTCATCGAGCTCACGTCGGCGATCAGCTGCTCGTAAGAGGGCCTTTCGACCTTCCGCGCCTCCGGATGGGGCACACCGCGCAATCTCGGTGCGGTCACCCGGCCCCAGCACTTTTGGGAGCAGTACCGGTGTGCCATATTTTGAGGCGCGAACAGCCCGCCGCAACCGGGGCAAATCCGCTCACGCGGGAGATTTCGGCCGCAATGGGTGTCGAGCGTCGCCGCGCAGTTTCCGCACACCATCCGGAGATTCTCGATCCTGTTGTCGTTCGAAATGCCGTTGATGTGGTCGAGGATGAGGGACATGCGACGACCGTGCCAATGTTCGTCCTGACCGCACAACTCACACCGAGGCTCGACGAGCCCGCAAGCCAGCAGGCGTCGCTTGAGCTTCCCGCGCGGGTACGTCGACGCCTCGACAAGCACCTCGTCTAACGGGATTTGACGAGCTCGGGATGCCCGCCGTCGGCCCAGATTGGCGTCGAAGTGAGCGGTCGAGATGCGCCACCGCTCGGCCCACTTCTGAAGTGTTCGATAGTTCGCCCCTTTGACGGGATAGCCGAGATATCGGAGTGCGTCGGCCCAGCACGCAGAGTTGGCTATGGCAGCCCGCGCATTGGCTTCAGAAAATGGTGGCATCCAAGGCATCGGCGAACATATGTTCGCATGCACACCGGACGCTACAACGGCTCGCTCTGGGCCCCGCCGACGTCGAGTTTCCGAAGCTGGGGAGCCAGGATTTGAACCTGAACCGGATCGACCAAAGCGACCAGTGCTGCCATTACACCACTCCCCAGTAATCGGCCGATATCGCCTCGCCCAAGTTAGCCGATCGGCACGGTTGCCACTGCCATCTTGCGCCGTGCCGGAGCGCGCCGGCCTACGGGCCGGTATACGCGCAGCTCGACGAGTCGGTGGCCGGGGTGTCCGGCATGCAGAGCGTCTCGCGCGAGACCTCCCACCCAGCGGTCGAGATCGAGAACAGGAACGGGGGCAGGATCACCTTCAGGCGATCGTCGTAGTGGTAGTTCTTGAGGTAGCCGGCGCTCCCGACCAGACCGACGATCCCGCGATAACGCTGGGCGATCGCGCCGTGGACGGTCAGATAGGGCTGGGGGTTGCTCGCACCGGTGGAGTAGTTGTCGACCATGAACGAGTGCGACAGGGTCAGGATCGCGGCGTCGATCGTGATCGCGCTCGGGACGACGTTGGCCGGATGCATCACGCGCACGAAGTCGCCCGCCACCAGCCCCAGCGTCGCGCTGCCCGTCGGGTTGCCGTTCGAATCGGTGCTCGTGGTCAGGCCGGGATTGGCCGTGCAGGCCGACTGGGGCGTGTAACAGGTGGCCGTCGTTGTGTTCCCCACGATGATGATGTCGTGATCGGAGACGATCGTCAGCGGCTGGTTGTAGGTGCCATGGACGTACACGTCGCCGCACGGGCCGTAGTACTGGCCGGAGTTGTTCAGCGAATAGGTCGAAGCCGTGTACGTCGAGGGGCATCCGCTGCCGCTCTCTACGTAGATGATCGACGGCACGTTGTTCACCACCGTGTTCACGCTGCTGCACGTCGCGGTGCTGGTCGAACCCGGGCAATTGCTGATCGTGGCGCTCTCCGTACCGTTCGCGTTTGCGGTCAAGCCAATGGTGGTGGTTCCGGTGTAAACGTAGTTGCCGTTGTTCTGCGCATCCGTGAGCAGCTGAGTGCTCGACACGCTCTGGGGAAGCGGAATGTTCTCGGCACCGGCCACGGTCGGCGGGGTCCCGCCCTGGAAGCTCGCGTTCTGGCAATTGGAGTTGACGCACACCGACTTCTCCGGGGCGCTGCTCTCGGTCTGGTCGTCGGTGCCGGAACGCCCGAACGTGGGGTTGGCGCCCTGGTAGATCAGGTACTGGTCGTTGGTGTAACTCGGCCCGTCCATCGTGTCGCCGCTCGCCCAGTTGATCTCACAAGAGGCCGGAGGCTGGGCTCCGTTCGTGTACTGGTAGTAGTACTTCTCGCCCGTGCACGCGCTGTTCAGCGCGGGGTCCTCCATCTCGTGGTCGGTGTACCACAGGAAGTCGAGCGGGCTGGGCTTGCGGAAGCTCGCGACCACCGTCTCGCTTATCGTCGGCACACCGGAGGAATTGGTTGGCCCGGCGTAGCCGGTGAACTCCATGCGCAGAGTGCCGCTGTTCGGGTCAACCAACGCCGCGATCGCGGTGCTGGCCGTGCAGTTCGTGTTGCTGTAGCCCGGGTTGTACACCGGGACGTACGAGTACTGCGTGCCGCTTGTGCTTCCGGGAACCGCGACCGGTGTGGGCGCGTAGTCGTTCGAGCACGTGGTCCAGTAGTTGGGGTTCTCGTTCAGCTGATACAGGAACGCCTGCTCGCCCGCCCGCGCCGCGTAGTAGGCCTGCTGCTTATCCGAAGACCGCGACGTAGCCTGCACTTCCGCCTGGACGCCGACATAGATCGCCGCCACCAGCAGGCTGGTCACGGTGAGCACGCCCAGCGCCACGACCATGGCAAACCCGGACTCCGAGCTTCCACGACGGCGCGCCGCGGTGAACAGCTTGACTATGAAATCGAGAGGCATCATGCGCATGGTCCAAACGTGGCGCCGCTGCCGGCCGAGTCGGCTGGCGGCGTGAACCGCAGCACGATCGAGTCCGTCACCGGGTCGTAGGTGTCAGTGAGGTTCGTGTTCTCCTGGTTGCCACCGCTGGCGCCGACCAGGAAATTGACCATGACCTCAGCCGTGCTGGCGGCGTTCGTCTGGGAGAGTCCGGACGGCGACGTCGGCAGCGGGTCAGGGTTCGGCACCGACGAAGTTCCCGGAACCGAGGAGGTGCCGTCCATCAGCATCTCGTCCGTATTGCCGTTGACGTCGGTGTACGGCTCGTAGGCGAAGTACTGGAAGATCGGAATGTTGCTGCTCGTCGATTGCTGGTAGATCGGCGCGACGTTGGCGAGCAGTCGCTTCCCGGCCGGGAGCGTGGGCGTGGTGGCGAAGACCCAGTTCGAGGGATCGTTGCCGCTGGTCAGTGCATATGTGTACTCGGTCAGCGTGCCGGTGGCCGCGCTGTAGGTGATCTTGTGCTCGACAGGGGTCGGACTGGCGGAGGTCCCGTACTGACTGACGAACACCAGGTCGTTGGCGTCGCTGACCTGGCTGTCGTTCGATCCTCCGCCCTGGATGGGCGTGACGCCTGCAGTCAGGCACGCCGAGTGCAGCTCGTTCTCCATGTACGTGATGACGTTGCGCGCGTTCTCGGTCGCATCGGACAGCGTGAACGTGCGAGTCGTCTGCTGGAGGGTCACGGTGAGCACGGTGCCGAGCCCCGCGATCACAACCAGCCCGGCCGCCATTGTCACGAGCAGCTCGATGAGCGTGAAGCCCTCCTCGCGGCGGAGCCGGCCGGTGCGCCGAG
>DATJRS010000037.1:0-42355 GCA_035504535.1 Solirubrobacteraceae bacterium | reverse complement strand
TGCTCGCGCCCTTACGGACGATCACAGCGGCGACCGAGCGGATCTCGGAGACCAATCTGCACGAGCGGCTCGCGATGAGCGGTCCGCGGGATGAGTTGCACCTGCTCGCCGACACGATCGATCGGCTGTTGGAGCGCCTAGAGGCGGCGTTCGAAACGCAGCGACGGTTTGTCGCTAACGCCTCGCACGAGCTGCGCACCCCGCTGGCGATGATGCGCACGACGCTGGATGTCGCGATCGCCAAGCCCGGTGGTGTGCCGTCTCAAACCCGGGAGCTCGACGCCGAGCTGCGCGTGGACCTCGATCACTGCGATCGACTGTTGGAGAGCTTCCTCGCGTTGGCCCGCGCACAGAACGGGCGCGTCTCCACGCGCGAGGAAGTCGCACTTGAGCCCCTGATCACGGATGCGCTCTGCTCACAGGCCGGACAGATCGCGACCAAGCGGCTCGCCGTAGAGACACACCTCAGCCCGGTCGAGGTGTCCGGCAGCCCCACGCTGCTCGCGCGGATGATTGAGAACGTGATCGAGAACGCCGTCCGCCACAACCAGCCCGACGGCTCGATCGCGCTGACCCTCGCGCCCCCCCGCGGCGAGCAGGCGCAGCTAACCGTCGACAGCAGCGGCCCAGCACTCGACCCGTCGGTCGTGGCGCAGCTCGCCCAACCCTTCAAACGCCTCGGCCAGGACAGGATCGGAACACCGGACGGATACGGACTCGGGCTCTCGATCGTCGCTGCGGTCGCCGCCGCGCACAATGGCAGCCTGGAGCTACAAGCCCGCCCCGAAGGCGGGCTTCGCGTCCAGATCACGCTTCCCGGCTTGGCAATCCGGCAACTCGTGGGGGCCGCGGGATGAGGGTCCTCGTCGTCGAGGACATGCCCCGCCACGCCAACCGGATCGCCGAGGGACTCCGCGACCAGGGGATGGCCGTCGACGTCGCCTACGACGGCCACGAAGCGATCGCAAAGGTCAACCTCACGGCCTACGACGTTGTCCTGCTCGACCGCGACCTCCCCGGGATCCACGGCGACCAGCTCTGCCAGACCATCAGCCAAACCGATGATCCGCCGATGATCCTGATGTTGACCGCGGCCGGCGCCCCAAGCGACCGGGTCGAGGGACTCGCGCTCGGCGCCGACGATTATCTACCCAAGCCGTTCCACTTCCCCGAGCTCGTCCTGCGGATCCGCGCGCTCGCCCGCCGCAAACCCACCGCCCGGCCGCGCATCCTCCAAGCCGGCGGAATCGAGCTCGACCAGCTCACCGCCGCCGTCACCCGCGGGGGAAGAACCATCGACCTCGCCGGTAAGGAACGCGCCGTGCTCGAGGCCCTGCTCAAAGCCAGCCCCGCCCCACTCAGCGCCGAACAGCTTCTCGAGCAGGCTTGGGACGAGAACGTGGACCCGTTCACCAACACCGTCAAGGTCACCATCGCCCGACTCAGACGCAAGCTCGGCCCACCCGACGTCATCCACACCACGCCTGGAATCGGCTACCGAATCACCGAAACGCCCTGAGTCTTCACAGGAGGGTCACGAGCCGCTTGTCATGCTGATGGTGATGGCGGTATCCAGGCCAGCCCCACCGACCCCACCCGCTCACACCGGCCGCCTCGAGCTCGCCGCGGGTCTCGCAACGATCGTAGCCGGCATCGCTCTCATCGCGATCGTCCCGGAGCTTCGGCACTGCGTGAACCTGGTCATCCACGGGCGGTTTGCCGCACTTCGCTCCTACGTCCGCTCGCTCGGCGCCGGCGGCGTCGCGCTGCTCCTGGGCCTGATGCTGGCCCACGCCATCATCTTCTACCCCAGCGAGATCATCACCACCACCGCGGGCTACGTGTACGGCTTCGGGCCGGGTTTGGCGTTTGTCGTCGTCGGCTGGCTGCTCGCCGCCCTGCTCTCCTACGCCCTTGGACGGAGCGTTGGCCGTCCGTTGCTGCAGCGAGTCCTGGGCCACCGCTTCGGCTGGCTGACGGCAACGATGGAGGGCGGAGGCACGACGCTGCTCCTCAGCAGCCGTCTAATACCCATCGTTCCGTTTGCCCTGATCGGCTACGCCGCCGGCGCCACCCACACCAACCTGTGGCGCTTCTCGTGGACCACCGTGCTGGGCTACCTCCCACTGACCATCGCGGTGGTCTACCTCGGTTCCCGAGCTCAGACCCTCTCGACCGGCGACCCGCTCGTCTGGATCGCTGTCGCCGTGCTGATTGGACTGCTCATCGGCGAGCAGCTGGTCCGGCGCCGAGTGATCGGCAGTCGGCGGCCGCGCCGGCGTGGATGACCACGAGTTCACGCCGCCGAGCCTTGCCGGCGAGAGGGGCTGTTGCCAGAGTGAGGGCGAGACCGGTAGGTTGGGATCGTGGCGATGAGCGAGAAGCCGGATGTCGTGGTGCCGACCGATCAGGCTCCGTCGTATCAGCTCGAGATCGAGGACATCGTGGTCGGAGACGGTGATGAGGCCGTCTCGGGGCATGTTGTGGAGGTCCATTACGTCGGCGTCTCGTGGAAGACCGGACAGCAGTTCGACGCGTCTTGGGATCGCGGCAGCACGTTCAAGTTCGGTCTGGGCAAGGGCCAGGTCATCGCCGGCTGGGATCAGGGCGTCGCCGGGATGAAGGTCGGCGGTCGGCGGCGGATCACGATCCCGCCGATGCTCGCGTACGGCAAGCGCGGCGCTGGCCGGGTGATCGGGCCCGACGAGACGCTCGTGTTCGTCGTGGACTTGATCAGCGTCAGCTGAGGCGGCGCTCCCGGGCAGACATCCGCCCGTCGCTCAGACTGGGGACCCCGCGGCGCGGGGGTCAGTCACCGGGACTCACCGCGTGAAACTCAATCCGGTAGACGAGCGTGTCTTCCTCGATCGGTCCGGCATGCGCGGCGCGCCGGCGAAGCGCCTCTCGATCGGGTTCGCCGGCTCGACGGACGTCCCTCCCCGTGATCGCCGCGAACGGAACAAGCTCGATGGAGTCGACCTCGATCTCACCGAAGCCGACCGGATAGCGGCCGCCCGGCTTGACCCGTGGCCGCTTCCACAGCCGGACCGACAGCGTGATTTCTCCCGCCAGGACGTCATCGCGCAACTCGCGGCTGAACTCCACAACCGGGACGCTAGCTGGCCCTAGCGCGTGAGGATCTGATTGAGAAACCCGATCGCGCGCGGGTAGGCGTCGAGCTGGTTCGCGAGCCGCGCGAGCCCGTGCCCCTCGTCGTCGTAGATGAGGAGCTCGCACGGCACTCCCCGCCGCCTCAGGCTTTCGGTCAGCTGTTCGGCCTCGCTCACGGGTACACGCGGGTCATTGCGACCGTGGATCACGAACAGAGGCGCGCAAATCGCGTCGACGTGGGTGAGTGGTGACGCCTCGACCAGGAACTCACGATCGCGGGCGAGCGAGCCATACTCGAGCTCGCGCTGCGCCCGCCGGTAGTCGGCGGTGTGCTGCAGGAACGTGACCAGATTCGAGATCCCGACGATGTCGACGCCCGCAGCCCACAGCTCTGGCTGCAACGCGAGCCCGGCGAGCACCATGTAACCGCCATAGGAGCCGCCCCACAGCACGGCGCGGCCCGCGTCGAGCCCCATCTCCTCAAGCGCCCCATGCACGGCCGCCAGATCCTGAACCGAATCGAGCCGCTTGGTCGTGTCATCGAGCGACGCGTACCGCTTACCGTAGCCCGTCGAGCCGCGGACGTTGGGAACGACCACACCGCAGCCGGCGGCTACCAGCGCCTGGATCACCGGATCGAACAACCGCCTCGCCTGCGATTCAGGCCCGCCGTGCACCAGGATCACGACAGGCGGCCGTCGCTCGCTCGACTTCGGGCGGTAGACGAGCAGGGGGATCCGCTCCCCATCGAAGCTCGCCACCTCGCCGAGCTCGGGACTGACCAGAGCATCGGGTGCGAGCTCTGCCGGACTGTGCGTCAGACGGCTGCTCACCCCGCTGCGCGTGTCGCATCTGTAGACATCGCCCGCCTCGCGGGGCGTCGTCAGTGAATAGACGACACGCGACCCATCGGCCGACAGCCTCGGCGCCACCAGGAAGAAGAAGTGGCTCACACCCGGCTCGGGGAGCGCGATGCCTGCCCTTCGTTCCCCGGTGAGCGGATCGACGACTTCCATCACGTCGGCGCCGTTGCGGTTCTCGATGACCATCACGGTCCTGCCATCCCCGCTCGTCACCACCTCGGCGTCGAACTGTTCCCCCGTCCCCGGGACCGGTCTCGTGATGCCGGTGGCCAGGTCATGGTGGACTATCGCCGCCAAGTCGCGGCCGACGTTTGATGACGCGTAGAAGCTCGCAGACCCGGCCCACGCCGGAGCACCGACGGTCGCCGCCTCCGCGGGATGGGCGAGCGGAATCGTCACTTCGCCCGTGGCGACATCGACCAACAGCAGATCAACATCGAGCGGACGCGCACCCGGTCGAAGCACGGAAACGAGGCCCCCGTCGGGCGAGAACCCGCCGGCCGCGTGAAGCCAAGCGCCGCCGGCGTAAAGAAGACGGTGCTCCCCGCTCGCGATATCGCACATCCACAGATCGAAATCGACACCGTTCGCCCGATTCGAGACGTACGCCAGCCACCGCCCATCGGGTGACACGCCGGCGCTCTCATGGGCAAACCTGGGATCGTCCGTGAGCGGCCGCAACCGGTCGAAGCTGAGCACGACCGACGCCGCCGCCGCTTGGAGGTCGAGCACGTACAGCTGGTGGCGCTCGTTTCCACCCGCGTCGATCGCCAGCACCGCCTGACGAGTCCCCGGCACGTACTCCGCCGTTGCGACCGGCTCCGGAAGTGAGGTCAGTTCGATCAGCTCGCCCGCCGCGAGCTCGTAAAGCTGGAAGGTTCCCCGGAGATCGCTGCGCACCAACATGCGATCCGCCGCATCCCCCAGCTCGACATCTGCGAGCAGGGTTCTGCGCGTCCGCAGCAGCGCACGAACGACATCGGACCCAACCCGGTCAGGCATGCCGCCATTCTCCCGCTCGGTATCGCGACACGCTGGCTAGCATGCGGCCGTGCGCGAGCTACAAGCCGGGCTCTGGCAGTGGCAGGCGCCCCACCCGGAGTGGACACCGAAGCAACGCTGGCCCCGCGAGGTGTCGTCCTGCGCGATCGACGACGGCGAGCGTCTGCTCCTGTTCGATCCGCTCGCTGTGCCCGATGCGCTCCTCGCACGCGCGCGGGAACGTGAGCCAGTGATCGTGCTCACCGCGCCGTGGCACGAGCGCGATGCGCGTGCGCTCGTCGAACGTCTCGATGCCACTTTGTTCGCGCCGCCGCCCGATACCGCGCAGGATCTGATCGATAAGTACGGCATCACTGCCGACCAGGCGGGAGACGGGAGTCCCGACTTGGGGTGGCTTCGGGGCGGCGGCGTTCCGGTCCATTGGTACAGGCCCGGCGACCGGCTCCCGGTCGGGATCGAAGCGCACGAGGGACGCGAGCACAACGATCTCGTGCTGTGGATCGAGAGTCACCGCGCGGTCGTTGCCGGCGATTCGCTGGGCGAGTTCGGGGAGCACCTCGCGCTGAACCCGTGGTTGCGTGGCGGTGTCGCCCGCGAGCAGGTCCTCGAGCGGCTGCGGCCGCTGCTCGAGCTACCGGTCGAGGTTGTGCTCCCGGCGCATGGCGCAGCGACAGACCGGGCCGCCCTCGAGCGCGCGTTATCTTGATCGGCCCCGGGCGGGGCGATCTCAGCGGCCGTCTTTGACCTGGGTCAAGGGACCTGTGTACGTGCGTAGCGCACGAGGCTCCGCAGAAGCCAGAGGTCGAGGGCCAGAAACGGAAGGAAGACGAGTGCCCACCAGTAGCCCTTCACACACAGGAACACTGTGACGAAGAGGATCCACGGCGCGAGTAGCGCGCGCACGACGATCATCTGCTTGTAGTGCTGACGCGCCCACCGGCTGCCCCAGCCGATGCGTTGGTCGTGTGTCGTCATTTCAGATAACCATCCGCTCGGAAAACGCCAGGAAGGCCCTACCGGAAACTCAAGCTTGCATCCGGGTCGCGCTTTGCGACTCGAAGCAGGCGGTACGCGAGGCCGAAGTGCAAGACCGCTATTGCGACGAGCAACAACTCCCACGGACCGCCCACTCCGGCGCTGTAGAGAATCGCCGTCAGGAGCAGTAGCCAGATACCGACGCCCACACGCACGCGGGCGATCTGCTGGTGGCTCCAGGACCGGAGCTCGAAGGCGGGCTTACGTGATTCATTGGCGTTCATGATCCCTCCTCGGGAACTGCTTGGAAGCTAATAGCTGAATGATATCATCCTGCTACTAGGCGCGCAAGCCAGCTCATCCGTTTGGGGTGAGGCCTCCTCCGTGCCGGCACGCGATATTGCGGCTATGGGGCCCAACCTGGAGATGAGCCGGGCGGCAGCGTGATTGGACTCAGGCAAGCGCTCGCCCGCGGGCGTGCGGGACTCACGACGGTTGGCAGATCGGCTTGCCGGTGACAGCGACAGTCGGCACGGATGAGTCGGACTCGCGGGGCACGACTCGGAGGCTCGGGATTCTGCTCGCGATGGCGATGTTTGTGCTCGTGGTCGACACGTCGCTGATGAACGTCTCGATCTCGGCGGTGGTTCGAGATCTGCACACAACAGCCAGCGGCGTTCAATCGGCGATCGCGCTCGAGGCTCTGGTGTCCGCCGCGTTCATCCTGATCGGTAGCAAGGTGGGAGATCTCATCGGCCGCAAACGCGCGTATGTGCTTGGTCTGCTCGGTTACGCAGTGGGCGCGCTGGCGATGGCGCTCGCGCAGAGCCTGACCGCGATCATCGTCTTCTGGGCCATCGTGGGCGGCCTCGGGGCCTCACTGCTGCTGCCCGCGATGCAGTCCCTGATCCACGGCAACTTCGAGGGGAAGGATCAGCAGAAGGCGTACGCGCTCGTCGGCGCCGCGGCTGCGATCGCCGCCGCGGTGGGTCCTCTGCTCGGAGGATTCTTGACGACCTACCTGTCGTGGCGCGTCGGGTTCCTGCTCGAGGATCTGGTGATCCTGATCGTGCTGTCGGGGATAAAGCTGGTCCGCGACGTTCCGTACACGGGGGACCGGCACATCGATCTCGTCGGTGCGGCGCTCTCGGTTCTGGGGATGGGTGGTGTCGTGGTCGGGATTCTGGTCTGGCAGGAGGGCGGTGAGTCGGTCGCGGCTTTGCTCGCGGTCGGCCTGGTCGGCCTGGTCGGCCTGGCCTATTGGCTCACACGACGCAAGCGCGAGAACAAGCCGGCGCTGATCGACCCCGACCTGTTCAGATCACCGCTCTACCGGCTCGGCATATCCGGTCAGACGCTCCAGCAGATCGCACTCGGCGGGATGATGATCGCGCTGCCCTTGTATCTGCAAATGGTGCTCGAGTACAACGCGTTGCAGGCCGGCGTGTCCCTCGCGCCACTGTCACTGAGCATGTTCGCGGTGGCGGTGGTGGCCGGGAAGCGGACGGGCAAACGGCGTCCTAGCAGCATCATCCGTGCGGGCTTCGCGCTCGTTGCCCTCGGGGTTGCGGTGATCATCCCGCTCGTGCCCAGGGTCGATTCCGGCTGGTATCTCGCGGTGCCGCTGTTGATCGCGGGATCGGGATTGGGCCTGCTCGTATCGCAACTCAACAACTACACGCTGTCTCCGATCTCCGAGGAGCGGGTCAGCGAGGCAGCCGGCGTGAACTCGGCGGGCGGCTCGTTCGGGCTGTCCTTCGGGTTGGCCTTCGCCGGGGCGATCATGCTGGCGACGCTCTCGGTCGCGTTCACGAAGATGGCGGACGCCAGCACCGTGCTGTCGCCGACCGAGCAGCAGCAGGTATCGACGGCGCTGGAGCACGACGCCGAGATCATGAGCAACACCGCCCTCAAGGAGCAACTCAAGGGCCACCCGCCGGCGACCCAGGACGAGATCATCCGTATAAACACCGACTCGAGGCACCTGGCCCTTCAGGTGGCGTTGCTTATTCCGCTGTTAGCGGCGCTCCTCGGGCTCTTCAACGCCTTCCGAATGATGCGACTTGCGGACCCCAGACCGTCGAGCGCAGCCGAAGGCATGGTCCTCGGCTGACGACCCTGCGGCGCGTTCGCTGGCAAACACGACTCGCCCCATCGTCATCGCGCCGGTGCTCGGCCGACGTCTTGGTGTCTGGCCGGGCTACAGCGTCAGGCGTGCTGGGTGTGCAGGTCGGCTATCCGGATGATCTCCTTCCAGCGTCCCTTGCCGAACCGACCTGCACGCTCCAGACCCTCCGCAGCGAGATCACGTACCTGCTTTTCGATCTCGGGGTCGTGCGTGCCGTAGGCCGCGTCGGTCAGAAGTCTCGCCGCTTCCTTGTCATCGCCAGCGGCAAGACAGTCCCGCGCCTCGGTTACGAGGCCCTTCACATTGGGATCATCGACCATGGTCCCTCCTCTGCATTTGTTGGGAATGCAGCGTAATGAGCGCGTTCCCCAACCAACTACTGACGTGCAGCCATGCTGTGGGCGAGGGCCATTCCTACGGCTTGCTCGGACCCAAAAGTACAGCGCTGCTGTCGGGCACCCTGGACCCTCCGTAGACACGTTGATCATGCGGATCAGATTTGCCAAGGCGGACCGCGGGTAGCGGCATATGTGTGAGCCAATCGGCACCCGAGCCGCGTACTGGCTCTGGCAAGGGTCCGTTCACAGAATCTGTCTGCCTCTGGCCGCGATCGGAACAGATCCGTCACAAACGGTGCGGGACAATTGAGTCGTCTCGGCAGAGATTCCGGCAGGCAGCAACGATGCAGAGTTCCGACAGATTTCAACAACGGGGCCGGTGAGCGTGGGCGCAGCGGCTCTCAGCGGCTCCATGGATCACGGTTCCCTCGCGAGCAGGTTCGCGTTGGCCGGCGCGGGCGGTGGGTCTTCCACCGGCTCGGTGGCGATTGCCCTGACCATCGGGATCCTCGTGGTCATCCTGCTCGGTACCGCGTGGCTCGTCCTCGGACGGTTCAGTCACGGTACGCCAGGTGGCGACGACGATGACGCCAGCCCCGGTCCCGGTGGCGGCGGATGGGGGCGACCTCCGAGCGGTCCGTGCGGCCCGACATCCGAGCCAGAGTGGTGGGGAGAGTTCGAACGGCAGTTCGCCGCCCACGTCCAGAGCCTGCCCAAGAGCGCTGACGCGCTCCCCGTGAAGGGCGGGCGCGCCACCTCAAGCGCGACCGAAGCCGCTACCGACTCCTAAGAAGCGCCACCGGGGCAGTTGGGCGCTGGGACCCGAGCGTTCGCCCTCGGGGCGGAGCCCCGTTTGGAGCGGACACCGGTAGACCGGGCTCAGCGGTTGTGGGAGAATCGGCGGCGTGTGGGCTCGGAGTAGGCCGGGGTTATACGCGTTTGCCCTGGCCGCCCTGATCGGCTTCCTGGCATTTGCCGTCCGGTCCGGACCATTCGCGTCACGCGCGTCCGCCGCAACGCTTCGGCCATGCTCGACCTACCCGGTCCCGGGGACGGTGGCGCCGCCGGGAAGCTTGATCCCTGGGTCGATCCTGCGCAGATACGGCCTGTTCCGACGCGGCCAACAAGCCAACGACGAGCTCAGCCTCGGGGCGTTGCCGGAGACGCTGCCGGCGTCGGGGATCGTGACTTCAGGGATTCGCTTTCTCGGGCGGGCGGGCGATCGGGGACGCCTGTACGCAATCCCGGCCGAGCACTTCCTTCCCCGCCGGATGGCGCCCTTGCGCTGCCTGCCCGTGGGGCAGCGTCAGATCGAGCGTGACCTGCTGCCGTTGCTGCGTCGGGACTATGCACAGCCGGCGGTGTGTGTCGCTGAGCTCGGCGGCGATAGCCGGGCGGCGGCCCCTGTCGAGAACTGTGCACCGCTGGCCGGAGCCCCGGACGCCATGCTTGCAACCAGGCGGACACCGCTAGTTGGGCTCGCTCCGGACGGCGTCACCGCGGTCACGGCCCGCTTCCTGACCGCCCCGGCCCGGACAGTCAAGGTGCGTGACAACTTCTATGAGATCGCCGCGCGATCGCCGACGAGCTCACCATGCGGGGTGGAGTGGCTGGACGCGTCAGGGAACGTCGCGAGGTCGATAGCGGGCTGTGACTACCTCCCGGCCGAGCTCGGGCCACTGATCACCTATCGAACCCGGTATGTGCTCAAGGAGCTGGCGACGGTGCGGCTCGACCTGACAGCGCTGTCGGGGGCGATCAGCGCCGGCGATCTCGCTGAGGCGCAGTCCGACTGGTTGACCGCCCACCTGGCTTGGCTCGACATCGGCCAGGACGACGGAGCCTACGGCTGCTTCGGAGAGCTTGGCGGCGAGATCGACGGGACGGCAGCGGGTCTCGTGGGCGGCACCGCCAGCGCCCAGTTCACCGGCTTTCACAAGGTCGAGCTCGATCTCTGGACGGACGGGAATCTGACCGCGGCGGCCGCTGACACCACCACTCTGCAGCAACTCGTGAAGGCGGTGATCGCAACCCCAATCGAGACGTTCCTTCCCGCGACCCAAGCCGGGATCGCGAACTGGGTCCTGCGGCCGCACGAGATCCTCGAGGATGCCATGCGTGACACGTTGACCGGCGATGACGACTACGGCAGCGGAACCGGCCTGGCTTCGATCACAGCCGACGTCTCGGCGGTCAGCGAGCTGCTGGGGCTGCTCGCCCCCGTCCTGGATCCGCTCGCGCCCCACCTTGTCGCGCGCGCGGGTGGGCAACTGAACGCGATCCTCGCGGCCGTCGATCAGACCCAGGTCAATGGCACGTGGGTCGCCGTTGGCGATCTCCCGACCGTCGCTCGCGAGCGGGTCGACGCAGCCGTCGGCGCAGCCCTCGAGACCCTCGCGCCGATCCCGGATCTCCTGACAAGCACCGGCAACGTTGCACCGCTGACCTAGCCTGGCCTTTTACTCAGGGCTGGCGCGCTGATCACGCGGCGAACCTATCCCCCGGTCTCGGGGCCAACAGAACGTCAATCGAGCGTCTGGGATCATGCGCCGTGAGCATGAGCCTGGATCGCCGCCAATTTCTGACCCGCACAGGCGCTGCCGCGGTCGGCGCCGCAGGAGCGCTCGGTGCGCCGGGCATCGCCCAGGCGGCCGCCAAGGGCGGGAAACACGGCCGAACCGGCCGCGCCGATCCACTCCTCGCCGACGGCGCCCTGCAGACAGCGGTCGTCAACGACCCATCCGCGCGGCTCCCGGCGATCCCCTTCCACGGCCGTCATCAAGCTGGGATCACCAACTCGCCGCCACCCGCCGCATGCTTCGCGGTGTTCGACGTCACCGCGGAGACGCGCGGTGAGCTGATCGGCACGCTCCAGGCGCTAACTCAGCGTGCCCGGTTTCTCACCCACGGAGGCGTTCCGGCTGACCTCGGCACGGTCTCACCGCCGTCCGACAGCGGCACGCTCGGCCCCGACATCCCGCCCGACGGGCTGACGGTCACAATCGGTCTCGGCGCCAGTCTCTTCGAGAACCCGGCCTTCGGGCTAGCCGACAAGAAGCCCAGACGGCTGACCGAGATGACCTCGTTCCCGAACGACAATCTGCAGCCCGATATCACCGGGGGCGACATTCTTCTGCAGATCTGCGCCGGCCAGCCGGACACGGCCATCCACGCGCTGCGGGACATCGCCAAGCACACTCGGGCGGGCATGCAGATCGCCTACCGGATGGACGGGTTTCAGGCGCCGCAGAGGCCGAACGGTGTGCCGCGGAACCACCTTGGGCACATGGATGGGATCGCCAACCCTGACGTGGCGGACCCGTACGTGGCCGACCGGCTGCTCTGGGTCACCGACAAGACAAATGAACCCGCGTGGGCGCGCGGAGGCACCTATCACGTGTTCCGCATCATTCGGATGTTCATCGAGTTCTGGGACCGCGTGTCCTTGAACGAGCAACAGACCATGATCGGCCGCTACCGGGCCTCGGGCGCGATGCTCGGCACGAACTCGATCACCGACGTGCTGGACTTCTCCAAGGACCCGCAGGGCAAAATCATGCCGCTCACCGCGCACATCCGGCTTTCCAACCCGCGCACCAAGGCCACCGAGGACAGCCGCATCCTCCGGCGCGGTTACAACTACGACAACGGTATTGACCTGGCCGGCAATCTCAACATGGGCCTGCTGTTCAACTGCTTCCAGCAGGATTTGGTGCGTCAGTTCGTGGCCAACCAGACACGGCTGATCGGCGAGCCCCTGGTGGACTACATCTCGCCGGTCGGGGGCGGTTACTTCTTCGCCCTGCCCGGCGTTCAGGACGCTAGCGATTGGTACGCGCGGCGACTGTTTGACTGAACACGGTCATCAATCGCCGCCCGACTCTTGCCCACCGGCGTCGTGCACGACGATCACGGGACAAGGGGCGTGCTTGACGACACCTTTGGAGGTGCTGCCCTCGAACCTTGCCCGGAGTCCGCTCAGGCCGCGAGAACCGACGACGATCGTCGCCGCCTTCCGTTCCTGAGCCACCTCTACGATCGTCCGGGCGATGTCGCGGACGTCGGCGATGGCCAGCGGTTCGGCATCTAACCCCAGAGATCTCGCAAACTCGGCTCCCTCGTTGGCCACGCGCTCGGCGTGGCCCCGTAACGCCTCGTCGAACTTGAGCACCGTCGCTGGATCGACGCTAGGAGTCATCGCGACGTCGGGCGCAGAGGCCACCGCTGCATGGGCCAGCGCCGCCTCCCAGACAGTGAGCACGATCGTCACGCGCGGCTTGAGCAACGCGGCCGCCGCGGCCACCGCCTGACGGGACGCGGCCGAGCCGTCGAACGCAACCAGAGTTGGACCGTCGTCAGGGTTCATCCGGCCAGGATATTCGAGGCACACGATCAGCACGTTTCGAATCCCGCAATCTCAAACATCGGCCGGCTACAGAGGCTCGACCTCGGCCTCCCCCACCCCATCGCCCAGCCCGATCCGGAAGCGAAGCTGGACTCGTTGCAAGATACGGTTAGCGGATGCCTCACCTCCGGATGCGACCTACTCGTGAGCAGCTGGCAAACATGCTCCCCGAGCACGGCGAGGCGGATCTCGCCGAGCGCGTGCTGAGCATCACGGACGCCGAGTTAGAGCGTATTGGTGACCTCGGTGGCTACTACGCCTGGTCCGAGGAAGCGCTGGAGTTATTAGGCGGCAGCATGGGAGGCACGAGCGCTCTCCCTGGCAGCCCAAGAGCACTCGCTCAGACTCCGTGCTACCACCGACGGCCGGCCCCGTTCAGACGCCTGACCGCTCACAGCACACAGTGCTGTTTTGATCGGAGGCCGTCGCGTAAGGCTGCACACCGGAGACTAATTGTGAGCAGATAACAACTGCCTCCGGGCCGAGGCCCGAGCCGGGTCAAACTTTGGCGCTGACGCCTCACATATGTCAGCTGCATCGCCAAAGTTCGCCCTCGATCGTTCGAGTGGTTGTGTACCGTCCACAATGGCGATCGTTTGGGCAACTGCCTCGTCGAGAACCAGCAGTAAACACGTTCCCGCGGAAACGCAACTGAGTCGTTGCGCATCTCGGGAGCGCCTCTGTTCCTCTATCAGGCGGAAGATCTCCTTTCGCCCCCGGCTGGATGTGTGCCCCATCCGTGCTCGAGCCCACGGACGAATGAGCGGCTTCATCCTCGCAGTGCCGTCAGCTGCGGATCACGTGACCGCCGGCCGTGAGGTTGCGCGGAGACGGCTGGTGACCGCTCTGGCGGCGTGCGCCAGGCTGGCCGCCTCGTCGGCCAGCAGTGCCCTGCCGGCCGGTGTCAGGGTGTAGTCGCGGCGTTGGCGTCCTCCCTCCATGTACGGCTCACCTGCGATCACCAGCGCCTCGGCAAGCGCGCGTTCCAGCAGCGCGTACAGCGTTCCGGTCGAGAGGCGCACCCGCCCGTCCGACAGCTCGCGGGCGCGTTGCGCAATCGCGTAGCCGTGCAACGGGCCATCGATCAGCGCCGCAAGCGCGAAATAACTCGGCGGGCGAAGCTCCACGCCGACACGATATGTCGAGAGTCAACGTATTGTCAAGCTCGCGACCCCGGTTACACCGATCCAGACGCCAGCCGGCACCGCACCGGTCCTCGAGAGCCGCTGCCCTCGCCGTCCTACCCCGAGGAGGCTGCGGTGGCGCTCTGCTCAGCGAACCCGCTGTCCACGTCCTTACACGCCGCCGCGGCCTTCTGGAATTGCGGCGAACTGGTGTCGAGGCCGCCACTCGCGCTGTTGATCTGGATCACCCCCTGACCGTTGGGATCAGGAAAGTTCGGCACACCGTTTGACCGCATGCACGTGGCGTACTTGAGTGCGACGGCATTGGCCGCTGCCTTTTCTGCGGACGTGTGCGGCCCGAGGTCGGGCAGGTCCTTCCGGCAGGCGCGCTGAGCCGCGGGAAGCGCCTCAGCCTGGGCTTTGGCGTTCATGCTCCAGGAGTCATTCCAGGAGGGCAAGCCGTTCGAGCCGACGGTCGGATCCGGGAAGTCCGTGACCCCGTGAGAGCGCACGCACCCGGAGAACTTCACCGCCATCGTCTCCGCCGAGGCTGACGCCGCGGGACTCGAACAGCCCGAGGGCGAACACCCGGAAACCGCAAGGTTCGACGCGGCGTCGGTGGACCCGCCCCCGCACGCCGCCAATCCCAAGCCGGAGGCGATAAAAGCGACCAGCAGCGCCGCCAAGCGCAGGATGCGATGGTCGCCCCTCAGCGTCCGAGACGACGTCGACGCTGCGCCTGGGCGACGAGGATCCATGACGAGGCACAATACATCGATTGTCAACCTGTTGGCAAGCGATATATCTGCCGTCAACCTATCGACGAATCTCGGGCCCCGGCAATGACCGGCGCCACCGATAACGACCGGCAACTTGCGCGGCCCCACTCCACAGTCGACGACATCTGCGTGCGGCAGCGGCGGCGAGGCCTGTCGCCGTCGACCGCGACGGGTCTAAGTCACGAGCTTGATCGTGCGCTTGACGAAACTTCCCCCGCGGAAACCGGCCGGCGGGAGAAGGATCCCGAGACTGAGCACGTACTTGCCCGAGCGCACGGAAACGTACCCCTCGAGCGGCCCTTCGCCCATGCGGCACGCGAGCCGGCGCGGGAGCTTGCCCGAGATGGTCAGCGAGCCGGCGGGTGCCGACGCAGCACCCACGCGCGCCGAGCAATCCGTCGGACTTTCGCCGCTGGACGACAGCTGAACAGCCAGCAGCAACGTGTAGCGGCCAGGTTTGAGCCCGTCCGCGCGCACCGTGATTCGCGCGCCGACCCGTGCATGGGAAGGAGCAGTCATCGTGGCGACGGTGACGGAGTGAGGCGTGAGCGAGCCGCACAGACGGAAGTCCTCGATAACCGGCTTCGGCACATGCGGAACCCGGCAGCCGCCGCTGCTGGTGACAAAGCTGCTGCCAGCGGTCACGCCCCGCCAGCGCCCCGCGCGGTAGCGAAAGATACTCACGCCATTGGCCGCGTACTTCTCGCAACCAGACGGCATCGGCCGTGGCGCTCCCCAAAGACCGGTGAAATAGATCTCAGCGAACGATCGATTGGCCGTCGAGATCCGCGCTGTGAGGCAGCGCGCCGGAACCTGGCCGTCCCCGAGAGCCTTCTCCAGCGCCCGCTTCTGGCTCTGGGTCGCCGGTGCGGAGGCGACGGCAGCCGCCGGGAATCCCAGAAGCCCAACCAGCACGATCAACGGCCTCACATATCTCACTTCGCGCCTCCTCTGTCGGACGCCCCCCGGCCCGGGAGCTTAGATTGCGGTCCGGCGGCCCGAGCGCGGTCACGGTCGCGTACGTGCCTCCCCAGGACGCACCCGCAGTGTCGGGTCTGACAGCGAGAGCGGCTGGAAGGTCGTCCCGAACGGGACCACCACATGCGAAGCGGCCGTCGCACCGGCGCGACGACAAACTTCGGCAGCTAGTCGAACGCGCAGGCGAACAAGCTGATCGACGAAACCATCTCGGGCCGGCCTGCGAGGAGGCTGCCGCTCTGAGCTCGTACTCCGCCGACATGTCGAATCAGCTGCCGGTGATCTATCAGCCGACCTCGATCGGCCTCTACTCCGCGAACGCCGGCACGCTCGTGTCACAAACTCGGAGGCTTCAGCGCCACCACGTTCACGTATCTCACCCCGAGGCCTGGTACCTGGTCAAGTGAGCGCCCCTGGGGCATCGGCGAGGGGCGAGGTGGCTCTTTCACCGCCTGGCCTGGAGCTCGGCGTATCGCTTGGCGAACTCGTCAGCGGCCTTGTCCGGTGACCACGCGGTGAGCTCCAGGTCGAGCGGCTCAACGTCCTGCAGTTCGGGCCAGTGCCAGATCTCGGCACTGAAAGCGCGCCGCTCGGTGGCCAGCAGCGCGCGGTCCACGGCCTTCACTTCGGGGACGCTCCGCTTGATCTTGAACCGGTCGCGGATCGCTTCCTCAAGCTGCGCCTCCGCGTCACGGAACGCTGCGCCGAGGGCGCTTCGGTGCTTGAGCGGATGCGGCATATCGCCGAGGTAGGCCTCGCCGGCGTCGTGCATGAGTGCGGCGAACACGTCCTCGACGTCGCCCCCGCGCTCCTCGACGACGCGCGAGACGATCACGCAATGCTGCGCGACCGAGTAGAAGACGCGGCTGTGGCCGCCGAACCGGCACTGGTTGGCCAGGGCACGGGCGATGTCGCTTGCGTCCAGCTGCGCGGGATCTGGGTCGAAGGGATTCACCCAGCGTCCGGAGACGGTCTGCAGGTAGGGGCCTGCGGCGGGCGGGGCGTCGTGCGAGGAGGTGGTCACCTCGGTCAGGCTACCGTGGGGCTCGGCCCGACCAAAGGGGGCTACGCGCGCCCGAGGCGATGTTCGCACGGGATCGTTACTTGAACCGCCATACCCGGTGCGGTCCGGCGCGATCACCGCCAGCCCTCGCCCGCGTGCGGCGGACCGAGAGCGGCGAGCTGGCGCCACGACCCGGGCGTACCGTGCAGGACGACGACCGGCAGGCCGGAGGGATCGCCGAGCACCTCGTACTCGAGCCTCCTGGAATCGGGAAGAGTGATGACCGCCACACGCGCGATGCTACGCGTGGCGCATGGGACCGCCGACGAGAATCGCTCAGGCGGCCGCGCCGGCGACGTGCAGCGCGATCGGGGTCAGCGAATCGGTCGGAACGAGCAGCCGGAAGTCGCTCCACGACACCCTCCGCCCGGCCGGGTCGGCCTCGACCCACACCCACTGGGGCCGGTGGCACGCATAGCCGCGCGGGCGGGGCGACACCTCGTAGCCATTGATACTGAAAGCCAGCTCGCGCGCCGAGCGAGAACGGTCCGCCCAGTCCTCCACCCGGAACTCGAACTGGGCAACGGCCACGTCCTTGATGCTGATGAAGCTCGTACCCATTTCGGTCCGACCGTTCTATCGGCCCTCCGGCGCTCCCCCTTTTGCGTATGGCGGGCAAAGCGGACGGTATGCAAGACCATGATGCTGATCGTCGTCCCCCGAAGGGGTGCTCAGATGCCGCGCTGCCGCGCAGCGCGTCGGCGCCACCCAGCCTGGGCGTGCGTAAGCGCGATCGCGGTCGGCGCCGCCCACGCCAGAAGGATGGCGACGTCGGTCACCTGGGCCTGGTCGAGCGCCTGGGCGGCCGACATGGCAGACAGGTAGACGCCGGTCGCCGTCCAGACCAGCGCGGTCGCGATCCACAGCCGCGGATCGATCGCGATCAGCAGCAGGCCGACAGTCGTCAGCGCGCTCAGCCCGATCAGCACGCCTGGCAGGATCCCGAACGCGTCGACGGATGCGAACAGGAGCGCGATCGCGCTCAGCGGCAGCAGCCACGCCCGCCCGCGCAAAGCCCGCGCCGGCGGGGAGTGCCCGACGACCATCAGCACGAATCCGACGAACGGAATCGCGTACCACGCGAGTAGGCACCACAGCGGGGAGCCGGGACCGCCGAGCGAGCCGAACCGCCGCTCGAGGCCCGCGGTGAGCATGGCGATTCCGCAGACTCCCGCCGCTCGCCTGTACCCCAGCACCCAGCAGATGAGGACCGCGGGGATCAGCAGCGCCAGCACGTGCGGCGGGCGCCAGTGCGACTGGAGGCGCGGGTGCAGCAGCACCGTGAGGACGAGGGCAATCCAGATCACCGTGGCCCGTCGGAAGGCCTCGGCAACCAGGCTGGCCGTGCTCATCTTCGCGCCGGCGCTCGCGCGCTCGCGCAGTCCTGCGAACCCAAGCGATGCCGCCTCAAATGCGAACGCGCGGGTCGACCCGGAGCTCGCGTCAAGCATCGTGTCGAGCATCTCCCGGCCGCGTTGCGCGCGCGCCTGGTGCGGAAAGCAGCGCAGCACCAACCGCCCGATCCGTTCGCGGGTCACGCCGCCTGGACCCCCGCGGTGGCCCGCAACCTGACGTTCACCGCCCGGGCGGCTTGGGCCATCCGCTCGGATTCGTGCTGCAGCGCGGTTCGGCCGGCGGGCGTCAGCGCGTAATCACGCCGCTGGCGGCCACCCTCGAGGTACCAGTCACCGGCGACCACCAGTGACTCGCCGATCGCACGCTCGAGCACCGAGTACAAGGAGCCGGTCGACAAGCGCACGCGACCGTCGGACAGCTCCCTCGCGCGGCGCATGATCGCGTAGCCGTGCAGCGGGCCGTCGATCATCGCAGCCAGAGCGAAGTAACCAGCCGGCCTGAGCTCCATGCCGGGAGCATATGTCGGTAGCAGACATATTGTCAACAGTCGACCGGCTCCTTGCATCACTTGCCGCCGTCCGCCGGGGGCGCGACACTTCCTGCCGTGAGTGTCCAACCCATCAGCCCAGGTGCCATCGTCTCCCGGATCTGGGCGATCTACCGTGATCAGTTCTCGGTCCTGGTCAGCACCGCCGTTGCGCTGTATGCCATCCAGTTCGTCATCTACCTGGTGCTCGGCAGCGCGGTCAGCTTCGCCCTCGCAATCTTGTTCTGGGCCCTCAGCATCCTGTATCAGGGGATGGTGGTGAAGCTGGTTCAGGACATCCAGGACGGGCAACGCGATCACTCGGTCCGCGATCTGGTACGCAGCGTCGAGCCAGTGCTCTGGCCGCTGGCCGCGGTGTCGATCCTGTTCGGGATCGGCGTCGGGATTGGCTTTGTCCTCCTGATCATCCCGGGACTCATCCTGCTCGTCATCTGGTCGGTGGTAGCGCCGGTTACCGTCCTGGAGCGGCCCGGGATTTTCCGCGCCTTCGGGCGCAGCCGCGAGCTTGTGCGCGGCAACGGCTGGAACGTGTTCGGGGTCATCGTGCTGGTGTTCCTGGCCGTCGCGGTCGTCAGCCTCGCCGCCGGCCTGGCCGCCTCCTCGCTGGGATCACTCGGGCAGGCGGTGGTTCAGTGGGCCGTGAACGCGGCGATCGCTCCGGTTACCGCCCTCGCGGCCTCGGTGCTCTATTTCGCGCTAATCGCCTAGCGGCCCGCGAGATCAACCAGCGCGAGTTAGCGGTTTTTCCGCAAGCTCCGGAGCACCGCGGCTCGCTCTGCGGTGACGCCATTGGCCCGCTGCTGCGCCGCCTCTTCGGGGCTGAGCCCGGCGCCGATCCAGTCGGCTACTTCGTCGAACGGGATGCCGGCCCGCCACCACGCCTTGGCGGTTTGCATCGGGCTCATCTCGCGCGCTCGGTAGCACTCGACCTCGACCGGCGTAAGTCCGAGTTCCTTCCAGGCGAGCGCGTCGGCGGCCTCGATGCCGTGCGTCGCCCACGCGATCGCCTCGTCGTCGAACCACTGGCGCTGCATGTAGGAGTGCATCACGCGTGGGTCCCGGCCGCGAACCGCCTCCATGAAGCGCCGATGACCCACCCCGATGCGGGACACACCGGCCTGCGAGGCGGCCGGGTACGTCACCGCCGTGCTCACCCGGCGGTCGTGGCCGTAGGCCTGCACGGCGCTGCGGCCGGCGCGCTTGTGCTTGCGCGCCGCGGCGACGTTAAACCCAAGCTCGGTCCAGGCAACCGCTTCTCGCGCGTCGATCTTGGCGTACACCCATTCACGCACGGTGTCCGGGCCGATGCCGGCGATCCTCCAGCGAACCGCGTCGATCGGTTCGGTGACCTCGGCGCGCTGCCAGCGCAGCGCGTCCCGTGGCTCGATTCGGTGCGTGAACCAGGCACGGCCGCTTTCCCTGGAGAAGCCCAGCTCTCGCCAGCGCTCGGGGTCGAAGCGGCGGTGATCCTCGGCATCGGGCCGTCCGGGCACCGGGTTTGTCATCGTGCCGCTCCCGCCAGGTCGCCGACGAGCACGGTTTCTGCCCAGTCGGGTGTCCTTCCACCGCGGTCCATCAGGCCGACGACGACGCGGATGCCGCCCGGCGGGGCGCTGCGCCAGGGGGTGAAGCCGTCGGTAAGCACGATGATCAGATCGGGCCGAGGCCGCAGGGCCGCCGCGGCCTCCAGTCCTGCGCCCATATCGGTGCCACCGCCGCCCTCCAGACGGATCGCCCCGAGGTCGCGCACCACCTGCGCCCGGTAGGCCCGCGCGTCGCAGGCGATCACCCGCAGGTTGCGTCGCGCGACGCCCAGGCTGCGCAGCACCCCGGCGACCTCGCCCAGAGCCTGGCCCAGCATCGCATCGCTCATGCTGCCCGAGGTGTCGATCACCAGCGCGACCTGGGGCAGTGGCTGGCGCAGGCTCGGCATCACCACGTCCGGGATCGCGCTGGCCCGCCGCGATGGCCTGCGGTAGGTGAAGTCGACCCGACCGGCGACATCGGCCGCTCCGCGACGAACATGCGCGGCGAGTGCTCGCCGCCAGTTGACGGTCGGCTCCAGCATGTCGTCCGCCCACCGCTGCCACCCCTCGGGAATGTCTCCCCGCTGCTGGGTGTGCTCCCGGATCCGCCGTGCCGTGTTCGTGGCGACCATGCGCACGTCGACGGGGCTCAGCCCGGGTGCAGCGCAATCCCAAGCCCGGGGCTGGCCATCGCAGCCGCTTCCGCAGTCAGACGCATCGCCGATCGCGGATTCGCAGAGCGCCTCGGCCTCGTCATCCTCCGGGACGAGTGCGTCCCAGTACTGCTCGGCCGTCCAGCTCTCGGGCAGGCCGAGCGCCTCCGGGTGGATCGCGCGACCGGGCAGCTGGAGCCGTGCCGTGTGGAGGTCGTCGTTGATCTCGGCATCGCCCGCGACGTTCCAGCGCCGGGAATCCCGCGTGCGGGGGCCGTCTGGCCGGACGCCGGGCGACGCGGTGGAGCGCTCGCCGGGATAGCGGACGGCGTGCTCACGCAGCAAATGGCTGACCTGGTGCAGCAGCCAGAACCCGAGTTCGCTGACGGGTGTCTCGGCAAGCACCCGTGGATCCACATAGAGGTGCCAGTCGGGGTCGGCCGGAAACGCGCGGAGATCGATCTCCCGGTCGTCGCGCTCGCGCTCGATCACGACCGCCTGGAGGGCGAGCAGCGCGGTCGCGAGATACGGCGCCTCGTGCGCCGCCCACACCCGCCCGGCCGCCCACTGCCGGCGTAGCTCGTGGCTCAGATCGTCAATCCGGAGGAATCTCACGCCCAGTCACCAGGAGTCACAGCAACCCCGCCGCGCGGAGAACCGGCGCGAGCTCGAGCAGGGTCTCCGGTACTTCGGCTCCCGGAGGACGGTTGGCGGCCAGCGTGCGGGCCACCAGCGTCGCTACGTCGGGCGCGGCATCGGCGGCCCGCGCGACGACCCTCCACGCCTGCTCCCAGCGCTCGGCGGTTCCATCGACGACCGCCACGGATGCGACGGCGGTCAGCACCGCGAACGCCCGGTCGCTGCGCTCGGGCAGCACGAAACTGTCGGGATCGGCGAGCACGGCCTCCGGATCGGGCAGGTCCAGATGCTCCAGCCAAGCCAGAAACTCGAGCGCTGCACCGTCCCCCACCGCCCCTTCGACCAGGGCCGCGCGCGCCGCCTCGGAGGCATGCGCCGCCTCGCACGCCGCGAGCAACCTCGCCACCGCCTCCCAGCTGCGGGGGCTGGGCCAGCCGCGTCCCGCAGCCGAGGCCGATCGCGGCAGTTGCAGCGCCAGTGGAGGACGGACCTCCAGGAAGGCGCCGACCGCCGACCGGGCGGCCATCGCCTGCGCCGGCGTGGGTGGATTCTCGATCCCGGCCAGCACCGGGCGTGGGAAGCCGACCGCGAGGCCCTTCGCGATGTGCTTTCCGTCGACGGGCCAGTCAAGGTGAACGAGCCGGTTGGCGAGCGGCGCCGCGAGCTCCCAGCCGTCCGCAGCCTCATCCGGCGGATTTGCCGCGGCCACGACGCGCACGCCGTCGGGCAGCCTCGCATCACCGACGACACGTTCGAGCACCACCCGGAGCATCGCCGCCTGCACCGCGGGCGGCGCCGTGGTCAGCTCATCAAGGAACAGGAGCCCAACTCCGGCCGCGGACAGCCGTGTCGCCCAGGCGGGAGGTGAGAGCCGCACCGAGCCTTCGATCACGACCGGAAGTCCGGCGAAGTCGCTCGGCTCCCGGATCGAACCGATCACCGTCTCTACAGGCCACTCCAGCGCCTCGCCCAACGCCAGCACCGCGGACGTTTTCCCCGTCCCGGGGCTCCCCCACAACAGCACCGGGACACCCGCCGACACGGCGACGGCCAGTGCCTCGAGGGCTACTTCGCTGTTCATGAACCCAGGTTACCGGCCCGCCTAAACGCAACCGTGAGCCTTTGTGAGCGGTCATTTACAGATCCGCGCACCCTGCGCCGATAACTCACATGAGCGGAATGCGACACTCACGAATCTGGCTGCTCGCGGCACTGCTGGCAGCGCTGCTGAGCTCGATCGCCGCGATGGCTCACGGCTGGCTCGTCTTCCGCGCGCCACCCCAGAGTCGCGATAACCCGCACGCGACCGTGCCCCTGTCCTCGCGCCCGGCGGATTTCTGGCGGACTGCCGGTGAGGCGGTGGCGATCGCCGACCGCCAGCCCGCGGTCCGGAGCCTGCGCGCCCGCTATCCGGCCATGCCATTCACGGTGTTCCCTGGCATCGACGGGCAACGCATGCTCGGCGTCTGGGAGGTCACCTATTTCCCACCGACCGGCCATCACGCCACGCTGTTTGGTCAGAGCGGTCACGTCGTGTTGATCGCCGACCGGTCGGGCATCGTGCTTGAGACCAGCTCGCAGGCGTGGCCCATTCCCTGGGAGACGGGCGTCCAGAATCCCACCTGGCGGGTACGGGACGAGCTCGTGAGCGCGCTGCTCGGGGCGGTGCTGCTGGTGCTGATGTGGGATACGCGGCGGTTCTTCACCGTCCGCAACATCGACCTGCTGGCGGTCCTCTCGCTGGGGATCTCGATGGCGTTCTACGACCGGGGGCTGGTGCTCGTCTCGGTGCCGTTGCAATACCCGCCCCTGCTGTACCTGGCGGTCCGCCTGGCGTGGGTGGGCGCCCGCCGCGTGCAGGCCGGCCTGGTCAGCCGCGAGCCTGCCGCCTGGGCGAACATGCGGACGCTCTGGGTCGCCCTGGCCGCACTTCTCGTCGCTCGTGCCCTCTACAACCTGCTGCTCGGCGACACGAGCGATGTCGCCTTCGCCTCCGTACTCGGCGCCAACGGCATCCATCACGGTTGGCCGCTGTACTGGCCCGGCAACGCCCACCTCGACACCTACGGGCCGGCGATGTACCTCTCCTACCTACCCTTTGAGGTGCTGTTCCCGGATCCGAACTGGCTCTGGAACTGGCTTCCCGCCGCGCACGTGGCGGCCATCACCTTCGACGCCCTGACCGTCGGCGGTCTCATCCTGCTCGGCCGGCGGCTGAAGCCCGGCGAGAGCGGCACGCGCCTCGGCCTGGTGCTGGCACTCGGGTGGACCGCCAACCCGTGGACGCTCCAGCCCCTGGCGGCTTCGACCAACGACGGGCTCATCGCGCTCCTGCTCGTGGCCGTACTGCTGGCCGCGAGCTCCCCAATCATCCGGGGCACGGTGCTCGGCTGGGCCGTGGCGGCCAAGTTCGCACCGCTGGCCCTGGCGGGACTCTTCTGCTTCTCCACCGACGGCGTGCGCCGCCCCAGGTCGGCGATTCTGTTCGGGGCGGCGCTGAGTGCGACCGCCGGCATCATCATCTGGGCCTTCCTACCGCCGCAGGGCTTCTCGCTGTTCTGGGCCCACACGATCGGCTTTCAGCTCGGCCGCCATTCGTTCATGGGCATCTGGGACCAGTTGCCCCAGCTCGAGCCTCTCCGGATGGTCCTCGAGGCCGGCGTGGTCGGGCTCGCCGCGGCCCTCCTCGTCTGGCCGCGCCGCCGCGAGCTCTACCAGGTGTCGGCGCTTGCCGGCCTCATCGTCATTGGCCTCGAGCTCACCATGCGGTCGTGGTCCTACCTGTACGTCGATTGGTACATGCCCGCTGCGCTGGTCGCGATCCTCGGCGCCCCCGCGCTCGTGCCCGTCTCCTCCCCGGTGCACGTGCACGGCGCCGAGCCGCTAGCCGCGACGGCTGGCGCCGGCTGAGCACCCGGTTGAGACTGTCCCTGTAGGTTGGGCGCATGTCCCCGGTCGAGCTCGCCCTGTCCTGGAGCGGCGGCAAGGACTCGGCGCTCGCGCTGCGCGCCCTGCGCGCAGCGTCCGGACCAGCCGTCGGCGCCCTGATCACCACGGTCACCGGCGACTACGAGCGCGTCTCGATGCACGGTGTGCGGCGCGAGCTGCTCGTCGCGCAGGCGCTGGCCGCCGGCGTGCCGCTGGTCGAGATCGAGATCCCAGCCGGGTGCTCGAACGAGGAGTACGAGCGGCGAATGGGGCACGCGCTGGCGCACTCGCCGCTGCGAGAAACCCAAGCGATCGCCTTCGGCGATCTCTTCCTGTCCGACATCCGCGCCTATCGTGAGGAGCGGCTCAGTCGCGTCGGTAAGACCGCGATGTTCCCGCTCTGGGAGCGCGATACCAGGCTCCTGGCCGAGGAGTTCATCGAAGCGGGCTTTCAAGCCTTCCTCGTTTGCGTCGACCCGGCCCAACTCGATCGATCCTTCGCCGGCCGACCCTTCGATCGACAGCTGCTCGAGGACCTCCCGCCTGAGGTCGATCCCTGCGGCGAGAACGGCGAGTTCCACACCTTCGTGCACCGCGGCCCGATCTTCAGTCACCCGATTTCGTGCACCCGGGGTGAGGTCGTGGAGCGAGGCGGCTTCGTGTTCTGCGACCTGCTGCCAGCAGACGCGTAGCTAGTCGGACCTCGGCGAGGCCTCATACTTGCACCAGTGCCCGACACGCCGGCAAAACATGAGGATGCGGCGGCCCGCCACGAGCTGGCTGCCGCGAACCACGATCGCGCCGCCAGGTTCTGGGACGCGCGGGGGGATCGGACTCGGTCAGAGCTGCAGCGCGAGATGGCCGCGTATGAGCGCCGTGGCGCGGAGTTGGAGCTTCGGTGGGCCGACCTCGCCGACTCGGACGGCGCCCCAGCCATGTCGCGTGCTGCCGCGCGGGGCAAGAGTCATGCCCAGCAAGGGGCCAAGCAGCTCTGGGAGGTCCTGACCCGCACCGCCGATGTACTGGAGCGGTCGGCTCAGTTGGCCGAAGAGCACGCCCAGCGGCGCGAGGCAGCGGCGCAGGGTGAGGATGCCGCGCACGAGCGCCGCGTGGCCGACCAGACTCGCGAGGCCGCCCAGCGCGCTAGGTCACACGCGGAGGAGTGGCTGCAGGTGAGCGAGGCGGCGCTCCCTAAGGTCCACCGGCCCGCGCCGGCCGACTCTTCAGCCGAGACGGCCCGGTAACCCGAAGCGGTCGAACGCACCGGCCAGGCGGGCTGCGTCCATCGGCTGGTCCGGGAATCGCTCGTAGACCTCCGGGTTTGGGTCCTCGATCGACCGCACGATGAAGGCGGTCACGTCCGACACCAGTCGGTCGCGCAGGGTCAGCACGCACAGAGCGAACGGCAGGTAGGCGGTAGCGGGTTCGTCCCAGGCGTAGAACGCCAGCGCCGGCTGGGCATTTGCGCGCGTGAGCAGCGCCCGCCACCGCCACGCCCCAGACATCGCGGACTCGCGGGCCCAGGTCACGATCTCGTCCCGCGGCGTGTACCAGGTGCTCAGCGGCGGCATCGCAAACGACGCGTCCTCGGCCAGCAGCGAGGCGAAGCCATCGACATCGCAGCGCTCCCAGGCGCTGAGGTACCGGTCGACCAACTCGCGCAGGCCGCGATCGCCCAGGGAGCGCAGCGTCGCCTGCTGGGTGCGCTCGGGCACCCGCTCCGCCGTGGCGGCTCGAGCGCGCTGGAGCGCGCTGTTCACCGAGGCGACGGTCGTCTGGAGCATGGCGGCCGACTCCTGCGCGCTGAAGCCGAGGACTTCGCGCAGGAGCAGGACGGCCCGTTGGTTGGCACCCAGGTGCTGTAGAGCCGCCACGAACGCGAGCTCCACGCCCTCCCGTTGCTCGTAGGTCGCCTCGGGCGCGGCCCGACCAGCGGAGAGTCCGATCGATTCGTCCGGGTAGGGCTCGATCCACGTGGACTCAGCCACCGGCATGCCGGGCGCGGTCGCGCCGTCGGACGCCGGGCCGAAGTCGTGTGGCAGGACACGTCGGCGGCGGCGCTCGAGCTCGGTCAAGCAGACGTTCGTGGCGATCGAGTAGAGCCACGACCGGGCAGCGCCCGCCTCGCGCAGGCCGGCCGCGCCACGCCACGCGCGCAGCAGCGTCTCCTGCAACGCGTCATCGGCATCGTGCACCGAGCCGAGCATCCGGTAGCAGTGTGCGTGGAGCTCGGCGCGGTGCTGCTCGATCAGTTCCGCGAAGTCGCGATCTCCGGAACCCATCGTCAGCGCTGTTCGACCACCATCAACGAGTTACCGGTCGGATCGCGCAGCCAGAACATCGGCGGGACGGGATCGCCCATGCGCGAAACCTCGGCGTCGACGTCGATTCCGCGCGCCTTAAGCTCGGCGTGGGTCGAGTCCACATCGTCGGTGTACAGCGTGATTCCCGTCTCGACCGGGGTGACCTCGGTGCCGGGGCGCGGCGGCGCAAGCGCGATACCCGTGCTCCCCTCGGGCGGATACACCTCGATCCATCGGTAGCCGCCGCCGAACGGCACGTCGGTCCGCTTCTCGAACCCCATCGACTCGTAGAACTCGATCGCGCGGTCCTGCTCCGGCGTCGCGATGCAGACCAGACCGATCGTGCGAATCCCGGTTGCAGTGGCACTCATCCCGCATCCTCCTGTGGGTTGGTTTCAATCCATAGACCAGCCCTACGGGGAAAACTAATCGGTCGGCCAGGCCTCGATGCCGCCGATCAAGTCGGAGACGAGCGTGTAGCCGTCACGCTGCAGGAGACTGGCGGCGATCGCCGAGCGGTAGCCCGTCCCGCAGTGCACGACGATTGACTCGTCCTGGGGCAGCGTGATCATCCGCTCCGGCCACCGCGAGAGCGGAAGGTTGACCGCAGCCTCGATCCGCTCTGCCTGCCATTCGCCCGGGGCACGGACGTCGATCAGCAGCGGCGGGTCCGGTCCGGCCAGCCGCTCGGCCAGCGTCCCGGCCGTGATCCGCTCGATCCGCGCCACGAGTCCGGGCCGGTCGGCCAGCGTCTGCATGCCGCCGGCGAGATAGCCGGCGATGCCGTCGAACGCGATCCGCCCCAGGCGCGTCGCCGCCTCCCCCTCGCGCCCGGGCTCGGCGATCACCACGATCGGCCGCTCGGGGTCGAGCAGCGTGCCACACCACGTGGCGTAGCTGCCGTTCAGGCCGACGTTGATGCTCCCCTTCAGATGTGCACCCTCGAACTTCGCGGGCTCGCGCGTGTCGAGCAGCTGGGCGCCATCCTCGGCGAGCTTAAGGACCTTCGTCAGCGCCAGCGGGCGCAGCTCGCGGGCGAGCGTCTGCTCGAGGGTCGGATGCTCCCGGGTGTTCAGCGCCGCGTCGTAGGTGAAGTACGCCGGCGCGTCGGGCAGGTCGGTGGTGACGATCTCGATGAACCGCTCGCGGCGCATGGGCGCGAGCGCGTAGTTGTCCGCGCGCTGGGCCCCGATCGTCGACACCGTCTCGCTCGACAAGCTCTTGCCGCACAGCGACCCGGCCCCGTGCGCTGGATAGACGAGGGTCGCGTCGGGCAGGCGCATGAGCTTCTCGTGAAGCGAGTCGTAGAGCGTACCGGCGAGCTCCTCGGCGCCCCACCCCTGCGCGCCGCGCAGGTCGGGTCGGCCTACGTCGCCGATGAACAGCGTGTCGCCGGTCAGGACCGCATACGGCTCCCCGCCGTTCTCACCGCGCTCATAAACGAGGATCGAGATCGACTCGGGGGAGTGGCCCGGCGTCTCGAGCACGCTCAGCCGCACATCGCCGAACACCACCGAGTCGCCGTCGCCCATGCCGATGAACGAGTACTCGGCCTCGGCGCGCGCTCCGAGGCGGATCACCGCCCCGGCGCGCTCCCGCAACTCCAGATGCCCCGCGACGAAGTCGGCGTGGAAGTGGGTCAGCAACACGTCGGAGATCCGGCACCCGAGCCCGGCGGCGTCCGCGAGGTATTGCTCTACGTCCCGCTGGGGGTCGACCACGGCCGCCCGGCCGGACGCCTCGTCCGCGATCAGATACGAGGCGTGGGCCAGGCAGCCGAGGTAGTACTGCTTGAGCACCATCGAGCGCCCGGAATATTTGCGGACGCCCCGGCGGTTAGGACCCGACGGGTTCGCGCGGTTGAGGCACGATCCGGATGTAGGGCTTGGGCTCCTTCCACTCGCCGAAGATCTCTTTCGCCTGGTCGTTGGACACGGACCCCGCGATGATCACGTCGTCGCCCGGCTGCCACTGGGCCGGAGTGGACACCTTGTGGTTGGCGGTCAGCTGCAGCGAGTCGATCACCCGCAGCACCTCGTCGAAGTTGCGCCCGGTGGTCATCGGATAGACCAGGATCAGCTTGATCTTCTTGTCGGGTCCGATCACGAACACGTTGCGGACGGTCTGGTTGTCCGCCGGCGTCCGCGCCGAGGCCTCACCCGAGACGTCGCCGGCCAGCATTCCGTAGAGCTTCGAGACCTGGAAGTCGCTGTCGCCGATGATCGGATAGTTGGGTGCCGTGCCCTGGGTCTCCTCGATGTCCCGCGCCCACCGCTCGTGCTCGCTCGACGGGTCGACCGACAGCCCGATGATCTTCACCCCACGCCGATCGAACTCCGGCTTGATGCTCGCCATATAGCCGAGCTCCGTCGTGCACACCGGCGTGAAGTCCTTCGGGTGAGAGAACAGCACCGCCCACGAATCTCCGATCCAATCGTGGAAGGAGATCGGGCCCTCGCTTGAGTCCGCCTGGAAATCCGGCGCCGTGTCGCCCAGCTGCAATGCCATGTGTGGCCTCCTGAGTCTTGTCCTAGTGCTGGTGGGCTGCAGACGATACCCAACCAGACTGGTGATAATGGATTTGGTTCGGTGGTCGCCAAGCAAGTCGGGCCGCCATCGAGCGGACTCGGTCAGCGGGCTGAGCGCAGGAGTTCCAGCTGCCGGCTCACCGCCGCATCCAGCCGCTCCACATCGCCCGTGGCGAGCAGGTCGAGCATCGCCCCGCGCAGCACGGCGAGCAGCAACGTGCGCAGAACGGTGTCTAGGGTGCCCTCGCCGAGGACGTCGAGCCAGTCTCCCACCGTCCGCTCCGCGAAGCCGCCCCACGGTCCGTCCGGCTCGATCAGCGAACGGGCGTACCCCTCAACCCACAGCTTGAGCAGGGCGCGATGCTCTTCAGCCGCGAGCCACCTCCACACCTCGGCCGTAACCGCGAGGGGATCACCGTCTTCGGGTGGGCGCGCCGCCATTGTCCGGGCGCGGTCCAACAGCGCCAGCTCGTCCTCTCGCGCGCGGGCCAGCAACGCTTGCACCAGCCCCGCCTTGCTCCCGAAGAGGAACAGCAGCACACGCGGGCTTGAGCCCACGGCGGCGGCGAGCGGGCGCAACGACAGGTCGGCCACCCCGTGCTCGAGCGCGTACCGGTAGGCCAGCTCGAGAAGTTCATCGCGCCGAGGCGAGGCGGTCGTGGGCATGGCGCGATAGTGTAGGCTACTGAAACGACTGTTTCAGTGACTACCCGTCGCTCCGACCCTCCCGACCCCCCCACGATCCGCCCGCTCGGCGAGCCGGGCGATCTGGGCTGGGTGGTGATGGCCCACGGCGAGGTGTACGCGCGGGAGTTCGGGTGGGACGCGAGCTTCGAGGCGCTGGTGGCGGATATCGTCGCCCGCTACGCGGCCGACCACGATCCAGACCGCGAGGCGGCCTGGGTCGCCGAGGTCGACGGCCGGCGCGTGGGCTGCGTCTTCTGCGTGTCGGACCCCTCGAGGGCGGGAACCGCGCTCCTGCGGATCCTGCTCGTCCACCCCGACGGCCGCGGCCGCGACCTCGGCCGCCAGCTGGTGGACGCCTGCCTGCAATTCGCCCGCGACGCCGGTTACGAGCGGGTGCGACTGTGGACCAACCACCCGCTGGCGGCCGCCCGCCATCTCTACCTGGAGCGAGGATTCCGCCTCCTCGCCGAGGAGCCCCATCACAGCTTCGGCGTCGACCTGGTCGGCCAGACCTACGAGCTCGACCTGGCCTAGGCTGGGCCGATGCGCCGCCTCGTCGTCAACGCCGACGACCTCGGACTGACCGAGGGAGTCAATCTGGGGATCATCGAGGCCCACGCCGGCGGCGTCCTGACGAGCGCCAGTCTGATGGTCGACACCCCCGGCGCCGAGCACGGCGCGGCAATGGCTCGCGAGCATCCGGCGCTGTCGGTCGGCCTGCACTTCCTCGACGACGGGCCGGACCTCGACCAACCGGGTCGCGCCGAGCGCGAGTTCACCCGCCAGCTCGCCCGTTTCCGTGAGCTGATGCGCTCAGACCCCACCCACATCGATTCCCACCACCACGTGCACTTCACCCGTTTCCGGACGTTCGGCCCGCTGGTCGCGCCGCTCGGCGTGCCGTTGCGGGGGGACGGCCGCGTCCGCTACATCGGCGACTACTACGCCCATCCTCAACCCGGCGCGGTCGACCACGACCGGATCGGCGCCGCGTTTCTGCTGGCGCTGCTCGAGGCCGAAGCCACCGAGGAGTTCAGCGAGGTGGGCTGCCATCCCGGGCGCGTGACCGAGGAGCTGCGCTCGAGCTACGGTCCCGAGCGCGAGCTCGAGCTCGCCACCCTGACGGAGCCCGGGCTGCGAGAACGAATCGAGGCGCTCGGGCTGACCCTCGCCAGCTATCACGCCTATCCGCAGCCCGGCTAGGGCCGGGATGCGCTGACCGCCGACTCGGCGGGCACGTCCTCTAGCTCGAGCTTGGGCCCGAAGCCGACGCGCAGGACCGCGCCCCCATCCTCGGCGTTGGACGCCTCGGCAAACCCGCCGTGCGCCTCGGCGGCCTGCCGGACGATCGCCAGCCCGAGACCCGAGCCGGGCTTGGAGCGGGCTTCGCGGGCGCGGTGGAAGCGGTCGAATACGTACGGCAGGTCGTCCTCGTTGAATCCCGGCCCGTGGTCGCGGACCGTGACGACGCCGTCACGCAGGGACACCTCGACCAAGCCTCCATTCCGGCTCCACTTGGCGGCGTTGTCGAGCAGGTTGCTCACCGCGCGCGAGATCCGGTCGGCCTCGCCCCGCACCAGCGTGGGCTCGATCACCTGATGGAACGTAAGCGTCGGGGCCCGCCGGCGCGCCCGCTCGAGCGCGTCCTCCACGACCGCGTCGAGCCGCACGTCGCCGGGCTCTGCACTCGGCTTGCTGCCCCGGGCCAGTTCGACCACGTCGCCCACCAGCGCGGTGAGCTCGTCGAGTTCCTCGATCACATCGGCGCGCAATGCGGCGCGGTCCTCGGGCGAGAGCAGCTCCTCCTCGCGCATCAGCTGGAGGTTGGCGCGGATCGTGGCGATCGGCGTCCGCAGCTCGTGCGATGCGTCCGCCACCAGGTTGCGCTGCGACTGCACCGAGCGCTCGAGCACGTCGAGCGTCTGGTTGAACGTGGCGGCGAGTCGAGCCAGCTCATCGGAGCCGATGACGTCAAGCCGCTCGTGCTCGATCCGGTCGGGATTGGTCGCGATCGACTCGGTCTGGCGGGTGAAGCGCGTGATCGGCGCCAGCGCCGTCCTCGCCACCAGGAACCCGAGGAACGCGGCGAGCAGGATGCCGGCCCCGCCGATCACCAGCAACAACACCATCTGCCGGCTGAGCGCTTCGTCGACGGTGGTGAGGGGAAGCGCCACCGCGAGCGCGCCCTTGGGGCCGATGCCGACCACGAGCACGCGGATGTGGGTGCCCTTGACGCGCATGTCCGTGTAGAACTGGCCGCGCCCGGTCTTCGCCAGCGCCTCGATCGCCGGCGTCGACGGGATCTCGTAGGTCTGACCCGACGGCACGTAGGGCGCCTGGCCACCGGGCTTGAACAGCGTGAATGTCCCCGATGGCCCGCCGAATGCCTGGGGCGGCATGTGGTCGAGTCCGAGCCCCTCGTCGGGATCTCCATGCCCGGTCCCGCTCGGGAAGTGCAGGCCGGTCTGCGGCAACGGCGACCCCGGCCCGCCCGGCCCCATGCCGATGTTGGCCAGCGGCCGCTTGATCAGCCCCTGGAGCGACTGATCGACCTGGCCCTGCAGCTCGGATCTGGTTCCCGCGTAGGAGGCCACCGCGACTGCCACCACCGCGATCGCCACCGCGACCCCGGCGACCAGCACCATCCGCGTCCGCAGGCTCACCCCTCCGGCTCCCGCAACGCGTAGCCCACCCCCCGCACGGTGTGGATCTGGGCCTGCGCGCCGGCTTCCTCGAGCTTTCGCCTCAGGTAGCCCACGTAGACCCGCAGCGCGTTTGAGGTGGGCCCGAAGTCATATCCCCACACCCGGTCGTAGATCAACGTGTGCGGGAGCACCCGGCGCGGGTTCAGCATCAGGAGTTCGAGCAGCTGGTATTCGGTGCGGGTGAGCTCGATGAAGTTCTCGTCCACCATCACCCCGTGGCGCGCCGAGTCGAGCGTCAGATCGGCGAACTTCAGCGCTCCGTCGACGCTGGTCTCGCCGCCGGCGCGGCGCAGCAGCGCTCGCAGCCGCGCCTTCAGCTCGTCGATGTCGAACGGCTTGACCAGGTAGTCGTCGGCGCCGGCATCGAGGCCGTCGATTCGGTCCGACACGGTGTCGCGCGCGGTCAGCATCAGAACGGGCACGCGGTTGCCCTCGCGCCGGAGCAGCCGGCAGACCTCCAGGCCGTCGATGTCGGGCAGCCCGACATCGAGCACCACCGCGTCCGGCAGGCTGCTGCTCACCTCCGACAGCGCGCCGGAGCCGCTGTCGGTCAGCCGCACCTCGTAGCCGGCCAGCTCGAGCGCCCGACGCAGAACGTCGCGCAAACCTCGATCGTCGTCGACCACGAGCAGTCTCATAGCTATGAATTGTGGTCCGTCGCGCGCGCCTGCGCGGAAACTCCTACTTAGGTCTTACCCGCCTGGAGCTCGCGCAGCACCGCCCCGAGGATGCCGTTGACGAACCCCGGCGCCTCGGCGCCGCAGAACCGCTTTGCCGTCTCCACTGCCTCATCGATGGCTCCCTCGGGCGGAATCGCGTGCTCGCCGGGGAGCTCCGCGCCGTAGAGCAGCTCGCCCAGGCCGACCCGGAGGATCGAGCGTTCCAGCGGCGCGATCCGCTCGAGCGTCCAGCCGCTCGCGTGGGCGCGGATCAGCTCGTCGAGCTCGCCCTGATGGTCGCGCACGAGGTGCGCCAGCGCGCGCGTGAACGCGTGCACGTCATTCGGGAAGGTTTGCTCGAGGGGCCGGCCGAGCAGATCGCTCTGATACAGCGCCCAGATCGCAGCACGGCGCTGCTCGGTCCTACGCACGGCGAGGAGTGTAGTGGCGGCCGGGGCCGATTCAGGCGACCCAGGCCCACAGCCCCCACAGCCCGCTGAACAGGACGAGCAGGGCGCCCGAGACGATCAGAACGTCTCGGCGCACGACGGGACGCTCGCCGATCCACGCCCCCCAGCCCATGAACACGGGGAACATCGGGATCACGAAGCGCGAGAACGAGAAGAGCGGCTCGGTCGCGCTGGGGTAGCTCAGTGACTCGGCGAGCAGCGCGACGGCGTAGACGAAGTAGGCGAACGGAACTCGCCGCCACGACAGGGCCAGCCCCACCGCGGCGAACGCGAGGAAGCCCATGTCGAGCAGGTTGCGTGTCGTCGTCCAGCTGACCGCGTGGCCCGCCCCGAGCACGCTCGCCGCCCCGGAGAGCAGGAAGCTCACCTCCGCGGGCAGATCGGCGAGCGCCTTGGGAACGGCACCGAAGGGACCGGCGAACTGACGACCCCAGCCGGCCTCGGCGTCGAACGGGGCCATCGGCGAGTGGTGGGTGAGCGCCAGGTACCCCATGTAGGCGAGCAACCCGACCGGCACGGCCCCCAGCCCGAGGATCGAGCCGGAAACCCGGTAGCGGGGTTGCCACCAACGGGCTCGCTGACGCATCCGCCCGCCGGAGCGAGGCCCGTAGAGGTAGAGCACGGCGAGCGGCAAGGCGATCAGCACGCCGTTTGAATGGGTCGCCGCGGCGAGGCCGCCGAGCACGCCGGCCCAGGCCCAGCGATCGAGCCGCGCCGCGTAGATCGCCCCGACCGACAGCATCAGGAACAGCGCCTCGGTGTAGACGGCCGACAGGAAGAAGCTGACCGGGAAGAACGCGATCAGCAGCACGGTGGCCCGGGCCTGAGCGTCGCTCAGGTCAAGCCCGGCCAGCCGATGCAGGAGGTAGAGCCCGACCGTCATCGACACCAGCGAGATCAGCGTCCCCGCCAGGATGCCGGACCCGACCACCAGTGTCCCGAAGTGGATCAGCAGCGGGTAGAGCGGGAAGAACGCGGCTGCCGACCGCGAGAAGTAGCCGGAAGCGGCGATGTGCAGGTACCACACCGAATCCCACCGCGCGGCCGGCGCGAACGCGAGATTGAGCGCCGAACTCGCGAACGGAAAGGTGTAGTGCCCGGTGTCGAGGTCCTGGTAGCGGAACTTGTTGGCTCCGATCAGGACGATCGCGAGGATGGCGGCTCCCCAGACGATCAGGCGTGATGCAACCACTGCCTTCACGGTCGAGGCCAGGGCCGGGTTGGCCGCCCTGCGGCGCGCCGAGCTGACCCCGCCCCGCCTCGGGACGGCGGCGCTGGGCAGGGCACGCGCACGGGTGGTCGTTGCCGGCTGGCTCACGCCAGTCAATATCGACCCGCACCGCGGTCGCAGTTAGGCGCTGGCACCCTCCGTGGACGAGCGGAGCCGAGCCCTTCAGTCGCTGAGTTCTGCGCGCAGCCGCTCGAGCGCGTCGCGGTACCCGTCCGGCCCCTTGCCGGCGATCCGGGCCACGCACAGCTCGGCGATCACCGACTGGCGCCGCCAGGGCTCGCGCGCGTCGACATCGGACAGGTGGACCTCGACCGCCGGCAGTCCGGTCAGCTCGAGCGCGTCGCGGATCGCGTAGGAGTAATGGGTCCAGGCGCCGGGGTTGAGGACGACCGCGTCGGTCAGCCCGGGCAGCCGGTGCAAGTGCTCGACGAACTCTCCTTCGTGGTTGGTCTGAAAGAAGCGGACCTCGAGCTCGAGCTCGCGCGCGCCGTCGGTGATGCGCAGCTCCAGTTGCTCGAGCGTCAGCGTGCCGTAATGGGTGGGGTCGCGCCGGCCCAGCTGGTCGAGGTTGACCCCGTGCATGACCTCGACCCGGTTGCGCAGCTGGGTCACGCGGCCAGCTCGCGGACGGCGGCGACGAGCTCGCGCGAGGGCACCGCACAACCCGTGCGCGGCGCACCCGGCGCATCGAGCAGCACGAACGGCACCTCGCCGTCGCCGCGACGCTTCTTGTCGCGAGCGGTGGCCATCACCACGGCGTCGGGATCGGCGTGCTCGAGGCGGGTCGGCAGCCCCTGGGTGGCGAACAGGCCGGTCACCTCGGTGCGGAGGTCGTCCCGGCCTGAGAGGCGCAGCGCGGCGAGCAGCCCGAGGGCGACCGCCTCGCCGTGACGGTAGGCGGCGTACCCGGTGACGGCCTCGATCGCGTGCCCGACGGTGTGCCCCAGGTTGAGGACCTGGCGCAGACCCGCGTCGCGCTCGTCGCGGGCGACGATCCGCAGCTTCGTCAGCGCGCAGGCGGCGATGTTTTCCGGGTCGGTGGGGTTGGCGCCGCTGCGCACGCGCTCCCACAGCTCACCGCCGGCGATCAGGGCGGTCTTGACGACCTCGGCGTAGCCGGCGGCGATCTCGGCTGGCGGCAGGCTGACCAGGGTCTCGGTGTCGGCCACGACCGCGCTCGGCTGATGGAAGGCCCCGACGTAGTTCTTGGCCTCGGCCAGGTCGACGCCGGTCTTGCCGCCATAGGCCGAGTCGACCTGCGCCACCAGCGTCGTCGGCACCTGCACGAACCGGACCCCGCGCTGGTAGGTGGCCGCGCAGAACCCCGCCAGGTCCCCGACCACGCCGCCGCCGAGCGCGGCGACCACATCGTCGCGGGACATCCCGGCCCGGGCCAGCTCGGTCCAGACGATCTCCGCATGCGCGACGGTCTTGGACTGCTCGCCGGGCATGATCGCCACCCGGCCGGCCAGCGGCGCGAGCGTGTCGCCGTAGAGGCGCCCCACCTGCCCGTCGGTGACCAGAAAGCGCCGGCCGGGAACGGCGGCGGGCCAGAACCGGTGCCCGGCGAGCAGCCCGGCTCCGATGTAGGCGGGATAGTCAGACGAAGCGCTGGCCGCCCACAGAAGCTTGGTGGCGCGGGGGACGCCCTCGAACGCGGCCAGCACGCGGTCCATCAGGTGCGAGCGCTCAGCCGGCACGGTCGCGTCGGCCAGCTGGGCGTACACCGGCTCCCGCTGGCGGTACAGGCGCTCGAACTCGCCGCGCTCGCGCGCCAGCGGTCGGTCGCTGTCACGGCACCGCGCCCACGCCACCTCGAGCCCCACGTCGAGCCAAATCACCAGGTGGTCTTCGAGCGCCGCGCGCACGCTCTCGTGGCCGATCGCCCCGCCACCGAGCGCGAGCACGCTCGGTTCCGCGGCCTCGAGCAGCTCGAGCGTCACCCGCTCCTCCGCCGCCCTGAACGCCGGCTCTCCGTCCTCGGCGAACACCCGCTCGATCGACTTCCCCAGCCGTTCCTCGATCACGCGATCCACGTCGATCTCGTCGGTCCCAAGGACCTTGGCGGCGCTCCGTGCGGCGGTGGACTTGCCCGCCCCCATGAAGCCGATGCACACCACGCTGCGGTGGCCCACGCGGGTCGGGTCGGCTACGGACCTCGCCACTCGATTCGCTCCTGATAGGCGCGCAGCGAACCGCGCACGTCATCGATGTGATCGCCGCCGAACTTCTGCCGGTAGGCGTCGGCCAGCACGAACGCCACCATCGCCTCCCCCACCACGCCGGCCGCCGGAACCGTGCAGGAGTCGGTCCGCTCCCGGAGCGCCTCGGCCGGCTCGTGGGTGGCGATGTCGACCGAGCGCAGCGGCTTGGTCAGCGTCGGCAGCGGCTTCATGGACGCTCGGACGACGAGCGGAGCCCCGGTGGTCATGCCGCCCTCGACGCCGCCCGCGCGGTTGGTCTGACGGTAGTAGCCGTTTTGATCGTTGTAGAAGATCTCGTCGTGGGCCTGCGAGCCCGGGAGCCCGGCCACCTCGATCCCATCCCCGATCGATACCGCCTTGATGGCCTGGATCGAAAGGATGGCCTGGCCGAGCCGGCCGTCGAGCCGCTCCTCCCAGGAGATATGGGAGCCGAGCCCGGGGACGAGCCCGAACGCGATGACCTCGAACACGCCGCCCAGCGACTCGTTGGCCTTGCGCAAACGGTCGATCTCGGCCACCATCGCCCGGCTTGCCTCGGGGTCGAGGCACCTGACCGGCGACTCGTCAACGCCGGCGAAGTCGTCCGGGGTGAGATCGTCCCGGCTGGGCGCCCGCACGCTTGTGATCTGGATCACGTGCGAGAAGACTCCGACCCCGAGCTCGCGCAGGAACGCCTTCGCCACCGCGCCACCGGCCACCCGGGCCGCGGTCTCGCGCGCGCTGGCCCGCTCGAGGACGTTTCTGACGTCGGACAGGCCGTACTTCTGTGTGCCCACGAGATCGGCATGCCCGGGCCGCGGCAGGTGGACCTCGGCGACCGCCGCCTCCACCGGCCAGGGATTCATCCGTTCCTCCCAGTTGGCGTAGTCGCGGTTGGTCACCTGCAGCGCGATCGGGCCGCCCAGCGTGCGCCCGTGCCGGACGCCTCCGGTGACCTCGACCTGGTCGCGCTCGATCTTCATCCGGCCGCCCCGGCCATGGCCGAGCTGCCGGCGGGCGAGGTCGCGGTTCACGGCGTCGCGATCGAGACGCAGGCCGGCCGGCATCCCCTCCAGGATGCAGGTCAGACCGGGGCCGTGGGACTCCCCTGCGGTGATCAGGCGCAGCGACATGGCCGATGTAGGTTACGGAGCGCTCGCGATTAGGCCCGGCTCCGCGCTTGCTACGGACCAATCCGTGGTTTCTACGGATAAGGCTGGGCGCCCGGGAGCCGATGCCTCGTATGTGGTGTGGATCAGACCGCTGCGCCTTACGTGACCCGATCCGATGGCGTCTCCCCTCGAGCATCTTGAAGAGCACGACCTCCTGACCGGCATTCTGAACCGGTCGCGACTCGTCGCTGAGCTCGACCGCCAGCTGTCCTATTCGGCTCGCTATTCCCGCGCCGGCGCGCTGCTCACGCTCGACATCGACAACTTCAAGCTGGCCAACGACACCTACGGCCGCGCCGCCGGCGACGTGATGCTCAAGGCCGTGTCCGAGATCCTGCGCGCCCGGGCCCGCGCCACCGACGTGGTCGCCCGGCTCGCCAACGACGAGTTTGCCTTGATCCTCCCCGAGGCCAGCGAGGACGAGGCGCTTCTGGTGGCCTCAGACATCCGCGCCATCCTGTGCGAGCGCCAGCTCGGGCCGCCGATCCTGGTCAGCATCGGGATCGCCCTTCTGACCGGCGATGAGGAGGTCGGGGCGGACGACGTCCTGACCCGCGCCCACATCGCCCTGTACGAGGCCAAGGAGCAGGGCGGCGATCGCGCCTGCGTCTACAGCGGCCAGATCAGCGGCGCCCTGACCTGGGTGCAGCGGATCCGCGCCGCCCTGGCCGAGGACCGCTTCGTCCTCTACGGCCAGCCGATCGCCGACCTTCGCACCGGCCGGATCACCCATCACGAGCTGCTCGTGCGGATGCTCTCCGAGGACGGGGACATCATCCCGCCCGCCGCCTTCTTGCCGATGGCCGAGCGCTTCGGCGTGATCGGCGAAATCGACCGCTGGGTCACCAGCGCCGGCCTGCGCCTCGCCATCGACGGTGAGGGCGTCGCCGTGAACCTGTCCGGCTACTCGATCGGCGATCCCGCGGTCGTGGCCGAGATCCGCTCCGCGATCGACGACGGCGTGGATCCGGGCAAGGTCATCTTCGACGTCACCGAGGCGGCCGCGATGACCAAGCTCGAGGCCACCCGCCAGTTCGCCGGCCTTTTGTACGGCCTGGGCTGCAGCCTCGCGCTCGACGACTTCGGCACCGGGTTTTCGTCGTTCACGTTCCTCAAGCACATCCCGGCTCGCTACCTGAAGATCGATATGGGCTTCATCCGCGAGCTGGCCTCCAGCAAGCTCGACCACCAGGTCGTCAAGTCGATCGTGGGCATCGCCCGCTGCCTGGACAAGCGCACGATCGCCGAGGGCGTCCAGGACGGCGAGACCCTCGGAGTGCTCAGGGCGATCGGCGCCGACTACGCCCAGGGGTTCCATTTCGGCGCCCCCAAGCGGCTCTCGCCGCCCACGGCGTTCGAGCGCCAGTTGCGCGCCGCCCGCGCGGCCGCTGCACCGGCCGCCTAGATCCTTTCCCGCTGCCCCGCGCGGAGCTCCACGGCCTGAGTGGAGCGCCCGGAACGCCTCTCGGGCACCGGGTCACACCCCGGGCACCGGGTCACATCCCGGGCACCGGGTCACATCCGCACACTCGGCGCAGCCGCGGCGGTGAATGTGCATTCGCGCACGCATACCGGTCACCAGTGCACCCTGGGCGAGCGCGGATCGTCGAGTGTGCGCTCGTGACCCGGTCCGGACGGAAGATCTGAACCCGGTCCGGACGGGCCCTCGCGGCCCCACGGACGCCGAGCGAAGCGAGGCCCCTCACCCCAACGGGTCATATCCCCGAACTCGGCCCCCCGCCCGCGGTGAATTCCGGTTCAGACGCCCATATGGACCAGAACCACGAACTCGGCGGATGCGGATCGTCGAGTGCGGACATATGGCCCACCCCTGTGCCGGCACCCCGAGATGCCGAGCCCGGAAACGCCACCGGGCGCCACGCGCGACAAAGCGCGTGACGCCCCGGGGCGAAGTCAAGGAGGCGGCGCCGGCTCTAGTAGCTCGCGGCCGCGATAACCGCGGACTGCTCGTTGCCGGCGGCGACGAGTGCGAGACGGATGGTCATCGAGACGTGCCCGACGTAGGCCAGCTTCTTGGCCACCGACCGCGAGAGGTGCAGGTGCAGGGTGACCGTGCCGTTCGTGATCGAGGCCACGGTACCGATGCCGATCCGGACCCTTGCGGCGCGGCCGACACCGATGTGCGCCCGCTTCGCGGCCGCTCGGGTGATCCACACCGTGGCGACGCCGTCGGCGGCCTCGTTCGAGCTCACCCGGAGTCCGATTCCGTGCGCCAGCACGGTCTTCAGGCTCTGCGGCATCAGCTGCAGGTGCACATTGAGCGGATTCTTCGATCCCGAGCCCGAGGGAGTCGGCGAGGTCGACGGTGTCGACCCACCACCCGTCGCGGGCTGGCCGTTGGAGCCGAGGACCTGGACCGTCTGGGTGATGCTGGCGGTGTTGCCGCCGCGGTCTGTCACGGTGAGCGTCACCTGATAGTTGCCGGCGTTGCCGTACTGGTGATAGACGCTCGGGCCGGTGCCGGTGGTCCCGTCGCCGAAGTTCCACTGATACGACCCGTTGTGGATCATCAGCGTCGAGGCGGTCACCGATCCGTCAAACAGGACGTTGTCACCCGGCTCGACCGGACCCGGCACGACGAACGCGGGAGCCAGGTCGACCGAATCGATGCACGGGAGCGCGTTCGGGTCGGTCTCGATCGCGCCCGCGTTGTTGAACTCGCGCTGGATGAAGTATGTGGTGCCGTTGAGCGTGACGTCGTCAAGGCCGTTCGGCTCGGCGACGCAGCCGTTGTCGTCGATCTCGGTGCCGTTGTCGCTGGCGTCGTACCCGTACCAGCCATCCATGCCGGGGTTGACGATCGCGGACATCTCGCCCTGGCTCAGCGGACTTACCAGCCTGGCGCCGACGTCCTGGGCCAGGGTGGCCACATTGATCGGGTTCGTGAGAGCCGGAACGTTGGGGTCGTCGCACCCTACGCCCTGCCCGTACTCGGCCGTCCAGGGCTGCACCACGTAGGTGACCTCCGTACCCCCGACCGAGACCTGCGAGTGGTAGCTGCAGAACTGGGCCTCGGAGTGAGGCGTGTCAGCCGAGTTCGAGTCGCTGTTGGCTGAGCACACGTTGCCGGAGGAGTCCAGGCACACCTCGACCCCCGCCGGGAGCAGGACGTCGACCAGGGGCTGGTAGCCGGGCACGTTTCCTCCGGGCAGCCCCATCTGCGGCAGCATGCTCTGCAGCTCGGTCTTGATCTGGGCGTCGGTCAGGCACACGTCGTTAGGACCGGAGCCGACGGGCGCGCTCGGCTCGCCGTCCCACAGGTTCGTACCCGAGACCGGGCACCCGTTGCTCGGGTAGTCGTTACCGGTGCCGCTCGGGTGGTTGGCGCCGAACTGGCAGGTGTAACCATTCGGATTGCCGGCACTCGTTCCGTAGTCGATGCACCCGCCGGCGAACACTGACTTGTTCTGCGCCCGGACCATCTGGCCGTTGACCGTTTCGGTGTACTGGGGCAGGAGCGCGAACGGCGAGCCGAAGGTGCCACTGGCGGTGGCGACGTCGCTCAGGAACTGCTCAACGTACTGACGCGTCGTCGCCCAATAGCGCCGGTCGGGATCCCAGGTGAGCACATAGGTCTCGTTCTGGGTGAGCACCGGTCCACCGTGATAGCAGAGCGGCGATACGTCGCCGGTGGTCGCCCAGGACAGATCGGGCGCCAACGACGGGTCGACGCACGGTGCGTTGGAGTTGGGCAGCTCAAAGCCGGAAGGCAGGGTCGTGCTCGGCTCGAGCGCGACGCCGTATTCGGTGCCGTTGTCATTGACGACGACCGCCTGGCCACTGGCCACGACGGCCAGCGAGGCGATCAGCGTCGAGACGATCACGAGGATCAACCGACGAGCGGTGAGCGAGTAGCGGCGCATGTCAGTTACCTCCGACTGTCAGGTTGCGCAGGTCGACGACAGCGCCGACGCTCGGGACGTACTGGAAGAGGGAGATAGCCGTGTAAGAGGACTGAAGGAGCAGCTTGCGTCCGACCTC
>DATJRS010000036.1:0-35487 GCA_035504535.1 Solirubrobacteraceae bacterium | reverse complement strand
GACCACGTCGTCCGCACCCTGCTCCTTGAGCAGCGCCATGACGCGTGGAACCAGCGTCATGTGGGCGCCGGACAGGATCGACAGCCCGACCGCGTCGGCGTCCTCCTGGATCACGGTCTCGACGATCTGCTCGGGCGTCTGGTGCAGGCCGGTGTAGATGACCTCCATGCCGGCGTCGCGGAGCGCCCTGGCGATGATCTTGGCGCCGCGATCGTGGCCGTCGAGGCCGGGCTTGGCGACGACGACGCGGATCTTCTTCTCGGTGGAGGAAGCCATTCGGGGGGCGGGATTGTAGTGCCGCCCCTCAGAACACGGGCGCTTCGGTATAGCCCCCGAACACTGTCTGGAGGGCCGAGACGATCTCGCCCTCGGTGGCGTCGGCGCGCGCGGCCTCGAGCAGCAGCGGCATCAGGTTCTCCGCGGGGTCGCGCGCGGCTTCGACGAGTTGTTCGAGCACGCGCGTGACCGCGTCGCCGTCGCGGCGCTCCCGGACCGCCTGGATGCGGCTGATCTGTGCGTCCTCGAGCGCGGGGTCAATCCGCAGGATCGGCGTGGCCAGGTCGTCGCCCTCGGTGTATGCGTTGACGCCGACCAGGCGGCGCTCGCCCGCCTCGAGTTCCTGCTGGTAGCGGAACGCGGCGTCGGCGATCTCGCGCTGCGGGAAGCCGCGCTTGACCGCCTCGACCATGCCCCCGAGCGCGTCGATCTTCTCGAAGTACTCGTAGCACTGCGCTTCCATCCGGTCGGTCAGCCCCTCCACCAGATATGAGCCGCCGAGCGGGTCGATCGAGTTCGCGACGCCGGTCTCCTCGGCGATGATCTGCTGGGTCCGGAGCGCGACCCGCACCGCCTCCTCGGTCGGGAGCGCCAGCGCCTCGTCGAAGCTGTTGGTGTGCAGCGACTGCGTGCCTCCCAACACGCCGGCGAGCGCCTCGATCGCCGTGCGCACGATGTTGTTGAGCGGCTGCTGGGCGGTCAGCGACACGCCCGCGGTCTGGGTGTGGAAGCGCATCCGCCACGACTCGGGCTTGCGCGCGCCGAACGTGTCGCGCAGCTCGCGCGCCCAGACCCGCCGCGCCGCCCGGTACTTGGCGATCTCCTCGAAGAAGTCGATGTGGGCGTTGAAGAAGAACGACAGGCGCGGCGCGAAGTCATCGACGTCGAGCCCGCGCGCCACCGCCTGCTCGACATAGGTGAGCCCGTCCTTCAGCGTGAACGCCAGCTCCTGCGCCGCGGTCGAGCCGGCCTCCCGGATGTGGTAGCCGCTGATCGAGACGGGATGCCAGCGCGGCATGTTCTGAGAGCACCACTCGATCATGTCCCCCACCAGCCGCATCGCCGGATCGACCGGGAAGCACCACTCCTTCTGCGCGATGTACTCCTTCAGGATGTCGGTCTGGATCGTCCCGCCGAGCCTTTCCGGCGGCACCCCTTGACGCTCGGCCGCCACCACGTAGAACGCGAGCATGATCGCCGCCGGGGCGTTGATCGTCATGGACACCGTGACCTCGTCCAGCGGGATCCCGGAGAACAGCGTCTCCATGTCCCCGAGCGAATCGACCGCGACTCCCTCGCGCCCGACCTCGCCCTCAGAGCGCGGGTGATCGGAGTCCAGCCCCATCAGGCTCGGCATGTCGAAGGCCGTCGAGAGGCCGGTCTGGCCGTGATCGAGCAGGTAGCGGAAGCGCCGGTTGGTCTCCGCCGCGGTGCCAAACCCGGCGAACTGGCGCATCGTCCATAGCCGCCCGCGGTACATCGATCCGTACACCCCGCGGGTGTACGGATACTCGCCCGGGAACCCGATCCTTTCCAGGTCCCCACCCACCCCGGCGGGCAGGTCGGCCTCGGTGTAGAGCGGCTTGATCGGCTCGCCCGACATCGTCGAGAACGGCGCGTCGCGCTCGGGGGCGGCGCGGAACGTCTCGCGCTCCCAGCGGTCGGAGTCGGTCGGACGGTGATCGGTGGCGGCCATACGGCAAGTCTAGGCCCGGCGGCGGGAGCTCACCGCAGCTTGGCCACCAACCCGCGACGACGCCGGTTGTGGGCGGCCACCGCCGCCGATCCCACGCCCCCTGCGACCGCGGCGCCCGCCAGGCCGACGGCCGCCTTGAGCCGCCGGCCGAGCCGGTCGAAGCGGAGCACCTCCCAGCCTTCCTCCTTCGCCGCCTTGCCCAGCGCCGCGTCGGGGTTGACCGCCACCGGGTGGCCGACCACACGCATCATCGGGAGATCCGACGCCGAATCGGAGTACGCATAGGACTCGGACAGGTCGATTCCCTCGCGCTCGGCCAGGCGCTCGATGGCCAGTGCCTTTTGGGCGCCGTAGATGAACAGCCCGGCCGGCCGGCCGGTGTAGACGCCGTCCTGCACTTCGGAGAACTGCGAGCCGATCGCGCCGTCGAAGGCCAGTACCCGCGCCAGCATCCCGGCCAGCTCCTGCGAGGCCGCGGTGACGATGTACACGCGGCGCCCCTCGTCCTGGTGGCCGTACGCAAGCTCGAGCACCTGCGGGTAGATGCGCGGGAGCACCCCGGCGAGGACGTCGGCGCCGAGCCGCTCCATGTCGCGCACGCGGGTCCCCTCGAGCGAGCTCGAGATCCGGTTGCGCAGTTCGTGCGAGTCTTCGTCGCTGGCGCCCCGCAAGCGGAACTTGAGGTTCGCCCAGCCGTCGGCGATCAGCTGCCGACGGCTGAGCAGCCCGGCGCGATAGGCCGCACGACCGAACTGGAAGGCCGAGGAGCCCTCCATGAGTGTGCGGTCAAGGTCGAAAAAAGCCGCTTGAGGCGAACCCTCAGCCGCCATTGACCTCCACGATCACCGCGTCGCCCTGGCCGCCGCCCGAGCAGATCGCGGCGCAGCCGAGCCCACCGCCACGGCGACGCAGCTCGAGCACGAGCGAGCCGAGGATCCGGGCGCCCGAGGCGCCGATCGGATGGCCGAGGGCAACGGCGCCGCCGTTGACGTTGACCTTGTCCTCGTCGATCCCGAGCATCCGGATCGAGTTCAGCGTGACCGAGGCGAACGCCTCGTTGATCTCCCACAGGTCGATATCCTCAACGCTGAGGCCGGCCTTGGCGAGCGCGTTCTTGGACGCGTTGGCCGGAGTGCGGGCCAGGTAGGGGAAATCGTCAGCCACCTGGGCATGGGCCACGATCCGGGCCAGCGGGCTCTTACCGTTGCGCTTGGCCCACTCGTCGCTGGCGACGACGAGCGCGCCCGCGCCGTCGTTGACGCCGGGCGAGTTGCCGGCCGTGTGCGTGCCGTCCTTCATGAAGATCGGTGGGAGCTTGGCCAGGCTCTCGAGGCTGGCGTCACGCCGGGGCGCCTCGTCGATCTCGACCACGGTGTCGCCCTTCTTGCCCTTGATCGTCACCGGCACGATCTCCTCGGGCAGGCGTCCCTCGTCGGTTGCCTGCACCGCCAGCTGATGGGAGCGCAGCGCCCAGCGGTCGAGATCGGGGCGCGTGAGTTCGAGCTCGGCGGCGACCTCGCTGGCCTCAGCGGCCATGTGCTTGCCGCTGAACGGGTTGGTCAGCCCGTCGTGGACCATCTCGTCGATCGCCTTGCCGTCGCCCATGCGGAAGCCGAAGCGCGCCTCCTTGAGCAGGTATGGGGCCTTCGACATCGACTCCATCCCGCCGGCGAGTCCCACCTCCAGGTCGCCGACCCGGATCGCGTTGTCGAGCAGGCAGGCCGACCGGATCCCGGACGCGCACACCTTGTTGATCGTCTCCGAGGAGATCTCCTTGGGGATGCCGCCCTTGATCTGCGCCTGGCGCGAGGGGATCTGCCCCTGTCCGCCCTGGAGCACCTGACCCATGATCACGTGCTGGATCTGATCGGGTGCGACGTCGGCGCGCTCGAGCGCAGCCGCGATCGCGGTTCCGCCGAGCTCGGTCGCGTCGACGCTGGCCAGGCCGCCTCCGAGCTTGCCGATCGGCGTTCGGGCGGCCGAGAGGATCACGGTGTTGGGCATGGCGTTGTCTCTCCTCGGGGATATGGGGTCAGAACTCAATCCTAGAACCACTTGTATCTTTCGCCCGGTGCAAGTCGAGGCGACCACCCAGAGTCCACTCGACACCGGCGCAGACACGATCGTGGTGGGGGTGTTCGAGGACGAGGGCATCGCCCACGACCTGCCGGGCGGCGCGCTGAGCGCGCTGCTCGAGTCGGGCGAGGCCCAGCGGAAGTTCAAGCGCCTCGCGGTCACCCACGCCGAGGGCGCGCGTTTCGTACTCGTCGGGCTGGGCGCGCGTGACGAGTTTGACCCCGAGCGCGCCCGCGTGGCGGCCGCCGTCGCCCACGGCCGGGCTCGCGAGCTGGGCGCCAACACGTTGTGCTGGGAGGTTCCCCATCACGTCGACGACGCGATCGTCGAGGCGCTCGTCAACGGCACGCTCGTCCACGCCTACCGGTTCGAGCGCTACAAACCCCACGAGAACTCACGCCAGGTGCAGCGACTGCTGCTCAGCGCCCACCACGACGTGGCCGAGCCGGTGCGCGTGGCGACGATCCTGGCCGGCGCTCAGAACCGCGCCCGCGACCTGGGCAACACGCCGGCCAACGACCTGCCCCCGTCCGCGCTGGCGACGTACTCTGAGGAGCTCGCCGGCCGTCTCGGCCTCCGCCACACCGTGCTCGCCGAGGGAGCGATCCGCGAGGAGGGAATGGGCGCGTTCGCCGCGGTCGCCCAGGGATCCGATGAGGCCGCCCGGCTGATCCGCCTCGACTACGACGGGACGTCGGGCGGCGGCGGAAACTCACCCCTGCTGGCGCTGATCGGCAAGGCGGTGACCTTCGACTCGGGCGGGATCTCGCTCAAGCCCGCCGGGACCATGCACGAGATGAAGTTCGACATGTGCGGCGGCGCCGCGGTGATCGAGGCGATCGGCGCTCTGGCCGAGCTCACGGCGCCCGTCCGCGTGATGGCGCTCATCGGCGCCACAGAGAACCTGCCCAGCGGTACTGCGGTCAAGCCGGGAGACATCGTGCGCGCGCTCGACGGGACGACGGTCGAGGTCAACAACACCGACGCCGAAGGCCGGCTCGTGCTGGGCGACTGCATCTCCTACGCCCGCCGCGAAGGCGCCGCGCGCCTGGTCGACGTGGCCACGCTGACCGGCGGGATCGTGGTCGCACTCGGCTCGACCTACGCCGGCCTGATGAGCAACGACGAGGCGTGGGCTTCCCATGTCCTGGCGGCGGGCAGCCGGACCGGCGAGCTCGTGTGGCGGATGCCGCTACACCCCGAGTACGCGGACATGATCAAGGGCCGCTACGGCCAGATCGTCAACAACACCAGCAAGCGCGAGGCGACGGCGCTGACCGCCGGCGAGTTCCTGCACCACTTCGCCGGCGACGTGCCCTGGGCGCATCTCGACATCGCCGGCACCGCCTACGACGTCCGTCGCCCCTACTTCGCCGATAAGGGCGCCACCGGGTTCGGCGTCCGGCTCCTGGTCGACCTCGCCCGCGAAGCCGCTCGCTGAGCGAGCGGCCCTGCAAAAACGCTCATCCGTGCGGCTCCCTCAACGCCGGCGCGCGGAAATCCCTGCCCCAGCTGCATAAACGCGCACGGTCCCATCGTGGGATGCGGAGTGCGCGGTTTTGCAGGTCGTGGAGCGCCGACGCGTCGCTTACAACCGGACAACACCCAGAAAGCTCCGCATCAACCCGAGGCCGCCCTGGATCCGGACCCGCCGCGAGGCAAACATCCCCAAAGCGGCCCGACCCCGGGCATCCATCGGGCTCGGCACCCCACCCAGCAGCGGAGCCACCAGCAGCGCGACCAGGTCCGACAGCGCGCCGCTGATCCGCAGCGCCGGCGCGTCCGCGGGGCCGTCCTCCACCAAGACGACGTCCGAACCGAAGGCGATCCGCACCGGCGGATAGCTCTCCTCCATCCGCAGCTCGACCTCGATTCCCAGCGCCCGCGCCTGCTCGGGCCGCCGGGTCACGCCGCGCTCGACGATCGCCATGATCGCCGGCGCCAGACCGCCCTCGGCCAGCGTCCCGAGCCTCACCTCGGGGACGTGTCCGTCGCCTGGCTGTGAGAATCCGGGCATGGACTTCGATCTACCCGACCAGCACCGCCTGCTGCAACGCACGGTCCGCGAGTTCGCCGAGCAGGAGATCGGCCCGGTGGCCGAGGAGCTCGACCGGACCCACGCCTTCCCCTACGACATCGTCCGCCGCCTGGGCGAGCTCGACCTGATGGGGATCCCGTTCCCCGAGCAGTACGGCGGCGCCGGGAGCGACTCGCTGGCCTACGCGCTCGCGGTGGAGGAATTGGCGCGCGTGGACTCCTCGGTGGCGATCACGCTGTGCGCCCACACCTCGCTGGGAACCCAGCCGATCTATCTGTTCGGGTCCGAGGAGCAGAAGCTCGAGTGGATGCCGCGCCTGTGTAGCGGCGAGCAACTGGGCGCGTTCGGGCTGACCGAACCCGAGGCTGGCTCGGACGCCGGCAACACGCGCACCCGCGCCGCGCTCGAGGACGGCGAGTGGGTGATCAACGGCGCCAAGCAGTTCATCACCAACGCGGGCACGGACATCTCGGGCGTGGTCGTCATCACCGCGGTGACCGGCACGGGCCGAGGCGAGGACGGGCGGGGCGGCGAGCGCACGCCGAACGAGCGCGAGATCTCAAACCTGATCGTCCCCAACGGCACCCCTGGCTACGAGCCGGGCGAGCCGTACCGGAAGATGGGCTGGAACGCCTCGGACACGCGCCCGCTCACGTTCGCGGACTGCCGCGTGCCCGCAGAGAACCTTCTCGGCCCACGCGGCGGAGGCTTTCGCCAGTTCCTGCACGTGCTCGACATCGGCCGCATCGGCGTCGCTGCCATGGGCGTCGGCCTGGCCCAGGGCGCGCTCGACCAGGCGCTGGCCTACGCCCAGGAGCGGCGCGCGTTCGGACGGCCGATCGCGAAGTTCCAGGCGATCCAGTCAAAGCTCGCGAACATGGCGACCGAGATCGAGGCCACGCGACTGCTCGTCTACAAGTCCGCCTATCTCAAGGACCGGGGCGCGAACTTCACCCTGACCGCCGCCCAGGCCAAGCTCAAGAGCGGCCGCCTGGCCGTCCGCGCGGCCGACGAGGCGGTGCAGATCCACGGCGGCTACGGCTACATCGAGGAGTACCCGGTGTGCCGGTTCTACCGCGACGCCAAGATCCTGACCATCGGCGAGGGAACCGACGAGGTGCAGGAGATGGTGATCGCGCGCGCCCTGGGCGCCTGACCGCCGGGGGTGGTCGCTCCGGGTGGGTCATAACTTGTAACTCGTCCCGCCGCCGGGCTCGAGTTCCGAGTTCGCGCCCAGATATGCGACTGAACCGGGATTCACCGCGGAAACGAGGGCGAGTTACGGGTTGTGACCCAGTTTGGGCCTCGTTCCGGAATCCGGCCTCGAGAGCGGTGGTTGCCCCGGTCCGACCGCGGCCGGATTCCGCAAGCTCGGCGTCCGTGGGGCCAGGTACCCCGTCCGGACCGAGTCGCACGGTGCGCCGGGTCAGCGGGCGAGCTCTTCGGCCCGGCGCTCGAGCACCGTCGCCGCCGCGCTGGCCGGGTCGATCTCACGGGCCACGACCTTGTCGAGCAGCTCCTGGACACCTGGGTCCTCGCGGACCGACGCCTCGAGATCGCGGCGCATGCGATACGCGGCGATCCCGATGACCTCGTTCATGAGGTTGCGCCGCCGCCGCTCGGACAGCGTGCCTTCGGCCTCGATGTAGGCCTGGTGCTCGGCCAGCTTGGCGGCCAGCGCCTCGACTCCCTCGCCTCGCACCGCCTCGGTCTTCAGGATCGGCACCTTCCAGCCCTTCTGCGGGCCGAGCGCGAGCACGTTCTTGATCTCGCGGACCATCGTGTCGGTCAACGGGTGGTCGGCCTTGTTGACCACGATCACGTCGGGGATCTCCATCACCCCGGCCTTCAAGGCCTGGATCGAGTCCCCCGACCCGGGCATCAGCACGAGCACGACCGTGTCCGCGTGGTCGATGATGTCGACCTCGGCCTGCCCGACCCCGACCGTCTCGAGCAGGATCACGTCGCGCCCGGCCGCGTCCATCAGCAGCGCTGCCTGCAAAGAAGCCTCGCTCAGCCCGCCCAGCGCGCCGCGGCTGGCCATCGAGCGGATGAACACGCCGGGGTCGAGGAAGTGGTCGGCCAGGCGGATCCGGTCTCCGAGCAGCGCGCCCTGCGTGAACGGCGAGGTGGGGTCGATCGACAGCACGGCGACCGTGCGGTCCCGGGCGCGCTCGAACTTGGTCAGCGCGGCCAGCAGGGTCGACTTGCCCGCGCCCGGCGGCCCGGTGAAGCCGAGCACGGCGGCCCGTCCGGTCCGCGGATAGACCTCGCGCACCAGCGCCCATCCCTCGGGGTCGTCGTTCTCGACCAGCGAGATCGCGCGGGCCAGCGCACGACGATCGCCGTCGAGAAGCCGTTGTGCGAGCGATTCGTCGGCGCCGGGCATCCCTGGGGCATCATGCCAGCCACGCCGCTGGGATCGCCCCAGCGACGCCACGCCGGCCGTCGAGTTCGTAGGATCACGCCCGTGCAGTCAGCCAGCACCGAGCAGCTCGAGCGCATCGCGGGTGGGCGGGGTGGGCGGGTTCCCGAATCACCCCCGGCGATCGTGCGCGCCGGGCCGCCCCCGCTGCACGGCGGCCCCCTGACCCTCCTGCGCTTCGCCCGCGCGCATCACATGCTGCGGCCGGGGTATGCGCTCCTGATCGCACGCTGGGTCTGGCTAAAGCTCCGCTGGCGCGGGCGCCTCCAGACCGACGGGCTGTGCTTCATCTGCCCCGGCGTGAAGTTTGAGATCGGCCGGAACGCCACCGTCACCCTCGGCCGCTGGTCGTGGATCGGCCACAAGTGCAAGATCCGCGTCCACGAGGGGCAGTTCGAGCTCGGCTCTAAATCCGTCATGGGCCAGGAGTGCACGATCTCGGCCTACCAGCACGTGTCGATCGGCCGCGAGTGCATCATCGCGGACCGGGTGATGATGATCGACTTCGACCACGGGATGGTCGAGGTCGAGCGACCGATCCGCGAGCAGGGGATCTACAAGCGCAACGTCGACGTCGGCCACAACGTCTGGATCGGCTACGGCGCCTGCCTGCTGCGCGGCGTCTCGGTTGGCAACAACTCGGTGATCGGCACGAGCTCCGTGGTCACGGCGAACGTGCCCGAGAACGCGGTCGTGGCGGGCATCCCTGCCCGTCTGCTCCGCATGCGCAAGGCGCCGAAAACCTTCCGTTGGGCTTAAAGAATCCCGCGCGGCTCAGTGAATCGGCGCCGTGCGCCCGTCCACATACGTCATCAAGGGCGTAAGCACCGGCGTCCCCCAGCCCGATACGTAATCCCAGCCGGGCAACGCCTGGTAGAAGCCGTTGGTCCCGGCCTCGTAGTCGTTGAACGCCTGTGCGTAGTCGGCCGAGTTCTCGGCCACGCGGTAGATGTCGGGATCCGCGAACCCGGTCCCGCGGCGCGACGCCGCCTGGATGCGCGTCCACATGCCGACCATCAACGGCGAGGACAGGCTGGTCCCGCCCTCGCTCGAGGCGCCGCCCAGCTCGTCGCTGTAGATGTCGTAGGAGCTGGTGGCGATGTCACCCGACTCGTCGGCCACGTCCGGGATCCCGCGGCAGATGACACCGGAGATGTTGGGGTTGCCGGCGACATCCGACAAGCACGGCCGGTCGACACCCGAGTCACCCGTCTGGAACGACGGCTCGGGGATGAAGAAGCTCTGGCCACCGCCGCTGTACGGCCACGGATACTCGAGCGCGCGCTGCGGCGGATTGCTCGAGTCGGGATAAAGAACGGTGCCGCCGACGGCGACCACGTACGGGCTGGCCGTCGGGTAGTTGACGATCGGCACCCCCTGGTTGAGCACCCCGTTACCGGCTCCAAGGTCCGGGCCCAGAACGAGCACCGGACACGAGGAGCCGGTATCTCCGGTGGCGGCAAACAGGGTGCGGCCCTCGAGCACGCCCTGCTCGAGCGTCTGCTCGGCGACCGGCTCGAGGTCGTCGGGCGCGCCGGTCCCGTAGTCGGCGTTCCAATCCTCGTTGTCGTTGAACTGCGTCGGGATCGTCGACTCGAGCGTGGCGTTGGCCGGCGTCGTCTCGCACTCGCCCCACGACGCGTTGGCCTGTCGGGGACCAGACGGATCGTCCACCCATTTCACGATGTCCGCCTCGGCGTCGGGATCGATCAGGTGCTCTGAGAAGTAGAGGTGCACCCGGTTGACGTCCGGTGCCACACCGGTCGACGCCTGCGTGTCGAGTTCCCACTCGACGTTGCCGCTCGTATCCGAGAAGTCACCATCAGCCGGAATATCTGTGACCTTGACCGGAACCTTGGGCAGCCCGTGCTCTGACTCGAAGATCGCCAGGTCCTTGACCGTGGTGCTCGAGTCGCCCGCGCCCAGCACCGCGATCGACTGGCCCTGGCCCATGTTGTCCGACGGCATGTCGTAGATCGACCACATGTCCTGGGGCGAGAGCACCGCCGGGATCGTCGGCACCGACGCCGCCGGGACGCTCAGCTTCTGTGTCAAACCTGGCACCCCGGGCAGCCCACCGAGCACGCTGTTGATCGCGTTCGTCAAAGAACTCTCGCCCGGAATCGACGGGAGCGAGGCCGGCGCCGTCGAGAGGCCGAGTACGGATGACCCGGGGGCCGGAGCACCGCGATGGGCGCCGGCCAGCGGCGTGGTCGGATGCGAGAGCGTGTTCAGCCCGACGATCGTGAGGATGTCGAGGTGCGCGGGCACGCTCGGCGCCGAGTCGTTGGCCAGGAACGTGATCCCCTTGGCCCGGTAGCGGTTCTCGCGCGTTCCGAACAGGCTGTCAACCTGCTTGACGGTGGCGGAGATCTCGACGTAGTTGCGCGCCCCCGCGGTCTCGGTCACCCGCGCACCCCCACGCCGTAGCCACGTGAGCACCCGCCCGAATGTCGATCGCGGCACCCCGAAGCGCGAGTCGAACTGGGCCGGGGTGAGGAAGTGCTGGTAGTCCGGACTGCCCGGGTTCTGGAGCGCGTTCTGAAGCGCCGCTTCGCCAGCGGGATTCGGATCCTTGAGCCCGATCCCGATCTGCATCACCTGTGAGGGTCCGGCGGCGCCGAGCTTGGTCGCATAGCCGAGCGCGAGCCCATCGCGCGGAAACCACACGCGGCTGTTCGAATGCGTGCGGGCAGCCGCGCCGCTGGGCGCGAGCGCCATCGCCATGAGGGCGCCGATCAGGGCGCCTCGGAAATGTGACATTGCGGACCCTGCCTTCCGGATGTCATTTATTTAGTTTCCGGGAGACGCAGGCTACTCGCCCGCCATTGCCCGGTGCGCCGGTTCAGTCGCTACGACAGACCGCGAGAAAGTCCAGCGCTCGATCCAGGCGATCGGGACGCAGCGCGAAATCGCGTGAGGAGATCGCCGGGGTGAACCGGTCGTAGAAGCGGTTGGTGATTCCCAGCCGCGGATGCACCCGGTCCCAGCCGAGCTTCAGCGCGAGCTCGTGGGTGCGGAGCTTGCCGGCGTGAAACAGCCCGAGCACCTCGACCCGCGCGAACGCGCCGCGGCACAGCTCGGTGAACTCCTGCGCCCGGTACTCCCGCAGGTGCCAGGGGTTATCGGACTTCGCGGCGCCGGCCGGGGCGAGCGTGAGCACATTGGGGGTCGAGATGTAAGCCACCCCACCCGGGCGCAGGATCCGGGCGAAGTGCGCGAGCACGGCCGCGGGGTCGGCGACGTGCTCGATCGTCTGCAGGAACACCACGGCGTCGAACGAGTCCGCCTCGCCGAACGTCTCGACCGCGCCCCACGCAAACGACAGCCCGGGCCGCGTGTACCTCAGGCGAGCGTGCTCGTAGGCCTCGGGATTGCCGTCCACCCCGAGGACCGAGGCGGCCGAGCCGGCCAGTACCGCCGAGCCGTACCCCTCTCCACAGGCCATGTCGAGCGCGGTCGCGCCCGCCACCCGGACGGCGATCCACTCGTATACCGCGAGGTGCCGGCGGTACCAGTAGTTCTCGGCCGGAACGTCGGGAAGGGTCCGCTCGCCGGTCAGCTCGAGCGGCGGGACTCCGGGGGGTTGGTTCTGCTGAACGTACGCGCTCACCGGCGGCGACAGGGTAATGTGCCGCCGCCATGGAGGCACTGCAGACTGCGGATGAGATCCGCGATGTGAACACCCGCTATCACGATGTAGCCGCCGACACCTACGACTCCAAGTGGGGCATCGACTTCGGCGCCGTCGGCCAGGCTCAGGTGGTCGGCAAGCTGCGCAAGGTGCTCGCCGCCAGGCTCGAGCGCGGCTTTGACCGCTCGCTTGAGGTCGGCGCCGGCACCGGCTACTTCAGCCTCAATCTCCTGCGGGCGGGGATCGTGCGCGACGCCACCTGCACCGACATCTCCCCCGGCATGCTCGGTGCGCTGAACGCGAACGCCCGGCGACTCGGCCTGACGGTCGCGACCGCACGAGCCGACGCCGAGTCGCTGCCGTTCCCGGATGGCAGCTTCGACCTGGTGCTGGGCCATGCGGTGCTTCACCACCTGCCTGACCTCGAGCGCGCGTTCGCCGAGTTTCACCGGGTCCTGGAGCCGGGCGGGTGGATCGTGTTCGCCGGCGAGCCCTCCCGCTTCGGCGACCGGCTCGCCGCGATTCCCAAGCGCGGCGCGGTCGCGCTCGCCCCGGCGTGGCGCCTGGCCCTGCGCGCGGCGCCCCCTCCTCCGCCGCCATCCCGTAATGGATCGGCAAACGGGACCGATACCGGCACCGACGACGACCACAGCCTCGAGCGGGTGGTCGATATTCACGCCTTCGCGCCCGACGACCTCGCCCGGCTGGCCGGCGCGGCCGGGTTCGCCGACATCCGGGTCCGCGGCGAGGAGCTGTTGGCCAATTGGTTCGGCTGGTTCAACCGGGCGCTCGAGGCGACCGCCGACCCGGCCGACGTGCCGATGCTGTGGCGCCAGTACGCGTTTCGCGGCTACCTGCTGCTCCAGCGCCTCGACGAGCACCTGCTCGAGCCCCGGCTGCCGCCCGCCATCTTCTACAACCTGCTGCTGGCGGCCCGCCGACCTTAGACCGGCGCGTAGACTGGTCGGGCGCATGCCCGAAGGCCCGTCGCGCGATTTTCCGCTGTTCCCGCTGGGGATCGTGGCCCTCCCCGGAGAACTGATTCCGCTCCACATCTTCGAGGAGCGCTACAAGACGATGATCAGCGAGTGCCTGGACGGCGAGCGCGAGTTCGGCATCGTCTGGCTCTCCGACGACGGTCTGCGTGAGGTCGGCTGCGCCTGCTCGATCGACCGCGTGCTCGAGGAGCTCGACGACGGGCGGATCAAGCTGCTGGTGCGCGGCACCCGGCCGTTTCGCGTGCTCGAGCGCCAGGGGCATCTCCCCTACCCCGCCGGCGTGATCGAGTTCGTCGAGGATCGCGAGGACGCGCTTGACCCGGAGCTGGCCAAGGCCGCCCACGAGGCGTACGCCGAGCTGGTCAGGCGCGCCACCGATCGTGACCCCGAGCCCGACGAGCTGGCCGATATGAGCGCCTACGCGATGGCCGCGACCGTCGACTTCGGCCTCGACGCCAAGCAGGGGCTGCTCGACATGCGCTCCGAGAATGCCCGGCTGCGGCTCGTCACGAGGCTGTTCCGTGCCGCCATCAAGCGCCTGGAGCTCGTCGACCGCGTCCAGGAACGCGCCCGCTCCAACGGCAAGGTCCGCTTCGGCGCCAGTTAGGCGTTGTAAATGACCATCGCGGCTCCGAAGACGATGCAATAGATCCCGAACGGGATCAGGTTGCGCGTCTTGAACCAGCGGGTCAGGAAGTGCACGGTGATCACGGCGAAGATCGCGGCGATCACGGCGGCAAACACGGCCTCACCCCGGATGCCGTTGCCGTTGGCACCGAGCAGGTCGCCGACCTTGAACACTCCGGCGGCCAGGATGATCGGGGTGGCGAGCAGGAAGGAGAGCTTGGCCGCGCCGGCATTGTCGAGGCCGCGCTGCAGCCCTCCGGCCATCACCACGCCGTCGCGGCTGATCCCGGCGATCAGCGCGGTCGACTGGACGAAGCCGACGCTCACACCCTCTTTGTAACTGAGCGACTCGATTTCGCGGTTGAGATCCACCTGCCCGGAGCGGCCCTCCACGCGGGCGCGGGTTCGCACGTCCGAGCGACGGCGCAGGAACTCCGCGCCGATCAGGATGCAGCCATTGACGACCAGGAAGATCGACGCGACCAGCGGCTTGGCCGTGGCTTGGCGAATCACCTTCTCGAGCGCGATGCCGAGGATCCCGACGGGGATGCTCGCCGCAAGGATCAGCCAGGCCAGTTTCTCCGTCTTGGTCTCGATCTTCCGCTTGCCGAGCGTCGCGAAGAACGCGCTGATGATCTCGACCCAGTCGCGCCAGAAGTAGATCAGCAGCCCAATCGCGCTTCCCACATGGAGCATCACGACGAAGGCGAGCCACGGCGACTCCGGCTCCGATTGCCACGCGACGATGTTGGTCCAACCGAACAGGTGCGGATAGATGACCGTGTGGCCCAGGCTCGAGATCGGGAACAGCTCGGTGACGCCCTGGAGTGCGCCGAGCACGAACGCCTGGAAGGTCGTGATGAGGCTTGAGGCAAACGTCAGCATGAGCGATTGGACGGTAGCGAGAGTCCTAACCAGGCGGTAAGGCTAAGAGCAATCTCAAGAACTGAAGCCGCACGGATCGGTCCCCGCCTGCACAAAGAACAACTCCAATTGTGCAAATTCCTTCCGCGCGGACGCAGCCGTGTCAGGGAAACTGAACGTGCCGTTCGGCACTTGCACCGTATAGGTGAACACGGTGTGCGCGTTCCGGGCGAAGTGCAGCTTGACGTCGTCGTTCAGGCTGGTTGAGAGGGCACGGGCCTGGATGAGCAGCGAATCCGCTAGCTGCTTGGGCTTGCCGCCGTTGCAGGCAATCGTCCCGCCGGAGTTCACGAGCTCCGACTCCTTCGGGCCGGGGCCCGACCGAGTGACAACGAACAGATCGGGCGACTCGACGTCGAATCCGCAGCCCGCCAGCAAGACGGCCGCGAGCAACACGCCCACGGCGCTACGCCTCATCCGTCCTGCACCACGATCGCGGCCCCGCCGCGCCGCGGATCACCGCCACCCGAGAACTGGCCCCGCTGATCACGCGCGGCCGCCTGCGCGCCGCCGAAGAACAAGTTGAGCTCGCGGAAGCGCGCGATCGCCCGTCCGGCGCGCTCGAGCGGTTCGGTGTCGATCCCGGGCTCGGCGTACACCACGCCGTCCTCGAAGTGAACGCGCGGCGCGCGCACCGCCTCCCCCGCCTCCAGGCCGTCGTCGACGACGCGGATGATCGTCTGAAGGATCGCCGAGCGGATCCGGTTCGAGCCGGCACTCCCGAGCACGAGCTCGGGCGCGCCCTCCCGGAGCACGGCCGTCGGCGACATCATGCTCGGCATTCTGCGGCCCGGCGGATGGCGGTGGAAACCGAGCGGGTTAAGGTCCTGTTCGCCGAGCATGTTGTTCAGGTGAATCCCCGTCCCGGGCACGATCACTCCGGCGCCTTCGCCGTTGGAGCTCGTGACCGAGCAGGCCCAGCCGTCGCGGTCTAGGACCGCGACGTGGGTGGTCGAGCCAAGCGGCGAGCGCCGGGCGAGGAAGCGATCGACGAACTCCGGGTCATCCAGCCCCTCCAGGAACTCGGGCGTGCGGAGCGCCTGCGTCTGCTCCATCGTGTCCACCACCTGAACCAGATCCGGGGGATGCGCGGCGTCGGTTTCCACGTCCAGCCGTGCCAGCGCATGCGCGAGGAGGATCCCGCCCGCCGACGGGGGCGGATTGGTGAGCACCGCGCGCCCCCGGTAGTTCGCCTGAATCGGCTCGCGGCCGACGACGGCATAGCTCGCCAGATCGTCGGCGGTCACGATCCCGCCTCGCGTCGCGAGCCACTCGACGATTGCCGCCGCGATGTCGCCCGTGTAGAACGGCGCCGGGCCCTCCGCCCCCAGCCGCTCGAGGGCGTCGGCCAGCTCGGGCTGGCGCAGCATCTCGCCCGGACCTAGGACCCGCCCGTCAGGTGCATACAGCGCGGCACATTCCGGCGTCGAGGTCACGATCCCGGCCAGGATCTCGACCACGTAGGCCTGCGCCGCGTTGAGCTCCACTCCCTCGCGGGCGAGCCGCGCGGCCGGCGCGATCAGCTCGGCCAGCGGGATCCGCCCGAACCGGCTCGCCGCTTCCCACAGGCCGGCCGGCATCCCGTAGGTCCCGACCGACGCCGGCCCGATGTTGAACAGCTGATCGGCGTCGCCGAACGACACGCTGACCGGCACCAGCTCCGCCCGCGCGGCGATGTCGGCGCCGCGCCCCGGCGCCTCGATGAAGAAGTCGAGCAGGATCGGCCCTGACCCCCGCCGATCGGACGCCTCGGGCTCGACCACGAGCATGTAGCCGCCGGCCCCGAGGCTGGTCAGCAGCGGCTCGCACGAGAACGCCGTGAGCATCGCGGCGATCGCCGCGTCGACCGCGTTACCGCCCTGGCGCAGGACATCGGCGCCGGCCTGCGCGCTGCGCGGGTGGCCGGCGGCGACTACGCCGAGCGGCTCGGCCACGGTCTATCGGCGCGGGATGAATTCCGGCACGTCGAGGTCAAGGACGCTCGAGCGCGGGCGCGCGCGGCTCACCCGCGGCTCACCCGACGGCTCGCGCAGCGCGGGGCGGTCTTCCTCGACCCGCTCCCTGACCCGCTCGCGCCGGCGTGGCTGCTCATCGCCGTAGCCGGTCGCGATCACCGTGACCCAGATCTGGTCGGTGAGCTTCTCGTCGACCATCGCGCCGAAGATGATGTTGGCGTCCGGGTGGGCGGCCTCGGCCACCGCCTTGGCGGCCTCGTTGACCTCCCACAGCGAGATGTCCTGTCCGCCGGTGATCGAGAGCAGGATCGAGCGGGCGCCGTCCATGCTGGTCTCGAGCAGCGGCGAGGCGACGGCATGCTCGGCCGCCTCGACGGCCCGGCGCTCGCCCGTGCCCATGCCTATCCCAAGCAGGGCGTTGCCGGCGCCGGCCATGATCGTGCGCACGTCGGCGAAGTCCAGGTTGATCAGCCCGGGGAGGGTGACCAGATCGGAGATGCCCTGAACGCCCTGGCGCAGCACGTCGTCGGCCACCCGGAAGGCTTCGACCATCGAGACGTTGCGCTCGAGCACCGACAGGAGCCGGTTGTTCGGGACGACGATCAGCGTGTCGACCTCGTCGCCGAGCTCGGCGATCCCGGCCTCGGCCTGATCGCGGCGTCGCGTGCCCTCGAACTGGAACGGACGCGTGACGATGCCGACCGTCAGGGCGCCGAGCTCGCGCGCGATCTGGGCCACGATCGGTGCCGCCCCGGTGCCGGTGCCGCCACCGGCGCCGGCCGCGATGAACACCATGTCCGAGCCGCGCAGCATGGCCTTGATCCGGTCGTACTCCTCGCGTGCGGCGGCCCGGCCCAGCTCGGGGTTTGACCCGGAGCCGAGTCCGTGGGTGACCGAGTCGCCGATATGGAGCGTCTCGTGGGCGGCCGACTGCTGGAGCGACTGCAGATCGGTGTTGATGGCCAGGAACTCGACCCCTTCGATCTCGGCCTCCACCATCCGGTTGATCGCATTGACGCCCGCGCCGCCGACGCCGACCACCCGCAGCACCGGGCCGAGGCTCCCCCGTGCGGGGGCGGATTCCTCGCCGGCACGCAGCGCATGCGCGTACACGTCGGGCTCGGGCTCGGGCTCGCGCACCGTCCGCTCCCGGGCGGCGGGACGGTCGAGCACGTTGTCGGGGATGTCGGCCGAGAAGGCGTGGCGCAGGCGCTCGTGGGGCAGCGGGATGCGCGGCTCGTCGAATTCGGGCTCGGGCGAGGAGGCCGGGACGGTCGGCTCGACCGGCGGACCCGGGGCGGCGGCGCGCTCGGAAGGAGCGGATGCCTCGGTCTCGTCCGGCGCCGAGCGGCGCTGGTCGGACTCGGGCTGGGCGGAAGCCGCGGGGTGCTCGTCCGCCTGGGACTTGTCGTCGACGTCCTGGGCGGTCTTGCGAAACAGCGCGGCCAGTGGTCCCTCGCGCATACTCGCGCGCTTACCGGTTGGCATTGGACAGGACCTCCTTCGCGAGCTGCCGATAGGCGTGTGCGGCCAAACCGTCCGGATCGTACTTCAGCACCGACATACCTTTCACAGGCGCCTCGGCGAAGCGGATCGTCTTACGGATGCGCGACGCGAAGACGCGGTCGCCGAAGTTCTCCTCCAGCAGCTCGATCGCCTCCTTGGCGTGCAGCGTGCGGGTGTCGACCAGCGTGGGCAGGATGCCCTCGATATCGACGTCCGGGTTGAGGTTCTCGCGGATCATCGCAAGCGTGTTCTGCAGCTGGATCAGGCCGCGCATCGAGAGATATTCGCACTGGACGGGGACGATTACCTTGTTGGCGGCGGTCAGAGCGTTGATTGTCAACAGTCCGAGGCTCGGCGGCGTGTCGATGAACACGTAGTCGTAGTCCTCCTCGACCGGCTTGAGCGCCTTCTGCAGCGAGCGCTCCCGGCCGATCATCGTCGACATCGCGATCTCCGCGCCGGCCAGGTCGATCGATGAGCAGGCAACGTCGACCTCGCGCTTGCGGATCACCTCTCGAATCGAGATGTGGTGCACGAGCACGTCGTACATCGACTTCTCCAGCGTGTCCGGGTCGATGCCCTGAGACATGGTCAGGTTGCCCTGGGGGTCCATGTCTATGCACAGCACGCGGTGGCCCGACTCGGCGAACGCCACCGCGAGGTTGAGCGTGGTCGTCGTCTTGGCGACGCCACCCTTCTGATTGGCGAACGCGATCACCTTCTTCATATCGACGGCTGTATTCGCAGCCGCCCAGCGGAATCCTCCGCGATCCGGTGCGGCGAGCCTGCGTGCCCCGCTATTTTCGGTCCGGTGGCCGCGCTCCTCGACAAACGCCTGCTCTTCGTCACCGGAAAGGGGGGCGTCGGCAAGTCCACGGTATCGATCGCGCTCGGGCTGCTGGCCGCGCGCCGCGGCCTGCGCACGATCGTCGCCGAGCTGGCCAGCCAGGAGCGGGTCCAGGGGCTGTTCTCCGACGGCGGCGGGGAGCAGTTCCGCGAGCTCGAGATCGCGCCCCGGCTGTTCACGATCTCGATCGATCCCCAGCAGGCGATGGAGGAGTACCTGCGCGTCAAGGGCGGGACGATCGGACAGGCGCTGGGGTCGAGCCGGCTGTTTCAGGCCTTCGCCATGGCCACTCCCGGCATGCGCGAGTTGCTCAGCATCGGCAAGGTGTGGGAGCTGGCCCAGCTCGACCGCCGCACTCGCGGCGCCGCGCCCTATGACCTGGTGATCGTCGACGCGCCGGCGACCGGCCACGGGATGGGCCTGCTGCGAACGCCGCGGACGTTCGCCGACATCGCCCGGGTCGGCCCGATCGCCCACCAGGGTCACACGATTGCCGAGACGATCGCCGACGCCGAGTTCACCGGGGTCATCGCGGTGTCCACGCCCGAGGAGATGCCGGTCAACGAGACGATGCTGCTCATGGACGAACTGGCCAAGGACAAGCTCGCCCTCGACCTCGTGGTGGTCAACGCGCTCTACCCGGCGCGCTTCGAGCCCTCCGAGATCGATGAGCTCAATGGGGCGCTGACCCGGACGCGCTCGGCGCTGGCGCGCTCGGCGTTGCGCGCGGCGCTCTCCGAGCACGCCCGTGCCGGCACCCAGCGCGAGCAGCGCGACCGTCTGTCCGCTCACGTCCACGCCCGCCTGGTGGAGCTTCCCTACGTGTTCGCCGATCACCTCGGGCAGCCCGAGATCGAACTCATGTCCGATGCACTCGAGGCGACGCTTGGCGCGCCGGAGGGCGTCTCGTGAACGTCTCCGAGATGCTCGAGGGCAAGCGCGTGTGCGTGTGCGCCGGCTCGGGCGGGGTGGGCAAGACCACCACCTCGGCGGCGATCGCCCTCGGGATGGCGGCGCAGGGGGCCAAGGTCGCGGTGGTGACGATTGACCCGGCGAACCGGCTGGCCAACGCGCTCGGCCTGCAGGAGCTCGAGAACGAGCCGCGCCGCGTCGAGCCGGCCCGACTGGCCACCGGTGCCCTGGAGGTCAAGGGCGAGCTGTGGGCGATGATGCTCGACCCCAAGCGGACGTTCGATGAGCTGATCGAGCGGATCGCGCCGGACCCCGCGCGGGCGGAGGAGATCAAGGCCAACCGGGTCTATCGCGAGCTCTCCACCGCGGTGTCGGGCTCACAGGAGCTCACCGCGATCGCCAAGCTCTACGAGCTCGATCAGGAGGGGCAGTTCGACGTGCTCGTGCTCGACACGCCGCCCTCGCGCAACGCGCTCGAGTTCCTGGACGCGCCCGGCCGGCTCAACGCGTTCCTCGAGGGCAAGGCGCTCAAGGCTTTCCTGCGCCCCACCGGCATGGGGATGCGCGTGCTGGGCCGGGGGGCGCTGCCCCTGCTGATGGGACTTCGGCGGGTCACGGGCATCGATCTGATCAGCGACCTCTCGACGTTCTTCCAGCTGCTGGGCGACATGACCAGCGACTTCAGCCAGCGGGCCGCGCAGGTGGAGACGCTGCTCCGGGCCGACAGCACCGCGTTCCTGCTCGTCACCTCGGCGGCACGGGAGCCGATCGACGAAGCGATCTGGTTCGCCGAGCGCCTCCAGACCGACGGGCTGCCGTTCGCCGGCGTCGTGGTCAACCGCGTCCACCACGATCTGCTCGGCGATCGCGCCCCCCGCGAGGTCCGCCGCTCGCTCGCCCGCGTGCTGCCGCCCGGCCTCGCTGTCCGCGTGACCGAGAACTTCCGCGACTACCACGTGCTCGCCCAGCGCGATGACCACAACCTCGCGCGCCTGGCCGGCCAGCTCGACGAGCGCCGCCTGCTGCTCGTCCCCCAGCTCGACGACGACGTCCACGACGTCGCCGGCCTGCTCCGCATCCACCGCTACCTGTTCGCCTCCCAGGCCGAACGGGACCGGCTGGTCGCCGACATGGTGGCCTAACCGGCCGCGCCGAGCGTAATCCCATCCGCGCTCCACGCCTCCCAGTCGAGCAGCGCCGCCTGCCACTGCTCGCGCACCACCGCGACGCCGTCGCGCATGAGCTCCACAGCCCCCACGTGGAGCAACTCCCAGACGGCCTGCTCGCACAGCGCGAGCCGCTCGCTCACCCGTGACTGGGGATAGCGCTCGCCGGTGAGCTCGACGAGCGTGGCGAGCCGGATCGGTCCACCCTCCAGGCGCGCCACCACCTCGTGCTTGAGCTCCGCCACCGCTGGCGGGTGCGCCGCCTCGGCGAGCAGCCGCTCGGTCACGTCCTCGCCCTCGCGGGTCACGTTCGCCCAGCCCCGCCCCATCCCGAGCTGGTCTGCGGCCAGCGCCGGCCCCTCGTAGATCGTCAGCCGGGCGCGGTCCGGCGTCCAGCGACGGTCGTCGAGTTCGACCCCGCCGCCCGACAGCCACGGCCCCAGGATGCGCGCGTCGAGCTCCTCGCGGGTCAGGTTGAACGCGCGGGTCTGGTGCGGGAACTGGCGCAACTCGACGTGGAACACGACCGGTAGTGTCCCGCGCTCATGACCGACCGGCCGCTGTGGGCGCCGTGGCGCATCGAATACATCACGGGCCCTAAGGACGGCGCGTGCATCTTCTGCGCCGCCGCCTCCTCCACCAACACCGACCCCGCGCACCAGCCGATCGATCGCACCGAGCACTGCCTCACGATCCTGAACGCGTACCCGTACGCGCCCGGCCACGTGATGGTGGCCCCGATCCGTCACGTGGCCACGATCGAGGACCTGAATGAGGACGAGATGCTCGACACGATGCGCCTCGCCCAGCGCGCGATCCTCGCCATCCGCACGGGCATGTCGCCCGATGGCTTCAACCTCGGCTGGAACCAGGGCAAAGTGGCCGGGGCCGGGATCGCCGATCACCTGCACCTGCACGTCGTGCCCCGCTGGAGCGGCGATACGAACTTCATGCCGCTGCTGGCCGACACCGACGTCATGCCCCAGGCGCTCGAGGCGACGCGAAACGTGCTGGTCCAGGCGCTGGCCCGCGACTAGGATCGGGTCCGTGGCCACCGACATCGACCTCGCCCGGCTCCAGGAGCTGCTTGCCGGCGGCGCGCAGCTCGTCGAGGTGCTCCCCGCCGAGGAGTACACCCAGGCTCACCTGCCGAAGGCGATCAACCTTCCCCTGGCAACCCTGGACGAACGCGGCGCGGCGGTCCTCGATCGCGGCAGACCGGTCGTCGTCTACTGCTGGGACGCCCTCTGAGACCTGAGCGCACGAGCCGCGTGCCGGCTCGAAATCCTCGGCTTCACCGAGGTCTACGACTACGTGTTCGGCAAGGTCGATTGGCTCGCGCATGCCCTGCCGGTGGAGGGGTCGCGGGCTGTGGCTCCCACCGCGGGCCGCGTCGCCCGTGACGATTACGTCCGCTGCGGACCGCACGATCGCGCCGGCGAGGTCCTCGCCCAAGTAGAACGTTCCAGCTACCCGTTCGCGCTGGTGGCGGCCGACGACGGGATGGTGCTCGGCCGGGCCCGCGCCAGCGATCTGCGATCGGCGCCAGCGGACGCGCCGGTGAGCCAGGTCATGGAGCTCGCCCCCGCGACGAACCGCCCACACCGCGCCGCCCGAGACATCGCCAAGCGCCTCGCCGACCGGGAGCTGCGCTGGACGATCATCACCACGCCCGAGGGCAGACTCCTCGGCGTCGCCTCACGCGAAGACCTCGAGCGCCTCGCCGCCGACGAGGGCGCATAACTCACCACTCGCGCGGCCGGACTCGCCGAGCGGCGGGTTGCCCGTGCGATTTTGATGGGCCTCGCTGCGCGCAGCGCAGCCCAACCGTCTAGACGACGCTGATCGTGCCCGGCTCGCCCGCGAGCAGCCGGCCGATGACCGCCCCCGGCACCTCACCGGCGCGGTCAGGGTCGAGCGCGACGAGCAGGCCGCCCGAGGTCATCGCGTCGGTCACGAGCCGGCGGTGCACCTCGCCCACGCCGGGCGCGAACGAGGCGAACTCCTCCGCATAGGCGCGGTTGTTGCGGCTCCCGCCGGCGAGGGCGCGGTCGTCAGCCAACAGCTCGACGACACCCTCGATCGCCGGCACCGCCTCGGCCTCCACTTCCGCGGCCAGGCCGCTCGCCAGCGCCAGCTCATGCAGATGGCCGAGCAGTCCGAAGCCGGTCACGTCGGTCATGCCGTGGGCGCCGGCGGCCTGCGCCGCCGCTGCCCCGGCGGCGTTCAGCTCGGTCATGACCGCGACCGCGCGCGCCAGGATCTCGTCGTCGGCCAGACCCTTCTTGAGCGCGGTGGTGACCGCCCCCGCGCCGAGCGGCTTGGTCAGCACCAGGGCGTCACCGGCACAGCCGCCGGCGTTGGTCAGCACGTCGGCCGGGTCGACGACACCGGTGACCGCCAGCCCGTACTTCGGCTCCGGATCGTCGATCGTGTGGCCGCCCACGATCGAGGCACCGGCCGCCGTGACGACGTCATGGCCACCGCGCAGGACCTCCGCGAGCATGTCGGACCCGAGCTCCTGAACCGACCACGCCACCAGGTTCAGCGCGGTGAGCGGCCGCCCGCCCATCGCGTACACATCCGATAGCGCGTTGGTGGCGGCGATCCGCCCGAAGTCGTAGGGGTCATCGACGATCGGCGTGAAGAAGTCGGCGGTCTGGACGATGGCCAGGTCCTCGCGCAGCCGGTAGACGGCGGCGTCGTCGCTCGTCGAGGCGCCGACGAGCAGATCGGGATCGGAGGGCTGCGGCAGGGCCTGCACGATCGGCGCGAGCAGCGCTGCCGGCACCTTGCACGCGCAGCCGGCGCCGTGGGACAGGGAGGTGAGCTTGACGGCGGTGATCTCTCGATGATCGCAAAGCGCGCGGGTAGGGTCCTCACCGTGCCCGATCTGCTGCTAGCGGCCGCCGCCGCGCCGGCGCACCTGCCCGGCGTCCTGCACAGCCTGGAGCCCACGCTGGACCGGTTCGGCTATCTGGCGCTCGGACTGATCTTCCTGGAGGACTTCGGCGTTCCCGTCCCCGGCGAGACCGTGCTGATCATCGCCGCCGTCTACGCCGGCACCGGACGGTTCAGCGTCTGGCTCGTCGCGCTGATCGGCTTCATCGCGGCCATCCTCGGGGACAACGTCGGCTTCGGCATCGGGCACTTCGGTGGCCGGCCGCTCGCCGAGCGCTACGGCAAGTACATCCTGCTCACGCCCGAACGCCTCGACAAGACCGCGGACTTCTTCGACCGACACGGCGGGAAGGTGATCGTGATCGCGCGCTTCGTCGAGGGCCTGCGCCAGGCCAACGGGATCATCGCCGGCATCACCGGCATGCACTGGGCGAAATTCGCCGTGTTCAACGCCCTCGGCGCGGCGCTGTGGGTCGGCGTGTGGGTGTCGATCGGCTACTTCTCGGGCGACCACATCGACAGCATCTACCGCACGGCCACGCGCTACGAGGCGTACTTCGGGATCCTGGTCGGCCTGGTCATCCTCGCGTTCATCGCGCACCGGGTCTTCAAGTGGCAGAAGCGGCGCCGGGAGCGGGCCGCGGGCGATGCCGAGCCGGGACCCTAGCCGCTCTGACGCTCGCGGAATGCCCGCCGCGCCTTCTCGATCGCCTCGACGGCGGCGTCGCGGCCGGCCCAGCCCTCGACATGTGAATGGCGATCCGGATCGAGGTCCTTGTAGACGGTGAAGAAGTGACCGATCTCGGCCCGCAGCTGCGGCGGCAGGTCGTCTACGTCATCGAAATAATTCCACCCGGGATCGGCGGTCGGGACGCACACGACGTGGTCGTCGGGGCCCTTCTCGTCGGCCATCTGGAACAGCCCGACCGCCTTGGCCTCGACGATGCAGCCGGGAAAGGTGGGCTCCGAGACGCACACCAGCACATCGAGCGGGTCGCCGTCGGGCGCGACCGTCTCCGGGACGTAGCCGTAGTCGGTCGGATACACAACCGAAGCCGAGATGAACCGGTCGAGCTTGATCCCGCCGAGCTCCGGGTCGTACTCGTACTTGTTGCGGCTGCCCTTCGGGATCTCGACGATGCAGTGCAGCTCGTACGCGCTCACCGCGGTGCTTCCCGGCCCCGTACCGTCAATTCATCTCCCCCCGCGCCACCGCCAGGCACGCCTCGCAGCGCGGCCAGGGCGGATCCCACGGGTAGCCCGTCACGTCCTTGCCGCACAGCGCCGTGTCGGGATCCTGCTCGGTGACCAAATGGCACAGCTCCTCGAACCCATCGTCGTTGATCCGCGGCGCGTTTCGGCACTGGGGGTGGACGTTGGGCGCGACGGTCGGGCGGGCGGCGAGCGGGACCACGGCCGCAGCATAACTCGCTATCAGGGGCTGTTTAAAGAGAGACATTGCGCTTCTTAACCGCCGGGCGCGGCTCCGGCCCGATCGGCATGAAAATTTCCCTACCCCGGCGCCCGATCCCCTAACAGATGGCTGGACGGGGCCCATTAACAGCACGAGCGGGCTCGGTGGCCCGCTCGACACTGCAGGTCGCGCTCCCCTTTCCTTCATAGGAGCCCCAGGACTTACATGTCAGGCCTGGCAGGCAAGACACTCCCGGCCCCGCGGTGCAGGACCGAGTGGGGAGCGGCCTGAGTTCAAGCCTAGCGGGTCGGACTCGCCGCGACGGACAGATTAGGACTCCGGCCGTGGGCGGCCGCCGTGGGCTCGGCCCCGGATCCACCGCACATACAGGGCTCCGACGGCGAGCCCGCTGGCGATGATCGCGTAACTGGCGATCCTCGCCACCACGCCGAAGGTGGCGGTGGACACCGTGAGCGCGAGGGCGATCTGGGCCGCCGCGTCGGCGGTGCCGGTGACGCCGACGATCGCGGTCAGCACGGTCAGCAGGCGGCGCCGCTCGGGAGCCTCGAGGCCGAGTCCTCCGTTCCCCGCCTGCTCTGGGTGCGCAGCGCTGAGTTTCGCCGCGGCGAGGACCAGCAACGGCCGGTGCACCGCGAGGGAGATCAGGCAGGCCAGCCCGACCGTGCCCGGAAACCAGGACCGGCGGAGCTCGAGCGGAAGCGGGCTACCGCCAAACGCGATCGTCAGCACGAGCGCGAGGGTGAACACCGCAACCGGGATCAGCGTGATCGGCTCGATCCGGCGGCGCCAGATCGCGAACGCCAGAGCCCATAGCACCGGGATTCCGTCGGTGATGGCGAGCGCGCCGGTTGCGTTGCCGATGATCTCCAGAAGCACGACGAAGGCGATGATCGGCAGGGCGAGGCCCGCGATCAGCCGGACCCTCAGATCCCGGGGCGACATCGGTGGGCTCATCGTCGCCAACGGCGGCCCTAGGCGGGCCGAGCCAGGCCGGGGGCCGTGGACAGCGCACGACGGGTCTTCCGCGCCGTCCAGAGCGCGTTGAGCACGTAGTCGGAGATCAGGCCCCCGGGAGTGATACGGAGCTCGGTTCGCCCCGGCTCACGCACGATGCTCACCTGCGCCCGCCACACCCGGTTGTCCTTGGTGCCCACCGCGACGGTGTCGTCTGAGCCCGGCACGGGCTGGCTGAACGGCGCGCGGGTCACGCGCATACCGGGCAGCACGTTGAAGCCGGGCCCCAGACCGTCGCGCAGCGCCTGGACCACGTCCTCGCTACGCAGGTGGGGGTTCGGAATCGTGATCGTGTACATGTGGTGCCTCCCTTCGCGTGGCGAGGTCGAACAGGTCCGCGAGCTCGGTTCCGTAGTGCTCGACATCGACCTCGGGATCGTTTGCCAATCGACGGGGCACGGCATCGATCGCCGCCCGAATCGCGGTCGCCATCACGACCGGATCGAAATCCGAGCGGAACTCACCCGTGCCCTGGAACTTCACGAGCAGCTGCGCGAGCGCCGTGACCGCCGCGTCGACGAACCCGGGGCCGAGCGGCGAGCTTCCCCGCGCCGGCCGCCAGTTGCGCGTGATCTCGACCACCGCGATCACGTGGTTGCGGTACTCGCCCATGAACGCGAGGCTCGCCTCAACGTACGCCCTCAGTTTCCCGCGACCGGTTGGCGCGCGGGTCACCCTGGGCTCGATGTACTCCCTGCCGCGAGCCAGCACCTCGGTGACAACCTCGGAGAGCAGCTCGTCCTTGCCGGCGAAGTGGTAGCCGATCACGCCCTTGCTGATCCCAGCCCGCTCGGCGATCCGGGCCAGCGACGCCTGGCCGAAACCAAGCTCCGCGACCGTGTCGATCGCGCAGGTCACGAGCTGCGCCCTCCGGGCCTCCTCGATGAAGCTCCGGCGCGGGGCGGGATCGTCGATCAGCTGATTCATGATTTGACCGATCGTATTATTTTTTGTCCGATCGGTCAAATCGATGCGCGACGAAACGCCCGCCACACGGCGGGTGACCGGCGCGCTCGCGCGCTTGGCCGACCAGGCTGGCCGGCGTGGCTAGGCGAAGGTTTCGCGGCCGGATTCCCGGCCGGGTGGTCGATCCGCGCTGGCCTCGGCCGCCTCGGCCAGCAGGTCGTCCGCCAGGGCGCACAGATCGGACCCGAGGTGGCCGCAGAGCACGTCCCTGAGCAGTGCGCGCAGCTGCTCGGCCAGCTCGTCGACCAGCGCGTCGACACCAGGGTGGGCCGGCGCCAGCCCGCCGATCACGGCCCGTTCGAGCGAGATCGCGTGCGCGACACGCTCGGTCATCGCGGCACGATCGTCCGGCGTGGCGCAGATGGCCGCGATGCGCCCGGCCAGCCGGCCGCTCGCCGGCCCCTCGGGCTCGAGCAGCGCCCGAAGCGCGAGCAGGTAGTCGGTGAGCGCCTCGAACGGGGCCAGCCGTTCGCAGCCCATCTCGAATCGCGCCAGCGCCCACGAGATCTCGCCGTTGTGCGGCGCGCGTCGCGCGACCAGGTTGCAGAAGGCCCGCAGCTCGTCTTCCTGCGCGGCCGCGATCCGCCGCACCATCCGCGGCCGCCCGCTGCCCCCGAGCGGAACCGCCCGCCACGCCCCCGTGTCGACCCGCGTCCAGGCGATCGGCCCCAGCGCGTAGCCGCCGCGCTCGAACAGTCGCAGCGCGGTCAGCATGCGGCGGAAGCGGACCCGCGCCACCGACACGGGCGCGGGCGCGTCGCGGTCCGCAGGAGCAGTCAGAACGATCAGGACGTTGGGCTCCTCGCCATCGCCCCACACCGCCTCGGACGGCAGATCGTCGAGCAGGTCCCCGGGCACGAGCGAGAGGCCCTCGGCGATCGCCATCTCGCGCGTCTCCGAGTCCAGGGCGACACCCAGGAGCGGCGCCGCCACGCTCGTCACCGAGCGGCCGTCGTAGAGCGCCCGCTCGAGCTCCCCGTAGGCCGCTTCGAAGCGCTCGAAGTCGAAGCCGAACTCGCTGCGCTCGGCAAACACCGCGGTCAGGAACGCCCGCAACGCCGCGTCGGCGGACTCGCGCGGGTCGGCCGGGACTCGGGCCTCGCCCCGCTGCCTGACGTACGTCTCGACGCCGTCGAGGCCGCTGAGCGCGCGGACGGCCGCCGCGTAGGAGGGGAGCGCGGACAGCAGGCCGAGGCGCTCGCGGATGAACGTGCCCGTGAGCGGCCGATAGCAATAGAGGGGAACCCGCCCACCCCCCCGCTCACCGGCCCGCCCGCCCGGTCGCCGGGGACCACTCGCGGTGTCGACGAGCTCGAACGGGACCTCCGCCCCCGCAGCGGTCTCGGCCTCGAGCTGGCCGGCCGCCTCGGTGGTGAAGGCCTCGATCACCCCATGAAGCGTGGTGTTGCGCACAGCGGCCGGTTCGCGCCCGAGGCCGGCGATCCTCCCTGGCGAACGCGCCCTTGCAGCGCTAGGGCGCCGCCGTCAGGCGCCGCCGACCAACCTAATCTCAGAGGCCGCGCTGGAGCGCGAGCACGAGCAGCACGACCGCCGCAACAGCGGCCAGCACGACCACGACCAGGTTCGTGGCCACCGCCAGCTTCAGCTTGCGGGCGGTGCCGGCAGCGGGGCCTCCGTCAGAGTCCGAGGCCGGCGTTCCGGCCGAGTCGACCGAGGTCGTGAGCGCCTGGGTCACGAACCGGTTCAGGCTGACCTCGTCGCGCTCGGCCGCCTGGGCCAGCTGCTCGTGCAGCTCACTCGGCATGCGCACGAGGATCCGGCCGCTGTAGCCGGTCGCGGCCTTCGACCGGCCGGACCGCCGGCTCGGGCCACCGCTCTCGCCAGCCGCCGCGCGACCGTCCGCACGCTGCCCGGCATCGCTTGCCGGACCGTCTGCGGACTGCGCCGTCGCGCCGTTGCGCTGCCCTCGCGCCCTCACCGGCTCAATTTTACGGCCGTTTTCTGGTGATATCGGGGGAGTTTCGGTGCTATCACCCGATTCCGCGGCCCCGCTGGAGGCGGTGAACTCCGTCCTTAGCTTCACGAGCGCGCCCTCGAGCAGGCGCGACACGTGGGCCTGAGAGATGCCGATCGTGGTCGCGATCTGGCGTTCGGTCATGTCGGCGTGGAAGCGCAGGAAGACGATCCGGCGCTCCCGCTCGTCGAGCACGCGGAGGCCGTCGGCTAGCAGGAGACGGAACTCGCTCTCATCGATGGAGTCGAGCTCGCCGGCCGGCTCGGCGGCGACTTCTCCGGCCTCGGGGGTGCTCGAGGCAATCCGGGTCGTGCGCCCGCTCCGGTCGCGGAGATGGCGGCGGATCCCCCCCTCCACCGCGGGGGCGGCGAACGAAGCGAAGGCGACGCCGCGATCGGGATCGAACCGCCCCGATGCCTTGACCAGCGCGAGCGACCCGACCTGGACCAGCTCCTCGAGGTCCTCACCCCGGCCGCCGTAGCGACGTGCTACCGCCCGCACCAGCGGCAGGTGGGAGCGCACCAGCTCCTGCCTCGCCAGATCGTCGTCCGTCGGGCCCGACTGTGCCGGCGCCGCTACCGCCGGTCTCGTTCGCCTAACGCCACCCATGTCGCCACGTCCCCTATGCGACCGATATCACGAGTGAAAGTACCAGAGATAGCACGAGTTTGGGCCCCTTTTTGGATCAGATAGGCCCCTCGAGGAGACATAAAGGGACAGGAAACTGATCATGGCTGATCTAACGTTCCGAAAGTTGTTGGGGCACCGGGTTGCGTGGGCATTGGCCCTCGCGGTCCTCGTGGGGGCCCTGTGGATCCCGGCCGGCGCGCAGGCGGCGAGCGCGGTGCCTGGCCTGCCGTCCGCGGACACGGCGGTGCCGGAGGTTCCCGCCGCCGCCCAAGCCGCGGTCAACTCCGCACTCGCCCAGGCGGGTGTCGGAGCGGTCGAGCGGGCCCCAGTCGCAGATGTCCCGGCGATCGCGCCGAGCACGTCTTCCTCCCCCTCCCCGGTCCCTGCGCCCTCCGTTTCATCGCCCCCCGTGCTGCGGTCGACGGCGGTCGTCACGGCCCCGGTCGTGCACCTCGAGGTCCCGACGTCCCTCTCGCCGGCGAGCTCGGTGCCGATTCCCGACCCCGCGCCGGTCGCGGAGAACGGGGCCGGTCTGGCGGTGTCCACCACCCCCCGGCCCGACTCGGCCGCCTTGGCGGCGGCCGGGCATCGGACCGGGGGGGTGAGCGATGTGCTCCGGTCACGACCGTCCGGGCGCGTTCGTGTCCTCGGCGCGCCGCATCGAAGCTTCGGTCGCGGCGAGCCGCTCGTGCCGGCCCGTCCGATCGAACTCGGCACGGTCCGGGCGACGGTCGCGGCCGCCGGGTGGCCGAGGCTTGTCAGGACCCATCGCGTCGCCCCTCCGCCACGTGTCGTGATCGCCCCTCATCGCACGCATAAGCGCGTCGCGGCCGCGGCCAGCACCGCAGCTGCGGCGACCGCCGTCGAACCTGTCAGTCCGTCAGTGCCGGCCTCGTTGCCGCCCGCCGGGGCCGGGGTCGCCGGTCCCGGGGCCGGCCCGGCTGGTGCGGCCGCCGTCGCGCTGCTCGTGCTCGCCGGCATAGGTCTTTTGCGATCCATCTTGCCGGGCCTCATGTCGCTCGACCTACTGCCCTGGAGGTCGGCGGTCCTGGCCCTGCAGCTCGAGCGCCCTGGTTAGCCGCGGTCCGGAAATCCGTGACCCATCGCCGTGCCGCAAGTGAGCGCGGCGATCCAGCTAATCAAGGAGACAAGCAGCATGAAATCGAAGTTCATCGCTGCCGCCATCACGATCGCCGCGCTCGCAGCGCCGGCGACGGCGATGGCCGGCGGCACCCCAGGCGGCGGCGGTGGCGCCGGCGGTCTGGGCCAGCTGCAGCTCGCGGGTCAGTCCGCGGTGACTCTGCAGGGGGCCCTCTCGAGCGCCAACGCCAACCAGACCGCAACCAACACCAACGCGCCGGTCACCGTCGGCGGCGGCGCGCCCTCGGGCGGCGGCCAGCCGTGCGGCTGTGGGCAGCCGGCTCCGAACAAGCCGACGGGCAACATGCCGACCGGCAACAAGCCGTCGGGTGGCTCCAACAACGCCAACCAGGGCGCGTTCAACGGAGCGGCCAGCGGCGCCGGTAACAACAGCAACACCCAGCAGACCAACCAGCAGACCCAGACCGATCCGAGTGGCGGTGCTGGCGTCGGTTCCGGTGGCGCGGGCCAGGCACAGGGCAGCTCGCAGAAGTCGGGCACCGGCCAGCTCGCCGGATCCTCGGCGAACGCCAACCAGACCGCGACCAACGGCAACTCGCCGGTGAGCAGCGCGGGCGGGGCCATGCCCGGTGTCGGCGGCGGCGATCCGAGCGCGAACCAGCTCGCGGTCAACGGCGCGCTCAGTGGCGCCGGCAACAACAGCACCACCACCCAGGGCAACACCCAGAGCCAGACCGCCAGCTCCAGCTGTCAGTGGGGCTGCGGCGGCGCGGGCCAGGCGCAGGGCTCGAACCAGAGCTCGACCACGCTCCAGGGAGCGTTCTCTCAGGCAAACGCCAACCAGACCGCGGTCAACGCCAACGTCCCGGTGAGCGTCGCCGGAGGCAGCATCTCGGGTGGCTCCAACAGCGCCAACCAGGGCGCCCTCAACGGGGCAGGCAGCCTCGCGGGCAACAACAGCAACACCCAGCAGACCAATAGCCAGACCCAGAACGCCGGTTCCAGCTGCCTCGTCGGCTGTGGCGGCGCCGGTCAGGCGCAGCTGAATAACCAGAACGCCTTCACCGGGCAACTGGCGGCGTCAAACGCGAACGCCAACCAGACCGCGGTGAACGCCAACGTTCCGGTGAACATCGCCGCCGGCAACATCTCGGGCGGATCGAACAGCGCCAACCAAGGCGCTGGGAACCTCGCGCTGAGCGGGGCCGGTAACAACAGCAGCACCACCCAGGGCAATACCCAGAGTCAGGGGGCGAGCTCCAGCTGCCTCGTGGGCTGTGGAGGAGCGGGTCAGTTCCAGGCCTCGAGCCAGAATGCGGCCACGCTCCAGGGAGCGTTCTCGTCCGCCAATGCCAACCAGACCGCGGTGAACGCCAACGTTCCCGTGAACATCTCGGCCGGCGACATCTCGGGTGGCTCCAACAGCGCCAACCAGGGCGCCCTCAACGGGGCGGCCAGCGGCGCCGGCAACAACAGCAACACGCAACAGACCAACGGCCAGACCCAGACAGCCGGGTCGAGCTGCCTGGTCGGCTGCGGCGGTTCCGGACAAGCCCAGCTGAACAATCAGCAGGCCGTCACAGGCCAGCTGGCGGCTTCGTCGGCTTGCGCGAACCAGACCGCGGTCAACGCAAACGTCCCGGTCAGCATCGGTGCCGGGAACGTCTCGGGAGGTTCGAATAGCGCGAACCAGTTCGCACTGAATGGGGCGCTCAGCGGGGCCGGCAACAACTCCGGCACCACGCAGACTGGAGGGCAGACCCAGTCGAGCACCTGATCGACCTCCCAGTCGACCCGCCAGTGCGGGCTGACCGGAACCCCTAGCCGACCCGCACCCGGCCGGCGCTCACGGGCGCCGGCCGGGAGGTCGGGTCCGCCTTTCCCCTCTGCCCGGGGAGCCACCTGCATGAGATTCATCTACCGCACAAAGCTCGGCCTGGTCCTCGCCACGATCGTCCTGGCGTTCGTGGTCGTGGCGCAGGCGCGAGCCGACCAGCCCGCCGGAACCTCGGGTTCGACGTCGGTCGCCACGGCGTCGACCCCCGCCGACCCGATCGCGACGGCGACGACTACGGGTACGGGTACGCAAACCACTCCCATCGCGGGCGCGCCAGGCGGTAGTAGCAGCGGTAGTAGCACCGGTGGCACCCAGCCCCCGCCAACCACGACCACAGACGCGCCGCTGTCGGCCAGCACCAATTCGGGTCCCGCGAGCGGCAGCAGCCCGCCCGCTCCGGGGAGCGGGAGCGGCACGCCGGGTCCCGCCAGCGGCAGCGGCACGCCGGGTCCCGCCGGCGGCACGGGGACTCCCCCCGCCGGGACCGGCACCCAGGGGCTGCCGCCGGACCTGACGTCTTCATCACCTGATCCGCCGAGCGAGCCGACGCCGCCGGCTGGCCCTGGAGGTGGGACCGATTCAGGAACTGGGAGCGAGCCGGGAACTGGGAGCGACTCGGGAAGTTCAACCGGGCAGGGGTCGGGTACCGCAACGCCGCCTCAGGCGGCCGGTCCGCCCGTGGCACCCCAGCCACCGGACACGCCATCGAGCCCGATCCCGATCGTCTCCCAGACCACCACTCAGACGATCACCCAGGTCGAGATCTCGGGGTGTCTCACGAACTGCCAGGGCGTCAGCCAGGTCCAGACCGCGCAGCAGGAGTCGGTGTCGGCGCAGATCCTCCAGACCGGTGGCCAGCTGGCCGGCGTGACCGTCCCGGCCGGACCGGGCATGGCGCTCCAGTCCGCCGGCACGATCACGCAGATCCAGATCGGGTGCGTCGCCCATTGCTTCGACGTCAGCTCGAGCAACCCGACCACGCTGGCCACCGCCCAGCAGCTCCTGGCCGAGCTCGACGCGCTGCTGGAGCCTCCCGCTCCGCTGACCATGGAACCCGCCCCGGGGGCCGAGCAGAGCGTGACGAACCAGACGTCCTGCCAGGAGCAGGACGGGCAGCCCTCGAGCCTGGCGCAGATGCAGAGCGCGTCGGAGAGCAGCACGACCGTTCAACTCGTCGAGCAGGCGCTCCCATCGCTCCTCGGGCCGAGCCTCGGCGATTCGGACCCAGACCAGGCTGTGAGCCAGACGTTGCAGAGCACGTGGCAGCTCCAGATCGGGTGCCTGCTCGACTGTGTCGCATCCGTGCAGACACAGGACGCGGACGAGTCCAGCACGACCGTTGAGGGGGTGAGCGCCGGCCCGGCTGGATCCGACGGCGGGCTGGAGGCGACGGTGACCCAGGTGATCTGGCAGGTACAGATCGGGTGCCTCGTCTGGTGCTACGGCTCCACCCAGGTCCAGCAGGCGAGCACCGAGAACACGGTGGTCCTGATCTCCGCTCCTGCGCCCGGTCCCGGCACGCCCGAGCCCGCGCCGGTTTCCGAGTCGGGGACGAGCGGTTCCACGCCGCCGGCGAGCAGCCCCGACTTGCCACCGGCGCCGGCCGACCCTCCACCGTCGAGTCCGCCGCCTAGCGCGGCGCCGGCTGCGCCCAAGCGGCTGCGCTTCCCGACCGTGGTCGGCCGGTCAGCGCTCGTGATGGTCGGGGCGCTCCAGCGCCCGGGCGCAACCACCCGCCCCGCCGTCGTCACAAGGTACGCGGACTCCGTGGCGGTGGAACCCGTCGAGTGGTGGCGCGGGTCCCTCAGGATCTCCCGCCCCAGCACCGCGCCCCGTCGTGAGCACTCGGTTCACCCCGCGGCGCACGTCGCACGGGCTAGGCAGGTTCTTCGCACCCGGGTGCTCGAGGCGCGCGTCGGCGCCGGTCCAGGATTCGCCTGGCCAGTGCTGGTGCTCGTTCTCCTAGCCGGGGCACTGGCCTTGGCGACCTTCGCGCGAGCGGAGGCCGGCTCGGACCGTTGATCTGTTGGGACGACAAGCGTATGGTTGACGCGACATAGCTAGAAAGTAGGAAGGACCGTTGCGGATTGCACGCGTGGATGTAGCGCAGCGGTACGGGGGGCAGGCGCACACTGGTTCTTGGACCGCTCGCATCTTCGCCCGACTCGGCGGGGCGGCAGTCGTCGCTGTTCTGGCGCTGAGCTGCCTCACACTGCCCGCTGCTCAGGCGGCCGCATCAAAGGGGCATGCTGGAGACCCCTCCCCCCAGGCTGCGCCCGGCGCAACCGCAAGCACTCCGGCACCCGATCCCGCTCCGCAGGCGGCGACGCGATCGACGCCGTCCCATACCTCTGCGCCGTCCACACCGGCGATCCGCCAGAGCACCTCGACGGTGTCGACCGAGCGCCCGGTCACGGTGACGGTTTCGCCGGTCGTGCCCGCGCGGACATCGTCGACCCCGCCCGCGGTCAACAGCACGCCCTCGAATCCCGCGTCGGCGCATCGGGCGTCGCACCGCACGGCTCGGCATGTGCCGGCGGCGCGACCT
>DATJRS010000035.1:0-18148 GCA_035504535.1 Solirubrobacteraceae bacterium | reverse complement strand
AGGCCCTCGCCGGTGAACTCGGCCTTCGCCTCTTGGAACGAGACGTCGGGCGGAGGGAGGATCACGTCGGAGGGCCCCAGCCGGTCCTCCGGCACGGATGCGCCGTTATTGCGCACGAACGCGAGCAGCTCCTGGAAGGCGGCTGGGAATTGGTCTTCTAGGCGGTCGAGCCGGCCACCGGCTGTGCGGCCGCCACCTTGCGCAGTTCCGTGCGCGCGATCGAGCGCTTGTGGACCTCGTCGGGCCCGTCGGCGAGCCGTAGCGTGCGCAGGTGCGCGTACATGCTGGCGAGCGGGAAGTCGTCCGAGACGCCGCCACCGCCATGGACCTGGATCGCGCGATCGATGACCTTGAGGGCCACGTTCGGCGCGGCCACCTTGATCGCGGCGATCTCGGTCCGGGCCTGCTTGTTGCCGACGGTGTCCATCAGCCAGGCTGCCTTCAGCGTGAGCAGGCGGGCCATGTCGATCTCGATCCGGGACTCGGCGATCCAGTCCTGCACGTTGGCGCGCTCGGCCACCGGCTGACCGAAGGTGACGCGCTCGGAGGCTCGCAGGCACATGAGCTCGAGCGCGCGCTCGGCGGCGCCGATCGTGCGCATGCAGTGATGGATGCGGCCGGGGCCGAGGCGAGCCTGGGCGATCAGGAAGCCGTGGCCCTCCTCGCTGATCATGTTCGAGGTGGGCACGCGCACGTCCTCGAAGGTGACCTCGGCGTGGCCCTCCTGGTCGATGTAGCCGAACACGGGGAGGTTGCGGACGATCGTCACGCCGGGGGTCTCGCGCGGGACCAGGATCATCGACTGCTGTTTAAATGGATTCCCGCCCACCCCCTCCGGATCCGTCTTGCCCATCACGATCAGGATCTTGCAGCGTTCGCGCAGCGCCCCGGAGATCCACCACTTGCGGCCGTTCAGCACGTACTCGTCGCCGTCGCGCTCGATCCGCAGCTCGATGTTGGTGGCATCCGAGCTCGCCACCGCCGGCTCGGTCATCGCGAACGCGGAGCGGATCTCGCCTTCGAGCAGCGGCGCCAGCCAGCGCTCCTTCTGCTCCGGCGTGCCGAACACGTTGAGCACCTCCATGTTGCCGGTGTCCGGGGCGGCGCAGTTGCACGCCTCTGGGGCGATGTGGCTGCGGCCCATGATCTCGGCCAGCGGCGCGTACTCGGCGTTGCTCAAGCCGGGCACGTCGACCGCCTCGGTCGGCTCCGGTAGGAACAGATTCCATAGCCCCAGCTCTCGGGCTCGCTCCTTGAGCTCCTCGATGACCGGCGGATGCGAGTGCGGGTCGCCCGATGCGACGAGCTGCTCGTGGTAGACGGACTCGGCCGGATAGACGTGCTCGTCCATGAACGCGAGCAGGCGCTCGCGCAGAGCCTGGCAGCGGTCTGAGAACGCAAAGTCCATTCCAGGCCGAACACTACAAGGGGGTTGGGGCGGCAGTCGCCGCGGGGGCGAGCTCTCCGCTACGACAGCATCGCCGAGACGATCGTCGAGAAGCGTCCCATGTCGATCGGTTTGGACACGAACGCGTCGCAGCCCGCCGCCAGCGCCCGCTCCTCGTCGGAGTGCATGACCGCCGCCGTGCAGGCGACGATCGGGATCGAGGCGGTGCGCGGCTCGGACTTGAGCTTGCGCGTCAGCTCCAGGCCGCTGCCGTCGGGCAGGTTCAGGTCGATCACGATCATCGCGGGCTCCTCCTCGGCGAGCGCCTGTTCGGCGGCCGCCAGCGAGTCGGCGGCGCGCACCTCACGGCCTTCCAGCTCGAGCAGCCGCTCCAGAAGCCTGAGGTTGAAGTCGTGATCGTCGACGATCAGGACGCGTCCCTCCATGACGTCCTAATCGTCGCCCGGGAGCGCCAGCTTGACTCACGCATGCAGGATTAATAGATGCTGCCTGTCAATGCTGGCGCATTGACAGGGCTTAGAGATGCTGCCTGTCAATGCTGGCGCATTGACAGGGCTAGGGAGGGTTGCTGGCGGCGGCCAGTTCGTCCCGGGTCGGAGGCCACACCTCGCGCACCCGCAGCAAGGCCTCATCCGCGCGGGCCTGGTCGAACTCCCGGCCCGCCGCCTCCAGCTCGGTCAGCGCCTCCAGCAGCGGGCGCGCCCCGAGCATCAGCGCGTCGTTGCGAGCCGCGTGGGCGGCACGCGTCGCCCGGGCGAGGTCGCCTGCTGCCAATCCGGCCTCGACCTCCTCGATCGCCTTGGTCAACCCGGCCAGCATCGGAGCGACGATGCTCGCCGCGTCCGAGCCCAGCACACCCTGAAGCCGGCGGATCTGCTCGAGGTCGTGGTAGGCGTTCATCGCAACCCGATCGGGGCGCGCAGCACCGCGTCGGGGATCCCGAACGCATCGACGAGCGCCTCGGCGTCGCCCCGGATCTCGTCGCACAGGCGGTTGACCTCGCGAGTGACGGCCTTGCAACGCGGTCCGGTGAGCCGGCCGTGCTCCTGGAGATAGCCGCGATCCTGCTCGATCGCGTACAGCGCATAGAGGTCGCAGATCCGGCCGAGCGAGTCCTTCGCCGGGCCGTCCTCGGTGTCATGGACGGCGGTCGCGAACGCCTCGAGCACGACCCGCTGCATGTGGGCCCGCGCCGCGTTCTCGGCGTGGTTCTGGACCGCACGGAACACCTCGAAGGGGTCATACCCCTCGTCCAGCCCGCGCTTGAACCGCTGGGCGATCCCGGCCGTGATGTGGCCTTCGCGCCAGCGGAAAAGCTCGAGCTGGCTGTCGCGGTCGAGCAGGTCGCCGGTCTCGTCGCGGCCGGGCACGATGTCGGCGATCACCTGAGCGATCTTGCGCGCGAACAGCCGCTCGACGATCGTCTCGACGGCCTGCTCGGCCACGAACAGCACCAGCTCGCGCGGGTTGAGCTCGCCGAAGTCATCGCGGTAGTCGGTCAGCAGACCCCGCGCGACCAGCATCATCAGCACCGTGTTGTCGCCCTCGAAGGTCGTGAACACGTCGGTGTCGGCCTTCAGCGCGGCGAACCGGTTGACGCTCATGTAGCCGGCGGCGCCGCAACACTCGCGGCTGCACTGGATGGTCTCGGTGGCGTGCCAGCTGGCGGTCGCCTTCATGCCGGCGGCGAGCGACTCGAGCTGGCGCTGCTCGCGCTCGCTGGTGTGCGCGCCCTCGCTCTGGGCGCGGTGGAAGCGCTCGAGCAGCTCGGCTTGGGCGAAGTGCAACGCGTAGGTCCTGGCCAGCAGCGGCATCAGCCGGCGCTGGTGGGTGCGGTAGTCGAGCAGCGCCACCTCCGGTTCGTCCGGTGGGCCGAACTGGGTGCGCCTGAGGCCATAGCGGACGGCGATCGTGAGCGCGCTCTTGGACGCGCTGACCGACGCGCCCGAGATACAGATCCGGCCCTGGATCAGGTTGCCGAGCATCGTGAAGAAGCGCTTGTTGGCATTCTCGATCGGGCTCTCATACGCGCCGGCGTCGTTGACCCCGCCGTAGTGGTTCAGGAGCGCGTCTCTCGGCACGCGCACGTGGTCGAACCAGATACGGCCGTTGTCCACGCCGTTCAGCCCCATCTTCTCGCCGCAGTCCTCGATCCCGACGCCGTCGCGGAGCGTGCCCTGCTCGTCGCGGAGGGGGACCACGAGCGCGTGGACGCCGTGGCCCTCGCCGTCCACGATCAGCTGAGCGAACACCGCCGCCAGTCGGGCGTGGCACGCCGCGTTGCCGATGTAGTCCTTGCGGGCGCTCTCGCTCGGCGTGTGGATCACGAATTCATCGGTGGCGGGGTCGTAGGTGGCAGTCGTCTCGAGCGCCTGCACGTTCGAGCCGTGGCCGGTCTCGGTCATCGCGAAGCAGCCCGTCAGCTCGAGCGTCGCGGTCGCCCGCAGGTAGCGCTCGTGGTGGGCGCGCGTTCCCAGCTGATGGATCGCGCCGCCCCACAGTCCGAACTGGACCCCGAACTTCACCAGCAGCGACAGGTCGCCGAAGGCGATCGTCTCAAAGCCGGCGATGTTCGCGCCCGCGTCGCCGTGGCCGCCGTACTCGACTGGAAAGCCGGGGGCGGTCAGGCCCTCGGCGGCGATCGTCCGCATCCACGTGAGGACGAGCTCCCGATACTCCGCGGTCGGCATGGCGACCGGCGGGGCGAACTCCGGCCGGGACAGGATGTCGCGGATCTGCCGGCGCACCGACCCGTAGCGACCGTCCAGCAGCGGCTCCAGGGCCTCGGCCCGAACCCCCGTGGCCTGCGGCTGAGTGGTCGCCATACCGGGCCGATCTTAGGTATTGCGGCGCGGCTCGGCGTAGGTCAGCCGTGCAGGGTTTTGTGCAGGTGGCGCAGGAAGCGGCTGTGGGTGGCGGCGAGGCCGGTCGCGCCGAGCAGCGTGACGAATACGCCGGCCACGAGGGCGAGGCTGGCGAGCACCGCCGGCCAGTGTCGCTGCAGGAAGCTTCGGCCGGCGTCGAGCCACCGATCTGACTGCTCCCCGCCGAAGGTGAGCACCCACAGAATCGCCAGGAGCGGCAGCACGAAGCACAGGTTGAAGATGAACAGCAGGAAGAGGTCTCGGACCGGCCCCAGGTCCGACCCGACGATCGCGGCGATCGCGGCGAAATAGGGGAAGGCCGTGGGGAGCTCGACTGCCGTGATCGAAGCGCCCAGCACCCAGCTCGAGCGCCCGTGAGGATCGAAGTCGGGCGGATCGCGCTCGCCCAGTCGGTCGCGGTGGCGCCACAGGAACGCGGCCGCGCCGATCATCGCCACCCCGACCGCCACCTCGACGATGTCGGCGATGTGGTGGCGGGGATGAGGCAGCAGCGGCCCGATCAGCTGCCGTGCGCCCAGCGCAATCGCCGCGCCACCCACGAAGTAGACCGCGAACACCGCCAAGGTGAACTCGGCCACGCGCTCACGGGCGCGCTCGCCGGTGGCCAGGTAGAGCGCCGGCGCGATCGTGCTCGGGTTGAGCGAATCGGCCAGGCCGATCGATATGACGATGCCCAGAAGGCGGACCATGTGCGCGCATTCTCTACTGCCCGCCCTGAATCGCGTGTATGTGGTGAGAGAGCTCTAAGGGTGGGGGATGGGCCGCTGCGCGGCATCCATGGGGCCCTGCGACCCCGTCCGGACGGGGTCCAATGGCCCCACGGATGCCGCCGAAGGCGGCCCCTCATCAGGCGTAATGCAGCTCGTCGTCGTGGTCCTCGGAGACGACGCGCTCGCACGTCGGGCACCACCAGCGCGCCTCCATGGGGGTTCCACATACGGCGTGCTGGGGGGCGATGGCGCCCTCGGCGTTGCGTGCTCCCCAGCCGGCGATCAGGCGCAGGGCGCCGGCCAGCTCGTGGCCGGCCGCGGTCAGCTCATAGACGAACCGGGGCGGGCGCTCGGAGTACGGCCGGGCCACCACCAGCGCGTTGCGCTCGAGCTGGCGCAGCCGCTGGGTGAGCACGTTGGGCGCGATGCCTTCGACCTCTTCCTGCAGGTCCCCGAACCGGCGCGGTCCGTCGAGCAGCGCCGCGATCACCAGCAGCGTCCAGCGGTCTCCGATGGTGTTCAGGGCGTCGGCAAGGGCCTCGTTCATCACCTAGATCCTAGCCGGTGGTAGAGTTGTCACTTGCACATTGCAAGTAAGGAGTAAGCAGATGACTGTTCTTGAAGAGCTGGAGGGTGCGATCCAGACCGCGGCCGAGCGCACCGGGCCAGCGGTGATCGGGCTCGGGCAGGGCTGGGGCCGCGGCTCCGGGTTCGTGTTCGACACGAACCGCATCCTCACCAACGCCCACAACCTGCGTGGGGATGAGGTGACCGTCACCTTTGGCGACGGCCGGCGCGAGGCCGGCAAGGTCCTCGCCGCCGATCCGGACCTCGACCTCGCCGTGATCGAGACCGATACGGCCGGCATCGAGCCGCTCCAGTGGTCCGATCAGGACACGGAGGTCGAGTCGCTGCCGATCGGTCGTTCGGTGCTCGCTCTGGCCAATCCTGGCGGCCGTGGTCTGCGGGTCACGCCGGGCTTCGTCTCCTCGACCGCGCGTAGCTTCCGCGGCCCCCGGGGGCGCCGGATCCACGGCGCGATCGAGCACACCGCGCCGCTCCCCCGCGGCTCCTCGGGCGGTCCGCTGATCGACGGCGCCGGCCGGCTGCTCGGCGTCAACGCGGTTCGGGCCGACGGCGGCCTGATCCTGGCCGTTCCGGCCGATCGCGCCACGCGTGAGCGGGTCGAGAAGCTGAGCCGGGGCGAGGCCCCGAAGCGGGCGCGGCTCGGCGTCGCGGTCGCTCCGCCGCGGGTCGCTCGGCGGCTGCGTCGCGCGGTTGGCCTGCCCGAGCGCGATGGCATCCTGATCCGCGGCGTGGAGCGTGGTAGCCCGGCTGACCGCGCCGGTCTGGAGCGCGGCGATCTGATCGTCAGCGCCGGCGGGCGCGATCTGGACCGGATCGAGGCGCTGTACGAGACGCTCGACGGTGCTCAGGCCGGTGGCCAGCTCGAATTGGCGATCCTCCGGGGCGCCGAGGAGCGCACCGTGACGGTGAGCCTGTAGTCCGATGAGCACCACTGCCGAGCGAAACGAGCACGAAGACCGGGATAGGGCCGAGCAGCGCGAGGCCGAGGCGCTCGATGCCTACTCGCGGATCGTGGTCGACGTGGCCGAGCGGATCGCGCCGAGCGTCGCCAACCTGCGGGTCATGCGCCGCGGCCGCGGCGGGCAAGTGCCGGCCGGCGCCGGCAGCGCGGTGGCGCTGACGCCGGATGGGTTTCTCGTCACTTCTGCGCACGTCGTGTCGGGTCCCGCCCGCCCACCCCACGCCACCACCGCCCGCACGGGCCGGGCCACGTTCGTGGACGGGCGCGAGCTCAGTTGGCGGGTGGTCGGCGTCGACCGCCTGACCGACCTGGCGGTGCTCCGGGCCGACGGCGACGGCCTGATCCCGGCCACGCTCGGCGAGGCCGAGAAGCTGCGGGTCGGCCAGCTTGTGGTGGCGATCGGGAACCCGAACGGGTTCGCCGGCTCGGTCACCGCCGGGGTCGTCTCGGCGCTCGGGCGCTCGCTGCCGGCTCGGGCCGGCCGGACCGTGCGCCACATCGACAACGTGATCCAGACCGACGCGGCGTTGAACCCCGGCAACTCCGGGGGTGCGCTGGTGGACTCCTCAGCGCGGGTGATCGGGATCAACACCGCGGTGGCCGGCGTCGGGCTCGGGCTGGCCGTGCCGATCAACGAGGCGACGCGCCAGATCATCGGGGCGTTGATGCGCGACGGCCGCGTGCGGCGCGCCTGGATCGGGATCGCCGCCGGCCCCCGTCCGCTTCCGCCTCACGCGCGCGTGAGACTCGGACGTTCGGGCGGGGTGGAGATCAGCGAGGTCTCGCCGGGCAGCCCGGCCCAACGGGCCGGCTTGCGGGGTGAGGACCTGATCGTCGAGCTCGATGGCCAGTCGATCGAGCGGGTGGACGACGTGCAGCGGCTGATGAGCCAGGAAGCGATCGGGCATCCCATGCCGATCCGTATCCTGCGCGGCGATCGATGGTTGGACCTGGCGGTCTCCCCGATCGAGCTGGTCGAATAAACCAGCCCCTGGCCGCTACACTGAGGACCGGCGCCGGGCGGCGTTCGTCTTCGCGCCCGCGGTCCGGACGCCGGGCCCTGACCAACCAGACAAGAAACGCCCACCATGGCTCGTGGAGACGTTCGGATCGCTGCAACTCTGGCTTGTGAAGAGTGCAAGCGCCGCAATTACCAAACCAATAAGAGCAAGCGGAACAACCCGGAGCGACTGCAGCTGCGCAAGTACTGCCGCTGGTGTCGGCGCCACACGCCTCACCGCGAGACGCGCTGAGCTGACCGGAGCGATCCGTGGCTCGTAACCGCAAACGCGCCAATCAACGGCGTCCGCGTCAGCCCTCCGAGGGTGCGGATCCGCGTCCCGGGCTGCCCACCGCGACCGAGCGGTCGTTCGCGCATGAGAACGAGCACGCTCACGAGATCGAGGAGAACGGCGCCCCGGATCCGCTCGAGCACGCCGCGCCGGACGCGGAGCTTGCCGAAGAGCAGCTCGCGTACGGACGGCCGGACGAGCCCGAGCCCGGCGACGAGGCCGACGAGGAAGAGTTCGAGCTCGAGGTAGAGGAGTCGATCGCGGCGGGCGGTGGCGGCGGGGGCGGCGGCGGCCGGCGCGGCCGTCGTGGTTCCGGTGGCGAGGACGATGGCTACGATGGGGGAGCCGGCGCTGGCGCCGTGGCCGTACAGCCTCGGGGCCAGGTCGAGACGCGAGAGAACCTGCTCACGCGGCTGATCGGGTTTCTGCAGGGAAGCTGGCGCGAGCTGCAACGAGTACAGTGGCCCGATCGCCGTCAGGTGATGCAGGCCACCGGCGTCGTGATTGGCTTCGTGATCGTGGCCGCCGCGTTTCTCGGCGCGGCCGACTGGGTCGCCGGGAAACTCGTGACTTTCATCTTGAAGTAGGCGCCACCGGGCGCCGAGGCTGGAGGGCCTAACTCGAACAAAGAATGTTTCGCTGGTACGTCGTCAACACATACTCGGGCCACGAGAACAAGGTCAAGCACAACCTCGAGCATCGGATCGTGTCGCTCGGGCAGCAGCAGGCTGTCCGGCAGATCGTCGTCCCCACCGAGTCCGTCTCGGAAATGAAGGACAACCAGAAGATCACGGTCGAGAAGCGGACGATGCCGGGCTACGTGCTGGTCAACATGGATTTGAACGAGGACTCGTGGTCGTTGGTCAAGGGGACGCCCGGGGTCACCGGCTTCGTCGGGGCCTCAAACGAGCCCGTGCCGCTGACCCAGGAGGAGGTCAACCGCCTGCTCCACCGCGAGGTCGCGGAGCGCCGTCCGAGCCGCGCCCAGTTCTCGATCGGCGAGTCGGTCAAGGTGGTCTCCGGCCCGCTGTCGGACTTCTCGGGTGAGATCTCGGAGGTCAACGAGGACGCGCAGCGCCTGAAGGTGCTGGTGTCGATCTTCGGCCGCGAGACACCGGTGGAAGTCGGGTTTGACCAGGTGAAGAAGATCTAGAGGTCGTTATGGCAAAGAAGGTTCTGACTCAGATCAAGCTCCAGGCCGTCGGTGGGCAGGCTTCGCCGGCGCCCCCGGTGGGCCCCGCGCTCGGCCAGCACGGGGTCAACATCATGGAGTTCGTCAAGGCGTTCAACGCCCAGACGCAGGGCGATCTCGGCACGGTGATCCCGGTCGTGATCACCGTCTACGAGGACCGTTCGTTCACGTTCGTGACCAAGAGCCCGCCCGCCGCGGTGCTGATCAAGCAGGCGCTCGGGCTCGAAAAGGGCTCGGCCGAGCCGAACCGCACCAAGGTCGCGCAGATCACGCAGGATCAGCTGCGCCAGATCGCGGAGAAGAAGATGAAGGACCTGAACGCCGGCGACGTCGACGCCGCCGCGCGCATCATCGCCGGCACCGCTCGCTCGATGGGTGTGGAGGTCGTCTAGATGGCACATCACGGAAAGACATACGAAGAGGCCAAGAAGCGCTACGACCGTGAGCGGGAGTACACGCCCGCCGAGGCGGTCGCGCTGATCAAGCAGCTCGCTCGCGTGAAGTTCAACGAGTCGGTGGAGGTGCACGTGCGCACCGGACTGAACGTCCGGCACGCCGACGAGCAGCTCCGCGGCACGATCGCGCTGCCCAACGGCTTGGGCAAGGATGTCAAGGTCGCCGTGTTCGCCCAGGGCGATAAGGCTCGCGAGGCCGAGGAGGCCGGCGCCGACATCGTCGGCGCGGAGGACCTGGCCCAGCGGATCCAGGACGGCTTCGACGACTTCGACGTGGCCATCGCCACGCCGGACCTGATGCCGGTGGTCGGCCGGCTGGGTCGCATCCTGGGGCCGGCCGGGAAGATGCCGAACCCGAAGGTCGGCACGGTCACGATGGATGTGGCGCGGGCCGTGGAGGAGTCCAAGGCCGGCAAGGTCGAGTACCGGACCGACCGCAACGCGATCGTCCACCTGGTGATCGGCAAGCGCGAGTTCGAGGACCGCAAGCTGCTGGAGAACTACGCGGCGGTGATCGAGGAGCTGATCCGGGCCAAGCCGTCGGCGGCCAAGGGTCGCTACATCCGTTCGGTGACCGTGGCCACGACGATGGGGCCGGGCGTCAAGGTCGACCCCACGCGCACGCGTGACATCGTGGAGGAGCCCGTAGCGGCGTAGACTGAACTCTGTAGAAGCACGCCCCAGACCTCCGGCGTTACGTAAGTCCGGACTAGGCGGAGCCTCGATCGAGCCGGTTCTGGTTCTGATGTCGACGCCCGCCACACGCGGGCGTTTCGCGTTTGAGAGGAACCATGAACCGAGACGAGAAAGCAGCAGTCGTAGACCAGATCGCCGAGGAGATCAAGGCATCCCAGGCCGTGTTCGCGGTCGACTACCGCGGGATCTCGGTCGAGCAGGCGGCCGATCTGCGCGGGCGACTGCGCGAGTCCGGGACCCGCTTCCGGATCGTCAAGAACTCGCTGACCGAGCGGGCGGCCGACCAGGCGGGCGCCGAGGGACTGAAGGCGCTGCTCCAGGGACCGACCGCGCTGGCCTTCGTGACCGGCGACGCGGCGGTGGCCGCCAAGGCGCTCAACGACGCGGCGCGCACGCTGCACACGCTCGAGTTCAAGGGCGGCCTGATGGACTCGAACACGCTGAGCGCCGAGGACGTGGTGGCGATCGCGCGCCTGCCCGCGCGCGAGATCCTGCACGCGCAGCTCGTCGGGACGATCGCGGCGCCGATCACCGGCCTCGTGCGCGGGCTGAACGCGCTGATCGCGGGTCTTGCGATCCAGCTGCAGGCGATCGCCGACCAAGGCCTGGTGAGCGGCGAAGCGCCGCCGGCCGCAGCCGCGGAGCCTGAGGCGCCGGGTGCTGAGCCCGAGGCTGAGGCGCCTGCTGCTGAGCCGGAGGCGCCTGCTGCCGAGCCCGAGCCGGAGCCGGAGGCGGAAGCGCCTGCCGCCGAGCCCGAGGCCGAGGCGAAGGAACCGATCGTGGACGTAGACGCGGAGCCCGGGCTCACGCTCGAACCAGAAGAAACTGACCAGGAAGCAGCGTCGGACGAAGAGTCCGGCGCGTAAGGAGGAACCATGCCCACCACTCAAGAGTGGATCGACGAGCTCAAGTCCATCTCCGTGCTCGAGCTGTCCGAGCGCATCAAGGCGCTCGAGGAGGCGTTCGGCGTCTCGGCGACCGCCGTGGCCGCGGCTGCGCCGGCGGCCGGCGCTGCGGCCGCTGACGGCGGCGGCGAGGAGGCCGAGGAGCAGACCGCGTTCGACGTGGTACTGCAGGCGGCCGGCGACAAGAAGATTCAGGTGATCAAGGTCGTGCGTGCCGCCACCGGACTCGGTCTCAAGGAGGCCAAGGCGCTCGTGGACGAGGCGCCGAAGCCGGTCAAGGAGGGAATCGACCGGGCCGAGGCGGACAAGCTCAAGGCCGACCTCGAGGAGGCCGGCGCCACCGTCGAATTGAAGTAGCCGCCGGCCGTATTTGGCCGGCCCTCCACCTCCCGCGCCCAATTGTGTTTTGGGCGCGGAGGTGGGCGGGGATGTCGTGGTGGTGCTCCCGTCATGGGCGTGACACCACCCGACCACGGAACAAACGCTGACCAATCCGACTGGGTCAATCGTGGTTGACTTTCCCTTTTCCTCCGGTTAGTTTTGAACACCGTTTTGTAGTTCTCCATATTTAGGTGCCTGCGCATCCCGGGCGAGATAGCGATGTGGCATCCGGAGCGGTGGCCATGGAGCACTTGTTGGTTCCAGGCGGCGCGGGCTGCGTGCGCCCAAGCAGGTGGCAGCGGGTACTCAGGCGCGTCGGCCTGCGTGCGGCGGGATGATGGGCGACCGTCGCGATCACACCGAGGACCCGCCGAGTGCCGAGGTCAGAGTCGCGGTCGCCGATGACCGGCGGTTGATCGCCGATGCGCTTGCAGCGCTGATCGACAACATGACCGGGTTTTCGGTGACCGGCATCGTCGGGGACGACGAGACGGCGTGCGCGGCCGATATGCCGAAGCCGGACATTCTCCTCGTCGGAATCGGTGCCGCTCGGCTTGCCGGGTTCGCGCTGGTGCAATCCATGCGCGCCCGCATGCCCGAGGTTGAGATAGCGGTCGTGGCCGATGCACTCGATCCCGACCTGGTGAAGTTTGTAGTCGAGCAACGACTGTCGGGGCTCGTCCTCAGTCGCACTTCCAGTTCCGGCTTCGCGAGCTCTTTGGATCAGATTGCTCACGGGCACGCCGTTATGCCGGTCGGGTGGCAGGGCATGCTTGCCGATCAGGAAGACGACCCGCTGAGCTCGCTCAGTCAACGCCAGATGGAGGTGCTCAGACTTCTTGCGGCCGGGTACTCCTATGAGCAGATCGGGGCACGTCTGTTCATCACAGTGAACACCGTCAAGTTTCACGTCAAGTCGATCTTCTTGCGCCTCGGCGTGTGCAACCGCATGGCGGCGGCCCGCGTGCTGAGCGAGCACTCAGCGCATATGTCTGTTAACGGGCGCGCCGTTTCGCACACGCCGTCACACGAAGCAGAACCCTCGCCCTCCTCCAGTCTCCGGACGGCGATCTAAGTCTCCGGACGGCGATCTAAGTTGCAGTGCGCGCGTAGCGCCCCCGTGGACCAGCGAGCCGTCCCACCGCCTTTCCGGGTGGGGAGGGGCTCCTCCGAGGGGTGGCTCCACACCACACTTAGGCAGGTTGTCGGCGTCTAACTGGACGACATAACCTTCCTCAACGATAGGTGCGGCCGGATTGACCGCACCGACAGGCAGTCCGATGGGGTGAAGTTCAGATGGGGGCTGGTAGGACGCTCCGCCGTATCCGGAGGATCGGTTGTCACTCATGGCTGTGTCAAAGCGCGTCGACGCGCGGCGTCGGTTTGGCCGATGGCAACCCTGTCCCGTCAAAAGGCGGTGTCGCGACACCCCGCCGGAGGCGATCGTGACGTTCGCCGACCGCTCGATCACAGCCACGCCGACGGCCCAGTTGCGCTCCGGGGGGCTGATGCGGCTGGACGGCCGCGTATATCCGGTGGTTCGCATCGTTCTGTCGATCAGCACCGCCGACATCCGGATCGTCGAGCTGAATAAGCGCGGCGACAAGGTCCGGGCGGTCACCCGGACCGTCGCGACCAACCGGTCCGTGAGGCTGGCAACTCCGCTCACCAAGCAGGTGCGGGTCGCCCGCACGCGACCGGTCTAGCAACGAGCGGGCAGGGTGGGGCGACCCTGACCGCCTGGGGAGGCCCGCTTCGGCGGGCCTCTTCCTTTTGAGCGCGCCGACGGCGTTCGGATACCGTTCGCGCGTGGCCGTGTGGGATCAGGGGGCGCAGTCTGTCTCGGTGGCTGATGGCCGCGTGCTGGAAGTGGTGACGGCCGGTCCGCCGGACGGCCTGCCCCTGATCGTGCACCACGGCACGCCGGATGCGGCGTCGCACTTCAACCCGCTCGTCGAGGTGGGTGCCGAGCGGGGACTGCGCCACATCGGCTACTCGCGCCCCGGCTTTGGAGACTCGACCCGCCTCGCCGATCGCACGGTCGCCAGCTGCGCCACGGATGTGGCCGCAATAGCCGACGCGCTTGGGTACGAGCGTTTCTATTCGTTGGGGGCCTCCGGCGGCGGACCCCATGTGATCGCGTGCGCGGCGCTGCTGCCCGACCGCGTGATCGCGGCCGCCTCGATCGCGTCGCCGGCGCCGTTCGACGCCGAGGGGCTCGACTGGACCGCCGGGATGGGCGAGGAGAACGTGGAGGAGTTCGGCGCGATGCAGGCCGGCGGCGACGAGCTCGAGGCCTACCTGGTCGCGCGCGGCGAGGCGCTGCATGGGGCCACGGGCGACGAGATCATCGCGGTGCTCGGCGATCTGGTCTCGGAGGTCGACCGGGGGGCGCTGACCGGAGAGTACGCCGACTACCTCCTCGAGAAGACCACCCATGCTCTGTCGAACGGCGTCTGGGGCTGGTTCGACGACGACCGGGCGTTCGGAGGCGACTGGGGCTTCGACGTGGCTCACATTCGCGCGCCGCTGTCGCTCTGGCACGGGGCGCAGGATCGCTTTGTTCCCATCGCTCACGGCGAGTGGCTGGCCGCCCATCTCAACGCGGACGCCCATCTGCGGCCCGATCACGGGCACCTCTCGCTCGTCGTGACCGCCTATGGCGAGATCCTCGACGCGCTGCTCGAGCACCGGGACTAGCGTTAGCCAGACGCCCTCCCGGACCGCACCGGGTCCAAGCGCCCTCCGAACCCGAAATTTCCGCCATTACGGACTGCGGTCCTCTGGAGTTCCGGATTTCTGGTCTCCAACCCGAGAAATCCGGCCCCAGGGGCAGCGGGGAGGGTGGAATGGCGGAATTTTCGGGAAGCGGGGGGCAGGGGCGTGGCGGTGGGGCCGGAGGGCGAGTCCACTTCCAGCCTGCCAAGTAGGCGGGTGCAATCCAGTCGGAAGGGCTTGCCAATTGGGGTACACTGCGCCGGTCAGCCAATAGCCGTAGCCGCCCAAGCACAAGCGGCGCCGCGCCACATACGCGGCGATCCGAGGGCGGGGTCCGTGAGAGCTGAGCGTCCCTGCACAGGGCATCACTGCCGTGTGCTATCTTGAGTGGTCGCGCTTCGCTGGGGAGTACGTGCCTCGGGGAGCGCAACTCTGCCTCCCTCTCGACCGTTCCGAGGAGTCGCCGTCTTGGCAACCACTCATGCCCCCCGGACGCGCCGGAGCTTCGCGCGTCTGAACAAGGTCCTTGAAGTCCCCAACCTCATTGATATCCAGCGCAAGTCCTTTGAATGGCTGACCGATCCTGCCGGCGGCGGCCTGCGCGAGACGATTGACGACATCTCGCCGATCGAGGACTACACCGGCAACCTTGCCGTCCAGTTCGGCGAGTTCACGTTCGACGAGCCCGTGGCCGACCTCGGTCAGTGCCGCGAGAAGGATCTGACCTACGCGCGGCCGCTGACCGTCACCGTCGCCTTCATCAACCGCGAGACCGGCGAGATCCGCGAGCAGTCCGTCTTCATGGGCGACTTCCCATGGATGACCGAGCGCGGGACGTTCATCATCAACGGCACCGAGCGCGTCGTGGTCACGCAGCTGGTCCGTTCCCCCGGCGCCTACGTGATGGAGCCCAAGGATCGCGAGAAGCAGGTCTTCATCGCGAACCTGATGCCGGCCCGTGGCTCGTGGCTCGAGCTCGAGATCGACAAGAAGGGCCGCGTGTACGTCCGCATCGACCGCAAGCGCAAGCTGCCGGTCACCGTGCTCCTGCGCGCGATGGGCTACGCGTCAGACGAGGAGATCCTGAATCTCTTCGACAACTCGCTCTACATCCGCCTCACCCTCGACGCCGACCCGGAGATGGTCCGCAGCGAGGAGGGCTCGCTGATCGAGCTGTTCAAGAAGCAGCGTCCCGGCGAGCCGCCCTCGGTCGACGCCGCCCGCTCGCTGCTCAACCAACTGTTCTTCGACCCCAAGCGCTATGACCTCACGCGTGTGGGCCGGTACAAGCTGAACTCGCGGCTAGGCCTCGACATCGACCTCGAGACCCGCACGCTGACCCACGACGACATCATCGCGCTGGTCCGCGAGCTCATCACGCTGCCGCGCCTGCTCGGCATGCCCGAGGACGAGGGCGTCGATACCAAGGACTACGCGGCCGAGGCGCTGTCGCTGCCGCGTGAGCCGATCCAGGACCACCTGGACGAGTACGAGCACTTCGGCAACCGCCGTCTGCGGACGGTCGGCGAGCTGATCCAGGAGGCGTTCCGGATCGGCCTGTACCGGATGGAGCGCGTCGTGCGCGAGCGCCTCACCACCGAGGACGCCGACACGATCACGCCCCAGACGATCGTCAACATCCGGCCGGTCGTGGCCGCGCTGAAGGAGTTCTTCGGCTCGAGCCAGCTGTCGCAGTTCATGGACCAGACCAACTCCCTCGCGGGCCTGCGGCACCGCCGGCGGCTATCCGCCCTCGGCGCCGGCGGTCTGACCCGGGAGCGCGCGCCGATCGAGGTGCGCGACGTGCACCCGACTCACTACGGCCGCATGTGCCCGATCGAGACCCCCGAGGGTCCGAACATCGGCCTGATCGGCTCGCTCTCCTCCTACGCGGAGGTGTCCGAGCACGGGTTCGTCACCACGCCGTATCGGGTCGTCAAGAACGGCAAGATCACCGACGAGGTCGTGCATCTCGACGCCACTCAGGAGGAGGAGCGGATCATCGCCCAGGCGAACTCGGCGGTCGACGACCACGGTCGTCTTACCGGCGACGAGATCCTGTGCCGCACCCAGGCCGGTCAGTACGTGACCGTGACCGCGGATGAGGTCGATCTGATCGACGTCTCGCCCGAGCAGATCTGGTCGGTGACGACCGCGATGATCCCGTTCCTCGAGCACGACGACGCCAACCGGGCGCTGATGGGCTCGAACATGCAGGCCCAGGCGGTGCCGCTGCTGGTCACCGACGCCCCGCTGGTCGGGACCGGGATGGAGCGGCGCGCGGCGGTCGACACCGGCGACCTGGTCGTGGTGAAGAACGCCGGCACCGTCTCCTACGTCGACGCCGAGCAGATGGTGGTCGACAAGGACGGTGGCGGGCAGGACGAGTACCTGCTCCAGAAGTTCATGCGCTCCAACCAGGGCACGCTGATCCACCAGAAGCCGATCGTCAGCGTCGGGACGCAGGTCGCCGCCGGCGACGTGCTCGCCGACGGCTCGGCCACCGACGCGGGCGAGATGGCGCTCGGCAAGAACCTGCTGGTCGCCTTCATGTCCTGGGAGGGCTACAACTTCGAGGACGCGATCATCCTGTCGCGGCGGATCGTCAAGGACGACGAGCTCACCTCGATCCACATCGAGGAATACGAGATCGACGCACGCACCACGAAGCTGGGCGATGAGGAGATCACCCGCGACATCCCGAACCGCTCTGAGGAGTCGCTGCGCAACCTCGACGACCGCGGCATCGTCCGCATCGGCGCCGAGGTCGGCTCCGGCGATCTGCTGGTCGGCAAGGTCACGCCCAAGGGCGAGACCGAGCTGACGGCCGAGGAGAAGCTGATCCGCGCGATCTTCAAGGAGAAGGCGCGCGAGGTCCGCGACACCTCGCTCAAGGTTCCCCACGGCGAGGGCGGCGTCGTCATCGACGTCAAGACCTTCAGCCGCGACGACGGCGACGACCTGCCGCCCGGAGTCAACGACCTGGTCCGCGTGTTCGTGGCCAAGAAGCGCAAGATCTCCGAGGGCGACAAGCTCGCCGGCCGCCACGGCAACAAGGGCGTCATCTCGAAGATCGTCGACGTCCAGGACATGCCGTTCCTGGAGGACGGCACCCCAGTCGACGTGATCCTCAACCCGCTCGGCGTGCCGAGCCGGATGAACCTCGGCCAGATCCTGGAGACCCACCTCGGTTGGGTCGCCGCCAACGGCTGGTACGAGGACGGCTCGGAGGCCCGCAAGCACGCCACCAACGGCGGCTCGCGGCCGGACGGGCGCCCGGGCAAGGTCTACGTGTCGACGCCGGTGTTCGACGGCGCCACCGTCAACGACGTCGACGAGGCCCTGGTCCGCTGGCAGGAGGAGCACCAGAAGAACAACGGGCTCATCCGGATGGACGTCGACGCCAGCCGGCGCGACGGGATGCGGGCCTCGGGCAAGACCACCCTGTTCAACGGCCGCACCGGCGAGCCGTTCGAGGAGCAGGTCACCGTGGGCTACATGTACATCCTCAAGCTCCTGCACCTGGTCGACGACAAGATCCACGCCCGGTCGACCGGCCCGTACTCGCTCGTCACCCAGCAGCCGCTGGGCGGCAAGGCGCAGTTCGGCGGTCAGCGCTTCGGCGAGATGGAGGTGTGGGCGCTCGAGGCGTACGGCGCCGCGTACACCCTCCAGGAGATGCTCACGATCAAGTCCGACGACACCGTCGGCCGCGTCAAGGCCTACGAGGCGATCGTCAAGGGCGAGAACATCGCCGAGCCCTCGATCCCGGAGTCGTTCAAGGTCCTGCTCAAGGAGATGCAGTCGCTGGCGCTCGACGTCATCGTCGTCTCCGAGGAGGGCGAGCGGGCCGAGATGCGCGAGGAGGACGACGACCTCCTGCGGGCCGCCGAGGAGCTGGGCATCGACCTCAGCGGCGTGCGGGCGACCGACGGCGCCGCGGCGGACGAGTCGACC
>DATJRS010000034.1:0-109012 GCA_035504535.1 Solirubrobacteraceae bacterium | reverse complement strand
TGTTGCGCCGCCGAAGCGGCGCAACAGCCGGCGGATGAAGTCGATCAGCCGGTCATGGAGTAGTTGGCCACCGTGAGGGTGGTCGGCGCGCCAACGGACAGGCCGAAGCTGATGCCGTCGTAGCCAGCCGGGAGCGCTTGTGGCAGCGTCCAGGTGGCCGTTCCCCAGGCACCCGTTGCGGTTGCGGGGAAGCCCGTGCCACTGTCATCCGTCCAGTAGCTCCAGTTCCCGCTATCACTGCGAATGAACACATCGAAGAACACGGGCACGGTGCTCTGATAGTCAGCGGACACCGTGTAAGTAGTCCCCGATGCCAGAACCGGTGAGCATTCGCCCAGGTCCTGCTCAGTGATGATGCCGGCGTCGCTGCCGCTGGTGGCACTAGTCACCTTCAGCTGGCCGCCTTCAGTGGCACCCGTGAGGCCGGTCACCGGGACTTGGGAAATGTATCCAGTTCCGTTAGTCCCCGTCACCACGGCAGTCGCCTTTCCTCCGGATGACTGGAGCTCGTAGCACGGCGGGCCATCGGGTCCGCTGTACCAGGTGCTCGGGTTCACCGCATCGGTGAAGCTCGGGTTGACTACCGTGCTTGAGAGCCCCGTTGACGTCCACCCCGATACACCCGACCACTCGTTCGTGGGCGAGGTCGTTGCGGGTGCCACGGCCGGGCTGGCGGTACCACCGACTACCTGGCCCATCGTCCTAACCACGATGTTGCCGGCTTGCTCCTGCTGCTGAATCCAGGTCATCAAGCTGGTGAACTGCGTCGTGGCCATCTGGTAGCCGTCGGGGCTGTCGCACGTGGTGGAGCAGATGTCGTGGAAGGTGAGCGACAGCCACCCGTTCGTCGATGCATCGGCCGACTCTGCACCCGTGACCCACGACTCAACCTGCGAAGCCGTGGTGATGCCGTCATCGGAACCGATGCTTGGCGTCGTCGGCATGTCAAGCGGATCGTCAAACGCGGTGGCGCTGTCGGCGGTAGTGGGATCGTATTGATCGGCGGATGTAAGCGGCACGGATGCAGGCGTGCCACTGCCGCTGTCGACGCCATCGACGGTACGCGCGCTGTTCAAGCCGCACGCCTGGAGGATGCTCTCGATGGTCGTTGTACTGGCACCGTCACTTGAGGTCGACGTCCAGCTACTGGGATCGGTGGTCGTATTGGGGTTGCCAGTAGCGATGCCCTCACCGTCGGGGTAGGCGAAACTGGTGATCGGTCCCAGCGAACCGGCTGCCAAGCCGGGCGGGTTCATGAGGTCATAGCGATCCTGGCAGATCTCCTGAATCGCCTCATCATTGTCCACTTGGTCAAGAGCCTCGTGGAGCACGGTATGGCTGCCGATCTCGTTACCGGCTTGATAGAGCGACTCAACCTGGCTCCAGGTCATGTAGCCAGGTGAAACGTTGGCAGCATTGTTCAGAGCGCCCGAGATGATGTAGAACGTTCCGTGAAGGCCATCCTTCTGCAGGACCGGCAGCGCGTTGCTGATCATGTCCTCGTAGCCGTCATCGAAGGTCATCGTCACGACCGTCTTTGCCTGGGTGACCGCCAACGACTGATCGGCTTGTGGCGCCGCGCTGTAGGTGGCGTTGCCGGCCTGATTGGCGTCGATCACACAGGTACCCACAGCGGTGAAGCTCACGCTCGCACCGGACATCGTGCACCCTGTACTGCTGGCGTCAAGCGTCAGGGTTACCGGCAAGCCCGAACTCGAGCTCGCCGTGACCGTGTAAGGGAATCCGTTCACGATCGCATGAGGCGCCGTCGAGGTGAAGGAGATCTTCTGGGCCTTGGGCGTCGGGGTCGGATTTGGGTTCGGATTTGGGGTCGGGGTTGGCGTCGGGGTGGGAGTCGACGTCGTAGTGGAGGTCGGTGGTGTCGTCGAGGTGGGTGTCGGGGTCGGCGCCGGCGCCGGCACCTTGACCATGACGAAGAAGAGGCTTACCGCATAGTGGCCGTAGGCCATCTCCCACGTCCCACCGACGAGCTTGGCATGCCACCCCTTGGCATTTCGAGGTAGCTTCGCGGGGTGTTTGAGCCAGATGCGAAGATCGCTCTTCGCCGTGGCGCACCCCAGGTTCGGCGTGACGCGCACGTTGGTTGCCTCGTAGCGCCCGACGGTCACGCTGGGACACGTCCGTGTTTTTGTCTTGGCCACGGCGGGTCCCGCCAACAGAATTGCTTGCCCTACGACTGCCAAGGCGGCGCCTAGCAGTACGGTCCGTTTCACCATTTAGGTTCCCCCTAGGCGGTGGTTTGCGATTGATGAGGTCCGACTGACGATTGATGGAGGTTCTGTCTGCGTTGCGGTCAGGGAGCAGCACGGCCGAGGAGGTCATGCGAGAACTCCAACGGCTGCTGGTTGACCCCCGAGCATGAATCGCTCGGCTGCGGCGGCGCTCCCGAACATGGTTGATCACGACCTAGCGACCACTCAGAGAGGCGCCCGAGGTGGTGTGCAAAGGCAAACTCGTACAGCGCTCGCGCGTCCGAGAGATCCCACACCTGCCCCGCGGTGTCGGTGCGACCTTCCATGATGGTCGCCCCGAGCTGAGACCAGACGCCGTCGGGGCCGGCACGAATGTGGTTAGACCGATACAGCCTCTGGAGTTGGACCGCGGTGGCGGTCAATGCGCTTTCACTGGCACTCAGCATGGTGTCACCAGGCAAAGGCCCGTAATCGAACGCCATCACGTTTACACCGGCGAGTTTCACTCCGGCCAGGAGCATCTGCTCGACCGCCGCGACCCCGCTTGGCTCCAGACCAGATGGCGAGACCGTCAGCGTCAGCCATACGCCCAGCGGCTTGCCGGCCGTGACGCGTCCTCGCTGCACGGCCGCGATGGCCTGGGCACGACGCGCGCTGACGGTTGGGCTCAGGGACCCCGGGCCCTCGACGTCGAGGTCGATCGCGTTCAGTGAATAGCGAGCCACGACTGCTTGGTAGGCGTCCTGGAGCTTGGCCGGATCGGTGCAGCCAACCGCCAGATCGGAACCCTGAGCTCCGCCGAAGCTGACCAGCACCTGTTCGTGCGCCGCCTGCGCCTGGGTGATCTGGGTGTTGAGAGCCGCCGCCTTCTGGAGCGTGGCGAGACCACCCCAGGCCGGGGTACACGGGTCGCCGGCGCCGGCGGTGATAAATCCGAGCACCACATGACCGCTTGGATTGGCCGCCGAGGCCTGAAACCGAGGGACGGGCGTGAGGGTCAGATCGACGTACGGCGCAAACCAGGGGCGCGCGCCTACGGCCGCGCCGCGGGATGCCGGTGCACCCGCGGTCTGGGGAGCGGATTTGCTCCCACCACCAGCGATGAGGCTCACGATCACGACGAGCGCGGCGAGGAGCAGCGCGACCGCGAGCGCGGTCCACTTGGTGTGACGCTCCGAGCGAATGGTCACTTTGGGGTCACCCGCAGGTTCGTGAAGAAGGGCAGATTGCTTTGGGACGTCGGCTTGTAGACGCCGAACCCGATCCCGCCACGGACCTTCCCGGTGTGGAAGGTGGCGATCGAGGACCCATCGACTGTCACGAGGAGCTGCCGCTCGGCCAGCGTGACGCCGACACGGTGAGATCCCGCGGACGCGATCACGCCCGTGAACAGGCGGCCGCCATTCTGGTTCTGGATGGTGATCCTCGCCGCCGAGATCGAGACGGCATAACCGACGTGCGTGTCGGTATGGCCGACGACGACTGTCGCACTGCCTCCCGAGCCCTCTGCCCCGAGGTTGGTGACCGTGACGCGAAGCGCGTAGTTCTGCCACGTCGCGGTATTCAGCGGCAACCAGTACGCGCCGCGCCAGCCCTTGCCCTGCCCCGGGAGGGATGGCTGTCCGTTGGTCAGCGGCCGCAGCACGAGCACGCCGTGGCTGTCGGTGGTGATCGTGGCGCCGTTATCGAGCGTCCACCCGGTCGTGGGCATGCTCGTGAGCACTGCTGGGATCACCCTCGGCCTTGGAATGAGGGTGATCGCACCGGTGAGCACCAGGTTCTCCATCTCCACTGACGACGGCTTGTGGCCGTTCAGGGCCCAGCCGACGTTCCACCGACCCGCCAAGATGATCGGCGGCACCGTCGGCCGCCACGGCGCCGGTGCGGCGACGCGGGGAACTTTGCGATTGAACGCGTCATGGACGAACAGGGCGACGGGCACGGCGAACATCAGGACGATGCCGACCCCGCTCAGGAGCCGAGAGGCGGACCGGCGCACCCGATGGTGGAACCTCGCGCCGCCTGCCGGCTGAGGCTGCCCCGGGTGAGCTCCGCGCGAGCGGCCTGTGCGTAGGCGAGCCGCTCCCGGCGCCTCGATCGTCGCAGCGGTCCCCGCCGTGGTTACCTGGCGGTCACGGTCCGACGTGTCCGTAATGCTCATCACCGTCTCCCTCACGCCTCTCGCCGGCTTGTTGCTCTTCGCGCTCGGCCTGCTCGAGGATCTCCAGGGCCGCCCGGCGATTGGGCGTCCCGAACTTCTGCAGCACGGACGAGACATGCCGGCGCACGGTCACCTCAGAGATGCCCAGACGTGCGGCGATGTCGGCCGTCCGCTCGCCCCGGCGCAAGCGCGTAAGAACTTCGAACTCGCGCGCCGTCAGCTCGGCCTCGCCGGCCCCGGCCGGCAGGCTGACCCGGTGTTTGGTACCTCGCTCGCGAAACTCTTGGATCAGGCGCGCGGTCATCCATCGGGGCAGCGCGGCCTCGCCGTTGGCGACGCCGCGGAGCGCATGGGCTAGCCGGCTGGCCGGCGTGCTCATCAGCAGATAGCCATCGGCACCCGCCCCCAGCGCCCCGAACAGATCCTCCTCAGACGGCGACGCCGTCATCATCACGATCTTCGTCGCCGGGAGGGCCTGCTTGATCGCCCGCGCTGCCTCGATTCCGTTGCCCGGCAGCTCGACCGCCAGCAGACACACCTCGGGGCGAAGAGCCAATGCCGTGCGCAGCGCTTCAGAAGCGCTCGCCGACTCCCCAACGACGCGGAGCCCGTGAGGTTCGATCGCTCGCCTGATCCCTACGCGCGCCGGGGATTGATCGTAGGCCAGCACCACCGTCAAGTCCTTTGTCTCCGGTGCCACCGATACTGCCTCGGTCACAAGCGCGTTGCTCGTCACTGCCCCTCTCGATTTCGGTCTTCTTGACCTGTGCCGCGGCGACAGTAGCCCTCCGGACCCGAATCTCCGAGGGGTTGCCTGGTGGAGATCGGCGTTCAATGCATGAACGGAGGGTGCGTTCAATGCATGAACGGAGAGTGCGTTCACATATGAACGCCGATCGGCAAAGAACACAGCTCGCGGCTTGCCGAATGCGGCACACCGCGGCTGTTATGATTTCGACATCCGTCCTGCTGTCTCGGCGTCATCGTGGGAGATGACCGCCCCGGCCTCGTGCCCGCCCCAGCACCGCGAACAACTGCGTCCGTTATGAGCGCCCGCACACGCAATCGTCGCGCGGGCGTGTCGCTGGCGCTGTGCATCGTGCTGCTCATGGTGGTCGGGCCTGCGGGATATGCCTTCGCCGGGCAATCACGTAATCGCCCACTTCCCCAAACCCGGCCGAGGATCACCGGAGTCGCCGCAGTCGGTCACGTCCTCCGTGCCTCGAGTGGACGCTGGAGAGGGGCGGCGTCCTTCCGCTACCAATGGCAGCGCTGCAACTCGACGGGACGGGCTTGCAAGCCGATCGGTGCTCCACGGCGTGGTGGAGGCGACTCGTACCGGCTCACCCATCGAGACGTCGGCCACAGGCTCCGGGTCACCGTCATCGCCAACGGCGCACATGGAGCGGCGTCGTCGACCTCGAAGCCGACGCGGTTGATCAGAGCCGGACGGGCCCCAGCTCCTGGTGCGCCCGGTTCGCCGGCTCCTTCGAATGGTTCGCCCACCCCACCGGCTGCGGCCCGAGATCTCACCGCATACGTGACGGGATACGACTATTGGGACAACACCCCGCCCGGGAGCCCGACCATCTCGAACCCGGTGATACACACGGTAGCCGGCGGGACGGGCACCTGGCAGGACCCGATCACCGTCGCCGTCGGCCACTCGATCATCAACGGCCAGGACATTCTCGACTGGCCCGCCGGAACCAGGTTCTACATCCCGAACCTGCGGCGCTATTTCATCGTGGAGGACACGTGTGGCGACGGACCGGACCCACAGGACGAACCGTGCCATGACCTGAGCACCGCTCCTCGCGGAGCGCAAACGTGGCTGGACGTGTGGGTCGACGGCAGCCAGATGAGCCAGTCTGCGGCTAACAACTGCGAGGACGCGATCACCGACCTCCATCTCGTCATTGAGAATCCCGCCTCCGACTATGTGGTCGTCCCCGGCTCGATCGCAGGAACGGGCTGCACCCAGCAGTACGGAAACACTGTTCTCGTAGCTGGCAGTTAGCGGACAAGATCCGTCCCCCGGCGCCGGCTCGAGGCGCACGCCGGCGTGTTCAACTTTGAACGCGTCAGGGCCCGAATCGCCCATCCACGCTGCGTGGGCGATGGATTACCTTCCTGGCAGTTGAAACGCTGGCAGCCACGGAACGGGAAAAGGGGGCGGCCCCATGGGGCCTGATTCGGAATCGCCACTCGTGTGGCCTGTGAGGAGTGCCGACGAGCGGTGCGCGTGGCCACGGACGGCGTATGGAATCGATGAGAACAGCTGACGCGGCTGCGCGTCCGTGGGACGTACCCAACGAGGGACGTCTTCATCACTCCGTTCGCTGGGCTGCGGCCCTAATCACGGCGGGGTTGTGCGGTCTGTTGATCTTCCACATCGTTGGGCTGCTCAGCGGTTCGGGTATCGGCACGTTCACCGGCATTTACACGATGGTGATCGCCGGCTACATCTTCAGTCGCTTCGTGCTGGCGGCGATCTATAAGCCACCGCGCGACGCGGGGCTTGAACCGACGATCGCGATCGTGGTGCCGGCCTTCAACGAGGGCAACGCCGTCGTGCGCACCATCGACTCCTGCTGCACGATCGCATACCCGCCCGACAAGGTCGAGCTCGTCGCGGTCAACGACGGGTCGACGGATGACACCTGGGAGCAGATGAATCTCGCTGCCGCGCGCTATCCCGGACGGGTGAAGTGCATCGACCTCGGCCACAATCAGGGAAAGCGAGCGGCCATGGCCGCGGGCATTCGTGCGACCGACGCGGAGATCCTGGTGTTCGTTGACTCGGACTCCATGCCCGCTCCGTGGGCGGTACGCAAGCTCGTCCAGGGCTTCGCGAACCCAAAGGTTGGGGCGATCTCCGGCCTCACCTACCTGCGCAATGCGAACGCCAACGTGCTGACGCACATGCAAGCGGCGAGCTACTACGTCAGCTTCCAGCTGCTCAAGGCGGCTGAGTCGGTTGTTAGCGCCGTCTCATGCGCGAGTGGCTGCTTCGCCGCGTATCGGCGCTCCGCCGTGATGCCAATTCTCGACCAGTGGGAGCACCAGACCTTACTTGGGCGCCCGTGGTTGCACGGAGACGATCGTGCGCTGACCAACATGGTGTTGCGACACTGGAAGGTGATCTACGACAGCGAGGCGGAGGTGTGGACCGACGCGCCGGACCGCTATCGCAAGTTCTTCAAGCAGCAGCTGCGCTGGCAGAAGTCATTCTTGGGTGAGAGCTTCGTGCTGGTCAGACACTCATGGCGCTCGCATCCGCTGGCATTTCCGGCGATCCTCATCGCCGCCGTGGCCGGCGTTTTCAGTCCTTTGGTGACTCTCTACCAGGTCGGCTGGGAGCCGCTGGCTCACGGGGCATCGCCGGTGTTCTACCTCCTGGGCCTGTACGTGATGAACACGAGCTACGCGCTGCTGTATCGGAGCCTGCGCAGCGACGGCGTCTGGAAGTACGCCGTCGTCTCCGCGTTCTTCTACGTTGGTTTCTCGCTCCAGGTCTTCTGGGCGGCGATTCGGATTCACGACAACCGGTGGGGCACGCGGGTTGCGACGCCGTCCGCCGGAGCGACTCCCGTGACGCGCGCACGGTTGCCGGTGGCGCCGTCACCGCAACTCGCAACCGCAGGGCCCGTCCTCGTACGGGCACGTTTCCGGGAGCATACGAGCGTCGCAGCTGCGCCCGGGCTGCATTCCCCGAAGCGGGCTCGGCGCAAACGGGTGCTGCTCGCCGCCTGCCCGGCACTGATCGCGGTAGCGGTGGGAGCCACCGTGCTCGCGACCCGCCCACCCACGACGGCGTCGCTCGGCGCATCGGTCGGCCAGGAAAGCGGCGCGCCCCTGCTCGAGACACTCCCGCCGCCGCCCACATCACCGTCGAGGCCCCAGGCCGTGAGGTCCAACCCGCCGGCCGCGAGGGCCAAGACGCGCGCCCCATCCCCGTCCAAGCCGAAGGGCGGGCAGGGCGCCGGAGCCCGATCCGGCCACGTGGTCGCGGCCGCCCGGCACTCGGTCTCGAGTTCCGGGACGCGGGCGCCGGTGGCGCCGGTCATTCAGCATCCCGTCACTCTCGACGTAGCCCGTGTCAACCCTCCGAGCGCCCCCGCCCCCACGCGGTCGATTGTCCCAGTTTCCCGACCCGCGCCAACCAGTAGCGTCTCGCCCAGCAGGCCCGAATCGGGCGGGGGCGGCGGAGGCACGCAGGGTGGAGGCGGGCCGCACGCAAATCCGAGCCCCGGCTCGGGCGGTGGCAGCTCGGGCGGCGGGAACCGCGTCACGGCGGTGAGTGCCGGCGGGCAGGGCAGCGGTACATCGTCGGGCGGCGGCTGATCCACCGCCCCCGATCTGAGCGTGACTCGCGTTCATCGCGGCGCCCGAGCCAGTTCAGTTTTGAACGGTGAACGGAAGGTTCATCGCGATGAACTATTTATGCACAGGGTGACCCCTTTACCACCTCCCGACCGTGCGTAAGACTGACTGGCGTACGTGGTGGAACCTGAGCGCGAAGATCATTCGGACCGCGAGCCGTCATCGAGAGGCGGCGACATGAATCAGCGCATGTACGACGCGTTGACCGATCTCGCCGCGTACGCGCTCGAGCTCGACACCGAGTACTGGCGGCTCGATAAGCGGGTGGGAGAACTCGCCCAGCAGGAGTGCCCGGCCGCTGACCTGTCGGCGGTGCTGAGCGAGCGCGCCCAGCTGGCCGAAGAGTGCCAGGAGTTCCGAGGCGTGATCGCGGCCTTCCGGGATCAGGTCGCTCGGCAGTAGTGGGGCGGACCCGATCACTGCATGAACGCCGGATAGCTCAGCGATCCCATTGACCGCAGCCCGCGATCGACTCATTAATGGGGTACAACGGAATCAGGGGCGAAAGGGCGTTCAGGAATGTGCGGAATCATCGGCTATGTGGGCGGTCGGCCTTGCCAGGAACTGCTGCTCGAGGGTCTCAGGAGATTGGAATATCGCGGTTACGATTCCGCCGGCATCGCCTGGCGCGAAGGCGACATGGCCCGCTGCATCCGGGCCGTCGGGAACCTGAACTCGCTTGAGGCGGTACTCGCCTGCAATCTGAATAACGGAGGCGGCACGGCGACGCAGATGGTCTCGGCCGGCATTGGCCACACCCGGTGGGCGACGCACGGAGGAGTGACCGAGGTCAACGCACACCCGCACGAGGATGCGAGCGGACGATTCAGGATCGTCCTCAACGGGATCATTGAAAATCACCAGGAGCTGCGCGGGCGTTTGGCGGAGTACCTGGTTCAGCTGCGCTCCGACACGGACGCCGAGGTGGTGGCCCACCTCCTGGCGTTGCACTACGACGGCAGCCTGTCCGAGGCCCTACGCCGTTCACTGGAAGAGCTCCAGGGTCATTACGCGATCGTCGCGATGTGCGACGACGAGCCTGACACGCTGGTTGGTGTCAGGCACGAATGCCCACTCGTCGTCGGGCGCGGCGAGGGTGAGCAGTTCATCGCGTCGTCGATCTCCGCGTTTCTGGCTCACACGCGCGAGGTGGAGGTGCTCTCCGACGGGGAGATCGCCGTCCTGCGACCGGATGGTGTCGAGGTATTCGACGGGAGCGGTCTTCCCCGCGGGGCGAGCGCCATGCACGTCGATTGGGACGAGGAACGCTGCGAGAAGGATGGCTTTGAGACGTACATGCTCAAAGAGATCCATGAGCAGGGCACCGCGGTCCGCGAGACGCTTGCGCAGTGGCGTGCCGATCTCGAGCGCAACGAGTTAGCTGGCCTGGCCGCGACTCGCCTACGCGAGGTGAGTCGCATCATCATCGTTGGCTGTGGCACCTCCTACCATGCCGGCCTGGCGGGACGTAACGCGATCGAGCGATGGGCACGGATTCCGGTGGAGGTCGAGGTCGCCTCGGAGTTTCGCTATCGCGAGCCGATCATCGAGCCCCGGGCGCTCGTGCTCGGGATCTCCCAATCCGGGGAGACGGCCGACACGCTTGCCGCGATGCGCCTGGCCAGGATGCATGGTGCCACGGTCATCGCCGTGACCAATGCCCCGGCAAGCCAGGCCACGCGGGATTCGGACGGGGTGCTGTTTACCCGCGCCGGGCTCGAGATCGGCGTGGCGGCGACGAAGACCTTTGTCGCGCAGGTCGTCCTCCTCTACGAGTTGGCCATCCGGCTGGCGACAGTGACCGGCTCACAACCAGCATCGGTACTCGCCGACCTGCAATGGGGGCTCGACGAGCTGCCCGAGCTGATCGATCAGGTGGTTACGTTGGTCGACCAACCGATTCGTGAACTCGCCGAGCGCCTGGCCGACAGTTCCTTCTTCCTGTTCCTCGGCCGCCTGTCGGGTTTGCCGGTCGCGCTCGAGGGAGCGTTGAAACTGAAGGAAATCTCCTACGTACCGACCGATGCGTACGCCGCCGGTGAGATGAAGCACGGGCCGATCGCCCTACTGGGCACGGACACGCCAGTGGTGTGCGTTGCTACGGACCGGCGCGTGCTGCCGAAGCTCATGTCGAACCTCTCCGAAGTGCGCGCCCGGGGCGCTCAGGTGCTTGCGATCGCGACCGAGGGATGTATCGAGATCGCCGAGCAAGCGGAGCACGTCGTCTACATTCCAGATACCGATCCTTTGCTTCAGGTCGTCCTGGGGATCGTGCCCCTGCAGCTGTTCGCGTATTACCTGGCTCGCGCCCGCGGGCTCAACGTCGACCAGCCCCGGAACCTTGCCAAGACCGTCACCGTCGAGTAACGCGGTCGTGGTACTCGGGGCGGGCCGAGGGCTCGCCGCGGTGCTGCGCGCGCTCCGAGGTCACGGCACCCGCCTCACGGTGATCGTGAGCATCGCGTATCAGCCGGGAGATGGCGACGAGGTGCAGCGACGAGTCACCGGAGCATCGGTCGAGGACCTGCGGCGCTCGCTCGAGGCGCTCAGCGGCGAGGAAAGGCCGCTACTCAGGGCGATCCGGAGGCCGTTGACGATCGAACGGCTCGGACGGCATCCCCTAGGGAATCTCGTAATCGCCTCGGCCGCTTCCGCGTTTGACGATTACGGCCGCGCCAGTGAGTGGCTCGGCCAACAGCTGGGGATCGAGGGAGCCGTGCTGCCGGCCACAACCGAGCTGGTGCGATGGGAGATCGAGCCGTTCGGAGACACGGAAGCGCCGAGTGTTCCGGGCGACTCCGTCGTCCGGCCAAGCCGGCTTGTGTTCATCGACGATCGCATCGATTCCCCCGCCGCCGCGGTCGACGCGATCGAGCGGTCTGAGCATGCGCTGCTAGCACCCGGCTCGCTCTACCGCAGTGTCCTGTCGACGGCTGCTGTCCCGGATCTGGCAGCGGCGCTGCGAACGACCGCAGCCCGTGTGCTCTGGATCACCAGTCTGGAGCGCGACCCGGACCAGCCGGCGACGATGACCGCCATTGATCATCTCCAGGCGCTCAGGATGAACGGCGTCAGAGTCGACGCCGCACTGTTTGACCCGTCGGCGGCACTGAGATTTGAAGCGTCTGAGCTTGCGCGGTACGGCGTGGAGGCTATCCCGCGAGCGTTGCGGAGTATCCGAAACCCTCGCGTGCACGATCCGAGGCGGTTGCGCTCGGCACTCGGCGAGCTGATCGCCGTGCGTCCCGCCGGTAGATCCGAGGACCGCAGCGATTGAGGCATTCCTGGCGCGGCGTCCCGGCACGGGGCCGGTGTGCCGGCGCTACGCTGCTTGGGTGACGCCGGAGGAGCTCGAGAACCTCGCTCATCTGCGCCGCGCCCGCGACCTGATGGACCGCGAGTACGCTCGTCCGCTCGACGTCGCCGCGCTCGCCCGCGCCGCATTGATGTCGACCGCTCACTTCTCGCGACAGTTCCGCGCGACCTACGGCGAGACGCCGTACGCCTACCTGATGACGCGACGAATCGAGCGGGCCAAGGCGCTCTTGCGACGCGGGGACCTGTCGGTCACCGAGGTCTGCCTGGAGGTCGGGTGTACCTCGCTCGGGTCGTTCAGCGCCCGCTTCACCGAGCTGGTGGGCGAGACGCCGACGGCCTACCGGGCCCGGGACCATGCCGGGCTGGCGAGCGTGCCGGGCTGCGTGGCCAGGAACATGACCCGGCCGACCCGCCGTCCGAGCAGAGTTGGAGAAGCGCGCGCAGCGCGGGCCCGTTAGCGTTGGCGGGCATGGAATTCACCGTCTCCCGCTGCTTCGTCCAGGTCCACGACCCCGACGTCGCCCTGGCCTTCTACCGCGACGCGCTCGGCCTTCAGGTGCTCAACGACGTCGCGAACGAGGGCTTCCGCTGGATCACGGTCGGCGCCGCCTCTCAGCCCGAGATCGCGATCGTCCTCAGTGACTATGTGTACGGCGGCGCGGCCGACCAGGATGCGGTCGCGGCGCTGCTCGCCAAGGGCGCACTGAACGGCGTCCACTTCCGCACCGACGACATCGACGCCGCGTTCGAGCAGATACGCGCCTCGGGGGCGGAGATCGTCCAGGAGCCGACCGACCAGTTCTGGGGGGTGCGGGACTTCGCCGTGCGCGACCCGTCCGGGAACCTGGTGCGGGTCGATCAGGCGCCCGCGCGCGGCGGCTGATCCATGATCACGCGCGTCCCGTCGCGCGGGGCGAGCGTGATCGCGCGGAACTGGGTCTTGGCCGGCTTGGGATCGGCGGCTCGCAGCGTGCCGGCCCGTTCGAGCACGCGGGCGAGAACGATCCGCATCTCCATCAGGGCGAAGCTGGCGCCCAGGCAGCGGCGGGTGCCGCCGCCGAACGGGATCCACGTGTACGTGTCGGGCGGGTCCTCGACCAGGAACCGCTCGGGCCGGAACTCCCCGGCCTGGGGGTAGAGGTCCTCGCGCCGGTGGATCACCCGGATCGACGGGTTGATCTCCACCCCCGGCGGGATCGTGTACCCGCCGACTCGGAACGGGTCCCCGCGCACGACCCGGCCCACGCCCGGGATTACGGGCCGGATACGGAGTGACTCCTTGACCACCGCGTCGAGGTAGCGCTCGTCTCGCTCGCGCGCGCGTCCGAGCACGGCCGGGGCGTGCAGGAGTAGATCCAGACACCAGGCCAGGCCGGTCGCGGTCGTCTCGTGCCCGGCGAGCAGCAGGGTGACGAGCTCGTCGCGGACCTCGGCGTCCGACAGGCGGCGGTCGTCCTCGTCCTGCGCCAGCAGCAGCGCCGAGAAGACGTCGTCGGATTCGGAGAGCGCGGCATCCCCCAGGGCGCGCCGGCGCGCGATCTCGGGAAACAGGACCTCGTCGACGGCGCGGCGGGCGGCCGCGAACGCGTCGTTCATCCGGGCCTCCCGGCCGAGTAGCATCGGCAGCGCCGCGAGCAGCGCCATCGACCGGGGCCGGGCCAGCGGCGCGACCATCGCGCGCAGGCGCCGGCGGAGCTCCTCCTCCTCGGCGCCGGGCTCATAGCCGAACACGGCCTGCACGATCACGCGCAGGGTCAGGGTCTGCATGCTCGGCAGCAGCGCGAACGACTCGCCGATCGGCCAAGAGTCGATTTCCACATCGGCCGAGCGCTGCATCGCCTCGGCGAACGCGTGCATCCGCCGGCCGTGGAACGGGGGCAGCATCAGGCGCCGGTGGCGCATGTGCTCGGTGCCGTCGAGCAGCAGCACCGAGCGCTCGCCCACGACCGGCCCGAGCATCGCGTTGGCCTCGCCGGCGCGCAACTGCTCGTGGGGCCCCTGGAAGAGCTCCTTGACCCCAGCCGGGTCGAACAGCATCACGAAGCCCTGGTCGAACACGGTGCTGAACGTGACCACGTTGCCGTAGCGTCGCCGGCAGGCTTCGAGGAAGCGCGGTCCCGCGAGCATGAATCCGAACGTCTGGAGGATCCGCGGCAGCCGTGGGCCGGGCGGCAGGCGGGGCTCGACCGGCGAGGGCGGGGCAACCGAGGGCTGGCGGGCAACGGTTGCCATGGCTATTTGGCGGGCGCCTGCGACGCGGCGGCCTTGACGCCGAGGTCCGCGAGCGTGAGCTGATGGGCCGGGGGCTGGTCGAGCGCCTGGGTGCTCGTCACCTTTAGGTCCCGATCGACGTGCGCAAGCTCGCCGGGCTCCAACAGTCGCCAGCCGGCGTCCTCGTCCATCCGCTCTGAGGCGATGACAACCGCCGGCCGAGAGGCGAGGTCGCCCGAGCGCACGCGGACCGAGCCCCGCGCGCTCGCGTGCTCGAGGTGGCGCGATCCCGTCGGGCCGCCAGCGGCACGCTCGAGCACGAACAGCTCGTGCACGTCCGGGTAGCGCAGAGCCCAGAGATCGGTCGGGGTGATCAGCACGATGTTGAGCGCGTACACGGGCAGGTTCTCCGCGATCCAGCGGCTCGCCCGGACGATCGCGCCGCCGATGTCGCCGTCGCGCTCGATCTCCTTGGTGATCAGCGCGAAGTAGCGCTCGGAGTCGGTCTCGCCCTTGACCAGCGATGCGGCGTCGCCGAGGTCGGGCTCGATCCGCTCGGGGTCGCCGATCACCCCGTTGTGGGCGAACAGGCGGCCGCGCTGCTCGAACGGGTGGGTGTTCTCAGCGCTAACCGCGCCGGTCGACGCGTAGCGGACGTGGGCGACGAACGTGCGCGAGGTGATCTCACGCGCCTCGTTCGCGAACGCCTGGTCCTCGTAGGCGGCGATCGGCTGCTTGAACACCTCCGGGTGGCTGTCGGAGTCGAACGCGCCGAGGCCGGTCCCGTCGGGCTCGCGGCGGCTCTGCTGGGAGAGCGAGTCGGGCGCCTCGAGCAGCCAGAAGGTGGCGCGGACCGGTTCGCGCCCGCCGGTCATTCCGAACAGCCGACACATGGGTGCGACAGTAGCGCGGGCTTATGCTCGGCACACGAGATCGCTCGATGGCGGCCCCGTGAGGCCGGCGGCCACTGTCAAACTAATTTCAAAATCCTGCCCTATCGTGACCGCAGGACACGAGAAAGGCAGTCGACATGAAGTTTCTGCGCACAGTCTCAACGCAACGCCTGCTGGCGATCATCACCGGCCTGATCATCGCGGTCGTCGGTGGCACGGCGATCGCCGTCGCCGCTTCAAACGGTGGCCCCAAGCCGCCCAAGGAGTCGCTCGCCACCGCGCTTCACCAGGCGGCCAGCGCCCCGGCGGTCGATGGGATCACGGCCCGGATCCAGTTCACCAACAACCTGATCGACGCATCGGACCTCCAGGGAACCGACCCGATCCTCAACGGCGCCAGCGGCCGGCTGTGGATCTCCAACAACGGTCAGCTCCGGCTCGAGCTCCAGGGCCAGAACGGCGACGCCCAGGTGGTCGTCGACAACGGTTCGTTCTCGATCTACGACCCGATGTCGAACACGGTTTACAAGGGGACCCTGCCCCAGCACAGCGGCTCGTCCTCCTCGTCCTCCTCGTCGTCGAAGGGCGACGCGATCCCGACCGTGGCGCAGATTCAGAAGGACATCAACCAGTTCGCGCAGGACTGGAACCTGGTCGGCCCGACGCCGCGCAACGTGGCTGGTCAGCCCGCCTACAAGGTGAGGGTCACGCCCAAGCACGACGGCGGTCTGCTCGGCAGCGTCCAGCTCGCCTGGGACGCGGCTCGCGGCATCCCGCTCGGGATCGCGATCTACTCCAACAGCTCGAGCACCCCGGTGCTGGAGCTGAAGGCGACCAGCATCTCCTACGGCTCGGTCTCGAGCAAGGTGTTCTCGATCAAGCCGCCGGCGGGCGCGCACGTGGTCTCGATCGGCTCGCTGGGTGGCGCGGGTGCGGCGGGCGCCATGCACGCCCACAGGGCCGGCAAGGCAGGCAAGGTCGGCAAGGCCCACGCGCAGGTGACCACGCCGGCGCAGGTCCAGGCCAAGCTGCCGTTCACGCTGGCCGCGCCCGACAATCTCGTCGGCCTGAATCGCCAGTCGGTTTCAGCGCTCAACTGGAGCGGCAGCCCAGCGGCGCTCGTCACCTACGGCGAGGGACTCGGCGGGATCGCGGTGATCGAGCAGAGCGCCAGCGGTCAGTCCTCGCAGTCGTCGCAGAGCAGCGGCGGAGGGTCGGGACTCAGCCTGCCCACGGTGTCGATCAACGGCGCCACCGCGCAGGAGCTGTCCACCCCGCTCGGCACGGTGCTGACGTTCTCGACGGGCGGCGTGCGTTACACGGTGCTCGGTTCGGTGCCGGCGGTCGCCGCGAACGCCGCGGCGAAGGCGCTGACCTCCTGACATGACGGACACGCCCCCGGTCGAAGTACGGGGATTGGTCAAGCGCTACGGCGAGTTGACCGCGGTTGCCGGCGTGGATCTAACGGTCCACGCCGGCGACGTTTACGGCTACCTGGGGCCGAACGGGGCCGGTAAGACCACCTGCCTGCGGATGATGCTCGGCCTCATCCGTCCCACCGAGGGGACGGTCCGCCTGTTCGGACGCGACCCGCTCGAGACGGTGCAGGCGCTCGACGACGTGGCCGGCTTCGTCGAGGCGCCCACCTTCTATCCGTACATGTCCGGTCGGCGCAACCTCGAGCTGCTGGCCGCGTTCGACGGCGGCGATGCCGGCGATCGGATCGAGCAGGCGCTCGCGACCGTCGAGCTGTCTGACCGGGCGCGCGACCGGGTGGGCGGCTATTCCCACGGCATGCGCCAGCGCCTCGGGATCGCGGCGGCGCTGTTGCGCGACCCGAAGCTGTTGCTGCTCGACGAGCCGGCCACCGGCCTGGACCCCGCCGGCATGAGAGACATGCGCCTGCTGATCCGGCGCCTGGCCGATCAGGGGATGACCGTGCTGCTCTCGAGCCACCTGCTCGCCGAGGTCGAGGAGCTCTGCAACCGGGTGGCGATCGTGCGCAAGGGCGACATCGTCTACGAGGGCGCGATCGCCGACCTCAAGCGGAGCGCCGGTGCCACCTACTGGCTGTCGACCACCAACGACGACCGGGCGCTCGCGGTGTGCCGGGCGCAATCGGGCGTGGCCGACGTGCAGATCGTCCACGGGCGGATCTCCTTCGCGGCCGACGACACCACGGTCGCCGAGCTGTCTCAGGCGCTGATCGAGGCGGGGGCGTTGATCCAGATGCTCGCGCCGCAGCACGTCACGCTCGAGGACCTGTTCTTCTCTCTCACCGAGGGGGATGGGGTCCCGTCGCATCCCGGCCCCACGATGGCTGCCGAGCCCGCACCGGCTGAGGCGTCCTCGTGAGCTCGATCAGCGGCACCGCTCCGGAGCTCCGGGCCGGCGCCGGCGCGGCTCCTCGCGCGCGCAAGCGCCCCGGCGTCGGCACCGTGTACCGCTGGGAGATGCGCAAGCTCCGCTACCAGAAGCGGACCTACCTCGGGCTGGGCGCGGCGATCATCGTCCCGATCCTGTTCGTCGTGGCGGTCCATTTCCGCCACCACCGAAACGGCGGCAACGACGGCTTCGCGTTCGCCTCGTACCTGGACAAAAGCGGGCTGGTGTTCCCGCTCGTCATCCTGCTGTTCGGCGCGATCTGGCTGTTCCCGCTGATCACCGCGCTGGTGGCCGGCGACATCTTCGCCTCCGAGGACCACAACGGGACCTTGAAAACGGTCCTGACGCGCTCGCTCGAGCGCTGGCAGATCTTCGCCGGTAAGGCACTCACGGCGCTGACCTACGCGATCGTTGCGATCGCGCTCACCGGCACGGTGGCGGTGATCGCCGGCTCGATCGAGTCGGGCTTCAACTCGGTGCAGACGCTGTCCGGCACGATTGTCTCGGCCTCCAAGGGCCTCGAGCTCGTGTACCTGAGCCTGCTCGTCTACCTGATCCCGATCGCCACCGTGGTGTGCATCGGCCTGCTGCTGTCGACGATCACGCGCAACAGCGCGGCGGCGGTGGTCGGGACGCTGATGATCTCGCTCCTGTTTCAGCTGATCGGCGTCCTGCCCGGGTTGAGCGCCACCCAGCCCTACCTGCTCAGCACCCAGTTCAACGCGTGGCAGGGCCTGCTGCGCCAGCCGATCGACTGGTCGCCGATCGTCCGGGCGGCGTGGGTGTGCGCGCTGTACGGCCTGCCGGCGCTGGGGACGGCGTTTCTGGTGTTCCTGCGCCGCGACGTCGCCGGTGGCTAAGGCGCCGCCGTCAGGCGCCGACCAATCACTACGGCGCCGCCGTGAGGCGCCGCCGACTGAGGCCATCCGTCGCGTTCTGGTCGTCGACGACGACCCGCCGCTGCGGCGCATGCTCGAGCGAACGCTGCTCGCTGAGGGCTACGAGGTGAGCGTGGCCGCCGATGGCGGCGCGGCGCTGGCCGAGGCCGAGCGGGCGGCCCCCGACGTGATCGTGCTCGACGTGGCGATGCCCGGAGTCGACGGCCTCGCGGTGGCGCGGAGGCTGCGCGAGAAGGGCGATCCGACCCCGATCCTGATGCTGACCGCGCGGGACGCGGTCCCCGATCGCGTCGCCGGGCTCGAGGCCGGGGCGGACGACTACCTGGTCAAGCCGTTCGCCGTCGAGGAGCTGGTCGCGCGGCTGCGGGCTTTGACGCGGCGCGCGTCGGACGCCGGCGCGGGCGGGGCAGTCCGGTCCTACGGCGACCTGACGCTCGACGTGCCGGGTCGGCGGGCCGTGCGGGCCGGGCGTCCGATCGAGTTGACCGCGCGGGAGGTGGACCTGTTGGAGCTGCTGCTGCGCGAACCCGGTCGAGTGGTCACCCGCGCCCGTGCCGTCGACGAGATCTGGGATGCCGGCGCCGAGACGAACGTGGTCGATCGCTACGTGACGCGACTGCGCCGCAAGCTCGGGTCGCCGCCGCTGATCAGGACGGTTCGCGGGAGCGGATTCACACTGCGGGCGTGAGCCCGCCGATGATTGCCGCCTCGAGCTCTTCCTCGCTCACCGGCCGGCCGATCGCATATCCCTGGGCGGTGTCGCATCCCAGCTCGCGCAGCTGCTCGATCTGCGATTCGTGCTCGACCCCCTCGGCGACCACGGTGAGTCCGAGCGAGTGCCCGAGGTCGACCAGCGCCCCCACGAGCAAGGCATCCTGGGACGCGGATCCGATCGGAGCGATGAAGCTCTCGTGGAGTTTGAGCTCATCGACGGGGAGCTCCCGGAGCCGCGACAGGGACGACGCACCGGCGCCGAAGTCGTCGAGGGCAATCCGCACCCCGGTGCCCTTGAGCCGTTCGAGCGCATCGATCGCGGTCTCGGGATCCTCGGCCACGGCGCGCTCGGGGATCTCCAGGCAGATCGCCGATGGTTCGAGGTCGTTGGTGCTGAGCGCCGCTTGGACAGCGGCGGGGAGGGTGGGATCGTGCAGCTGGCGGGGGGAGATGTTGAGCGACAGCGTGATGTCGGGCCGGCGGGCGCGCCAGTGGGCGAGCCGCTCGAGCGCGTGCTCGAGGACGAACCGGCCGATCGGGATGATCAGGCCGACGTCCTCGGCCACCGGCATGAACTCCCGCGCAGCGATCAGCCCGCGGCTCGGATGCTGCCAGCGCACCAGCGCCTCGACCGCGGAGGGTTGGCGCGAATCGTCCAGGTCAAGCGTGGGTTGGTAGTGGACGCGCAGCTCGCGTCGCTCGATCGCCTGGCGCACCGCCGCCTCGAGCTCGATGCGCTCGATCGCCCGGTGGCGCGAGTCCTCGTCGAACAGCTCGTAGCGCGAGCGACCTCGCGCCTTGGCGCGATACATGGCGGCGTCAGCCTCGCGGAGAACCGTCTCGGACGAGACGGTGGGGTCGGCGACCATGGCGATGCCGACGCTGACCGTGACCGACAGCTCGACGCCGTCGATCTCGATCGGTTGGCGCGCGGCCTGGCAGATGCGGTCGGCGATCAGGACGACCTCGCGCTCGGAGGTCAGGTCCTCGAACAGGAATGTGAACTCATCGCCGCCGAACCGCGCCACCGTGTCCATCGGGCGCAGGAGGCCGCTGAGCCGTTCGCCGATGATGGCCAGCAGCCGGTCGCCCGCCGCGTGGCCGCGCGAGTCGTTGATCTGCTTGAAGTTGTCGAAGTCGAGGAACAGCACGGCGAGCTGCGCCCCCGACCGGCGTGCGCGCTCGAGCGCGACACCGAGGCGATCCAGGAACAGCGCGCGATTGGGCAACCCGGTGAGTTGGTCGTGGAGCGCCTGGTGGGCGAGCTGCGCCTCGCCGCGCTTGCGGGTGGTCGCGTGGGCGAGTGCTCGCCGCAGCAGGGCTGGGGTCAGGGTGGATGTGGCGAGGCAGTCCTGGGCGCCGGCTTCGATGACGTGGAGTTCGAGCTCCTCGTCGTGGTTTGGCGCGAGCAGGACGATCGGGACCTCGGGGGCCGACATGCGCACGTACTCGAGCAGCGCCATCGTCTCCGGCGAGGTGAAGTCCAGGAGCACGCAGCAGCCCGGATGGTCCAGGACCGCCTGCGCGGCCGCCGCGTCCCAGGTGGCGTACGTGACGAGGTGCGCGCGTTGCCCACCCGCGGTGAGCAGCCCCTCGATCAGCCGCGCCGTGCGGTACTCCGAGGAGACCAGCAGGACCCGAACCGGCCCTGCGGCGACCGAGCCGGCCAGAAATGAACCCCCAAGACCATCAGCAGGCAAAACCTTCACATCCTTGTTTAAAGCTGCCCACCATGAATAAGGGGGCTTTACCCAAGAAACTTGTGGATCAGGCAAAAATTTGCTGGTCGCGGAGGATGTTCGTCTCGTCAATCCGTCCAGGACCGGGATAGCGGTGCCACGGCCACAGACCCTGCGGGTCAGGCTGGTGCTGGCCGCTGCCGGCTCGATCGTGGTCGCCCTCGTCCTGTTCGGGGTGGCCACGGTCGTGGTGGTCCGGCACGAGCTGCGCTCGTCACTGGACAGCGCCCTTCGCCAGCGCGCCGTGCAGGTGGCCCAGCTCGCGGTCTCAGCCCCCGCCCTCCTCTCCAGCCCCGGCGCGCTCGAGAGCCCGGTGTCCGGGCATCAGATCGTCGTCGAGGTCCTCGATTCCCACGGTCGGATCCTCGCGCGGTCGCTGACCCTGGGCGCGAGCATCCTGCCCGAGGACAGCCTGGCCCACGCCGCGCTGGCCTCGGGCGCCACCGGGTTTGCGGACATCGAGCTCCAGAACGCCGTGTTCCGCATGTTCGCGGCGCCGATCGCGCTGACCGGTCCGGCCGGCGGTGGCGCGGTCCTGGTCGCCGCGGACACGACCGACATCACCCAGACGAGCAACCGACTGGCTTTTCTGGTCGTGGTGATCGGGGTGGTGGTGGCGCTGTTGGCGGCGCTGGTGGCGTTGGCGCTGACCCGCCGGGGGTTGCGGCCGCTGCGCCGGCTGGCTGTGGCCGCCGGTGAGATCGAGCGGACCGCCGACCCGTCGCGGCGGCTGCCGGAGACCGGCGTGGCCGACGAGATCGGTCAGCTGACGGGGGTCTTGAACCACATGTTGGCCTCGCTCGAGGCGGCTCGAGCCGGCGAGCGCCGGTTCCTGGCCGACGCCTCGCACGAGTTGCGCACGCCGGTCACCACGCTGCTGGGCAACGTCGAGTACGCGGCGCGCCACGGGGCCGACCCGGAGGTCCTGCAGGAGCTGCAGCGCGATGCCCGGCGCCTGGCGCGGCTGGTCGATGACCTGCTCGTCCTGGAGCGGGCGGGTGCCTCCGTCGAGAAGGGCGTTGCCGTCGATCTGGCATCGGTTGTGCGCGAGGTCGCCCAGGCCCATGCTCGTACCGACGGTCGGGTGGTGCTGGACGGGGTCGCGCCCGTGACCGTGCAGGGAGACCGGGTCGAGTTGGTCCGCGCGGTCGAGAACCTGGTCGAGAACGCGCTCGTGCACGGGCCGGCCGAGGGTCAGGTGACGATCTCTCTGGTGCGCTCTGGGGAGCGTGCGATGTTGGGAGTGCGTGACGAGGGTCCGGGGCCGGATGTCGCGGACCGGGAGCGGTTGTTCGAGCGGTTCTGGCGGGGTGCGGGCGCCTCGGGCCGCCCGGGGTCGGGCCTGGGGCTGTCGATCGTGTCGGCGATCGCGGCACGGCACGGTGGGGCGGTGCGGGTCGACGGATCCGCGTTCACGATCGAGCTGCCGGCGCTGGATGGCGATGACTCGGACGGGCCGCCGGAGTAGGCTCGCGCGGAGGCGGAGCGGCAAGCTCCGGAAATTCTCATATTGGTCTTACTGAGCGCTGACAGTCTCACCCGATAGTGATGCCACGATGGGTAGTCGGCTGAGTACTCCTTTCGCCGGTTCGGAGCGTTCGCGCGCTGCGCTGGCGCGCGATGCGGCGCTTGAACGGGTGCGCCGGACGCGGCGCTGGGTCGTCGTGGGCGCCGCTGGGTTGACCGCGGGGATCGCTGCGCTGGTGGCCTCGGTGGCCCCGGGACGGACGCTCGCTCGCCCGTCATCTGCTGCCGGGTCTCGGGCGAGCACGGTCGCCTCGACGGGCGGCTCCGGCTCGGTCCTACCGAGCATGCCCGCGCCCGCAAGCGCGAGCGAACTTGGGCTGCAAGGCCCTGACCAGGCGCCCTCGCCCTCGCAATCCCAGCCGTCGCAGCCGTCGCCATCCCAGAGTGCTCCGCAACCCTCGCAGTCCCAGAGCGCTCCGCAGCCCTCCGAAGGGGGCGGCGGAGTCGTCTCGGGCGGGTCGTAGTCGTAGTCCAACCCTCTCGCGGCCATGGCCTCCGACAATCTGGACCTGACGCGCCTCGAGGCGTTCGGCGGCGTCGCCATGGTGGCGGTGGTGGATGCCGCGGCACTCTCCCGTGCGGTGGACGCCGTCTCGCGGACGGTCCTTGAGTTCGACCGGGCGTGTTCGCGCTTTCGCTCCGATTCGGAGCTCTCGGCGGTCAATGCCGCGGCGGGGTCGGCGGTCCAGGTCGGGTCCGTGCTGCTCGACGCGGTGGCGGCGGCGCTCCGGGCGGCCCGGCTGACCGGCGGCGACGTCGACCCGACGGTCGGGGAGGCGCTGATCGCGCTCGGGTACGACCGCGACTTCGCCTCGATCTCGCCGGGCGTCGAGGTTGCGTCTCCGGATCCTCGACCGATCGCCGCGATCCCGGGATGGCGAGCGGTCGCTGTGGATGTCGAGCGGAGCACCGTCCGGGTCGCCCCTGGGGTCCGGTTGGACCTCGGCGCCACCGCGAAGGCGCTGGCCGCGGACCGCGCTGCGGCCGTCGCGTATACAGAAGCGGGTTGCGGTGTGCTCGTCTCGTTCAGCGGCGACCTGGCGATCGCCGGGCCCGCCCCGGAGGATGGGTGGCGCGTGCGGGTGACCGATGACCATCGCGCCGGGGTCGACGCGCCCGGGCAATGGATCTCGCTGCACTCGGGCGGACTCGCGACGTCGAGCACTTTCGTGCGCCGGTGGCGCACTACTTCAGGCGAGGAGGCACACCACCTCCTCGATCCATCGACCGGGCGCCCGGTCGACAGTGCGTGGCGGACGGCCAGCGTGGCCGCGCGGTCCTGCCTGGACGCGAACATCGCGAGCACCGCGGCGATCGTGCGCGGCGTCGAGGCGGCGGACTGGCTCGAGCGGCTCGGGCTGCCGAGCCGCCTGGTTGGGGTCGACGGAACCGTGCGGCACCTCGCCGGATGGCCGTCTGAGGGCGACGACCTGCCGGCGGGTGGGGGCGTCACGACCGTGGCGGTCGCCCGTCCGGAGGTGGGCGGGGCGTGAATCCGGCATTCGCATCCACGCTGAGCCCGAGTTGGTACTGGTACCTCGCGCGCGGGACCGGTGCGGTGGCGCTGGTATTGCTGACCGCGAGCGTCGTCCTGGGGATCCTCGGCTCGGTGCGGTTCACGGCGGGGCCGCGCTGGCCGCGCTTCGCCGTCGACGCCGTGCATCGCGACATCTCGCTGCTCGTCATCGTTGTGCTCGCGATCCACATCGCGACGAGCGTGCTCGACGGCTTCGCGCCGATCACCCTGCTCGACGGCGTTATCCCGTTCCTGACGCCCTACCGGCCGCTGTGGATGGGCCTCGGCACGCTGGCCTTCGACCTGCTGCTGGCGATCGCGATCACCAGCCTGGTCCGTCGCCGGCTCGGGTACCGGACGTGGCGGGCGGTGCACTGGCTGGCCTACGTGAGCTGGCCAGTCGCGGTCCTGCACGGGCTGGGCACGGGCAGCGACGTCAAGCAATGGTGGATGCTGGGCCTGACCGTGGTGTGCATCGTCGCCGTCCTGGTGGCCGTGTGGACTCGGATCGCGCACGTCTCGGGCGAGCATGCGGGGCTGCGGGCGCCGGCCACGGCGCTCGCGGTGATCACCCCGGTTGGGCTGGCCATCTTCACGCTCGCCGGTCCGCTCCAGACCGGTTGGGCGCGGCGCGCGGGGACGCCGGCGTCGCTGCTGGGGAGCCCGCACTCCTCGACGTCTTCGTCTTCTTCCTCTTCGTCGTCGTCGGGGGGTTCGTCGGCGGGCGGTTCGGCTCTGCTCGCCCGGCCGTTCACCTCGAGCCTGTCCGGCACGGTGCAGGAGCAGGGCGCGCCGGGCGGAGCGATCGTCGAGTTGTCGCTGCAGGTGTCCGGCCGCGTCCACGGACTGCTGCGGGTCAGGCTCGGCGGCGTTCCGGTGGGTGGCAGCGGTCTCTCGATGACCGGCAGCCAGGTCGACTTCGCGCCGGCGGGCGCGCCGTCGGCGTTGCAGGGGCGGATCGTGTCGCTCGAGGGCGAGCAGTTCCTCGCGCGCGTGACCGACGGATCGGGCACGGTCCTCGACCTGCGCAGCCAGCTTCAGATCGATAACTCGACCGGCCGCGTGACCGGAACGCTGTCCGGTTCCCCCGTGGGGAGTAACGGGTGAGCATCGAGGGTCATACGGGGCTACCCCGGTTGCTCGCCGGCCTCGAGCCCGGCAGCGAGCCGATGACGCTGGCCGCGCACGCGCGAATCCACGGCCCGCTGCCGCGCATCGCGCCCGCCCAGCTGATTGAGGAGGTCGAGCGAAGCGGCCTGCGCGGCCGGGGTGGCGCGGACTTTCCGACCGCCCGCAAGCTCCGGGCGGTGGCCGGGCGCCGGCGCGTCGGCCCGGTGATCGTGAACGGCTCGGAGACCGAGCCGGCCAGCGCCAAGGACCGCCTCCTGCTGGCCCGCCTTCCCCACCTCGTGCTCGACGGCGCCGTGCTCGCGGCCGGCGCGATCGGTTCGTCTGAGGTCATCGTCAAGGTCGGCGCCGGCTCGCCCGACTTGTTGCGCGCGCTCGACAGCGCGGCCTCAGTGCGCGAGCACGAGTCTGTGTCGGTTCAGGTGGTGACCGGAGCTGACGGCTACGTGTCGGGCGAGGAGAGCGCGGTCGTGCATTACCTGAACGGCGGCTCGCCGCTGCCGACGTTCGTGCCTCCGCGCCCGTTCGAGCGCGGCTTCCGGGGCAGGCCGACGCTGATCCAGAACCCTGAGACGCTGGCGCAACTCGCGCTCGTGGCCCGCTTCGGCTCGCGCTGGTACCGCGAGCTCGGGACCGCGGCCGATCCCGGCTCGGCGCTGGTGACGATCACCGGCGCCGTCGCCGCTCCCGGCGTCTACGAGCTGGCCTTCGGTACCTCGATGGGCGATCTGCTGAACGCCGCCGGCGGCCCGACCGAGCCGCTTCAGGCCCTGCTGGTCGGCGGGTACTTCGGAACCTGGGTCGATGCTCTGGCCGCGGGTCGCCTGCGCCTGGCGCGCGAGGACCTTCGCTCGGTGGGCTGCTCGCTCGGCTCCGGCGTGCTGATTGCGCTCGGCGAAAGCGCGTGCGGCCTGCATGAGAGCGCGCGCGTGATCGCCTATCTGGCCGAGCAGTCCGCCGGTCAGTGCGGCCCGTGCGTATTCGGCCTGCGGGCGATCGCCGATGCGGTCGGGGCGATGGCGGATGGCGTCGCGGGGCCGCGCGAACGCGACCGCGTGCTTCGGTGGGCCACAGAGATCCGCGGGCGGGGCGCCTGCCACCACCCCGATGGCGCGGCCCGGTTCGTCGAGAGCGCACTGCGGGTGTTCGAGGACGACATCGAGCGCCACCGCCGCGGGCGCTGTCAGGCCCGGCCGGCGGGGCTGCCGCTGGGCGAGGGCGCCGTCCGCGTGCCCGGCGGCCGGCTCGCCGATCTCCGCAAACGCGGCGGCGCGAGAGTTCCGGCATGAGCGCGGTCCTGCGGGTCAATCCGATCGCATGCGAGGCGCACGGCCTGTGCGTGGAGCTCCTGCCCGAGCTGTTCCGCCTCGACGACTGGGGCTACCCGATCCTCGATCAGTCGGAGGTCCCGCCCGATCTGGTGGGGCTGGCCCGGCGCGCAGTCGACGCCTGCCCGACGCTCGCGCTGCTGCTGGACGAGGACTGATTCGCTGATTTCGCTAGGGCTCGTTGCCATACACGGTCAGCCGCTCGGTCCGGTGCGCCGGCCAGCCGGGTCGGCGGTCCGGGCTCGGGCGGGTGTCCGTCGGCGCCGCCCAGCTCCAGCTGCCACCAGCCGACGTCTCGCCATGCCCCGTGCTTGAAGCCGATGTTTCTGTAGACACCGACGGGACGAAATCCGAGCGCCTCGTGCAGTCCCACGCTCGCGTCGTTGGGCAGCGTGATGCCGGCGCAGGCGATCCGCAGGCCCTGCGCGGCCAAGAGCGGAAAGAGCGTCTCGTACAGCGCCCGCCCGACGCCGCGGCGCTGATGGGCGGGGGAGACGTACACGGCGACATCGGTCGCCCATCGGTAGCAGGCACGCGTGCGGTGCGCGCCGGCGTAGGCGTAGCCGATCACCTCTTGTGCCTCCTCGGCGACGAGCCAGCGATGGGTCTTGGTCGTCGCTCGAATCCGGTCTGCGAGCTCCGTCTCGCCCGGTGCTCGTTCCTCGAGGGAGATGACCGTGTCGCTCACATACGGCGCGTAGATCTCGGCGCAGGCGGCGGCGTCTCGGTCCGCGGTGGCGTCGCGGATCAGCATGGCTCGCAATGTAGCCCGGGGCGCGGTTCAGCTACTCGGCCCGGTGGCCAACGCGCGGCCGCCGGGTCTGGCCAGGCGGCCCGATCTCTCGATGCGCCCCGGGCCGATCATCTTGAGGCTGGTCGGCATGACCGTGCCGGCCGCGCGCGCGAGGATGCTGATGGTTCGGAACTGAACTTCGTCGAGCGAATTCCAGTCGATTTCCAGCTGCCGGCGCAGCCATGGGTCCATCATGCCGACGCCGCCGAGCCACAGGGCCCGCCGCCCCGGGATCCTGATCGCCTGCCACAGCGGTTCGGGCATTGGCCGGGGTGGCGTCGACAGATGGCGTAGCGCGTCCAGCACCCGCCCGACCGAGGTGGTGCGGGTGAGGTGGGTTTCGGCCGTCTCGGCGAAGTAGTCGCAGAACTGCGGCCAGGTTGGCGGGAGATCGGACTCGCGCACGCCGATCAGCCGTCCCAGTCCCCGATACTCGCGATAGAAGCACTCGCGCTCGGCCGCGTTCATCGGCGCACAGAACCGGGCGTTGGCGCGAACGAACGTGTCAAGCAGGGTTGCGTGAACCCACGCGTACGCTTCGGGTTCGAGCGCGCTGTAGCGGCGGCCTTTGGCGTTGGTCCCCTTGAAACGCTTGTGGAGTGTTCTCAATCGACGGCCGGCGGAGAGCGCGTCGCGCCCGCCGTAGACGATCGCGCTGAGGTAGTCGATCGTCCGCCGGACCCGGGCCCAGGGCTCGTGCTCGAACTCCGAGAAGTCGCTCACGCCGGCATCGACCGTCGGATGCGCGACCTGGAGCAGCAGCGGATACAGCATCGCCAGGTTCAGACGCACATCGCTGGTGGTGCGCCACGCCACCGACTCGGGACCGAGCACGAACTGCTCGAGCTCTGCCTCGACGGGAAGGATCATGCCCTATTGAGGCAGGTAGTCTCGAATCAGATACCTGGATCCAGGAGGGATGACCATTCAGAACCTGACCGACGAGCAGAACGCCTTCGTCGAGGCGATTCGAGACTTCGCCCGGCGCGAGTGCGGGACGCGCGAGCAGCGCGACGCGCTCACCGAGGACGGGCGCGAACCGCACAATCAGGCGTTGTACGAGCGGATCGCTTCGCTCGGCTGGCTGGGGGTGGCGATCCCGGAGGAATACGGCGGCGCCGGCGGAAGCGCGGTCGACATGTGCCTGCTCTGCGAAGAGTTCGCGCGGGGCCTGATCCCGATGGGTTTCTTCCCGGTGACGATGATGGCCGCCCGCCCGGTTGAGCTGTTCGGGTCCGAGGCGCTGCGCGAGGAGATCCTCGGCGGGCTTGTGCGGGGTCGGACCGGCGCGATCGCGATGTCCGAGCCCGAGGCAGGATCCGACGTGGGTGGTTTGTCCTGCCGGGCGGATCGGTCCGACGGCGGGTTCGTCATCAACGGTCAGAAGACCTGGATCACGGGCGCGCACGTGGCCGAGCAGATCGTGGTCGTGTGCCGGACGACGAGGGGAGAGGACAAGCATTTTGGCTTGACGATGATCTCCGTGCCGCGTTCGGTTGACGGCCTCGAGGTCCGCGGGATTGAGACCCTGGGCGGGCGCGAGGTCAACGACATGTACTTCACCGACTGCTTCGTGCCCGAGGAGCGCGTGGTGGGGCAGGTCGACCAGGCCTGGATGCAGCTGATGGCGGGTTTGAACAACGAGCGGCTGATCATCGCCGCGCAGGCGCTGGGGATGGGCCGGCGCGCATTCGACGATGTTTTGGCCTACGTGAAGGAGCGGAAGCAGTTCGGCCGGTTGATTGGCAGCTTCCAGACCATTGCGCACCGGTTGGCCGACCTGGCCGTGGAGATCGAGGCCACGGAGCAGCTCGTCTACTCGGTGGCGCGTGCGGTGGAGGCCAACCCGGGTCGCATGCTGCCCCGGGAGGCGTCGATGGCCAAGCTCAAGGCAACCGAGCTCGCCAAGCGAGCCGCGCTCGAGGGGATGCAGATGATGGGCGGCTACGGCTACGCGACCGAGTACGACATGGAAGCCCACGTGCGCCACACGCTCGTCACGACGATCTACGGCGGCACCAGCGAGATCCAGCGCGAGATCATCGCCCGGTCCCTCGGTCTGTAACAACTCTGCGCAAAACGCCCACTTACACGTCTCGGCGCGCAATCTTTTGCGAGCCGTGCGCCGCCCCCACCCGAAATTTCCGCCATTAGCACCGCGGCCCGCGAGTAATTCCGGATTTCTCGGGCTGGGGACGAGAAATCCGTCAACAGCCGCGATCAGCGACTGGAATGGCGGAAATTTCGGCTCCGGGAGGGCGGGGTGACACGCGGGAACGAAGTGGATCGGGTAATCCGGGCGATTGCATCGTCGAATAACCGAGTCGCAAGTCGGCGAGCGCTAAATGCTGCCGGGATCAGTGACGACGTGATCATGCACCGAGTCGCCGTGGGCTGGCTATTTCGCCAGCACCACGGCGTCTACCTGCTCGACCCGCCGGACCGGGCCAGTCGAGTCACTCTGATGACCGCGGCTGTTGAGGCGTGCGGACCGGGCGCGGCGCTGAGCCATCGGTCAGGCGCCGAGCTGTGGGAGTTTCTGGAGCCGCATCGAGGACATATCGAGGTGACGGTCGTTGGGCACAACGCGGGAGATCGTCCCGGGATTCGACGCCACCGCGTGCCGGAGCTGGATCCGGCGGACGTCACGACCCGGCGCGGGGTCAGAGTCACCTCGCCGGCGCGGACGGTCCTCGACAACGCCCGCGATGCGGACCTGGAGGAGCTCATCGGGACCGCGTTCGCCAAGGGCCGCGTGACCCGGCGCCAGATCGAGCAGGCGCTCGCGCGGTGTCCAACGCGGCGCGGTGCTCGGCGGGTCCGGAGGCTCCTGAACCAGGACGGGGGTGCGCGCAGAACGCGGTCATGGGCCGAACGGCGCCTCCTCGCGTTGGTCCGTGAGGCCGGGCTGCCGGTGCCCCTGACGAACGTGATGCTTCACGGCCTGCAGGTCGACGCGCTGTGGCCGGAGCACAGGGTCGTCGTCGAGGTCGACGGCCAGCGTTTCCACGGCGATCGCCGGTCATTCGAGGACGACCGGGCTCGCGATGCCAAGCTCATTGCCCTCGGTTACGTGGTCATTCGCTTCACCGCGACGCAGCTGGACAAGAGCCCGCTTGTCGTGCTCGGTCAGCTGGCGGCGGCGCTCGCGCTCGCCTCGTCGACGAACGCGCGGACGAGCGCCGAGTCCTCGCCCTCCCTGGTGATCGCGACCAGCTCGGACAGCGGGGCGCCGCTTACCGGACGGTAGGTGACGCCGTCGAGCGCGAGGCTCTTCACCGACGCCGGCACGAGTGACACGCCGGTCCCGGCGGCGACCAGCCCGATGATGGTCAGCATCTCGGGGGCGTACTGAATGACTTGTGGCCCACCCACCCTCGTGGCGCGCGCGCCGGCCAGCGAGTCGATCAGCAGGTCGTGGAAGCCCGGTGCCTGGTCGCGGGGAAACAACACGAGCGGCTCGGCGGCCAGCCGGCGCAACGGCACGCGGCTGAGCGCGGTGAGCGGGTGACCGGCCGGGAGCGCCGCCACCGTGCGCTCGCGCAGGATGGTCTGCACCCGCAGCCCGGCCTCGTCCTCGATCGGCGGGCGAACCATGCCGACGTCGGCGACGCCGGCGCGGACCGCGCGCAGCTGGTCGATCGTGGGCCGTTCGTGCAGCTCGATCTCGACTCCCGGCCGGGAGCGCCGGAAGCGCTCGACCATCCGGGGCACGATCGAGAACAGGGCCGACCCGACGAAGCTGATCCGCAGCCGTCCGGTCTGGCCGGCGTCGATCCGGCGCGCCGTGGCGACCGCGCCCTCGAGCTCGGCCAGCAGCGTCCGCGCGTCCCGCAGGAAGGCGGCTCCGGCCGCCGTGAGCTCGACCCGCCGGCGGGTGCGGATCAGCAGCGCGAACCCGAGCTCCTCTTCGAGCGCGCGGATCTGCTGGCTCAAGGGAGGCTGCGAGATATGCAGACGTTCGGCGGCGCGGCGGAAGTGCAGCTCCTCCGCGACGGCGACGAAATAACGCAGCTGACGAAGCTCCATTACGACTGATTCGTTATACGACTCAATCGAGCTTAACAAGATATTGGACACGATCACAGCGACGGGCGTACGGTTGCCCTTCACGGCTCGCATCAGCCCGCGCCGACGCACCCATGTCCTTTCTGCTCACCTGCCCCAACTGTGGAATCCGCGAGGTGACCGACTTCGGCTACGGGGGCGAGATCTCCCCGCGACCGACCGACCGTCCCACGCTGCGCCAGCTCGGGGAATACAACTACTTCCGCCGCAACCGGGCGGGCGTCCAGCGCGAGTGGTGGTTTCACCGTTCGGGCTGCCGCGCCTGGTTCATCGCCGAGCGTGACACCACCACGAACGAGGTCCTGCTTGTCGAGCTCCCGGGCGGGTCCGGCGGGGCTGAGGATCACGGTGGCGCGGCGTGAGCCGGCTGCCGGAACAGCCGGGCGAGGTCCTCAACCGGCTGAACGTCCTTCGCTTCACGTTTGACGGCAAGCCGGTCGAGGCGTTCGAGGGCGACACGATCGGCTCGGCGCTGTACGCGGCCGGCCGGCGCACGTTCTCGCGGAGCTTCAAGTACCACCGCCGGCGCGGTCTGCTGTGCTGCGCCGGCCAGTGCCCGAACTGCATCGTGGCGGTTGACGGCGCCCCCGGCGTGCGCGCGTGCGTCGAGCCGGTCAAGGAGGGGATGAAGGTCGAGCACCTGAACGCCTCGCCCGGACTCGAGCTCGACGTCATGCGCGCCACCGACGTCGTGGGAACCAAGTTCACGCCGCCGGGCTTCTACTACAAGACGTTCATCCGGCCGCGGAAGCTGTGGCCGGTGTACGAGAAGGTCCTGCGCCACGCCGCGGGGCTCGGAGTCCTCCGCAAGGAACAGCCCGAGCGCGAGTGGCGGACCGAATACCGGCGCCGGCACGCCGACGTGCTGGTGATCGGGGGCGGGATCGCCGGGGTGAGCGCCGCCACGGCGGCGGCCGACGCGGGCGCCGACGTTGTGCTGGTCGACGAGGGCCAGATCGAACCGGTCGGCGGGGTGGAGACGCTCAGCCGCGCCTCCGCGCTTGGCTACTTCGACGGGATGGTCCCGGTCTGGCAGGGCGACACCCTGCACCAGATCAGGGCGCGCTCGCACGTGTTCGCGACCGGCGCCATCGAGCAGCCGCTCGTGTTCGCCGGCAACGACCTGCCCGGCGTGATGCTCTCCGGCGGCGCGGTGCGCCTGCTCGAGCGCTTCGCGGTGAGCCCCGGCAGCCGCGCGGTGGTCGCTACCACCGGCGACCGCGGACTCGAGGCGGCGGCCAAGCTCCACGACGCCGGCGTGCACATCCTGGCCGTGGCCGACCTGCGTTCCGCTCCGGCGGTCGGCGACGCCGTCGAGGCGCTGCGGGCTCGCGGGATCCTGGTGCTCACGAACCACACGATCGTCGAGGCCAAGGGCGGCAAGCAGGTAACCCGGGCCGCGCTCGCGCCCGTCGGCAGCGAGGACAGCGTCCGGAGCTTCGATTGTGACCTGGTCGTCGTCTCGGGCGGCTTCATGCCGGCGACCTCGCTGCTGTCCCAGACCGGCGCGCGCACGGGTTACGACGCAGAGCGCGGCCACTTCGTCATCACCGAGCTGCCGCCGAACGTGTATGCGGCCGGTGAGGTAGCCGGCTTCGACGACCCGGAGTTGGCGGAGCGCTCGGGCGAGCGGGCCGGGCGTGCGGCCGCCGATGACCGGGATGGGGCGGTACGTACCAATACCGAACTGGTACGTACCAGTACCGAGGGTGAGGAGGGGGCCGACGGGGTGAGCGCGGACGGGGTGAGCGTGGCTGCCACCGCAATCCCACCCGCCGTCGCCGGCGCCGGCAAGGGCAAGTGCTTCGCCTGCTTCTGCGAGGACGTCACCGCCAAGGACATCAAGCTGAGCATCGAGGAGGGCTACGACTCGATCGAGCTCTCCAAGCGCTACACGACCGTGACCATGGGCCCCTGCCAGGGACGGATGTGCCAGCTCGCCTCGATTCGCCTGATGGCAAAGGAGACGGGGATGAGCCTGGAGGACGTCGGGACGACCACGGCGCGACCCCCCTGGATCTCGGTCCCGATGGGCGTGCTTGCGGGCCGCCCGATCGAGCCGGCCAAGCGCTCGTCGATCCAACGCCGCCACCGCGACCTCAACGCCAACATCAAGTGGGCGGGCGACTGGCGGCGCGCTTACGACTACGGCGATCCGCAGGGCGAGGCGCTCGCGGTCCATCGGGCGGCGGGCCTGATCGACGTCTCGACGCTGGGCAAGTTGCTGGTGCGCGGCCCGGAGGCCGGTGAGTTCCTCGATCGCCTGTACCCGAACCGGTTCAGCGACCTGAAGCCCGGCCGCATCCGGTACGGCGTGATCAGCTCCGACGCCGGTCGGATCGTCGATGACGGCACGATCGGCCGGATCGACGAGGAGACCTTCTACGTCACCACGACCTCGAGCGGCGCCGGCGCTGTGGAGGAGTGGTTCTCGTGGTGGCTGGCCGACTGGCGCATGGACGTGAAGCTCACCGATCTGACCCAGGGCGTCTCCGCGGTCAACCTTGCCGGGCCCAAGGCGCGGGAGATCCTGACCGGGCTCACCGATCTCGACTGCTCCCCCGAGGGCTTCAAGTACCTCGACGCCAAGCAGGCCCGCGTCGCCGGCGTGTCCTGCCTGATCCTGCGTATCGGGTTCGTGGGCGAGGTCGGCTACGAGATTCACTTCGCCGCCGCCTACGGCGAGCACGTCTGGGACGCGATCATGGACGCGGGTCAGAAGCACGGCCTCAAGCCGTTCGGCCTCGAGCCGCAGCGGATTCTGCGCCTGCAGAAGATGCACATCCTGGTCGGCCAGGACACCGACTCGGAGTCGACGCCGTTCGCCGCGGCGATGCCGTGGATCGTCAAGCTCGACAAGGAGAATGACTTCATCGGCAAGTGGGCGCTCGAGCACTACGCCAACGAGGAGCCGGTCACCCGCCTGGTCGGTTTCACGCTCGGCAACGGGCACGTGCCCACCGAGGGTGCCGTGATCGTCGACACGGCCGGCGCTCCGGCCGGACAGGTGACCAGCGCGCGCTTCTCGCCGGTCCTTGACCGGGTGATCGGGATGGCCTGGGTGCCGAGCCCGCTGGCTCGCGACGGCGCGCAGGTCACGATCTCCGACGAGGGACAGACGTTCTCGGCGCACATCCAGACCCGTCCGTTCTATGACCCGGACGGGGAGGTGCTCCGGTCGTGAGTGGCCTCGAGTTCCTGAGCCCGACCGGGGCGCAGGCCAATGGCCACACGCCGATCGCGCGCAGCCCGATGGAGGGCAAGGCCCAGGCCGCGGGCGCCCGCTTCGAGGTCCGGGACGGGTGGAACGTCGCCGTCGAGTACGCGGGCGGCGACGGGTCGATCGGCGAGGTGGCATGGGCCGACGTCTCGCATATGCGCAAGTTCGAGCTCCGGGAGCAGGGGATTGAGAACGCGCGCGCCAATGGAACCGCCAGCGAGTTCGGCACGGCCACCCGCTCCAGTGACGGGTGGTGGTGCCCGCTGACCAGCGAGCGCGCATTGCTCGTTGGGGGCTCAGAGGTCCCCGACGGCGGTCTCGACGTCACCACGTGCTTCGCCGCGCTCACCATTCTCGGGCCCCAGGCCCGGGAGACCATCGCGCGCTTCTGCGCCCTTGATCTGCGGCCGCACAAGGCCCCACCCCACAGCTTCCGACCCGGCTCGATCGCGCGCCAGCCGGGCATGCTCGTTGTCGAAGCCGAGGACCGGTTCCTGCTCCTCTTCGGCTGGGCCGTCGCGGAGTACATGTGGACGGTCGTGGATGACGCCGCCCGCTCGCTCGGCGGCAGCCCGGTCGGAGTCGAGACTCTGGCCCGGGCCAGCGAGGTGGGCACGAGTGCTTGACATCTTCCGCCGCCGCCGCATGTGGCGCCGGCAGGGCGAGCTGAAGCCTTCCTATGACGTGGTGATCGTCGGGGGCGGCTCGCACGGCCTGGCCGCCGCGTACTACCTCCAGAAGGAGCACGGGATCCGCAACGTGGCCATCCTCGAGAAGCGCTACATCGGCTCGGGCGCGGCGGGGCGCAACACGACGATCCTGCGCTCTAACTACAAGACGCCCGAGGGTGCCAAGTTCTACGACGCGAGCGTGAAGCTCTACGAGGGCCTCTCCCAGGAGCTCAACTTCAACCTGCTCTTCTCCCAGTGCGGACACCTGACGCTCGCGCACTCCGACCGGGCGATGTTCGTGATGGCCAATCGGGCCGAGGTCAACCGGATCAACGGGATCGACTCGCGCGTCATCTATCCGGACGAGATCAAGCAGCTCGCGCCCGCCATGCAGGTCGAGAACCCGCACGCGACCTATCCGATCATGGGTGCGCTGTATCACCCGCCGGGCGGGATCATCCGCCACGACGCGGTGGTGTGGGGCCTGGCCCGCGCCGCCGATCACGGCGGGGTGGAGATCCATCAGAACACGGAAGTTCAAAGCATGACCAGGTCCAACGGGCGCGTCACCCAGGTCCACACCAACCGGGGCACGATCAACGCGGGCGCGGTCCTCAACTGCACGGCCGGCTGGAGCACGCTGATCTGCGACATGGTCTCGGTGCCGCTCCCGATCACCACCCACATCCTGCAGGCGTGTGTGACCGAGCCGATGAAGCCGCTGTTGGACGTGGTGATCGTCTCCTCGCAGATGCACGTCTACATCAGCCAGACCGACCGGGGCGAGTTCCTGATGGGCGCCGAGATCGAGCCGTGGACGACCTACCGGATGCAGGGAACGCTCAACTTCCTCCAGGAGGTCACCCGCCACACGATCGAGCTGTTCCCCCAGCTCGAGCGCGCGCGCTTGCTGAGGAGCTGGGCCGGGCTATGCGACCTCAGCCCCGACTACAGCCCGATCCTCGGCAAGACCGAGGTCGAGAACTTCCACGTCAGCGCCGGCTGGGGCACGTACGGCTTCAAGGCCGCCCCGATCGTCGGCAAGACACTCGCCGAGCTGGTGGCCACAGGCCGCACGCCCGACCTGATCGCACCGTTCGCCGTGGAGCGGTTCTACGAGGACAAGCTGGTCTCAGAGCTTGCGGCGGCCGCCGTCAGCCATTAGAAGAAGGGACTGGAAGAGTGCATTCAAAATTGTCGGCGGCGACTGACGTCGGCGCCTCAGCAACGCCGGGAGAGAAGACGATGAAGTCCAGCCTCGAGATCGCCCAGGAAGCGGAACTCATTCCGATCGAGCAGATCGCGGAGCGGTCCGGGCTCGAAGCCGACGAGATCGAGCCGTACGGGCGCTATAAGGCCAAGGTCGCACTGTCGGTGCTCGAGCGCCTCAAGGACCGACCCGACGGCAAGGTCGTGTGCGTGACCGGCATGACCCCGACCCGCGCCGGCGAGGGCAAGACGACCACGCTCGTCGGCCTTACCCAGGGTCTTGGCGTGATCGGGAAGAACCCGGTGGCGTGCCTGCGCGAGGCGTCACTCGGCCCGGTGTTCGGGATCAAGGGCGGCGCGGCGGGCGGCGGCCTGACCCAGGTCGTGCCGATGGAGGACCTCAACCTGCATTTCACCGGTGACATCCACGCCATCGGCGCCGCCAACAACCTGCTCGCAGCGATGATCGACGCGTCGATCCTGCACGGGAACCCCCATCACATCGACGCGCTGCGGATCCCCTGGCGGCGCGCGGTAGACATGAACGACCGCGCGCTGCGCGACATCGCGGTCGGGCTCGGCGGGCGGGCCAACGGCTACCCGCGGGAGACCGGCTTCGACATCACCGCGGCCTCCGAGGTGATGGCGATCATGGCCGTCGCTCGCGACCTCCAGGACCTGCGCCAGCGGATCGGGCGCATCACCGCCGCCTACTCGTTCGACGGCGGCAAGCCGATCACCGCCGAGGACCTCGGTGCCGCCGGCGCGATGACGGTGCTGCTCAAGGATGCGATCAAGCCGAACCTGGTGCAGACACTCGAGGGCCAGCCTGTGCTCATGCACTGCGGTCCGTTCGCCAACATCGCCCACGGCAACAACTCGCTGATCGCCGACCTGATCGGGATGAAGCTCGGGGACTACGTCGTCACCGAATCCGGCTTCGGCGCCGACATGGGGATGGAGAAGTTCTTCGACATCGTCTGCCGGTTCGGCAAGCTCACGCCGTCGGCGGCCGTGCTGGTGAGCACCGTCCGCGCGATCAAGCACCACGCCGGGCTCGAGGACGATCCCCGGGCCGAGCGTTCGGCGGCGCTGCAGGCGATCGAGAACGGCTTCGCCAACGTCCGCCGTCACCTGAACACGATCGGCACGTTCGGCGTGCCCGCCGTAGTTGCCGTGAACCGGCGACCGGGCGATACCAACGAGGAGATTGAGCTCGTCAAGCGCCTCGCGCTCGAGGCGGGTGCGTTCGCGGCCGAGGCCAACGAGGGCTTCACCAAGGGCGGCGCCGGCGTCGCCGACCTCGCCTCGGCGGTGGTCGAGGCGTGTGAGCAGCCGAACACGTTCCACCAGATCTACCAGGACGACGAGCCGCTCCAGGACAAGATCGAGGCTGTGGCCAAGCAGGTGTACGGCGCCAAGGACGTGTACTTCTACCCCGAGGCCGAGGCCAAGCTGACCCAGTTCACCCGCGAGGGTCACGGCCACTTCCCGGTATGCATGGCCAAGACCCACCTGTCGCTGTCGGCCGACCCGTCGCTGCTGAACGCGCCGGAGAACTTCACGCTTCCGGTCAGGGACATCCGCGCCTACACGGGTGCGGGCTGGCTCGTCCCGCTGTGCGGCGACGTCATGCAGATGCCCGGTCTCGGCAAGACGCCGGCCGCGCTCAACATCGACATCGACTCCGAGGGTCGGACCGTCGGTCTTTTCTGAGCGCACCCTGGAAGAGCTGCTGGACGCCATCGCGGCCCGGACACCGGCGCCCGGGGGCGGAACCGCGGCGGCGTGGGCGGTGGCGGTGGCCGCGTCGCTGGTCGAGATGGCGGCGAACTTCACCGAGGGCGCCGACGACGCGTTCGGCCGTGCCGGCCGGCTTCGCACCCGAGCGCTGGAGTTGGCCGAGGTCGAGTTGCACGCCTACGAGCCGGTGCTCGAGGCGCTGCGACTTCCACGCGACGACCCTGAACGCGCCGCCCGCGTCGACGCCGCGCGGACCGAAGCCTCGCGCTCCCCACTCGAGATCGCCCGCGCCGGCGCCGAGCTGAGCGAGCTGGCGGGCGAGCTCGCCCACATGGGCAACCCGAACCTGTCCGGCGACGCAGTTGCGGCGGCGCTGCTCGCGGAAGCGGCCGCCCAGGCGGCCGCTCGCCTGGTGGCGATCAACCTGACCGAGGGGTCGGCGGTGGAGGAATCGAGCCAACTGGCACAACGAGCGCTCGCCGCCCGAGAGCGCGCTCTCGGCTGAGATTCCGGGCGTTTCATCAGGCGATGCGTGGCTCGCGCTGACAGCGGGTTGATGCTGCCGGCGCTGCCGTTTGCACCTCTTGGCACAATATGTCCAAACTGTGCGTGGGGAGGAGGGCGACTAGGTGGCCCGTGAGGATGTTGCGCCACGATGGCGACGGGCAGGGCCGACGGGCGATAGCCGCCCCGCAGACCAGCGCGCCCCGTCGCTGGTCGACAGCGCCGAGGAGGCGCTACACATCTGGCTGGCGGGCGGCCGCTACCGGCAGGGCGACCGGCTTCCACCCGAGCACGAGGTCGCCACGATGCTCGGCGTGTCGCGCGGGACGCTGCGCAGCGCGCTGCATCGCCTGGAGGAGCGTGGCGAGATCGTGCGCCGGCAGGGAAGCGGCACCTTCGTGGGGCGCACCACGGTTCCGGCCGCGCTCGGCGAGCGGCTCGAGCGCCTGGAGCCGTATTCGTCGCTGGCAGAGCGCCGCGGCCTCGCGCTCTCGAGCGCCGACCTGCACATCGAGCGGCGCGCGGTCGGCGTCGAGGTGGGGGATGCGCTGGGACTGGCGCCGATCGCGCAGGCCACCACGATCGCTCGAACGTTGGAGGCCAACGAAGCGCCGGTCGCGGTCATGTTCGACGTCGTCCACCCGAAGGTGTCCCTGCCCAACGACGAGGAGCTGCGGGGTCAGCTCGCGGGCGGTCAGATGGTGCTCGACGTCCTGATCGCCATCGGCGTGCCGGTGACATTCGCCCGTACGCGCGTGATCCCGTCGTTGCTGAGCCCGCGCGAGCGCGCCGGCAAGCTCCTCGGGGTCAAGCGGACGACGGCAGTGCTCGAGCTCGAGGAGCTGTACTACGCGGGCCGGGAGGAGCGCGTGGCCTACTCGCGCGACCTGTTCGCCCCGGGTGGCCTAGACGTGACCGTGATGCGGTCGTTTGAGGCGACGCGCCCCACTCCGATCGCGAACGTCCGTGGCGTCCGCGCCAGCGCCGGCCGACGCCGCTCGAGGGATAACGGGGCGTGAACGGCCAGACGGTCGGCTCGGTCGCGCGGGCGATCGCGCTGCTCGACGCGCTGGCCGAGAGCGACGGCGGCGCGCGCGTGGGCGAGCTGGCGCGACGGATCGGGGTCAACCCGAGCACCGCCTCGCGCCTGTTGGGCACACTCGAGGCGGGTGGTCTGGTGGAGCGCTCGCCCGAGGGGCCGTACCGGCTGGGGCTGAAGCTCGTGGCGCTGTCCGATCGCGTGCTCGGCCAGCTCGACGTGCGCGATCTGGCGCGGCCGTGGCTGATCTGGCTGGTGGAGGAGACGGGCGAGACCGCAACCTTGTCCGTGCCGGGTGGAGGCGAGGCGATCACTGTCGACTTCGTTCCATCGCCCTCGAGCGTGGCCAGCCTGGCCCGGCTGGGCCGCCCCAGCATCGCCCATGCCACAGCCGCTGGCAAGGCCATGCTCGCGTTCGGGCCAAAGGTCGGGCTGCCGCTGGGCCCCGATCGCGAGCTCACGGCCTTCACCGAGCGTACGATCACCGACTCGGCTGCGCTGGCGGCCGAGCTTGATGCGGTGCGCGCGGCGGGAATCGCCGAGGCGGTGGGTGAGCGGGAGCCCGATCTGAATGCGCTGGCCGCGCCGGTTTTCGGCCGCGGCGACGCACTGGAGGCGATCCTCGGACTTCAGGGGCCGGCTGCGCGCCTTCCGGCCGGCAAGCGGCGTGCCCTGCGCGAACCGCTGGGGAAGGCCGCGGCGGAACTCGGGCGCTCCCTCGGGGGAGCCGGCCGCGGTGGTCCCGGTTAGCGGACCGGGGAGGGACGGGTGATCCGATCGGGGTGGCCCAAACGTATTGTCGATGTGCGCACCCTCGCCGACGAGGAGTTGATGGAGCTCGTCCAGGACGGGCAGGTGCGCGCGTTCGAGGTGATCTTCGACCGGCACGCGAGCGCGGCGTTCTCGCTCGCCTACCGGATGTGCGGGCGCCCGGCGATGGCCGAGGACATCGTGCAGGAGTCGTTCGTGTCGCTGTGGCGCTCGAGCGCGGCCTACGACTCAGGGCGCGGGAGTGTCCGCACGTGGGTGCTGAGCGTGGTGCGCAACCGCGCGATCGACGCGTTCCGGCGCGAGGCGGCGAAGGCGACGAGCGACCTCGACGAGCAGCGGGTGGCCGAGCGACTGCCCGCACCCGAGCTGACCGACCGCGAGGTCGAGCGGCGCGACGACGCGCGGCAGGTCCGGGACGCGCTCAAGGGCCTCCCCGCCGATCAGCGCCAGGTGATCGAGCTCGCGTTCTTCGGGGGCTTCAGCCACAGCCAGATCGCCGAGATGCTCAAGCTGCCGGCCGGTACCGTGAAGGGCCGGATGCGCCTAGGCCTGAGCAAGATGCGCTTCGCGCTCGGCGACGCGACGAGGATGGCACTGTGAGCGCCGAGGATCAGATGGCCGGCGGCTGCGCCCGGAGCGGCGACGCGGCGGCGTACGCCCTCGGTGCGCTCGAGCCGGGCGAAGCGCAGGACTTCCGCGCACACATGGAGACGTGCGCGCCGTGTCGCGAGGACGTGGCCGCGTTCGAGGGCGTGACGCGCGGGCTGCCGTCGGCGAGCGTTCAATATGCGACGCCCAAGGGCCTGCGCCGCCGCGTCATGCGCGAGGTACGCAACACGCCCCAGTCCGCCCCGGCTCACGGAACCGCTTCGCCCGGCGTCGCGCCGCGTCGCGTACGCCGCCCCATCCTGTTCCCCCGCCGCGCCCTCGCTGGCCTCGCGGCCGCCGCCACCGTGGCGGTGGCGGTGCTCGTCGGCGTGGCGATCGGCTCGTCGGGAAGCGGGGTTGGCAGCCGTGTGATCCAGGCCCAGGTGATGGGAGTGTCAGGGAGCGCCCAGGTGCGGATCACCGGCGGGCGGGCGGAGCTGATGATGCGCGATATGCCGCCCCCTGGGCCGGGGCGGATCTACGAGGTGTGGCTCGAGCGCGGCCAGAGCGCCCCGGCGCCCACCAACACCCTGTTCAGCGTGAGCTCGGCCGGCGCCGGGGATGTCGGCGTGGCCGGCAGCCTGAGCGGAGTCAGCAAGCTGCTGGTCACCTCAGAGCCAGCCGGCGGCAGCCGCGTCCCGACCCGGCCGCCGCTGATCGTCGCCCCGCTGGCCTAGGACCGACCCCGCTGCTCACGTCCTGCTCGTCGGCGGTCAGTCAGTCCGGGAGTGTGGCGAGGGTTTCGTCGCGTTCGAGCTCGCGCCGGAGCCGCCCGAGGGCTCTGGCCCGCGTTGGCCCGATGCTCCCGATCGGCATGTCGAGTGCCGCGGCGATCTCCGCGTACGTAAAGTCCTGGCTGCTGGTGAGCAAACCGAGCAGCATGCGGTCGCGCGGCTGCAGGCGACTGAGGCTCCGCCGGAGGGCTCGATTGCGCTCCGCGGCCAGCAGTCCGCTGTCGGGTGGCCGATCGGTCGATTCTCCATCGAACAAGTCCTGATTGTCGCTGGGCAGGTTTCGCCGAGCGAGATGCAGCAGGCGGAGGGACTCGCGCCGAGCGGTCGTCGCCAACCAGCTGCCGACACGGCCCGGGTCGTGCAGGTCACGGAGGTGCTCGACGAGCCGCAGCCAGGTGAGCTGCGCTACATCGGCCGCGTCGGCTTCGCCGAGGCGGTGCGCGCGAGCGATCGCCCAGACGAGCCCGCTGAACTCCTCCACAAGGGCGTTCCAGGCCGGCTCCTCGCCCCCGGCAGCGCGGGCGACGAGCTGCTGGATCTCTTCCTGGCTCCTGCGACCGCTTGCCCTCGTCGGTTCGGCGCAATGAGCCGCGCCAGCAGGCGAGGACATGTTCTGGGGAAGATTGATCCACATCACACGCCCGGCTTCGTGCCCAGGGGATCGGCAGGTTTGACGGCGCGGAGCCGGATGAGCCCGCGGCGGGAGGGGAGCTGCTGACGTGAGGATGCGTAAGCGCGCTGGGTCTTCTGCCAGGCGACGGCGTGTGAGTACTGGGCGTCGAGCAGGTAGTGCATTTGGTTCCTCTCTGCAGCGGGTGGACTTGTGATCGACGCGCAGGATCGGTCCCGGCGGTAACGCCGCGGTCACACGCGGTAACAGCCACCCGCGGGACATCCTCGCCACGGCGCGTCATGCGCCGTCACACGGCTGATTTGGCCTTTACAGGCTGGTAGGCTCGCGCCCAGGTGCGCGAGTGAGCAGCGTGCGGATCTTGGGGCCGGTGCAGGCGTGGGCTGATGGGGAGCGGCTGTCCCTGGGAGGCCCCCGGCAGGTGGCGTTGCTGGCATTGCTGGCGCTGCGCGCGAACCGGGCGGTCTCCAGTGATGTGCTGATCGACGCGCTGTGGGGTGATGAGCGGGCCGGGGCGCGCAAGCGTCTGCAAATGGCGGTCGTGCGCCTGCGCCAGGCGCTCGGGCCGCTCGGTGCGGACGGCATGCCGGTGGTGCGGACGGTCGGGGGCGGGTATCTGCTTGCACTGCCGGAGGGCGAGCTTGACGCCGAGGTGTTTCGTCGCCGGCTCGAGGAGGGACGGGCGGCGCTGCGGGAGGGGGAGCCGGCACGAGCGAGCGAGCTGCTCACGTCTGCGCTCGAGCTTTGGCGCGGCCCGCCGCTCGCCGAGGTCGGTTACGAGGAGTTCGCCCAGACCGAGATCCGCCGGCTCGAGGAGCTACGGCTGCTCGCCCTGGAGGCCCGCGTCGAGGCAGAGCTGGAGCTCGGTCACCATGCCGGCGTGATCGCGGATCTCGAGGCGCTGCTTGTTGAGCAGCCGTCGCGGGAGCGGATCGCCGGCCAGCTGATGCTCGCCCTGTACCGCTCCGGGCGCCAGGCCGACGCGCTCGAGGTCTACCAGCGCACGCGGGCGCACTTCGCCCAGGAGTTCGGACTCGCGCCGGGCCCTCAACTGACCTCACTCCAGATGGCGATTCTCAAGGCGGATCAGCAGCTTCTGCGGGTCCCCGCGACAGCTGCTCACAAGACGCCTGAGACCATCCGGTTGGCCGACGGCGCTAACCGTTCTGATGGCTCCTCGGTGCTCCGCGCCAGCCCGTCCGTGGCCCGTCTGCCCGCGCCGACGACGCCGTTCCTCGGCCGTGAGCGTGAACTCGCGGCTGTCGTCGAGCTTCTGCGCCGCTCGCGGGTGCTGACGTTGACGGGGGCAGGCGGGAGCGGGAAGACACGACTCGGGCTGCGGCTCGCCGAGGCGTGCGCGGAGGAGTACCGGGACGGCGCGGTGTTTGTCGCGCTTGCCGACATCACCGATCCCGAGCTGATCGTGCCTGCGATCAGCCAGGGGCTGGGGCTCGCCGAGCTTCCGGGCACAACGCCGGTGATCCGACTGCAAGAGTGGCTGTCGCAACGCGAGCTGCTGCTGGTACTCGACAATCTCGAACAGCTCGCGGCCGGAACGAGCGTTCTCGGCGAGCTCTCGGCGGCGTGTCCCGGTGTACGGATGCTCGTGACCAGTCGGGAGCCGCTTCGCTTCGGCGGTGAGCAGCAGTACGAGGTGCCGCTGCTTAAGCCCGAGGATGCGGTCGAGCTGTTCGTGGCTCGTGGCCGCGCCGTCGCGCCCGTTGTCGAGCTCGATCGAACGACCGTCGCGGCGATCTGCGAGCGATTGGATCGGCTGCCGCTGGCAATCGAGCTCACCGCCGCGAGAGTCAAGACACTCACACCGGCCCAGATCCTCGATCGCCTCGAGCGCAGGCTGCCGGTTGCGGCCACGGGCCCACGCGACGCGCCCGACCGACACCGCACACTCAGAGCGACCGCCGACTGGAGCTACGACCTCCTGACTCCAGAGGAGCAGCAGCTTTTCGCGCGGCTCTCGGTCTTCGCCGGCGGATGGACGCTGGCCGCTGCGGAGGCCGTGTGCGCGGCGGACCTGGACACGCTCGGGGCGCTGGTTGACCGGAGTCTGGTCAAGGTCGGCGGCGAGCACTACTGGATGCTGCAGACGCTGCGTGAATACGCGCTGGACAAGCTCGCGGGGCGGGGCGAGGAGGACGACGTTCGAGTCCGGCAGGCTGAATGGTTCGTCGAAGTGCTCGAGGCGGAGGACCTGCCCCAGCCCGGCCGGCCCACGGAACGTGCGATGGTCCGGGTCGCGATGGAGCAGGAGAACCTCAGAAGCGCGCTCGAGTGGGCGTCTGGCCGCGGCATGACCGAGACGGTCGCGCGGCTTGCCTCGTCGCTGGCCGAAGTCTGGATCCGGCTTGGGCAACTACATGAGGCGAAGCGATGGATGGGACTGGTGCTCGAGCGAGCGGATGATTACCCGGACCGATTGGCGGCGCAGGTGGTCTCGGCCGCGCGCGCGCTCGCCTGGCACGAGGGCGACCATGCTCAGGCGATGGCTCTCGCGCAGCGCGCCCTAGCGCTCTGGCAGAGGGTGGGGGATCAGTACGCGATCGGTCGGGAGATCATGAGCCTCGGTCGAGCGGCCTGCTCCGCCGGGGACCTGATCCGCGGCCGGACGAACTTCGAGGAGGCGATCCAGTTTGCCCGCGAGCACGACCTGCCCGAGCTGCTCCAGGCGGCATTGAACGGACTCGGAGATATCGAGATTCGCGAAGGCAACCTGCTGGCAGGGCGGTCGCTGTGTGAACAGAGCCGCGCCGTCGGACCCGAATCGACCACGGGACTCGTCGCTCTGCTCAACCTCGCCCAGGTGGCAAGGCTTCAGGCGGACCAGGCCGGGGCCAGGAGCCTGGCCTGCGAAGCCCTCGACCACGCTCTTGCACGCGGAGATCGACTCACCCTCGCCTGGGGGGCCTTCGAGCTTGCCTGGGAGCTCGGCGAGCAAGGGGAACTCGAGGCGTCAGGACGCCTGCTCGGTGCCGCCGCCGGCTTCCTCGACACCGCCGGCGCGAAGCGGGACTGGTTTATCGAGGCATGTGAGGCCGCGATGACGACGCTCCTTCACAAACGTCTCGACGGAATCACCGCCCAGTCGCTGATCGAACGCGGCCGCAGCATTTCGCTCGAGGATGCGGTCCGCCAAGCACGTGAGACCGCCGCACCTGTTCAAGTCGGCGAACGGCACGCGGGTGGCGCGGCCGCGATCCGACTCCCGGTGCCGACGACGCCGTTCCTCGGCCGCGAGCACGAACTCGCGGTCGCGGCCGGACTTCTACGCGGCAGGCGGTTGCTGACGTTGACGGGCGCGGGCGGGAGCGGGAAGACGCGGCTCGCGTTGCGGCTGGCCGCGGTGTCCGGGGGGGACTACGGGGAGGGCGCGGTGTTTGTCGGGTTTGCCGACATCGCCGATCCCGAGCTGATCGTGCCCGCAATCAGTCAGGCCCTGGGGTTGGGTGAGGTCCCGGACAGGTCGCCGATAGAGCGTCTTGCGGAGTGGCTGGGGCGGCGAGAGCTGCTGCTGGTGCTGGACAATCTCGAGCAGCTCACGTCGGGGGCTGGCGTGCTAGGCGAATTGTTGAGTCGGTGTCCGGGCCTGAGCCTGCTCGTGACCAGCCGGGAGCCGCTTCACCTTGGTGGCGAGCAGCAGTACGAGGTGCCGCCGCTCGAGCTCGGTGACGCGGTCGGGCTGTTCGTGGCTCGCGGGCGGGCCGTGGCACCCAACGCGGAGGTCGACCGCGACATCGTCGCGGCGATCTGCGAGCGGCTCGATCGGCTGCCGCTGGCGATCGAGCTCACCGCCGCGAGGGCAAAGGCGCTCTCACCTGCACAGCTGCTGGATCGGCTCGAGCGTCGTCTGCCTGTCGCCGCCACCGGCCCGCGCGACGCGCCCGACCGCCAGCGCACGCTGAAAGCGACGACTGACTGGAGCTACGAACTGCTTACGGTCGAGGAGCGGCTGCTGTTCACCCGCTTGTCGGTGTTTGCCGGCGGGTGGACGCTGGCTGCCGCCGAGGCGGTGTGCGGCGCGGACCTGGACAGGCTCACGGCGCTGGTTGATCGCAGCCTGATCAAGGCCGACGGCGAGCGCTACTGGATGCTCCAAATACTCCGGGAATACGCGTTGGACAAACTCACACGGTCCGGCGAGGAGAACGAGGTCCGCCGCCGGCACGCGCAATGGTTCGTCGAGTTGCTGCGCGCGCACAGCATTGGGGAGCATTCCATCGACGTTCACCCAGACACGTTGCGCGTGAAGCTGGGAGCTGATCGCGAAAACCTCAGAGCTGCGCTCGACTGGGCGCACCGGGCAGAGGAGCGGGACACCGTGGCGCGCCTTGCGATTCCGCTCTCGAGCCTATGGATTCTCGAAGGCCACTCGGCCGAAGCCGAACGATGGCTGGGGATGCTCAGCGGGCGGATCAACGAGTTCGCGCCGACGGTTCAGGCCGCGCTCTTAGCGGTGACACGTCAGCTTGCGGGAGAGCGAGGACGCTACGGCGAGGCCTTTGAGCTGGTCGAGCGGGCGCTGATTATCAACCGCGAGCTTGGCAACGTCGAGGGGGCGTTCTGGGAGACCTTCGCCGGCGCTGTGATGTTGGGATATCTGGGTGATCTGGATCGCGCCCGCGCATGGTGTCTGGACGCGCTTCAGTTGGCGCGCGATCAACTGCCCAAGCGCGTCCCAGACGCTCTGATCGGCTTGGCCGACCTGGAGCTCGCCGAGAAGCAGCTGGACCGTGCCCGTGCGTGCTGCCAGCAAGCGCTCGAGCTCGCTCCCCGCGCGAACTCGCTTGCGGTGTTTGCTGCCTGGATCAACCTGGCGCACATCGCCAACATCGAGCGCCGGACGCAAGACGCCGCCGACATGGCCCAGCGCGTATTTGCCGATTCGTTTAGCGGGGGGCAGCGAGTCATTGCGGCCTGTGCCGCGATGGAACTCGCCTGGGCGCTCGCCGAACGCGTCCCTCCGGAACTAACTGCTAGATCGCTGGGCGCGGCGCTGGAGATGTGGCGCCACGCTGGGATCGTGATGCAGCGAACTGAGGCTGCTTGCGCCGAAGCCATTCGTAACGTGCTTCAGGCTCAGGGTCTTAGCGTCACGGCTACCGAACGGCTGATCGACGAGGGACGAACGATCGCGCTTCATCAAGCGGTTGCGCAGGAACTAGACCACGCCGCCGGGCTCGGACGCCCGGCGGAACTGGCCCCACGGACGCCGCGCGTCAGCGCGGCCCCAAACTAACTCCAGGGGTAGGGGCTGTTCGAGACCGGGTGAAGGTCCCCGGTGGCGAAGCGGTCGAAGCGGAAGGGGTGCAGCAGCGAGGAGTGCTCGCCGGTGAGGACGCGGGCGACCTCGCGGCCGACGGCGATCATCTTGTAGCCGTGGTTTGAGTCGGCGGCCACGAACACGTTCGGTCGCATGTAGTCGAACACGGGGAAGTTGTCGACGGTGAAGGCGCCGGCTCCGCCGGAGCGCGTCTGGCGGTATTTCGGGCGGTAGCCCTCGAAGCGGCCGAGGCAGTGGGAGAGCGCGGCGCACCACATGTCGGGGAAGCCGGGCTCGACCGTGCCGGTGGGGTACGGATCGACCTCGAACTCTGGCCCGACGGTGAGCGGCTGGGCGCCGCCCTGGACGCTGTGGCGGTCGGGCTTGAAGTAGACGCCCCACGGGTCGCTCGTGATCAGCCGCGCCTCGTCGTCGCGCAGGGTCTGGTCGGAGTCGACGTGCAGGACGGGGGAGGAGCGGCCGTCGTCGGTGATGAAGCGCGCCGGGTCAAAGTCGATCTCGCCCTCCTGGAGGTACCAGTAGGTCCACATCGGCAGGTCGGGGGTGGTCGAGCCGTCCGGTTGGCGGACATCGATCCGCGCCGGCAGGTCGAGCATCGCCCAGAGCTGCGGGACCCACGGGCCGACGGCGATCACGACCTGCTCGGGGACGATGTCGCCGGCGCTGGTGTGGACGGTGGTGACGGCCCCGTCGCTACCGAACTCGAAGCCGGTGACCTCTACGCCGGTCCGGATCTGGGCGCCCGCCTGTTGCGCCTTGCTGGCGAGGCCGAGCATCGATTCCTTGTTGAAGGCGTACCCGCCGGCGCGCTCGTGCAGGCAGACGGTCAGCCCGGGCGCGCGCCAATCGGAATAGAGCGAGCGCATATGGGCGGCGACCTCTTCCTCGCCGACGATCAGCTCGGACGGGTAGCCGATCCGCTGCTGGCGCTCGTGGACGGCGATCAGATCGCTCTCCTGCGCCGGCGGACCGAGGGCGATGTAGCCGCTGCCGTGGTAGTGGAGGGTCTCCGGATCCGATTCCCAGACCTCGACGCAGGCGGCCATCAGCTCGGACATGGCGGGCTGGAAGTAGTTGTTGCGGATCACTCCGCAGGCGATGCCGGACGCGCCCGCGGCCACGTCGGTCTTGTCGATGACCAGTACGTCCTGGCCCTGTTGGGCGAGGTGCCAGGCGGTCGAGAGGCCGTGAACGCCGGCGCCGATGACCAGGGTGGGGGTGGTGGTCGTTCCCATTGCGTAATGCGCAACACTCATGCGCGATACGCATGGAGTATACGGCGGGCGCGGCGTGCCGTCAAGCAGACGATGGAGCCTGGTCGAGAAAGCGTCCATATAGGTCGTTTTCTCGACCACCCTCGGCTCAGCGGACCTGGTGGCCCGCGGTGTTGCGAGCGCATCCGGCAACTGATATAAACGCCGGTGTACGAATTTGTACAACGGTTGTCGTATGCCGGCAGCCGTTTGGGAGCGTGAAGGCGTCCGTCCCGTCGCATCGCGCGGCCGGCGAGGGTGCAGAAAGGAATGCATTGAACATGGCGGTAGCAGTCGACGGCGGCGACCCGAGTGCAGTGACGGTGCCGCTGGGCGGGACTGTCGAGACGGTCCTGGAGAGCCCGCGAATCGCGCCGGCGCCCGCGACGCTCGAGGAGGCGCGCAACGCGCCCGGGCGGCGGGAGAAGATCGAGCAGATCACGCGCCGGATCGAGGCCCAGGGCATCAAGTACGTGTTCTTCCAGCAGGTGTCGGTGACCGGCCGGGTCATGGGCAAGGGCGTCGTCTCCACCTTCTTCCCGCAGGTCGCCGAAAAGGGCTACCAGCTCGTCTACGGCGCCACCGCCAACCTGTTCACCGATCGTCTGGGCAACTACATCGGGTTCGGTCCCGAGGAGTCCGAGCTCGCCGCGGTCGCGGACCTGGACACGTTCGCGGTCCTGCCCTGGGATGAGCGCGTGGCCCGCGTGTACTGCGACTGCTACGACACCGAGACGGGCGAGCTGCTCGACGCCGACTGCCGCCAGAACCTCAAGCGCGTCGCGCACGAGTTCGAGCAGGAGCTTGGCTACCAGTTCCTGATCGGGATCGAGCCCGAGACGATGTGGCTGAAGAAGCCCGAGGACGGCCAGCTCCCCGAGGGCGTGACCAAGCCCTACTGCTACCACATCCATCAGTTCGAGGAGCTCCGTCCGGTGCTGCTCGACGTGGTCGACTGGGGCCAACGGCTTGGCCTCGACATGAGCTACGGCGACCACGAGGACGCTCCCGGCCAGCTCGAGCTGAACTTCCGCTTCGACCGGCCGGTGCGCACCGCCGACAACCTCACGACCTACCGCCAGGTGTGCGCCGCGGTCGGGCGCAAGCACGACGTGCTCCCGACCTGGATGCCCAAGCCGTTCACGGGCGTGTCGGCCAACGGTCACCACCATCACTTCACGCTGGTCGACGAGAACGGTGTCAACGTGTTCCACGACCCGGAAGGACCGGCGCAGCTCTCCGAGATCGCGCGCAACTTCCTGGGCGGGATGCTCGAGCACTTCGGCGCGCTGATGTGCATCGGCAACCCGACCGTGAACTCGTACTGCCGGATGTGGGACACCGGCTTCTGGGCCCCGATCTACAAGAACTGGGGCTGGCAGAACCGCACCACCACGGTGCGCGTCGCCACCGGCGGCCGCTTCGAGTACCGGGGGGTTGACTCGAGCTGCAACCCCTACATGACCACCGCCGCGCTGCTCCAGGCCGGCCTCGACGGCGTCCGGCGCAAGCTCGACCCGGGCCCGCCACAGCAGGGCAACACCTACGACCTGCTCCAGCAGGGGGTTCAGATCGAGCGCGTGCCCGAGAGTCTGGGCGCGGCGCTGGATGCGCTCGCGGGCGACGAGCTGATCCAGGCCGCGATCCCGGGACGCCTGTACAAGGTGTTCGACTGGTACAAGCGCGACGAGTGGGAGCGCTACCTGGCCGCGGTCACCGACTGGGAGCGCAACGAGTACCTCGAGGTGCTCCCGTAACCCGGGGGTGGCGCCATGTGCGGAATCGCGGGAATCATCTATCGCAACGGCAACGGCGCCCACCGCCTGGGCGCCGACATGACCCGCATGCTCCAGTCCATGAAGCATCGCGGCCCGGACTCGACCGGGTATGCCCTCTACCGCCGGCCAACGAGCGAGCTGATCATGCGGATCAAGCTCGCCGACGGCGAGGCCAACGGCGACATCGAGTACGCCGACCGCCTGCGGCACCGCCGGCGCGAGGTGGAGGCGCGGCTGCGCGCGGCCGGGGCACGGATCGACTCGATCGAGGAGATCAACGACTACACAATCGCGGCCACGCTCGACTACGACGGTGAGCTCAAGCGCGTGGCCGACTACGTAGAGTCGGTGCCGGGTGCCGAGGTGCTCTCGGCCGGCTCGGCACTGGAGATCATCAAGGACCTCGGCGATGCCAAGACGGTGGGCACGTCGTACAAGCTCGATGGCTACGTGGGCACCCACGGGATCGGGCACGTCCGGATGGCCACCGAATCCGACGTCGACATCTCCAACGCGCACCCATACTGGGCCTATCCGTTCTCGGACGTGGCCGTCGTGCACAACGGCCAGCTGACCAACTACCACCAGTGGCGCCGGCGCCTGGAGCGCATGGGCCACCGGTTCGCGTCGGACTGCGACTCGGAGATCATCGCCGTGTATCTCGCGCAGAAGATGCAGGACGGGGCGTCGCTCGAGGACGCCATGCGCCAGAGCCTCGACGACCTGGACGGCGTGTTCACCTACATCTGCGTCTCCGACAACGCGCTCGGGATGGCCAAGGACGAGCTGGCGGCCAAGCCGCTCGTGCTCTACGAGGGCGACGACATGGTCGTGCTCGCCTCGGAGGAGATGGCGATCCGGGCGGTGATCGACCGGGAGATCGAGACCTACGACCCGTACGAGAGCGAGGTGATGGTATGGACACGGTAGCCCCGCCCGCACGCTTCGATCCGCGGGGGCTGGTCGAGCTCGACGAGCGCGTTCCGGGTACCGCCGAGATCGACGGCGACAAGGCCACCTTCGACGCGCGCGAGCTGACGACTCGCCAGATCAACCTCGAGCTCCGCCGGCTCATCTATGACCTCGGTGTCCACGAGGTAACGGTCAAGAACCCGGGCGCCAAGCACTCGCTCGGGGTCGCCATCCTGGCGCGCTGCCGGATCACGTTCGAGGGCAGCATCGGCTACTTCGCGTGTGGTCTGATCGACGGGCCCGAGGTGCACATCACCGGCCGCGTCGGCTGGTCGGCGTGCGAGAACATGATGTCCGGCGTGTGCGTGATCGACGGCAACGCCGGGTCGCTCACCGCGGCCGCGCTGCGCGGCGGCGACGTCGTGATCAAGGGCAAGGTCGGCGCGCGCACCGGCATCGATCAGAAGGGCGGCACGGTGATCATCCTCGGCGATGCCGGCTCGATGACCGGGTTCATGATGCAGCGCGGGCGTCAGATCATCGTCGGCGACGCCGGTCACGGCCTCGGCGACTCGATGTACGACGGGACGCTGTACGTCGGCGGCAAGGTCGCGTCGCTCGGGATCGACTGCGTCCCGGGCGACTGGACCGACGCCGACACCGAGTTCGTCAACCGGAAGTTCTCGATCTACGGCCTGGGCGACCCGCCGCCGCTGCAGAAGTTCGTGTGCGGCAAGAAGCTCTACAACTACGACCAGCTCGAGCCCTCGGAAAGGAAGCTGGTGCTTTGATGGCTGCCACCGACGAGAACGCTCCCCTGCGCCGCAACCGGCTCGGCCAGAGCCGGATCTTCACCCCCGAGGTGATCGACGACATCCACGTCAAGGCCGAGCTCGGCCGCTACCGGATGCGCGGCTTCTCGATGTTCAAGCCGATCCCGCACTGGGACGAGCTGATGTTCCTGCCCGGCACGCTGACCCGCTTCGTGATCGAGGGCTACCGCGAGAAGTGCGTGACCAAGACCGTGCTCGGCGCGCGCTTCGCCAAGAAGCCGATCGAGCTCGACATCCCGATCTACATCACGGGCATGAGCTTCGGGGCGCTGTCGCTCGAGGCCAAGATGGCACTGGCCAAGGGTGCCTCGATGGCCGGCACCGCGACCTGCTCGGGCGAGGGCGGGATGATCCCGCCCGAACGCGACCTGTCGACCAAGTGGTACTACCAGGTGATCCAGAGCCGCTACGGCTTCAACCCGCATCACCTGATGCTGGCCGACGCGTGCGAGTTCTTCATCGGGCAGGGGTGCAAGGTCGGCCTCGGTGGGCACCTGATGGGCCAGAAGGTGACCGAGCAGGTGGCCGAGATGCGCTCGCTGCCGGTCGGGATCGACCAGCGCTCCCCGGCCCGGCACCCCGACTGGCTCGGACCCGACGATCTGTCGCTGAAGATCCAGGAGATCCGCGAGGCGACCAACTACGAGATCCCGATCCAGCTCAAGCTGGGTGCGGCGCGCGTGTACGACGACGTCCGGATGGCGGCCAAGTGCGGCCCGGACATCATCTATCTCGACGGCGCCGAGGGTTCGACCGGCGCCGGCCCCCACATCGCCACCGAAGAGACCGGGATCCCGCTGATGGCGGCGATCCCCGAGGCGCGCCGGGCGCTCGAGGACGTGGGCATGGCCGACGAGGTCGACCTGGTCGTGGCTGGTGGGATCCGCAACGGGGCCGACGTGGCCAAGGCGCTCGCCCTGGGGGCGACCGCGATCGCGATCGGTCACTCGTCGCTGATGGCCCTGAACTGCAACAAGGAGATCCCGGGAGTCACCGACTACGAGGGCACCGTGGGCGTCCCCGCGGGCCAGTGCTATCACTGCCACACCGGACGGTGCCCGGTCGGCGTGGCCACCCAGGATCCCGAGCTGCGCAAGCGTCTGGTCGTCGATGAGGCCGCACACCGGGTCTACAACTTCCTGCACACGATGACGCTCGAGTGCCAGATGCTGGCCCGGGCGTGCGGGAAGACCGACGTGCACAGCCTCGAGCCCGAGGACCTGTGCGCGCTGACCACCGAGGCGGCGGCGATGGCCCGGGTGCCGCTCGCCGGAACCGACTACATTCCCGGCGTGTCTGAGGAACGGACGCTGGCCAGAATCGAGCAGCTGCTCGAGCGCCACATCGAGAACCCGATCGATTACCTCGAGCCCGAGCGGGTCCCGAGCGGCGGCGTCGTCGAGGGCAACGGAGGTGAGCTCACATGAGCGAGACCGAGTACACGATCTCGATCGACGCGGAGTACCTCGCGGGGAAGCGGTTCCCATACCAGGAGGACATGTCGCTGGTCGAGGACATCGACCTGCTCGCCGCCACTCCGGGCGAGGACATCAACTGGCTCGAGGACGTGGAGCTGCTCGAGGAGGACGACGTGCCCGCGGTGTTCGACCGCTACTCGAACTCGTTCCTGAAGATCTACTTCCCGATTCCCGCCGGCCGCGAGAACGAGATCGCGCGCAAGGTGCTGATCAAGCATCTGCAGTCGGGCAACTCGTATGGGATCGCTCTGAAAGAGCAGCACTGCAAGTTCCCTCAGCCGGAGCTCGGACCGTGGGTGGAGGGCTCGCGGACGGTGGGCACCGACTGGAAGCCGGGCGTGCTCGAGGGATGGGAACCTCCTCAGCACTGACCTCGGTCGACAGCGAGGCCAACCTCCCGCGATCGATTCGGCGCGGCCCACCGATCACGATCGACTGCGAGTGCGGCGAGCGGCGCAACCTCCACTACGGGGAGCGGTGGACGTGCGAGAACTGTGGGAGGACATGGAACACCCGGCGCATCCCGCTCGAGGAATACGCCGATGCGCGGCGTACACAGGTTCGCTACCGGTGGTTTCCCCTGACGGTGGCCGCCCTGGTGCTTGCCTTGTTGATCCTCCTGATCCTCAGCGGCCGCGCCTTCGGCGGCATACTGCTCGCGGCGCTCGCTGCGATCGCCTGGAGCACAAACGGACGGCCCCGGTGGCGCAAGCGCTACATGAACGCGGCCGCGAACCTTCCCAGCTGGACGATCGAGCCTGAATAGCCCCGTGCGAGTGCTCGTCGTCGGCGCCGGGTTCGCCGGACTGGCCGCCGCCGCCCACCTGGCGGGGGCCGGGATCGAGGTGGACGTGTTCGAGGCACGCGACCGGGTGGGGGGCAGGGTGTGGTCGGTCCCGTTCGCCGGCGGTGTGGTCGAGCGAGGCGCCGAGTTCATCCTCCCTGGCAACGAAACCGTAATCGCGACGGCGCAGCGGCTCGACTTGCCGCTGGTTCGCAAGGGGATGCACTACGGCGACCGTGAGCCGCGGGGAGAGGACGGGACGACTGAGCGAACTGTTTCGCGTGAGCAGGTGGCCGACGCGATCGAGCGGATCGCGTCCGAGTTGCCGCCTGCCCGCTCGCCGGGCGCGACGTTGGCCGGGGCACTCGAGACGTGTCGCCTCGATCCGGCGGTGGCCGAGGTGATCCGCGCGCGGATTGAGGTGAGCTGCGGTTACCCGGCCGACGATCTCGACGCGTTCGTCCTGCGCGAGGCCGGCGCGGCGTTCGGTCAGTTCGATACGTACTCCGTCGAGGGCGGCAATGACCGAATCGCGCGGGAGACTGCGGTCCGGCTCGGAGACAGCGTCCATTTGGCGAGCCCGGTCCGTCGGGTGGCGTGGAGCGGGCACGAGGTTCGCATCCGCGCCGGCTCGCATGTGGCGGTCGCCGACGCCGCGGTCCTCGCGGTGCCGGCTGCCGCGCTCGGCGCGATCAGTTTTGATCCGCCGCTCCCGGATGCGACCGCCGCGGCAATGCGGGGCGTGCGCTACGGCCAGGCGGCGAAGCTGTTCGTCGCACTCGGCGCACCCGCGCCACCGAGCGCCACGCTGTCGGTCCCCAAGCGCTTCTGGTGCTGGACGCAGCTCGCTGCCGACGGCGCGGCGGCGCCGTTCGTGGCCGCCTTCGCCGGTACTCCCGGCGCGCTCGAGCAACTGTCGGTGCGGTCGGGTCCGGCGCGCTGGCTCGCGGCGGTCGGGTCGCTGCGCCCCGACCTCGAGCTCAACCCCGACGAAACGCTGCTCTCGACCTGGGAGGAGGATCCTTGGGCGCGCGGCGCCTACTCGGCGGCGTCGGCGAGCTCGCCGATCGATACCGAGGCCCTGACCCGGCCGGTCGGGTCACTCGCGTTCGCCGGCGAGCACACAGCCGGCGAGTGGCACGCACAGATGGAGGGTGCGCTGCGCAGCGGCGAACGGGCCGCGCAACAGTTGCTGCAGAGCGCCGGGCGATGAGATCCGATGCCTGCGCCGGTCTAATCTGCCATGAACGTGAGCGCCAAGCAGAGCAGTCCGGCCGTGGAGCTCGAGGTCGAGGGGAGGGCCGTGCGGATCTCGAGCCCAGATCGGGTGTACTTCTCGGCGCGGGGTGAGACGAAGCTCGACCTCGCTCGCTATTACCTGAGCGTCGGGGACGGAATAGTTCGGGCCCTGCGCGAGCGTCCCTGCATGCTGCACCGCTTCCCCGACGGCGTGGACGGCCAGAAGGTGCACCAGAAACGGCTGCCCAAAGGGGCACCGGAGTGGATCCAGACCGTGGAGATCTACTTCCCCCGTTTTGGGCGGACAGCCGACGAGCTCTGCGTGACCGAGCTCGGGAGCGTGATCTGGGCCGTGCAGATGTCGACGGTCGAGTTCCATCCCTGGAACTCTCGCTGCGGCGACGTCGAGCTCCCGGACGAGTGGCGGATCGACCTCGATCCGATGCCGGAGGCTTCATTTGACTCCGTGCGCAGGGTGGCGCTCATCGCGCGTGAGGTGCTCGATGAGATCGGGGCGGTGGGCTGGCCGAAGACCTCGGGCGGGAACGGGTTGCACATCTACGTGCGGATCGAGCCCCGCTGGGGCTTCAGCGAGGTCCGGGAGGCTGCGCTCGCGTTCGCCCGCGAAGTGGAGCGGCGGATCCCTGATGACGCCACGACGGCCTGGTGGCGCAAGGATCGCGATCCGCGCAAGGTTTTCGTCGATTACAACCAGAACGCACGCGACCACACGATCGCGAGCGCTTATTCGGTGCGGGGGAACCGGGAGGGCACGGTCTCGACGCCGATCCGGTGGGACGAGCTCGACGAAATCGATCCGCGAGAGTTCACGATCGCCTCGGTGCCGGCGCGGTTTGCCGAGATCGGGGATCCGCACGCCGGGATCGACGAGGCGCCATTCTCGCTCGAGCCGCTCCTGGAATGGGCGGCGCGAGAGGCGTGAGCTCCTAGCCGCGCGGCCGGCGCTTCTCGGTGTCGTACAGGGGGAAGGGCGCCACCGTGGCGCCGACCGTGCCGCCGCCGAGCGCCACGTCGACGCGCTGGCCATCACTGACGAGTCCGCGGTCGATCACCGCCATGCCGATCACCTGCATGTCGAACGTCGGGCTCTGGCACGGGCTGCGCAGGATCCCGACGTCCTCGCCGTCGAGGGTCACCGCGGCGCCGTACTCGGGTACCTCATCGCCTTCGATGCGCAGGGTGGTGAGCAGCCGCGGCGTTCCCTGGGCGGCGATCTCACGCAGAGCCTCGCGACCGACGAAGTCCCCGGCCTTATCGAGCTTGATCACGTTGTCCAGACGCACTTCGAACGGGTCCGTCTGGTGCGGAAAGTAGTCGACGTCGGGGAACAGCAGACCCGACTCGATCCGAAGCGTCTCTATCGCCGACAGGCCAATGGGTCGGACGCCGTGCGGCTCGCCGGCCGCCAGCACGGCGTTCCAGAGCGTGTCGGCGTCCTCGGGAGCGCAGTACAGCTCGAAGCCGAGCTCGCCGGAGTACCCGGTCCGCGACAGCATGACGGGCACGCCTCCGACCCGGACTCCCTCACCGAGGAAACGGAAGTAGCGGAGCGTGTTGACGTCAGCGCCCTCGGTGATCGGACCAAGGACCTCGCGCACCTTCGGACCCTGGACCTGGAGGTGGGGCATCGTCGCCGTGCGGTCCTCGACCTGCACGTCGAGCCCGCGATCGCTTGCCACCTGCCTGAACCAGTCCAGATCCGAGTCGTAGCTCGTGATCGAGAGGCAGTGCTGGTCGGCCAGGCGGAACACCGTGCCGTCCATGATCATCTTGCCCTGCGGGTCGCAGATCGCGCCGTAGCGGACCTGCCCGATCTCGAGCGCAGCCATATCGTTGGTGAACAGCGCATCGGCCAGCGCCAGTGCGTCGCGGCCCCGGAGGTCCCACTTGCGAAGCGGTGACTCGTCCCACAGGTTGCAAGCGGTACGAGTCGCGATGTGCTCGGCGACCGCATCGCCAAAATCAGCCGCCCACGCCCAGCCCTCCCAGTCGGTCCAGTTCGCGCCCGCTTCCCGTTGAACCTTGTCGAACGCGGTGCGATGCAGCTCTACGGTCGACACGCCTCACCTCTGCTTTTTGATGAATTTGTACAAGCGTCGGGCGCAGTTATATCGCAGCGGCGCGGCCGCGTGGGCTCGGGCACTCGGTCAGAACCCATCGGATACGCTGCTGGCGGCCGGGTGCCGTGCGGCGGACCGCTCGGCGGCAGCCTCGACGAATAGCGCCAGCAGTGAGCTCGAGCGCTCCTCCTGAAGCTCCCACTGCACCCCGACGCAGAACGCCTGCGCCGCCGGCACCTCGATCGCCTCGATGACGCCATCGGGCGCCGTCGCCGCCACCACGACCCCGTCTCCGACCGCTGCGATGCTCTGGTGGTGATAGCTGTTGACGGTGGCGCCGCTTCCGAGCGCGCCGGCGAGCCGGCTATCCGGCGCGATGACGATCTCGTGGCAGGGGTGCTCCGGCGGCGCGTCCCCCTCCAGGCGTGCCCGCACGACCTCCTCCCAGATGTCCCAGTCGCCACCGCGATGCCGGTCCGCTGGGGGTGGCAGCACGCTGTGGTCTGGATGAAGCGACCCGCCAAGCGCAACGTTGATCACCTGCATGCCTCGGCAGATCCCAAGAAGCGGGATGCCGCCCGCGATCGCGTCGCGGGCGAGCGGCAGCTCGGCGTCGTCGCGCAACCGGGAGTGTGCGGTCGCCCTCGGGTGCCGTCGGCCGCCGAAGTGCTCGGGCCCGATGTCGCGGCCCCCGGCGAGCATCAGCCCGTCGAGTCGCGAGAGGAGGGAGGCCGGCCTCTCCGTATACGGCAAGATCACCGCGACGCCGCCAAGGCCCTCGATTGGCCCGCTGAATGCGACGCCGAGGTAATCGCCGTAGTCGGTGAACCCGCACGAAATGCCGATCAGCGGAGCGTCGATTCGATCAGTCATGCGGGATCCCCCGGCTCACAGAAGTGCTGGCGGCTACGTTGCTTAATACGCAATCGTATTGCGTATTAAGCATCATAATGGCGGGATTACGGCGGGTCAACGCAGGTTCGCCCGACTGTCCAGCGCGGATCTGCCGCAACTTGCCGCCAGCGGGCTCGCTCGATATAACGCGCGTACCAATTTGTCCAGTTAGGGAGAGGGGCCAGTCCGGCGGCGATGATCAGCTGGTGGCTTCAGGAGGCGGGGCCGGTTGCGTCGGTGACCGAACTCCGCGGCCGGCAGCACGCCGACGTATGCATCGTTGGCGGCGGGTTCACGGGGCTGTGGACGGCACTCGAGATCAAGCACCTCGAGCCTTCGCTGGACGTCGTGGTGATCGAGGCCGACGTGTGTGGCTCGGGCGCGAGCGGCCGCAACGGCGGCTTTGCAATGACCTTCTGGCATCACTTCAGCGGCCTTGAGCGGGCCTGTGGAGCCGAGGAAGCGCTGCGACTGGCGCGCGCCTCCCAGGCCGCCGTGGCCGAGATCGGCGAGTTCTGCGATCGGCACGGGATCGGAGCTCATTACCGTCGAGCGGGCTGGCTCTGGACCGCGACCAACCAGGCACAGGTGGGCGCGTGGGAGAGCACGCTCGCGGCGGTCGAACGCCACGGCGAGAAGCCGTTCGAGCGACTCGACGCCGACGAGGTAGCTGCACGGAGCGGTTCACGGACACACCTCGCCGGGGTCTTCGAGCCGGGCTCGGCGACGGTCCAGCCTGCGCTGCTCGCTCGCGGACTGCTGCGCGTCGCCCGGACGCGGGGTGTGCGGGTATTCGAGCGCTCGCCGGTTACCGCGCTCGAGCGAGCGAGGCCACGTGTGGTGCGCACGGCGCGCGGGCAGGTCGCGGCCGGACGGGTGGTGGTCGCGATGGGGGCCTGGACGGCTCAGCTGCGCCAGCTGCGACGTGCGTTTGTGATCGTCTCGAGCGACATCGTCATCACCGACCCGATCCCGGATCAGCTGGAGCGAATCGGCTGGCGAAACGGCGCGAGTATCTCCGATTCGCGCCTGATGGTCCACTACTACCGAACGACTGACGAGGGCCGGATAGCTTTCGGAAAGGGCGGCGGACGGCTCGCCTACGGGGCGCGCATCGGCAGCTCGTTCACGGGCCGCTCGCCGATCGCGGACCAGGTAACGCGTGGACTACGCGCGACCTACGCGTCGCTGGCGGCCGTTCCGATTGCTGCCAGCTGGACCGGCCCGATCGACCGAACCGTGGACGGTCTGCCCTTCTTCTTCAGCCCGGGTCGGCCGGACCTCGTGTGCGGCGCGGGCTACTCGGGCAACGGCGTCGGACCGAGCCTTATCGGTGGGCGGATTCTCGCCTCTCTGGCGCTGGGTCGGGACGACGAATGGGCGCACTCCGGGCTCGTCCGAAGGCCCCCGCCAGGCATGCCCGCGGAGCCATTCAGGTACGTCGGCGGCCGGATCGTGCGCGGTGCGGTGGCGCGCAAGGAGCGCGCCGAGGAGGAAAGCCGGCATCCGGGCAGGGTCGATCGGGCGCTGGCGGGGTTGGCGCCGGCGGGACTGGTGCCGCTCGACTGATTCCGGCGGCTCGCCGGCATTGACAGGCGCCGTGCTCCACAGGAGGATTGCCCGAGGGCCGTGGGCAAATCGGGATTGGAGGTCGATCGTGCAGACGCTCTCAGGAATTAGCCTGACTGACGTCCAGGCTGTCTACGACGGGGCTGAAGGTGACGTGTGGGAGCTGGTGATGGGCGAGCAGATCCACATCGGCGGGCTGAGCTCGTCAATGGAGCTAGCCGACCGGGCAGGAATCGCTGAAGGCAGCCGAGGAGTGGATCTGTGCTGCTGCAACGGCGCGGGTATGCGGTTCCTGGTGCGCTTTCGGAAGGTCGCGCACATGACCGGTGTGGACGCCACGGAGCGCATCGTCGATCGCGGGCGACGACGCACAGCCGAAGAGGCGCTGTCTGACTCGGTTGAGTTCGTTCTCGGTGACGCGACCGACACTGGGCTCCCTCACGCGGGGTTCGATTTCGCGTGGGGCGAGGACGCCTGGTGCTACGTCGAGGACAAAGCGAGGTTGATTGGCGAGGTCGCGCGGATCGTCCGTCCCGGCGGCACGATCGCATTCACTGACTGGGTGACCGGGCCGGAGGAGATGAGCGATGACGAGGCCGAGCGATATCTGCGGTTCATGAAATTCCCCAACGTTTTGAGCATCGACGACTACCAGGGACTTCTGGAGGAGCGCGGCTGCCACGTCGAGACCGCAGAGGACACGGGCCGCTTCCCATCGCACGTCGATCTGTCTCTGGACATGTTGAATAAGCAGCTGACGTACGACGCGCTCAAGCTCATCGGCTTCGACATGGAGCTGATGCAATCGCTCGGCGGCGAGATGGTCTTCGTCCAGGAGCTGGCCCATGCCAACAAGATCTGTCAAGGCAGGTTCGTAGCCAGGACCGCCTGAGTGTGGCGACTGGAAGCTGTCTGTGCGGGGCGGTGAGGTACGAGGTGACGGGTGCGCTTCAGGAGGTGCTGATCTGCCACTGTGAGGAATGCCGCCGGTGGCACGGGCACGTCTCGGCGACGGCTGCCGCGGACAGACGCGATCTCCAGCTGTTAGAGCAACGCGGTCTTCGCTGGATCAAGAGTCCGCTGAGCGACGCAGGGGCCCGGCGCGGTTTTTGTCGCGAATGCGGCTCGAGCTTGTTCTGGGATAGCCCCGGACTCGAGACGATCAGCATCGCGGCCGGGACGCTCGACCCTCCGACCGGGTTGCACGTTGCCAGCCATTGGTACGTGTCACAAGCTGGCGACTACTACGAGATTCCTGACGACGGGCTACCCCACCACGAGCGCAGCGGCGAGGGCGAACTTGTGTGAGATCCAGCGCCGCTACCCGGTCCGGCGATGGCGAAAGAAGCGCGGACCGCGCTCGCGCACGTACGCGCCAAGCGGATACGTCCGGTAGCGCAGCCGCGGCAGCTTCTCAATCGTGACGAAGCCGGGCGGCGCATTGATCACGTCGGGTATCCGGTTCACGAGTTGCGTCACGGTGGTCGTCCCGGTGGGCACGGCTGGGTTTGAGAGATGAAGCTCGGGCTCTCCGGTGACCGTCCAGTCGTTGATGTCGGCCTCGCCGGGCTTGTACAGCCGTCCGGTCATCTCGAACGTGAGCGTCATACCCTCATGCGTCACGACCGTGTCGACATCGGTGAATCCGATGACCCGCCCGGGCTCGACGGTGAGGCCGAGGGCGGAGGACGTCACCGACTCGTCGCCCACATCGGGGCGAGTAGTGCTCGTCACCTCGGCGACCGTCACGCCGAGGTCCTCGACGAGGGCGCCGAGCGTGTTGCGGCCGAAACTCGGGGGACGGTCAGCTTCCGCGAGCCAGCGGTCGAAGTCCTCGACGGTCGTGTCGACGCGCTGATCCTTGGCCACCTCGGGTCCGTAGTCGTCAACGTTCCAACTCGCGCGTCCCGTCACCGTCTCGATCCGGTGAGAGGTCCCCAGGACCAGGCTGACCAGGTTCACCCAGTAGGTGTCCTGATGGCCGGTGCCCGTGATCGTGACGCCGTTCCGGCGCGCCAGCCGGTCGAGCTCGGCCGTCTGCATCGGCGCGGTGTTCCAGGGGTAGAGCGCCTCCTCGGAGATGGTCACGGCGTTGACGCCGTGCTCGGCGCAGCGGCGAAGGTGCTCGTACATGTCGGACATGTAGCTCGCGACCGCGATCACGGCGATGTCGGCCTCGCGCGTGCTCAGCACCCGGTCGGGATCGTCCTCGACGATCACGCCGGTCTGGTAGCCGAGGCCGGCGACGTCGCCGAGGTCCTTGCCCACCTTCTCCGGGCTGCGGGCGAGCGCCCCGACGATGTCCACGCCCTTCTCGATCATCATCCGCGTGGCAACAGAGTTCATCGCTCCGACGCCGTAAACCACCGCCTTGATCCGTCTCATCCGCTCTCCTTCGCCTCGCTGCCTGACGCCGCCCCGTCTCTCGGTCGAGGAGAATAACGGCGTCGGCGAGGGTGCGCTAAGGCCTGCCCATAATCGCGAGTGAGTTCATCGCCAGAAGCATGTACAAGTCTGTACAAAGGAGGCGTGGCGAACTGTCCTGTCGCGACGACCGCCAGGTCGTAGGATGGAGATCTGAGCGGGCCCAGATCACGAGGAGAGGAGATCGATGACCGAGAGATCCCCAGGCGAGGAACTGACCACGCAGCAGCAGACCAACGGTCACGCTAACGGCCTGCCCAAAGAGTTCTTCGACGAGTGGCGCGACGTCGCCTACAACTGCTTCAGCTCGGGACACAAGTTCTGCCGCGAGGTCTGCCCGGTCATGCAGGTCACCCGGGACGAGCGCCACAGCCCGACCGCGTTCCACGCCGACGTCGTCGCGATGGAGAAGGGCCATCTGTCGGTCGAGGACGTGGCCGATGACTACGTGCACTGCACGATGTGCGGGGCGTGTGAGCTGCGCTGCCCCAACACGCTGTTCACCGGAGACTTCTATCGGTTCCGTCAGCGGACGATCGACGTGGTGAAGGCGGTTCGTGCGCTGGCGGTGAAACGGGGCGTGCATCAGAAGAACTGGAAGCGGTGGGCCGAGCTCACGGACCGGTGGGGGAACGAGCCCGTGCTCGGATGGACTCGGGAGACCTCGGGGAGCAAGGTGCGCGCCTGGGCGGCCGGCCTGGACATTCCGACGGGCGGCGAGACGGTCCTGTTCGCTGACTGCGAGGCCGCCTTCTACCGCCCGTCGGTGCCGCGCGCGGTGGCTCTGCTCCTACGCGCGGGCGGCGTCGACTTCGGACTCATGGACCAGCAGTGGTGCTGCGGCGGGCCGATGTGGGAGACCGGTTACGTCGATATCGCCCACAAGATGGCCGAGCACAACATGCTCGACTGGCGCAAGACTCATACCAAGCAGATCATCTGCCTGGACCCGCACGACTACATCACGATCATCGAGCACTACCCGCCGTTGGACCCGAACTTCGACGAGTTCGAGATCGTGCTCGCCGTCGACCTGATCGCCGAGCTGATCCGGGACGGCAAACTCGAGCTGACCACGCCGGTGGAGCGGACCGTCACCTACCACGACCCGTGCCGGCTGAACAAGCGGATGGGGGTATGGCAGTCCCCGCGCGAGATCCTGCGGGCGATTCCCGGCCTGACGTTCATCGACGTCGACCACGTCACGCAGTGGTCCTACTGCTCGGGAGCGGGCTCGAACCTGTTCGTCGAGAAGCCGGAGCTCACGGCCGAGATCAGCCGGCGGAGGGTGGCGAAAGCAAAGGAGCTCGACGGCGTTAACACGCTGGTATCCGCGTGTCCGTGGTCCGAGCGACCGCTGACCGAGCAGGGGGAGGCGCAGGGCATGGAGGTGTTCGACATCTTCGAGCTCGTCGCCGAAGCGGCCGGATTCGAGGTGTGACATGGCGATCGCTCTTCTCGACGGCGTCATTGACGAGCTCACGGCGATCTGCGGACCCGACCACGTGTTCTCGGAGCGCTCGGCGGTTTTCAACCGGGCTCGCGTGCCCGCCCCGTTCCCCGCTCACAGGTGGGAGGACCACATTCCCTCGGCGATCGTGCTCCCCACGTCCGCCGAGCAGATATCCGAGGTGGTTAAGCTGGCCAACCGCCACCGGATCCCGGTCGTACCCAGGGCCGGCGGGACCGGCCTGACCGACGGCGCCGTCCCGCTCCGTCACGGGATTCTCGTCGACGTCAAGCTGATGAACCAGATCCACGAGATCGACCACGCCAACCGTACGGTGACGGTCGGGCCCGGGATCAACATGCTCAAGCTCAACGAGGAGCTTCGCAAGCACGGCTACATCTATCCGGATAACCCGGCGTCCTACCCGTGCTCGCTCGTGGGCGGACGGATCGGCACCAACGGCTGGTCGCTGATCGGGGCGCGGTACGGACACACGCGCGATCTGGTCATCTCGTTCGAGATCGTCCTGCCCACGGGCGAGATCATCAGGGTGGGCGACGGCGGAGGCCCGAAGGTCCGTCATTCCTCGAGCGGCTATCAACTGAAGCATCTGTTCATGGGCCACCAGGGAACGCTCGGGGTCGTCACCGAGGCGACGCTGGAGCTGGTGCCAAGGCCTGAGGCCGAGTTCTCCGCCTTCTTCACCTATGAGAACTACACGGATGCGTGGCGGGCCACGGCCGAGTTTGCGCGCTCCGGCGTGGCGACGCTGGCCGGCGTCGTCCTGTTCGACGAAGACAAGATCCGGTATCTGCGCCGCGACGACGAGGCGTACATCCCGCAACCCGAGTCGGTCAGGTCGGTGGTGGCGTGCGCGTCGTACGGCAACGCCGACGAGGTGAGGGTGGGGGCCAAGCGGCTGCTGCGGATCGGCAAGGCATCGGGCGGCGCGTACACGGGCGACGAGATCTCCCAGGGCGACTGGGCGTCACGACACGACCGGTACGCCACCCCGCAGCACGGACGGACGCGTGACGGGCAGGTCGCGCTGATGAGCTGGCACTGCGAGGACGCGGCGATTCCGTGGCCCGAGCTTCCCGCCGTGCGCGAAAAGTGGCACGCGATCGCGAACGACCTCTGCTCACGTTTCGACGTATTCGATGACTGGGGCATGTTCGCCTATACCAACGGTGCGTACAAACCGTGGGGCGATTACCTGGCCGAGATCGACATCGGGATCTGGGAGATGAAGTGGGACGATGAGAGCTGGGCCGCTTGGGTGGATGCCAAGCGCGAGCTGGCGCGGGTGTCGATCGAGCATGGCGGCTCGATCTCGGCGTGTCACGGGTCGTGCCGGGAGGGCGAGGTCGATCTCGTCCCACTCGAGCTCGGCGGAGGCTTTGAGGTGATGAAGACGATCAAGCGCGCGCTTGACCCGAACAACATCATGAATCCGGGCAAGTACCTGCTCGACCAGGCTTACGAGGAGGAGTGAGCATGCTTGGCTTCAGGCTGTCGGCTCAGAGGCCGCCGCAAGCGGAGCGGGTGACCGACGTGGTGGTCAGCCGGTTCGAGCACGTGTACGAGGTCGATCCTGCGTTGATGCAGGAAAACGTCAGGCAACAGGACATCCCCAACTGGGACTTCGAGCGGATAGTCGACAGCCGGTGGGAGCACTTGGCCTGGATGCACAATCACTTCGCTGACTCGGTCCTCTCGGGCGAGGAGCTGCTCGCGGAGATCGATCAAGAGGGTTGAGGCTCGGGGGCGCGGAAACCGGTTCCCACCCACCCCCACAGAGAGGAGACGGTTATGTCAGTTGCTACCGGCGGGAACGTGCGGTTCTCCTACTGCATGCTGCCCGACTATCCGCTGAGCGAGTCGATCGAGATGATCAAGGTGGCCGACGAGCTCGGCTACTACGCCTGCTACTCGGTCGACGAGACCTGGCACAAGGATCTCTGGTGCCTGTTCTCGGCGGCGGCCGACAAGACGCACAACATTCGTTTCGGGCCCAACGTAACCCACGTGTTCCTACGCGAGCCGACGCTGATCTGTCAACAGCTGGCGACGCTCGACGAACTGTCTGGTGGCCGAGCCGAGGCGGTCGTCTCGACCGGGAACTTCGTGATGATGGAGCAGTACCACCTCGACTGGGCCAAGCGCCGGCCGCTGTCGCGGCTGCGCGAGGCGATGCACGTGATGCGCACGTTCCTCGACGACGGCAAGATCGACTACGAGGGGGACTTCTTCAGGTACACGGGCATGTTCACGGCGGCGCGCCCGGTGCAGGAGCGGGTTCCGCTCAAGATGGGCGGGATGAAGGGGCCTCGCTCGTTCGAGGTCGCGGGCGAGATCGCCGACGGCCTCCACCACGCGCTGTCCTACTCGCGCGAGGCGTACGACTATGTGATCAACCATGTCAAGATCGGCGCCGAGCGCGCGGGACGAGACTGGCGGTCGCTCGACCTCGGGGCCTGGATCGTGTCGGTCGTCTCCGACGACTCGGCGGCGGCCAAAGCGGCCGCGCGAATCCTGGTCGCGTTCTACATCCCGTCGATGCCGGCCGAGCAGCTCGCCCGCCACGGCATCGACCAAGCAGAGCTACAGCCGATCTTCGACGCCTTCGCCGCCGGCGACGTCGCCAAGGCGATCGAGATGTTCAGCCCCGAGCTGGCCGAGAAGCTGTCGGTGGCGGGGACCCCCGAGGAATGTGCCGAGCAGATCCGGAGAGACATCCTGCCCGCCGGCATCAACCACGTCATCCTGGCCCTGGCCGACGCGCCACTCGTGCAGTTCTTCTCTGGCCAGACGATCGAGGGCGTTCCGCCGATCACCGAGCAGCTGCGGCTGGTGGCCGAGCGCATGATCCCAGCGTTCGCGTGACTTACCTGGATGAGCTGTTCGGCCTCGACGGCGCCACCGCCGTAGTGACGGGTGGGACCAGCGGGTTGGGCGCGGCGAGCGCCCTCGCGCTGGCCCGCGCCGGCACGAAGGTGATCGTGTCGGGGCGCGACCGCGAGCGCGGAGAGCGCGTCGTATCGGAGATAGAGGCGGCCGGAGGCAGCGGCGAGCTCGAGCTGGCCGACGTAGGCGACGCGGCCGATCTCTCCGCGTTCGCCGACCGTGTACTCGAGCGCCACGACCCAGTCGACATCCTCGTCAACGCGGCGGGCGTGTTCGATCGGGGGGATGCCGCCGACGTGACGCTCGAGCAGTGGGACGCGCTGTTGCGCACCAACGTGACCAGCACGTTCCTGCTCTGCCAACGGTTCGGACGGCCGATGATCCAGCGCGGCTACGGGAAGATCGTCAACTTCTCCTCGACCGACGGGTTCCTCGGCGTCCCCGAGCAGCTGGCCTACAACGTCAGCAAGGGCGCGATCGTGCAGTTGACGCGCACGTTGGGCGCGGAGTGGATCAGCCATGGCGTCAACGTCAACGCGGTGGCGCCGTGCGACTTCGCGACGCCGATGATCGCGCCCTTCCTCGATCAACCCGAGTACCGGGACTGGATCATGGAGGCGATCCCGGCAGGTCGGGTTGGGCAACCGCACGAGATCGTCGGCGCCGTGCTGTTCCTGGCCTCGCGCGCGTCGAACATGGTCGCGGGGCACAACCTGCTGGTGGACGGCGGCCGGACGGTCATCTGACACGCCGCCCAGCGGCGCCCTGCTTCAGGGCGCCCGCACGGGAGGCCGCGTTCTCGCCGGATCGTGCGCCGGCGTTCGCTTCCGCCGACGGTGGCGCTCCGCGAGCCTGCCGTGGTCACGCAGACGCACGAGCGACTGCTCCGCGTCCGGCAGAAGGACCTTGCCCCCTGAGGGTGGGCTTGGAAAAGGAGAAGGCGGGGGTGGGTCCGAGCCGCCACCGTCATCGTGGTCGGAATCCGCGGACGGAGGGGGCTGCGAACGGACCAGGAGCACGGGGATGAACATCACGGCAAACACGATGGCCAAGTACACGACCCCGACAAGGTCGAACCCACCGGTCTGCGGCTTACCGGGCATGTCCGAGAGCCTACCGCGTGGCAGAGGCCCCAAACATTGGTGATCCGCCAGCTTTAGCCCGTTAAACTCACCGCGATGGCGTCGACTGAGGTGGACCTTCCTCGATCGGTCCGAAAAGGGCCTCCGATCACCGTAACCTGCGAATGCGGGGAGCGTCGCGACCTCAAGTACGGCGAGAAGTGGAAATGCGAAGGCTGCGGTCGTCGGTTTGACACGGGCAAGATCCCGCTCGAGGAGTATGCGGCGATTCGCCGGACTCAGCTCCGCTATCGACTGTTCCCCCTGGCGGCGTGTCTTTTGCTGCTGGTCGCCGTCGTCCTGTTCTTCGTCGCGGGTAGAGCGTTCAGCGCGTTGGTCGCCGTGGCGTTCCTGCTCGCGTCGTGGTCGATGCTGGGCCGTCCGTTCTATCGCTCGCGCTATCGGCGCTCGCTCAGCAAGAACCTTCCTACCTGGAACATCAAGGCGGACTGACCCGTCGAGGCTGGGCCGCCGCTCGGCAGGCGGGTCAGTGCACGATTAAGACGTCGCAGTGGACCTTGTGCGCCACCGAGTCGCTCACGCTTTGGCCGAAAAGACGCGCGACGACGTTTGGCTCGCGCGTCCCAAGGACAACCAGATCGGCATCGTTTTCCTTCGCGATCTCAACGAGGGTCTCGGCGGGGTGACCGATCGCGGGGGCGTACTCGGCCTGGAGGCCTCGTCCCTCGAGATAGGTGCGGGCGTGCTTGAGCTCCTCGATGTGCGCCTCCGGGGGATCGGCCGAATCGATAGGGCCCGCCGACCGACCGATGTTGGTCGTAATCGGTGCGACGCTGGCGACGATGAGGTGCGAATCAAACGCCTTGGCGAGATCGGCCGCGCGCTCGAGCGCGCGCTTGGCGGCGTCGGATTCGTCGTAACCGATGACTATCTTCTTCATCGGACTAGCTGCCTACCGGCACGCTTGCGGCCGGCGTCTCGGGGGTCCATCCGACCTGAAGTAGCGCCGCGCGGTCCTCGCCTTCCGGCATCGTCGGCACCGACTCCTTCCAGTGGATGCTCTCCTTATCCTGGACGACGCGCCGGTAGAAGAACAGCAGGATCGACGCGACCAAGATCCCGATCCCGATGAAGAAGTCCGTCCAATCGCCATAGCCGTTGAGCTTCGGCGAACCGGCGCCGACGACGAGAATCGCGATGTAGTAACACAGCAACATCCCGGCCACGGCCACCCAGCCGGCGCCGACCCGGAGAGGTCGCGGCCAGTTCGGCCGGTCTTTGCGCAACAGCAGGAACCCGCTCATCGCAAGCACGTGGCACATCACGTAGCCGATGTTGCTCATGTACAGGATCGCCAGGTTGCTCGAGATGAACAGGATCAGGCACGTGTTGACGACCAGGTCGACGGTCATTGCCCGACCCGGAACGTGATAGCGATTGAGCGTCCCCAGCTGCTTGATTGTCAGGCCGACCCTCGAGATCCCGTACAGGGCGCGTCCCGCATCCGCAGTGGAGCTTGCCATCGACAGCAGTAGCGACAGGATCAGCAGGATCAGGAATACATCGGCCGCGCCATGGCCGACGAGGGTGTTGAACGCCGTCACGTAGGAGGAGTTGGCGAGGATCGCCGAGGACGACGGGATCCCGGTATAGCCGCCGAGACCGAGCGGCAGCAGGATGTAGACCAGCAGCGAGAACGTGGCAGCGCTCCGCAGCGCGATCGTGCTATCGCGCTCCGACTTGTACTCGGGGGTGAACGTGGCGCAGACCTCAACCCCGCCAGCCGACCAGGTCATGATGAACAACCACACCAGCGCGATCTTGACGCCGCCCCACTGATTGCTGGCCAACGTCCAGTGGACGTTCGAGGAGTGCCAGTGGCCTGCGATCGCGGGCCCGAAGATCAGGACGCAGAGCGGGATCATCAGCAGCGCTCCGGTGACGTAGGTGAACCAGGCGAACAGCCGCACCCCGAAGATGTTGAACAGCCACACCGCGACGATGCAGCCGATGCCGATGAAGTTGAACAGCTCCAGGTGCACGACGCCGTCGTAGACCGTCCAGTTCGAGTGTGGGAACCACTGCGCCTGGATGAGCGAGCCGATGATGTTGCCGAAGATGGAGAGCACCACCGACCAGCCGATCCAATATCCGAAGGTGGCCACCGGGCCGACGAGCGTCGTGTACCTGCGCCAGCCTTCGTTGGCGTACAGCGAGATGCCGCCCGACCTGCCCGGGAACATCATCGCCGGCTCGGAGTAGATCCACACCGAGAGCAGGGCAACCAGGGCGGCAGTTCCCCAGAGTACGGTCGCGCCGATGACGCCCAGCGCGCCATAGGCGCCAAGCAACGAGGCGATCAGGAAACCCGGGTTGCACAGCGCGATCGTGAACCCGTCCCACCAACGAAGGGTCTTCAGGAGTTGGCGCTCCTCGACGACTGCTGTGGCCATAGCGCTGAATCCTCTCCTAACTAAGCAAATTGATGCAAAGCTGGTGCAGTTCTATCAGTGGGCTTGTGCCCGGTCAACCTCATTCAGAACCGCCGTTACGCAATGCAAACCCTCTCCACCCGCCGGTCAAGCTTCGGCGCGGCACGGTATACCAGTTTGTACAAGAACGGTCAATTCGATTACCTCTCAACGCTGCGATCACCGCGCCACTAAGTCGCGTTTTGGGGTCGCCGCGAAGGGTCGGACGCGGCGCCCCGGGGGACGAGGCTGCGGGAGTAAAATCTCGGCAGGGCGATGCCAGAGGTACTCGATCCCCGCCGCCATAGCCGTGGTTCGCCGGCGAGTGGTCGAGCGCGGGCGCGTCCGGTGGTACTGGGGACCCTCGCGGTACGAATCGATCCGGGCGCCGAACGCGTCGCTCTGGAGAGCGCGCTCGAAGCGGGTGTGTCCCTGATCGTGGCCAACATGATCACGCTCCCGGCCTACCCGACGACGATGATCCTGGCGCCGGAATACGCGACGCTGCCCCACGAGGAGGATCTCGACGCTGTCCGCGCGACGGCCTCCCGGGCCGCGGCGCTTGGAATCAGCACCGAGCTGTTGCGCATCTCAAGCCGGCGGCCGGTTCGGGCGCTCCTCGAACTCGTGTCCGAGCGCGACGCGGGCCTGCTTGTGTTCGGGCCCGATCTGCGGTTGACGAATAGGATCCGCTTCCGGACCGCGGTCCGTGCGGTGCGCCGGGGCGCGAGCTGCCTGGTCTGGATCGCCCCGGACGGGTGAGCAGTTCTCCGGCCGGCTAGGGGCCCGGCGTCATGGGTCTCTCAGAGACGTTCGAGCGCCTCCTGCAGGTTGAGCAGGCGATAGGACTCGACTGGCGCGCCTTCCTCCACGAGCGCTCGCCGGCGGACGGCAATCTCTTCCCTGATCTCCGGCGCGACCTGCGATGACCCATCCAAGACCGCCGCCACGTACGACTCGGTCACATCGCTTCCGGCGACGAATGCAGCGGCATCGGCGACGCGCCCGGTTGGCGAATACGCGAGCGCCGTGACGATCCGATTGCGTGCGCTCGCCAACGACTCGCGTTCGTATTCCTTCTGCGCGCGGGGGCCATCCTCGACCAGCAAACGGGTGACGCCACGGTCGTTGATCGCGCGGAGCAGCGACTCCGGCTCGTCGGGGACGACGACTTCCTTGTGCGCTGGCCAGATGTCGAGCATGCCGTGGTCGCCGAGACTGGTCCCGACGTGGAACAGGAAGTAGTCGGGATAGATGAAGAAGTCATCACCCTTAGCCCGCTGGGCGTCGTAGAACGCGGTCACGGCGGCCAGGATCAGCGTGCTGGCTCCGACCGCGCCGCAGGGGTGGCGCACGACCACGCCGAGGCGGTCGTGCTCGACGAAGCCGGGGAAGATGTCCTCCAGCGCCGCCGTCCGGCCGTCCACCTGGATGGCGAACGCGGGGCTGGACAACTCCCGGGCGGTGTGCATCATCCGCCCTTCTAACGTGCGTCGCGGCCGGAGTCAACCAGTTCAGCCGCCGGCCCCGCGACGGGGCCCTCGCATGGTGGACACCGCACGGCAAACCCGCTAGAACTTCGGCTGAACCTATTTGTTCATCCGCCGATCGCAGAGGGAAGGAGAGGTCCCGCCGTGGCTCGTGACCCCAAGTACGACATCCTGTTTGAACCGATTCAGATCGGGCCGAAGACGCTGAAGAACCGCTTCTACCAGGTGCCCCACTGCATCGGAGCAGGATCAGAGAAGCCAGGGATGCAGGCCTATCACCGAGGGATGAAGGCGGAAGGCGGGTGGGGAGCCTGCTGCACCGAGTACTGCTCGATCCACCCCGAGTCCGACGACACCTCGCGCGTGTCCGCTCGCATCTGGGACGAAGGCGACGTGCGCAACCTGGCCGCCATGACCGACCGCCTGCATCAGTTTGGGGCGCTGGCGGGAATCGAGCTGTGGTACGGCGGCCCGCATGCGCCGTGCATGGAATCCCGCGCTACGCCGCGCGGTCCCTCCCAGATCGCCTCGGACTTCGAGCTCAACATCTTCCCGCGGTACATGGACCAGGACGACATCAACACCGTCCAGCAGATGTACGTCGACGCGGCGATTCGGGCGCGGGACGCCGGCTTCGACATCGTCTATGTGTACGGCGCCCACGCCTATCTGCCCTTCCAGTTCCTCTCGCCGTTCTACAACCGCCGCACCGATAAGTACGGCGGGTCATTCGAAAACCGTGCCCGCTTCTGGCGGGAGTCGCTGGAGAAGGTCCGAGAGGCGGTTGGGGACGACTGCGCCATCGCCTCGCGCTTCGCGGTCGACCACCTGCTCGGGCCTATTTCCATCCAGGTCGGCGAGGACGGCGCCCGCTTCGTCGAGTACTGCGACGACCTGGTGGACCTGTGGGACCTGACCGTCGGCGACATCGCCGAGTGGGGTCAGAACGCTGGGCCGTCGCGATTCTTCGAGGAGAACCACGAGAAGCCCTACACCGGCCAGATAAAGGCCGGCGACCACACAAACAAGCCAGTGGTCGGCGTCGGACGCATCACGAACCCCGACACGATGGTGGCGATCATCAAGTCGGGCCAGTTCGACATCATCGGCGCCGCGCGTCCCTCGATCTCGGACCCGTTCCTGCCCAAGAAGATCGAGGAAGGTCGGCTCGACGACATTCGCGAGTGCATCGGCTGCAATCAGTGCATCTCACGTTGGGAGATCGGCGGCCCGCCGATGGTCTGTACCCAGAACGCCACCGCCGGCGAGGAGTACCGCCGCGGATGGCATCCGGAGATCTTCCATCCGGCAGCCAATCGCGAGAAGAGTGTTCTCGTGGTCGGCGCCGGTCCCTCTGGGATGGAGTGCGCAATGGTCCTCGGCAAGCGCCAGATGGCGGCCGTGCACCTGGTCGAGGCCGAAAAGGAAATCGGCGGCTGCGTGAACTGGATCTCTCAGCTCGGGCACTCCGACGGCAAGGAGAACCTGTTCCGCGGGGCGGCTCGCGGCCTCGGTGAGTGGAAGCGGGTCGTCAACTACCGCCAGATTCAGCTCGACAAGCTCAAGAACGTCGAGGTGCACCTGGGCTCGCGCCTCAGCACCGAGGAGGTTCTCACCTATGGCGCCGAGATCGTCGTCGTGGCCACGGGTTGCCACTTCGCCACCGACGGCCTGAACGCGGCCACCCACGCGCCGATCCCCGGCGCGGACACGTCGCTGGACTGGCAGCTCACCCCGGACGAGGTGGTCGGCGAGTCCAAGCGGATAGGCAAGCGGGTGCTCGTGCTCGAGAACGAGGCCTACTTCATGGGCGTTTCAATCGCCCAGAAGCTTGCCGGCGAGGGTCACGAGGTCACGTTGGTGACGCAGGCCGGCGAGATCGCCGACTACATGCACTACACGCTCGAGGCCCCGATGCTGCACCGTGACCTCGACCGGCTCGGAGTCGACATTCACACGTACACGATGCTCGAGAAGATCGAGCCGGGCGTCTGTCACGCCTACGACGTCTGGAACCCGGCGCACAAGGAGCAGTTCGAGGTGGACACGGTGGTGCTCTGCACGGCGCGGATCTCCAACGACGAGCTCTATCGCGACCTGAAGGCCAACAAGGACCGGTGGTCCAGCGAGGGCATCGAATCCGTCTACGTGATCGGGGACGCCTCGGCGCCGCGGATGATCGTGGACAGCATTTTCGATGGCCATCGCCTGGCCCGCGAGATCGACTCGCCTCATCCCGAGATGCCGCTGCCGTTCATTCGTGAGCGCCGGCTTTGGGGCGATGCGTCCAACGACGATTACCTCAACCAGCTCCGCAACACCGTCGACGTCGCGCTCGCCTGAGGGCGGGCGCGACCACACCGAGGTGAGAGCATGAAGATCGTCGTCGCGGTCAAACAGGTCGCCGCGCTGGACGAAGAGTTTGAGCTGCTCGAGGACGGCACGGGCGTCGACCCCGACTTCATCGAACGCGACGTCAACGAGTGGGACACGTTCTCACTCGAGGCCGCGCTTCAGCTGCGCGACAGCGCCGGCGGTGAGGGCAACGAGGTCGTCGCGATCACGGTCGGCGACGAGGAGTCCGAGGAAGGCCTGTTGAGTTGCCTCGCCAAGGGCGCCGACCGTGCGGTACGGGTGTGGGACGGGGCGCTCGAGGGGGCCGACGTTCTCGCCGTCGCACGGGCGCTGGCGGCGGTCGTCGAGCGCGAGGCTCCCGAGCTCGTGCTGTGCGGGGTGCAGTCCTCCGACGCGGTCACGGGCTCGACGGGGACCGCGCTGGCCGGATACCTCGATCTGCCTCGGGTAGCGGTCGTGACCCAGCTCGACTGGGACGCCGCGAGCAGCACGGCGACCGTGCAACGCGAGCTCGAGGGAGGCCTGATCGAGGTGCTCCGCATCCGCGCTCCGGCACTGCTGACTATCCAGACCGGCATCAACGAGCCCCGTTACGCGACCCTGAGGGCGATCAAGCAAGCGCGGGAGAAGCCGCTCGAGGTCGTCGGCCTCGGCGAGCTGGGGCTCGACCCCGATGCCGTGCAGGCGGCCGCCGGTTCGCGTCTCGTGGAGCTGGCGACGCCGGACCGCGGCGCTGGCGCCGAGATGCTCGACGGCTCGCCATCAGCGGTGGCCGCCCGCATCGTCGAGATCGTGCGTGACAGGATGTCCGGATGAGCGGCGTGCTGGTGATAGCCGAGACTCGCCGCGGCGAGCTGCGCGAAGTCTCGCTGGAACTCATCGGCGCGGCGCGGGAGGTCAAGGACGGCGCCGGTGGCCGCCTGGCTGTGGCGGTGATCGGCGCCGACGCTGAGCAGTTTGCGGGCGATCTCGCGCGCGAGGGTGTCGACGAGGTGCTCACGGTGTCGGCGCCGACCGAGCACTTCGAGGCGCACGTGTGGCAGCGCGCGCTCGAAGGGCTGATCGAGTCAGAACAACCGGTGCTTGTGCTGCTCGGCCACACGATTGATTCGCTTGGGTTCGCCCCGGCCGTCGCGGCTCGCGCCGGGCTCGGCTTCGCTTCCGACGCGGTGAAGATCGGTTGGTCGGAGGGGCCGCGAGCCTGCCGCGGCGCTTACGGGGACAAGCTTCAGGCCGAGCTCGAGTTCCCCGGCAAGGCGTGCACGCTGCTCACGCTCCGGCCCGGGATCTTCCCGGTGGCGACGGAGGGCGGCTCGGCCCCGGCACGGGCCGTGTCGATCGACCTCGAAGGGCTCGCGCGGACCGAGCACGTGGAGTTCGTCGAGGCCGGCGCCGGAGACGTCGACATCACCAAGGCGGAGTTTCTGCTTTCGATCGGTCGCGGCATCGAGGACAAGGACAACATCCCGCGCTTCGAGGAGTTGGCGGAGAAGTTCGGCGCCACCTTGAGCGTGTCCCGGCCGATCGTGGACGCGGGTTGGATGCCGAGCGCCCGCCAGGTCGGACAGTCCGGCAAGACGGTCAAGCCGCGGGTGTATCTGGCGTTGGGCATCTCCGGCGCGGTACAGCACCTGGCCGGCATGCGGACCGCGGACACGATCATTGCCGTCAATACCGACCCGGAGGCGCCGATCTTCGGCGTCGCGCACTACGGGGCTGTCGTCGACCTGTTCGCGGTCGCCGACGAGCTGGAGCAGGCGTTGGGCTAGCCGGCCACGACCACTAGCGCTGTGTTACTGCTTGCGGCCACGAAGTCGCGTCCGGTCTTCTGGCACTTCACACTCGGGCTGCGGATAACGTGGTACGTCCTGGCCGTCGCGTCGGTGCTCGTCTTCTTCTATGGCGTCGCCCGGCCGGTGGCCAAGTGGCGCCGCGGCCAGGGAGGGCCGTGGCCTCCCGTTCCGTGGCGAGAGTTCCCGGGGCGCCTGGCGGGCGGCCTACGTCTGCTGCTCGCCCACACGACGATCGGGCGCCGTGACCGTCTGGCCGGTTGGGCTCACCGCGGCATCTTCTATGGCTTCATCGTCCTGTTCGCGGGGACGATCGTTCTCGGTTTCGACACCGACTTCACCAAGCCGGTTTTCGGGTGGAACTACTTCCAAGGCAACTTCTACCTGGTCTACAAGGAAACGCTCAACGTGCTCGGGACGGCGCTGATCGCCGGAGTGCTGGTGATGATGGTGCGCCGGGCGGTGATCCATCCCGCGAAGCTCAACTACGCGCGGCCCGATCGCGAGCCGGGGGAGCCGCAGTTCGACCGGCACGTGTACCAGATCGGCGATTGGGCGTTCGTGGTGACCCTGCTCGTAATCGCGTTCACCGGCTTCGTACTGGAGGGCGTGCGGATCGCGATGGATCACCCCGGGTACGGTGGGACGCAGTTCGGCGGGTGGGTGGTGGCCCAGGCGTTGTCGGGCGTCAGTTATCCGGTGTTGGCGGGCCTGCGCCACGGTCTGTGGTGGTTTCACGGGTTGCTCGCGATCACGTTCGTGGCCTGCATCCCGTACACGAAGGCGACCCACATGCTCACGAGCTACGTATCGCTGTCGCTGCGTGACCCGCTCGCCGGCAAGCGGCTGCGCCCGATCCCGCCCGACCGGGCGCAGTTGCCCGCCGGGTACGGCGCGCTGGCGGACTTCAGTCCGCTGCACCTGCTGCAGCTGGACGCCTGCACCAAGTGCGGTAAATGCCACGAAGCCTGCCCGGCGAACGCGACCGGACGCCCGCTGTCTCCGCGGGACGTAATCCTCGAGCTGCGCGAGGAGGCCAACCATGCGGCCGCGGGGGCCGGGATCGGCGGAGTCCTCGGCGGGCTCCTCGGTCACAGCGCAAATGGCGACGGCTTCACCGCCAGCGTGATCGGCCAGGACGAGGTGCGGGTCGAGACCGCCTGGTCTTGCATGCAGTGCAACGCGTGCGTCGAGATCTGCCCGGTGGGGATCGAGCAGGCGCCGATCATCAATCAGCTCAGACGGCGCCTGGTGGAGGAGGGCGAGCTTGATCCCAACCTCCAGTCGGTGCTCCAGGTGATCCACAAGTCCGGCAACTCGTTCGGCGAGAACCGCCGCCGACGGGGACGCTGGACGCAGGATCTCGACTTCGAGGTCAAGGACGCGCGCAAGGAACCGGTCGACGTGCTCTGGTTCGTCGGCGACTACGCGAGCTTCGATCCGCGCTCCCAGCAGGTCAGCCGCGTGCTGGCACGGCTCCTGAACGCCGCCGAGGTCGACTTCGGGATCCTGTTCGACGGGGAACGCAACTCGGGCAACGACGTGCGGCGGGTCGGTGAGGAGGGCCTGTTCGAGTCGCTCGCCGAGCAGAACATTGACACCCTGTCAGGGTGCGACTTCAAACGGATCGTCACGTCGGACCCCCACTCGCTGAACACGCTGCGCAACGAGTACCCCGACCTGGGCGGCCACTGGCCGATCCTGCACCACACCGCGCTGTTGCTCGAGTTGATCGAGACGGGCCGGCTGGATCTCCAGGACCGCCTCTCGTATCGAGTCACCTATCACGACCCGTGCCACCTCGGGCGCTTCAACGGCGAGTACGACAATCCGCGACGGATCCTCGAGCTGCTCGGCTGCACGCTGGTCGAGATGCCGCGCAACCGCGACAACAGCTTCTGCTGCGGCGCCGGAGGCGGGCGCATCTGGATCCCCGACAAGCCCGGGCAAGAACGCCCGTCGGAGAACCGGATCCGTGAGGCCGTGAGCCTGCCCGACGTCGAGCTGTTCGTCGTCTCGTGCCCCAAGGACGTGACGATGTACGAGGACGCCATCAAGACCTCGGGCAACGCCGACCGGATCCAGCTGCGCGAGCTCACCGAGCTCGTGGCGGAAGCGCTCGTTCCTCAGCGGGCGGCGGTCGAGGTCTAGCCTCGCCGAGGCCGGCGTCGCGTCCAGCGACCTGCAAAAGCGCGCACACGATCGACCTGCCGAGCGCCGTGCGCGGAAAGCACTGCCACGCGTGCATTTCCGCGCGCGCCCGTGGGGGAGCTCGGGGGATGCGCGCTTATGCAGGTCGGGGGCGGCCGAGCACGACGAAGACCGCCCCCAGACGCCGGCGCGCTACGAGATCATGCCGCCGAACTGCCCGCCGGTGATGCCAAGCACCTGGCCGGTGATGAAGTTCGCCCACGGGGTGCAGAGCAGGAACACGCCGCCCGCGGCCTCCTGGGGGGTGCCGGCGCGGCCGAGTGGGATGATCGCGGGGCCGAGCGCGCGCATCTGCTCGGGGATGCCGAGCTGGACCTTCTGGCCGCCGATGTCGACGACGTTCGACTCGTCCTTGGCGGCGGTCAGGCGGGTCTCGATGAACCCGAACGCCACGGCGTTGACGTTGATCTTGAACTGGCCCCACTCCTTGGCCAGCGTCTTGGTCAGCCCGACGACGGCCGACTTCCCCGAGGCGTAGTTGGCCTGGCCGGCGTTGCCCATGGTGCCGGAGATCGAGGAGACGTTGACGATCTTGCGGAAGACCTCGCGACCCTCCTCGCGCTCCTTCTTGGCCGGCTCGCGCATGTGCGGGGCGACGGCGCGGCACATGCGGAAGGGCACGACGATGTGGATGTCCATCATCTTCTGGAACCAGTCGTCGCTCATCTTGTGGATCGGGGCGTCGAGCGTGTAGCCGGCGTTGTTGACCAGGATGTCGACCTTCCCCCACTGGTCGATGACCTGCTGAACGAGCTGGTCGGGGACGCCCTCCTTGGTCAGGTCGCCGGCGAACACCGCGGTCTCGCCGTTGATCTCGCCCGCGGTCTGCTCGGCCACATCGGCGTCGAGATCGTTGATCAGGACCTTGGCGCCTTGCTCGGCCAGCAGCTCAGCGGTGGCGCGCCCGATCCCGCGCGCCGAGCCGGTGACGATCGCGACCTTGTCCTCGAGGATTGCCATTCGGTCCGCCTCCATGTTTTCGCTTGGTGAAGCAGGCCATCATGCCAGCGCCGGCGCGGCGGCGTCGCGCTGATTGACTTGTCGATCAGTCTGGGTTGGGGGGTCGGGTGCGGGGTCAGCCGGCGAGGGCGGCGGCGCGTGCGCCGGACCGCAGGCCGGACTCGATCGCCCCGTCGATGAACCCGGACCAGCCGTTGGCGATGTCCGACCCGGCCAGCACCACAAGGCCGTCGACCCGCTGCATCGCGGCGTGGTGGTGCTCGTACCAACCGGGCCGATGGATCGCCCAGGTCCCGCGCGAGTGCTCGTCGGCCAGCCAGTCGTGCGCGGTGGCGCCCACCGCCTCGTAGCCGGGCAGGATGGCCTCGAGCTGGTGCTGAACGGCGCCCAGGTCGGCGGCGTCGCACTGCTCCGCGTCTATGCCGAAGCCGATGAGCAGCTGAGACCCGTCGCCGTTGAACGCGTCGCTCGCCAGGTAGCCGAACGGGTGCCCTGGCCGGATGCTGTTCTGGAGCTGCGGCTCGCCCCGGGCATGGATGAAGATCTTGATCCCGCGCGACGCCTGCCCGAGCGCGATCGCACGCTGCTTGTCCTCCGGCAGCGCCGGTGAGAACTCGACCTGCCCCAGCGCGTTGAGCGGCACGGCGACCACGACGGCACGGCCGGCAAAGACCGTGCCGTCACGCGTCTCGACCTCCACCCGGTCGCCGCTCGAACGCACGGCCGACGCCGGCGCGCCCAGCAGCCGCTCGAACGGAGCCCCGGAGGAGATCGCATCGAGCAGCGCCCGCGTTCCGCCGACGATCGTCACGCGACCGCCGGTGAACTGGGTCAGCTCGAGGCTGTAGCCCGACAGGGCATGCCAGCGCAGGACCGACACCGCGCCGGCCTGATCAAGCGGCGCGTGCGCGAGCGACTCGAGCTCGGCGGTCAGCACATCGTGCTCCTCATCCGAGAGCGTCAGCTCACCCAGCCGGTCCGCAATGGACAACCGGTCAAATCGGGCCAACGACGAGAGCGCGCGCGTCGGATCGTGCGGAACCGGCAGGGCATCGCGCACGCCGTCGACGAACCGGTCCCAGCCGCGCCGCGCGATCTCGTCACGCTGCTCTATCGAGCCGGATCGCCGCTCGGAGCCCACGTACCAGCCGGCCAGCTCCGTGTCGCCGCTCACCTCGACGCGCAGGCCGGCTCGGGTCAGCTCCGACCAGGTGTGCGGCTGGTGCCAGTGCACCCAGGCGCCGCCGTACTCCACCGGCCAACCCTGCCACTCGTCCCTCCAGGTGCGCCCGCCGAGCCGCTCGCGCGCCTCGAGCAGCAGCACGCTCCGGCCGCGAAGCGTCGCCTCGCGGGCGGCGGTCACGCCGGCGAACCCGCCTCCGATCACGATCACGTCGTACATGCCACCGCTCCAATCGGGGTTGCCTGGGTGCCGGGGGTCGCGGTCGCCACGCGCCGGCGCACGGTGGCGTCGACCGCGACCGCGCCTTCGGGGCTGGCCAGCACGGGGTTGAGCTCGATCAGCTCGAGAGCATCTTCGATCAGGACCTCGCCCACCCGCGCCGCGACCCGGGCCGCGGCGCCGAGGTCGACCGGCGTGCCGCCGCGCCCGCCCGTCAGCAGCGCCGCCCCGCGCAACGAGCGGAGCGCACGTTCGATCCGGGCGGCGCTTGCCGGCAGGGGCACGATCGCCACGTCGCCGAGGACCTCGGTCCAGATGCCCCCGAGCCCGATCACCAGCGCGGGAACGACCGCGTCCGTGCGGGCGGCAACGATCAGCTCCACTCCGGGCGCCGCCATCCGTTCGACGAGCACGCTCTGCCCCAGCTGGGACAGGCGCCGGTAGGCGGACCGGACCTCCGCTTCGTCCCGCAGGCCCAGGCACACGGCCCCGAGCTCAGATTTGTGCTGAACGGTCGGGTCGCTCACCTTGGCGGCCACGTCGCCGCCGAGCTCGGCCAACGCGAGGACGGCGTCGTCCTCGTCCTCGACGAGCCGGCCGTCGACCACGCTGACCCCGGCTGCGCGCAGGATTCGCTTGGCTTCGAACTCGGACACCCACTCGCCGTCGCCCGCCGTCGGGGCGGCCCGTGCCGCCGCGGTCGCGATCTCACGCAGGCGATCCGGATCGCCTGGCGCGCGGTCGAGCGCGGCGGCGCACGCCAGGCCGGTGCGCAGGCCGGCGACGGCGGGAATTCCGGCCTGGATGAACCGCCAGGCGGCCTCGTCGTCGAGCAGCTCGGGCAACGTCGAGGAGACGATCGTGTCGGCCTCGCTGACCGCGGCGCCGGCGATCACCCCGTCGCGGACGGCATCCCAGGACTCCTTCATCGCGCCGTCGACATCGGGGAACTGGTCGTAGAACACGAGCACGCGGCCGATGGCCGGGTCCGCGCCGGTCGCCTCGACCAAACCGCAGAGGGCGGCGGTGTCGCCCCAGATCATCGCCGTGTAATCGAGTGGGTTGGCGACGGTGGCGGCCGACGGCAGGATCGATTCGAGCCGTGAGCTGGTCGCCGGCGCGAACGCCGGCAGCTCGAGGCCGAGCCGCGCGGCCTCGTCGGCGCCCTGCGCGGAGTCACCGCCCGAGCAGGTCATGATCGCGAGGCCGTCGCCGGTAGCCGCCGGGGCGCGGCGACTGGGGACGGCGAGCGTCTTGGCGAGCTCGAGCAGCTCGTGTACGTCGTCGGCCCAGACCGCGCCCGCCTCCTCGATCAGCGTCTTGAAGATCCGCTGATCGCCGGCCAGCGCGGCGCTGTGGGCGGCGGCCGCGCGCGCTCCCGCGGGCGAGCTGCCGACCTTCAGCACGACGACGCGCACCCCGGCCTGCGCGCACGCGGCCAGGCCCTCGCACAGGCCGGGCCCGCCATCGTCCTCGAGATACATGGCGATCGCCCCGACTCCGTCCAAGCCGGCGAGGCATGACAGGAAGTCGGCGGCGCCGAGGACGGCCTGGTTGCCGCTCGCGATCACCGTGTGGAAGCGCAGCCCGCGGCGCGTCGCCAGCGCGTTGACCGCGACGTTCCCGCTCTGGGATACGAGCGCCACCGCCCCCGGCTCCCGGGGAGTGAGCGCGTCGCCCCACAGCGCCGCCCGCGAGTGCATGGCCACGACCCCGTTGCAGTTCGGCCCGCACACCGGCAGGCCAAACCGCTCCGAGACGGCGATCACCTCGTCCTGAAGGCCCACGCCGTCGGGCACCTCGGCGAAGCCGGCGCTGAACACGACGGCGCCGCCGCAGCCCCGCTCGCCGGCCTGCTCGAGGGTGGCCGGGACACCGGCCGCCGGGATCGCGACCACCACGCCGTCGACCGGTTCAGGCAGATCGGCGAGCGACGGCACGCACGGCCGGCCGAGCACCTCGGTTCGGCCGGGATTGACGCCCCACACCGGGCCGGGGAAACCGATGGCGTCAAGGTTCAGCAACGCCTGCGCGCCGTAGCTCCCCGGCCGGTCGGTGGCGCCGACGACCGCGATTGATCGCGGCGAGATCAGATGACCAAGGTCCATGGAGGGCCTCAATGGATGGTCGCCTCGACGCCGCGGCGCTCGAGTGCGCGGGCGATGATCAGGCGCTGGACCTCGCTGGTGCCTTCCCAGATGCGGTCGACCCGGAGCTCGCGCAGGAACCGCTCGGCCACGTTGCTGCGCAGGTAGCCGCGTCCCCCGAAGATCTGGACCGCCCGGTCGGCGCACCGGCCGGCGGCCTCCGAGACGAACAGCTTGGCCATCGACGCCTTGGCGTGGATCAGCTTCAGGTCGGCTCCGGAGTCGACCATGCCGGCGACCTGAAGCGCCAGCAGGCGGCCGAGCGCGGCGTCGGTGGCCGAGTCGGCCAGCGGGAACGAGACCCCCTGGTAGTCCATGATCCGCTGCCCGCCCTGGACTCGATTCAGGGCCCAGTCGGTGGTCGCCTCGAGCAGCCGCCACATCGCGCCGAGCCCGTGGGTGGCGATCCCCAGGCGCTCCTCGGTGAACCAGGCTCGCTGGAGTGCATCACCGTTCCCAAGGCCGCCGATCACGGCATCGTCGGCGACCTCGACGTCGGTGAAGCGGATCGTCGGGTGCCCGTGCGGATAGTTGTGGGTGAACTTCGGGTTGTCCACGAACTCGACGCCGGGGGCGTCGGGCTCGATCAGGAACAGCGTCGGCAACCGCTCGGAGCCGTCGAGCGCGTTGGCCATCACGATCAGCACTCGGGCGACGTCGCCCGAGGTGACGAACCACTTCTCGCCGTCGATCCGCCAGCCGCCGTCGCTCCGGACCGCGGTGGTGGCGATCCCGTTGGGGTCCGACCCGGCCTCCGCTTCCGTGACGGCGTATGCGTCGCCTCCCTCGCCGCGCAGCGCCGGCAGTACGTAGCGCTCGATCTGCTCCGGCGAGCCCTGCATCAACACGTTGTAGGCGCTCGGCACGTGCCAGTGCAGCCCGCCCGTCACCCGGCCGAACTGCTCGTTGACCAGGAACCATTCCAGCATCGACCAGCCCTGGCCGCCGAGGTCGGTCGAGAAACGGCCGCCGTTCAGCCGAGCCGCGATCGCCTCGCGTTTGATCATGTCGATCGTCTCGGGCGGCAGCTGGCCGCCGAGCTCCTCGGCCTCGACCTCGAGCGGTATCAGCACCGTCTCGACGAACGTCCGCGCCCGTTGCTGGAGCTCGACCTGGTCGGACGTCAGCTCTTGGCCGGCGGACGTGGGAATGACGGCGGTACTCATGCTTGCTCCTCATTGATCGTGGCCAGCAGCTCGGAGAGCCGCCGCCGGTCTGATTCGGTTCGGGATGCGCCGCGCCCGGGGAGCGCGAGCAGCAGGTTATGGTGGTTCGAGATCACGGCGATCGCGACCGCTCGGGCCTGCGCCACGTCGGGATCGCCGTCGCCGGCTCGCTGATCGATCAGCGAGACGACGTCGTGCAGGTAGCTGTCCCAGCGCCGCTCGGTGCCGTGCAGGACCAACTGCTCGATCACGACGGCCTCCCCGGCGATCGCCTCGTCGGTCGCCAGAGCGCCGCAGCGGAGCGTCGCGACCGCGGCCGGAAGCTCGCGTTCGGGCTCGGGCGTGATCGACAGCCAGGGCACGCGCTTGACCATGGGCTGTAGACTAACGCAAACTGATCACAAAGTCAGGAAGGTTTGCCAATGACCGCTGTCACCGACGTTCAAGCCCCGCTGGGAGAGGCACTCGAGCCCCGGCTGTACCTCGATCCAGACCTGATCGAGGTCGAGCAGGAGCGGATCTTCGAACGGACCTGGCAGCTGATCGGTCACGTCTCGGGGCTGCCGCAGTCGGGCAGCTACATCACCGGGTTCGCGGGCTCGCAGCCGGTGCTGGTCGTCCGCGACGAGTCGGGTGGCCTGCGCGCCTACCGGAACGTCTGCCGCCACCGTGGCTCGTGCCTGCTCAGCGGCTCGGGCCAATGCAAGGGCGCGATCCGCTGCCGCTACCACGGCTGGACCTACAAGTTCGACGGGACCCTGATCGGCGCGCCCGAGGCGCTCCAGTTCGGCAAGCGGCTGGACAAGTCCACGCTCGGGCTGATGCCAGCACGCGTCGAGGAGCTGTGCGGGCTCGTGTTCGTCAACCTCGACCCCGACGCGGCGCCGCTGGCCGATCTCGTCGGCGAGTTGCCCCAGCGCCTCGCGCGCTACCGGATCCCGGAGCTCGAGTTGTTCGGCCCCTCCGGCGGCACCCAGCCCGCGAACTGGAAGGTCGTGGCCGAGAACTACCTCGAGGGCTACCACATCCCGATCGCCCATCCCGGGCTGATGCGGATGCTCGACTACAAGCACTACGACACCGAGCTGCACGAGCACTACGCGTGGATCGAGGCGCCGCTGCGGGAGAAGCCGAGCAGCAACCGTCTCGAGCGCCTGTACGCCCAACTCGTGACCCCGATGCCGGGACTCAGCGAGGAGGACCGGCAAACCTGGCGTTACGTGTTCATCTATCCGAACACGACGATCGACCTGTATCCCGATCAGGTCAACACGTGGCAGATGAACCCCGACGGGGTAGGGCAGACCCGTGACGTGTTCGCCGGCTACCGCTCCGCCGACAGCGGCCCGCGCACCCGCGCCGTTCAGCGGCTCAACAACTGGCTGAACGACCTAGTGCTCAAGGAGGACATCGACCTGGTCGAGAACGTGCAGCTCGGACTGAAGACCCGGGGGTATCGCTGCGGCCCGCTCTCGCGCCGGGAGAGCGCCGTGGCGTGGTTCGACGACCGGATCCGCGCGGATTTGGAGCCCGCTGATTTGATCCCCGCGCACCCCATCGCGTGAGCAAGTCGAGCGCACGCGACCGGATCCTGGCGGCGGCCGTCGGGCAGATCGCCCGCGAGGGCATCGATGGCGTGCGGATCGCGCGGATTGCGATGGAGGCGCGGGTATCGAGCGCGCTCGTCCACTACCACTTCGAAACCCGCGACGCTCTGCTCGCCGAGGCGCTCGAGTACTCCTACCTACACACCGGCGAGGTCCGCACGGCCAGCGAATCGCCGGACGGCGCTTCGCACGCCGAGCGTCTGGCGTCGATGATCGACGGCTGTCTGCCCACCACTCCGGGCCTGACCGAGGACTGGGTGCTGTGGATCGAGCTCTGGTTGCGTGCCGCGCGGCATCCGGAGATGAGGCCGGTCGCCGAGGAGCTGTACGCGCGGATGCACGCGTGGTTCGCCGAGGAGATCGCCGCCGGTGTGAAGGACGGCGAGTTCGATCGCTGCGATCCCGACGAGGTGGCCGACCGGACCCTCGCACTGCTCGACGGCTATGGGACGAGGACGCTCATGGGCGACGGCGCGATGCCGCTCGAGCGAGCCCGTCGCGCGGTCGCGGCTTCGCTGGCTCGAGATCTCGGACTGGGCGAGGTGCTCGTTCCGGGCGAGGTGCTACCGGGCGAGGTGCTCGTCCCGGGCGAGGCTCAGGCGGGGGAACCCGCACCGAGCGCCGCAAGAGCCGCTTCGCGCCCAGTGCGAACCGCGCCCTCCATGTAGCCGGCCACCCAGTGATCGGAGCCGGCGACGTAGAACGGCGGCTCGTGGGTCCCGTGCAATGGGCCGACTCGAGTCAGGTCTCCGGGCGCCCAGCTCGTGATGTAGCCCTGGGCGAACGGATCGACGCCCCAGGCGCGCTCGAGCATCGCCAGCGGGAAGCTCGCCGCCTCGCCGTAGAGAGCCACCAGCCCGTCGACGATAGTGCTCGACCGAACCGCCTCGGGCGTCGCCAGGAACGCCGCCAGCCGCTCGGGGGGCACGAGCATCGACAGGATCCCGTCGCTCTGCGGCCAGGTTGAGCCGAACAGCCACTCGCACTCGGCGAGCCCGTTCTGGCCCGCCTGGAGCCAGAACGATGCGTCGTACGCGGCGACCACCTTGGCCGCGAGTGCCTGGCGGTATGAACGGAGCGACCGCAGCCGGGCGTCGCTGAGGCCGACGATCTCGATCGCCCGCAGCGGGCCGGCGGGAAGCGCGCACACGACCGCCTCCGCGTCGAGAGCCTCGCCGTCAGCGAGCGTCACACGGGTTCGCCCGGCGCGGATCTCGATCTTTGAGACGACCGCCCCAAGCCGGATCCTGTCCGGAGCGAGCTCGGCGGCGATCGCTGCCGGCACCACGGCCGATCCTCCGGCAACCCGCAGGCTCTCCCACCGCTCGAGGTCATAGAAATGCTCGCCCCCGAGCGCCGCGTGCTTGCGCAGCTCGGCGAGCAGCGAAGTGCGCTCGGGGCCGTCGCAGGCGAGGGACAGCGACGCGAGTTCGTGCCGGCGGTGCACGGCCGGGAGCGCGCCCTTGCAGCGCAGCCATTCCGCCAGGCTCACGCGGTCGAGCGCCTCGGCGTCGGGATGGGACCACGGATCGTCGGGATCAACCGTCGCGGCCAGCTCGACGAACGCCCGCTCGACGCGCTCCTCGTCGCGGCGCTCGGCCGCGCTCATCCAAGGAATGTCATCGCCGACGTAAACGCCGTCAACGAGTCCCCAGCTGAGCTCGCCCGGATCGGCGACGTAGCTCGGCTCGACGCTCAGGCCGAGTTCCTCGACGAGCTCACCGTATGCCGTGTGGCCCGGTCCGAACACCTCGCCGCCGGCCTGCACCGAGCGTCCGTCGGGTAGCGTCACCGCCTCCACCCGACCGCCGATGCGGTCCCGCGCCTCGAGCACGATCACGTCCGCTCCCGAACGCTCGAGGTCGCGTGCGGCGCTCAATCCCGCCAGCCCTGCCCCCAACACCGCCACATCGACCACTCGGCTGACTCCTCTTCATTGGATGGCTTGACAGCGATGACACGATCGCTGTAGTTTTCTGAATCACCGTTCAGTTTACGGATTAGTCAAGGGTTGAAGAGGGTGAGTCCGCGACCAAAGGTCGAGCATCTGCGCAAGCCGCAGATCATTTCCGCCGCCGCCGAGGTGCTTTACGAGCGCGGATTGTTCGATACGCGGATCGGCGACATCGCGGAGCGGGCCGGGACGAGCGGGCCGACGATTCTCTACTACTTCGAGTCCAAGGATCGCCTGCTCGAGGAGGCGGTCGACCAGACCGACCGCGAGTTCTACGAGCGCCTGACCGAGGGCCAGGCCCGCCAGGAGGGCGCGGCCGACAAGCTCGTTCACCTGATCGAGGAGACAAGCCTTGGTCCCGGGGGCCTCAGCGACTGGACGCTGTGGATGGAGATGTGGGTGCGGGCTCGCCGCGACCCCGTCGTGCGCGACGCGTACTTCAGGCTTGACCGCCGCCAGCGCAAGCTGATCGCCGACATCGTGCGCGAGGGCCAGCAGGAGGGGCAGTTCGACCCCGACGCCGACCCCGACGAGTTCGCGATCGCGCTGAGCGGTCTGATGGATGGACTCGGCGTCCAGGTGACCCTGGGCCAGCCGGATGTGAGCGCAGAGCGGATGGTGGAGCGCTGCCTCGCGCTCGCCTCGAGCGAGCTCGGGTGCGAGCTCAACGCGAGCGGGCAGTTCCGCGAGGCGGAGGGCGTCGATGCATCCGCGTGAGGGATGGTCGGAAGGCGGGATCCGCCGGAGGCCCAGCTGGGAGGAAGCCGCGATCTCGCGCCGCTCGCTGCTCGCCGGCGCGGCCGGGCTGGCGCTCGGGGGACTGCTGGCGAGCGGATGCAGCACGACGAACCCCGCCGCGGCGGCCAGCGTCCCCCCGTTGCCCCGTACGGATCGCCCCGTGAAATGGCCGGTGTACGCCGACAACAAGCCGATCGCATCGGGCCTGGAGCCCGAGAAGGGCGCGACCCTCCAGCTCTACAACTGGGTCGCGTACATCAACGAGGCCGTCATCAAGAGCTTCTGCAAGAAGTACGACTGCAAGTACGCGCTCACCACCTTCAACACGATCGAAGAGGCACTCGCCAAGCTGACCACCGGCGAGCTCAAATTCGACGTGTTCTTCCCGACCGTGCCCGTGCTCGGCCAGATGATCGCCCAGAAGCTGATCCGGCCGCTGAACCACTCCTACATCCCCAACATCGCCAACGTGTGGGCCGACTACCGCGATCCGGGGCATCCGTTCTACGACCAGGACTGGCAGTACACGACGCCGTACTCGATTTACACCACGGGGATGGCGTGGCGCAAGGACAAGGTGAACCTCACCCCCTCATGGGACATGCCCTGGCAGGCGTCGGCGTACGCGGGCAAAGTGGCCGTCCTGGATGACTACCGGGAGACGATCAGCCTGGCGCTGATGAAAGCCGGCAACTTCGACCTCAACACCACGGACCCCACCCAGATCCAGGCCGCGGGCAGGGCGCTCCAGCAGCTTTCCAGCCTGACCAACGTGCGGATCGACAACAACGACTACACCGACGTCCCGGATGGGAAGACGTGGGTCCACCACGCATGGTCGGGTGACATGGCCACCGCGGCCGATTATCTGGCCAAGGGCACGTCGATCAACGACATCGGCTACTGGTTCCCGGCTAACCACAAGGGCCCGGTCGCGAACGACCTGATGGTGAACCTCACCGGCGGCTCCAATCCCGTCCTCGCTCATCTGTTCATCAACTACATGCTCGATGTGAACAATGCGCTCAATAACTACAGCTACGTCGGTTACATGCAGCCGCTGACCGAGGTCACCCCGGCCAAGTTGACAAAGGAGCAGTTGCTACCTCCCCAGCTCGCGTCGACCGTCGTGCTCCCCGATTACTTCCGCAACGGAGTGTTCCAGCTCGAACTGCCTCCCGCCGCCGATGCGCTCTGGGAGTCGACCTGGAACACGTTCTCCAAGGGGCTGTAGGTTCGGCAAATGAGCGCGATCAACGACACTCGCGACCGGCGCAATCGCGCGCTTTGGATCGGGCTGGCCCTGCCCGGGGCGATCTGGCTGCTCGTGCTGCTGGTGGCGCCGTTCTACGTGATGCTCGCGGTGGCCGGTGGCGGCGTCAACGAGTTCTTCCAGACCGTGGTTCCGATCTGGAATCCGCTGCACTGGTCGAGCTGGAACTTCAGCGCGGTCTGGCACGACATCTTCGGGCGCGGGTCGTTCATCGGCCCGCCAGCGCTCCGGACGCTTATCTATACCGCGATCGCCACCGTGCTCTGCCTGGGGATCTCCTACCCGGTGGCCTATTTCGTCTCCCGCTACGCCGGCCGGCGCAAGACGCTGTTCCTGGTCCTGCTGATCGCGCCGTTCTGGGTCAGCTACATGATGCGCATGCTGGCGTGGATCGATCTCCTCCAGCAGGGCGGTTTCCTCAACAGCGCGATGTCGGCGATTGGCCTACCGGGAAACACCGACTGGTTGGGTGGCAAATCGGTGACGGTAATCCTGGGGCTTGTGTACGGATACATCCCGTACGTGATCCTGGTGCTCTTCGCCTTCCTCGACCGGATCGACCAGAGCCTGCTGGAGGCCGCCCGCGACCTCGGGCTGAGCAAGTGGCAGACGTTCTGGCACGTGACGCTTCGCTTGAGCAAGCCGGCACTCATCGCCGGGACGTTCATCACAGCGTTGCCGATGCTCGGTGACTACTTCACCAATCAGTTGCTGTCGGGGGCGCCCGGGACGACCATGATCGGCAACGCGATCGAGGGGCAGCTCGATTCGCCCGGCGAGGTCGGGCAGGGTGCCGTGCTCGCCCTGATGTTGCTTGTCGTGCTGCTGATCCCGATGATCTACTACGTGATCAGTACCGCCCGCGCGTCAATGGAGAATGCCTGATGGCAAGCGTCGTCGGCGAGAGTGCGACCACCTCCGCCCCTCCGGGCCGGGAGGAGCTCGCCTCGCGGGGCCGGGCGCGGGGGAACCCGTGGCGGCGACCGTGGCTGATGGAAGGCTTCACCTGGCTGTACATCCTCTGGTCGATCGTGCCGATCGCGATCGCGGTGCTGTTCTCATTCAACAAGGGCGCGTCACAGGCGACCTGGCAAGGCTTTTCGACCAAGTGGTACGTCGGTAGCGGAGTCACCTCGGTACTCCACAACCCGAGCCTGCACCACGCCGTGATTCAGACGCTGGTGCTCGCGGTGCTGACCACGGTCATCTGCGTCCCGATCGGAGTCAGCTTCGCGATCGGGATCGACCGCTGGCGCAGCCGGACCTCCACCGGACTGAACTTCGTGATGATCTTCTCGTTTGTGCTCCCGGAGCTGCTCCTCGCGGTGGCGCTGTTCCTGCTCGTCACCCAGGGACTTACGTTCATCAAGCTCGGGACGCCGGCCGAGGTGGCCGGGTTGGTGGTATGGAACATCAGCTGGCCCGCGATCATCGTCCGCGCCCGGCTGGTGTCGATCGGACCGACCTACGAAGAAGCGGCCGCCGACCTCGGCGCCTCGCGGATCGGGGCGATCTGGCGGGTGCTGCTCCCGATGCTGATGCCGGCGATCTTCGCCAGCTCGGTGCTCGTCTTCGCCAGCACCGTGGACGACTTCGTGATCGTCGAGCAGTTGTCCTCGACCGCGAACACACAGCCGATGTCGGTGCTGATCTACTCCAACGTCCACGGGGGCCTGAGTGGTCCGGCACTCAACGCCCTGGCCACGATCATGCTGGTCGTCTCCCTGTTCGCCGCGCTGATCGGGTTTGTCGGCTACAGGTGGCTGACCCGAGGCGAACGCCGCAAGGGCGGCACCGCGGAAGCGCTGACCAACATCGCCGGAATCTGAGAGGAACTGACCATGAGTGGAGGACATGTCAAGCTCGAGTCACTGACCAAGCGGTTCGACGGTGTCACCGCGGTCGACGGGATCTCGGTCGAGATCCAGGCCGGCGAGTTCTTCTCGCTGCTCGGTCCGAGCGGATGCGGCAAGACGACCACGCTGCGCATGGTCGCGGGCTTCGAGCCGCCCAGCGGGGGGAAGATCATGCTCGACGGCACCGACGTCGGAAACTGGGCGCCCCACCGCCGCAACGTCAACACGGTCTTCCAGAGCTACGCGCTGTTCCCGTTTCTGACCGTCGCCGAGAACGTCGCCTTCGGCATGAAGTACCGATCGGTGCCCAAGTCCGAGCGCGAGGGCCGGGTGGCGGAGGCGCTCGCGATGGTTCAGCTCGCCGGGTACGAGAAGCGCCGCCCGAACCAGCTCTCCGGCGGCCAGCAGCAGCGCGTCGCGTTGGCCCGGGCGCTGGTGCTGCGTCCGTCGGTCCTGCTCCTGGACGAGCCTCTCGGGGCATTGGACGCCAAGCTCCGGCGCGCGCTCCAGGTCGAGTTGGCGGCGCTGCAGAAGGAGGTCGGGATCACCTTCCTGTACGTCACCCACGACCAGGAAGAGGCGCTCACGATGTCCGATCGCCTGGCCGTCATGCATCAGGGTCGCATCGCTCAATTGGGCACCCCGGAGGAGGTCTACAACGAGCCCGCCGATGCCTACGTGGCTGACTTCCTCGGCGTGTCGAACCTGATGGACGCCCGCGTCGAGCGCGCCGGCACCGGGCAGGGACCGTGCCGCCTGCGCATGGGCGACTTCACGCTCCAGGCGCAGGCTGGCCAGCTCGACGCGACCGGCGAGGTCAAGCTCGCGATCCGGCCGGAGCGCGTCCACGTGCGCCCGCACGAGGCCGGTGGTGCCAACTGCCTGCCGGGGATGGTCGAGCGCCTGGTGTTCCTCGGCTCGACCACGCACGTCTACGTCCGTCTCGCCACCGGCTCGGCGCTTCAGGCGCTCCTGCGCAACGACGGCGGTGCCGTGCCCTACAGCCAGGGCACGCCCGTCAGCGTCGATCTACCGGCCGACGCGCTGCGCGTGCTGCCCGACCCGGGCGTCAGCGTGGAGGAGATTCGGGATGAGACGCTTGGTGATGCGCCACTGGACGTGACCACCGCGGTGCCAAGCTCAGGCTGACCGCGAGCGTCGCCAGCAGCACCGCCGCCAGTACCGCCAGCGGTACGGCATCGCTCGTGGCCCGGGACAGGCTGGCGGCCGCCGGGGCCCCGATCGTTTCGCCTGACGCCCACGCCAGGTTGAAGAGCATCGAGCCGAACGCGAGCGCGGCGCCGGCGCGTTCGATCGCGTCGGTCATGATCGAGATCGCGGGCAGGCCGCAGCCGGTCAGCGGCCCGCCGAGCGCGAGCACGGTCAGTACCGCCAGCGGCAGCGCCGATTGCGGAACCGGCAGAACGAGGAGCAGAAGAGCGGTCGTGCCGAGACCTGCGGTCAGCGGGAGGAGAACTCCGCGGCGGTCGACCAGGCGGCCCACCCCGGGGTTCACCACCAGGGCCAGGAGCGACGCGAACACGAACGTGATGCCGATGGCGACGTTCGAGGCGCCGAACCGCGACAGGCGCAGCGGCAGAAGCGTGCCGGTCGCCCCGATGACGCACGCCTCGAGCATGATGACCCAGAAGCCGAGCACGATCCTCGGGTCTTGAGCCAGTGCGCGTAGCGGCGCTCCAACGCCCAGCGCGGCACGCGGGGGCTCCGGGTGTTGCAGCGTCCACGCCATCAACGCGAGCGAGACGCCGCCGACGCAGGTGAAGACGACCGAGGTCCCGGCGGCGACCGCCACCGTGCCCAGCACCGGGCCGATCACCGTTCCGAAGATCGCCGAGGCGAACACCGATCCGAGCATCTCGCCCCGCCGCTCGCGTGGTGAGATCGCGATCACCCAGGCCAAGCCCCCACCCCAGATGCAGCCACACGCGATCCCCTGGATGAACCGCAGACCGTCGAGGGTTGCGATGTCGGACCCGAACCCGAAAGCGACGGTCGCGCCCGTGAACAGGAGCAGGCCGATCACGGTGGTGCGCCGCACCCCCGTTCGGGTGGCGATCCAGCCACCGAGCAGGGACCCCGGGAGCATCCCGGCCGGGTAGGCGGCCGCGAGCACACCGATCGCCGGCTTGGAGGCGCCGAACACGTGCGCGTAATGGGGCAGGATCGGGGTGACCGCCGAGTAGAGAACCGCCTCGAAGCCGAGCAGGAAGCGGATCAGGACGATCGTGCGACGCTCGGGGGCGAGCGTGGCCGGTTCCGTGCGCTCCTGGCGCGAGCCGAGCGCGGTCATGCCTTCACCAGCGCGTCGGCGAGCCGTCGGAGGGGCGGGGCGAGAGCGGGGAGGTCGGCGTCGCCCGATGCGAGCTGCTCGAGCAACAGGCCATCAGCGGCTGCGAGCAGGAGCTCGGTGTCTGACTCCGGGTCCCGCGAGCCAGCCGCGGCGAGCAGTGGTGGGAGCGCCTCCAAGTAGGCGTCGGTCCAACGCATCCAAACGTCGCGCAGGGCCGGCCGGCGCGCGGCCTCGAGCGCGAGCGTGAAGGTCGCGAGCAGCCGGCCGCGGCTGGGGAAATCAATAGGGTCGGCGGCGCCTGACGGCGGCGCCTTAGCCGAGTCGTCGGTCGGGTCGAGAATGGCCTCGACGACCAGCCCGAGCGGGTCCTCGGCATGCTTCGGGCCGTCGCGGAGGAATGCGCGCAGGCGCTCGATGTCGCGCTCGGCGGCACGCTCGAGCGCTGCCGTCAGTAGATGCTCCTTGGAGTCGAACCAGTAGGTCGTCGAGGCGAGCGGCAGTCCCGCAACCTCGGCGACGCGCCGGTGCGTCACGGCGTCCACTCCGACCTCGGCGACGATCCACAACACGGCATCGAGCAGGAGCTCGCGACGGGCTGCCCCCCGGGGTCGACCGCCGCTGACAGGGCTTGCGAGCATAATCGGTACAAATGTACCGATTGCTCGCAGCGGGCCGGTGAACAGCCGGTGACGCGCGGAACGGGTCTAGGAGTCGGTGACCCGCCCGAAGGACTCGATCTCGGCCGGCGTTAGCGGGCGGGACCGTCCCGTGTCGGCGTCGCGCGCCACCATCACCGACTCGGCTTCCGCGGACAGCTCGCCGTCGAGCATGCGCACCTCCTCACGCGTGACGATGCTCGAGCGCCCGAGCCGCGCCAGGCGGCACGACGCGACGATGAAATCGTCGTCCTCGCGCAGTTCGCGCCGGAAATCGATCGCCACCCGCGCCAGCACGTAGTCCCAGGTTGAGCGGCCCTCGGGCACCATCCCGGAGAGCCAGCTGTCCCGGGCCTCCTCGAGGTAGGTGAGGTAGACCGCGTTGTTGACGTGGTTGAACGCGTCGAGGTCGCGCCATCGGATCTCGATCCGCTTCTCGAACACGATCGGAACGGGGGTCATGGCGTCATCTTCGCCGCCTCGACGGCGGCTCGCTCACCGAGTCGCCCGGCGCGCCCTCGTTGGATGGTCCCCCGAAACTCGCGTACCGCCGGCCGGAGGCCGTTCGAGACAGCCAGCCGGCCGATCCGCAGGCGTCGCACCCGCGGGACGGGAGCGCCGGTGGCGCGCAGAGCGGCCAGGCGTGCGCCCACCGCGTGCTTCTTCTCCACCTGGTGCGGGTTGAAGTCGTCGAGCTGGCGTGCGGTGAGCGCTCCGCAGAGCGTGATCGCGCCGGCCGCCACCGCCGCGTCGAGCAACTCCGCGCCCGCCGCGGTGCGCGCCAGGATCGAGTTGAACCCGTTGTCCTCACCCTGGGGAGTGGCATTCGGCCACGTGTCGCCGGCGACGATGTCGGCCGCCTCGCCGATCGCGTCCGGGCAGATCTTGCACCGGGACTGGATTCGCCACGTCGCCTCGTCCTCCCACATCTCGTCGTAGGTCAGCTCGTGGACGCGCCCGTCGCGCGTCTCGATTCGCGTCCGGCCGGGATTGCCGTGGCCCCGATAGCGGAACAGCGCGAGGTCGCGCTCGGCGACGCCGAAGTTGTCCAGGACGTCCTGTGACTTGCCAAGCTCCGAGGCGCCACCGCAGATCATGCTGAGCGCGTAGCGCATGAGCTCGTCGACCCGCGGATCGACGCGGGCCAGGTTGCGCACGGCACCCACGTCGCAGGGCTTGCCGACCAACGCGAACGGGCGACCGCGCGCGAGCACGGACCCGAAGTCGCGCAACGGAGCGGCCGGGCCGTAGCGCGAGCCACACGCCTCGAGCACGTCGGCCTCGTCGAAGCTCAGGTGGTGCGCGGTGCGCATCGGCGCCTGGCGCGAGGGAGCGACGTGCACGACCAGCTCGACCCGGCCGGAGGACAGCATGAACTGGGCGAGTGCGCTCAGCACCCCGCCGGATGCGGCGCGGTGGCGGAGCTCCGGGTCGGCGGCGTGTCCGAGCACCACGGTGCCCAGCGGACCCCACACGGGATCGACGTGGGTCCCACTGGTCAGCCGGCTCGGCTCGGCGCCCTCGATCCGCGTGCCCGGACAAACCGCGTTGATCGCGCGGACCGTACTCGGGTCGAGGGCGGCGCGGGCGAGGGGCCGCTCGCGGCCGTCGGTGGTGGTCACGAGCGCGATCCGCTCGGGGCCCGCGATGCTCTCGCACAGGCCGCAGCCGATGCACAGTCCCGCCTGAACAATCTCGTCTATTTGCAGCGGCCTCGGCATCCGAGGCAGCCTACCGGCGCCGGCGTATGCCCGGCCATTGTGCTCCAGGTGACCATGACGGCCACGTTCGCGAACGGTTAAGCCGCTTGGCCCTTTGTACAAATTTGCTCTGAACCGCTTGACAGCCTGCGCGGCCGAGCGGTATTTAAACGCCGTTCCAAATCACCGTTTGGAATGAGGGTTGGAGAGGACCGATGAGGCGTAAGCAAGCCGAACCCAAACGGCGAGAAGAGCCGGCTGCGCGTGTGCGCGGGCCCGAGATCCTGGCCACGACGGTCGAGTTGGTGCGCGAGCACGGGCTGTCGAACGTGCGGGTGGTCGACGTCGCCGAGCGCGCCGGCACCAGCCCAACGAGCGTTATCTACTACTTCGCGAGCAAGGATCAGCTGTTCGGGCGGGCGGTGGCGGACGCGGACACCGCGTTCTACGCCGAGCTCCGGCCGCAGCTCGAGCAACTGGAGAGCGGCATCGACCGGCTGGCCTGTCTGGTCGTCCGCTCGAGCGCGAGCGAGTGGCCACTGTGGATCGACACATGGCATCTCGCGCGTCAGAGCGCCGAGATGCGGGTTGCCGATTGGGGGTTTGAGTCGCGCTGGTGCGAAGTGATCGCGGAGACGATTCGCCACGGTCAGGCACGGGGCGAGTTCCGTCCCGTCGACGCCGAGGAAGTGGCCCTCCGGCTCGCCGCCCTGACCGAGGGCCTCGCCGTCCACATGGTTCTCGAGCAGCCCGGACGCACCCAGGAGCACTACGTCTCGATGTCGTTGAAGGCGGCCGCGGTCGAGCTCGGCTGCCGGGAGTCAGACCTGCAGGAGGCCGCGGCGCGGGTGCCGGTCGCGGCCGAGTCATCAAACCCAAGAGGAGCGTAATGACCCTTATCACTCGCCGAAGGCTGCTCGAGAACGCCGGGAAGGGCGGTCTCGCCGTCGGAGCCGGAGGGCTGATCGCGGCCTGTGGCTCCTCGTCCTCCAAGTCGAGCGCGACGACCACCGCGTCGCAGGCGTCCTCCGGGACGCCCAAGCACGGCGGCACCCTGCGGGCCGGATTGACCGGCGGCTCGAGCTCTGACACCGCCGATCCCAACACCATCGTCAACAACACCGACTATGCCCGCGCGGCGCTCCTGTACGAGAGCCTGGTGTGGCTCAACGCCGACGCCCAGCAGTACAACCGGCTGGCCGAGGAGATGACGCCCAACAAGGACGCCACCGTGTGGACGATCCGCCTGCGCCCGGGCGTCACCTTCCACAACGGCAAGGACGTCACCGCCGACGATTTGATCTATTCGATCAACCGGGTCATCAACCCCAAGTCCCCGGGCGAGGCGGCCAACGCGCTGAGCGGGATCAACGCGGCCGGGATGAAGAAGCTCGACAACCTCACGATCAGCGTCCCGTTCAGCCATCCCTACTCGACCTTCCCCGAGAGCCTGGCCAACAACATCACCGTCTACGTTCTGCCCGTCGGCTTTGACCCCAAGAATCCGATCGGCACCGGACCGTTCAAGATGTCCCAGTTCACGCCGGGCCAGCAGACCGTCCTCACGCGCTTCGAGAACTACTGGAACGCTCCGCTCCCGTACCTGAACGAGATCATCATGACCGACTACTCCGACGAGACCAGCCAGGTCAACGCGCTGCTCTCGGGTCAGGTGGACGTCGTCAACCTGCTCTCGCAGGACACGATCGGCACCGTCACCGGCTCGGGCAAGCACGTGGTCATCTCCAACGGCGGGGGCTGGAACCCGTTCACGATGCGGGTTGACCAGGCGCCGTTCACCGACGTCCGGGTCCGGCAGGCGTTCCGGCTGGCCGTGGATAGGGAGGCGATGCTCAAGACGGTGTTCGGAGGGCACGGCACGATCGGGAACGACATCTTCGGTATCTGGGCTCCCGAATACGACCACAGCATCCCGCAGCGCGCGTACGACCCCGAGCAGGCCAAGTCGCTGCTCAAGGCCGCCGGACAGGACAACCTCGCGATCACGCTGGTCACCGGCGACATCGCCCAGGGCGTGATCAACATGGCTCAGGTGTACGCCCAGCAGGCCGTCCCCGCCGGGATCAAGGCCAACCTCAAGCAGGTCACGGTCACGGACTTCTACGGTCCGAACTACCTGAAGTGGGTGTTTGCCCAGGACTACTGGTATTACTCGCCGTACTTCCCGCAGGTCAACCAGGCCACCCTGCCGGGCTCGCCGTTCAACGAGACTCACTTCAACAATCCGAAGTACATCAGCCTCTACAACCAGGCGCTTGCCACCCTCGACGTGAGCATGCGGCAGGAGATCGCGCACGAGATGCAGATGATCGACTACAACGAGGGTGGTTACATCATCCCGTTCTTCCCCGCCGTGATCGATGGTTATGCGACGAACGTCAACGGGATCGTCCAGTCGAAGACCGGTTCCTCGTTCAACAACTGGGACTTCGAGCACGTGTGGCTGTCGTGAGCGAGGCGCGTGAACCGTGAGTACCGCCAGCGAGCTTGAGGCAGGCGGAAACGCACGCTACTGGCTGAGTCGGGCGCGGGCGGGTAATCACCCGATCGCGCGCCTGATCGCGGTGCGCCTGGCCCTCGGCTTGGTGACGCTCTTTGCGGTCACGATCGTCATCTTCCTCGCCACCCAGGCCCTTCCGGGTAACGCCGCCTACGCCGTGCTCGGTCACAGCGCCACTCCACAGCGCCTGCATGCCCTGGAGGCGCAGCTGCACCTGAACCGTTCGCTGATCAGTCAGTACGGCTCGTGGATCGGCGGGGTGCTGCACGGCGACTTCGGGACCTCGCTCGCCAACGGCGAGAAGGTGTCGACGCTGATCGGCCCCCGCATCGTCAACTCCGCTGTGCTCGTCATCCTCGCCGGTGTGATCGGCACGGTCGTGGCCGGGATCCTCGGGCTGATCGCAGCCGCCAAGCGCGACAGCTGGTTCGATCACGTCACCTCGGTGATTCTGCTCGCCATCACCGCGCTCCCCGAGTTCGTGGTGGCGATCGCGCTGGTGATCGTGTTCGCGGTCGTCGTGCTCCATGCACTCCCGGCGACGTCGACGATCCCACCCGGGTCGCACCCGTGGAACAACGCCAAGGCACTCATCCTGCCCGTCGCGACGCTCGCCATCGTGATCACCCCGTACATCTTCCGGATGGTCCGCGGGGCGATGATCGAGGCGCTCGAGAGCGACTACGTCGAGATGGCCGAGCTCAAGGGGCTCAAGCGCTGGCGCGTCATGCTGGTGCACGCACTCCCGAACTCGCTCCCCCCGATCATCCAGGTGATCGGGCTCAACCTCCTCTACCTCGCGGGAGGCATCGTCGTCGTCGAGTACGTGTTCAACTACCCCGGGATCGGGGCCGCGCTCGTCGATGCCGTTGACAATCGCGACATCCCGGTAATTCAGTTCATCGTGCTGATCCTGGCCGCCTTCTACGTGCTGGTCAACATCGTCACCGACGTGATCGCGTTGATGGCCACCCCCCGACGAAGGGTGGCGCGATGAGCTCCCGCCGAGAGTGGCTCGTGATCCTCAAGCGCGCGCTGCGCACACCGCGCGGTTATATCGGCCTCACCGTGGCCGGGCTGGTTGTGCTGCTCGCGATCGTCGGGCCGTGGCTCGCCCCCCACAATCCGACGCTGACCGTGACCGAGACGTTCGGCACTCCGGGTGGCGGCAATGGGCTGCTCGGCGGCGACGTGCTCGGCCGCGACGTGTTCAGCCGCGTCCTCGCCGGGGGTCGCACGCTGCTCGGGATGGCGGCCGCGGCCACCGTGTTGGGCGTAGGTCTTGGCGTGTGGCTCGGCGTCACGGCCGCGTATCTGGGCAAGTGGAGGGACGGGTTGATCATGCGCGTGGTCGACGTCTTCCTCGCCTTCCCGCAGATCGTGTTCGCGCTGCTGCTGGTGAGCGTGGCCGGCTCGCACGCCTGGTTGGTGATTCTGGCCGTGGGCATCTCGCACGCTCCCCAGGTCGCTCGCGTGGTGCGTGCGGCTGCGCTTGACGTGTGCGAGCGCGACTTCGTCAAGGCCGTGGAGCTCTACGACACCCCGTCATTCCGCGTGATCGCGGGAGAGGTGCTCCCGAATATCCTTTCGGTGGTGATGGTCGAGCTGGGGTTGCGCTTCACGTACTCGATCCTGATCATCGCCAGCATGGCTTTCCTCGGCTTCGGCGTGACGCCTCCGGCGGCCAACTGGGGACTCATGATCAACGAGAACCGGATCGGGCTGGTCGTCAATCCGTGGGCGGTGATCGTCCCGGCGGGACTGATCGCGGTCCTGACCGTCGGCTTGAACACGTTCACCGACGCGGTCGCCCGCGCCTCCCTCGGGGTGGACCGGCCGGCCGAGGAGGCGGCGCTGACCACCCCGGTGCAGTTGGGGCTCGAGTAAATGACCGACGTTCACGAACCCCCCACCACCGTGGCCCCGTTGCTCTCCGTCGAGTCGCTGCGGGTGGTGGTGACCGGCACCGGGAACGACGTCGTCGACGAGGTCTCGTTCGCGGTCCGCGCCGGCGAGGTCATGGGTTTGGTGGGCGAATCGGGATCGGGCAAGACCACGGTGGCGCTAGCGCTGATGGGCCACACTCGCCGCGGTCTCACCATCGACTCAGGAAAGGTGTTGCTCGCCGGCGACGACATCCTGGTCGGGAAAACCGATCTGCGCGAGTTGCGCGGTGCGTCGGTCTCCTACGTCGCCCAGGACCCGGTCAGCGCCCTGAACCCGGCTCTGAAGGTCGGCACGCAGCTGCGTGAGATCTTCGACGCTCACCCCGATGTGCGGCCGCCTGAGGGCGGGGTCGACGGGCGGATCGCCGACGTGCTCGCCGACGTGCGGCTCGACTCGGTCGAAAGGGTGCTGGACTCCTATCCGCACCAGCTCTCCGGCGGGCAACAGCAGCGCGTGATGCTGGGCATGGCGTTCGCCTGCCGCCCCAAGCTGATCATCCTGGACGAGCCGACCACGGGCCTCGACGTGACCACGCAGCGCCACATCCTCGAGACGATCCGGACGCTGTGCGGCCGCTACCAGGTCGGCGCGGTGTACGTGAGCCACGACCTGGCCGTCGTCGCCGACATCGCCTCAACCATCGGGATCATGTACGCCGGCCGGTTGATCGAACACGGGTCGGTCGCGGCCGCCTTCCGCGCGCCCGCTCACCCATACACGCGCGGTCTCCTGCGGGCGATTCCCGATCCGTCCCGGGCCCACGTGCTCGAGGGGATGGAGGGTCAGCCGCCGCGTCCCGGGTCGCGGCCGCGCGGGTGCTCGTTCGCTCCGCGCTGCTCTTTCTCGCAGCCGGCGTGCCTCGAGGGTTTCCCGTTGCCGGTGGCGATCGGCGCCGAGCACTGGGCCCGCTGCCTCCGAGCCGAGGAGATCACGGTGCTTCCACCCCTTGGGGAGCTGCCCGAGCGCGATCACAGCGGTAAGCGCGAGGGCACCGCGCCACTGCTCGAGGTCAAGAGCCTCGACGCCCAGTACGGCGAGAAGCCGGTCCTCCATGACGTCTCACTGGATGTGCGGCCGCATCGCTGCCTCGCGGTCGTTGGCGAGTCCGGCGCCGGCAAGACCACGTTCGCGCGCTGTCTGGTCGGCCTGCACTCGCGCTGGACGGGCGAGATGGCGTTCGGCGGCGAGTCGCTCTCCAACGACCGGCGCAAGCGCAGCCGCGAGCAGATCCGCCGGATGCAGTACGTGTTCCAGAACCCGTACACGTCGCTGAACCCGCGCAAGACGGTGGGACAGCTCGTCGAGCAGCCGCTGCGCGAGCTGCTCGACATCAACGGAGCGCAGCGCCGGGAGCGCGTCGTCACGGCGCTCGAGGAGGCCGCGCTCAATGCCGGGTACGCGGACCGCTACCCCGATCAGCTCTCGGGTGGCGAGCGTCAGCGTGTAGCCATCGCCCGAGCCCTGGTGGTGGAGCCCGAGCTCCTGATCTGCGACGAGGTGACCTCGGCACTCGACGTCTCGGTGCAGGCGGCGATCGTCGAGCTCCTACACCGCTTGCAGGTGACGCGCGGCCTGACGCTGGTGCTCATCACCCACAACCTCGCCCTCGTGCGCAGCATCGCCGACGACGTGGTCATCCTGCGCGATGGGCTCGTGGTCGAGCAGGGACAGACCGTGCTCGACAATCCCCAGTCGGAGTACGCGGTGCAGCTGATGGCGGACGTACCGACGCTGTCGGTCGCGGCGCACGGCTGAACGCGGGCCGCGAGACCGAAGGCCTCGTCGGTGCGGCCCGCAGGAATCAAATCAGCGGGTTAGCGCTCGCGAGATGATCAGCCGCTGGATGTCGGAGGTGCCCTCCTCGATCTCCTCGAGCTTGGCGTCACGCATCCACTTCTCGACCGGGTACTCGCGGCTGTAGCCCCAGCCGCCGAGTGTCTGGACCGCCGCCCATGTGCACCACATCGCGGTCTCGGACGCGTGCAGCTTGGCCATCGCCGCCTCGGTGCTCGCGCGCTCCCCGCGGTCGAGCATCTGGGCCGCGCGCCACGTGAGCAGGCGCGACGCGTCGACCCGGAGCGCCATGTCGGCCAGGCGAAACGCGACCGCCTGGTGCTCGGCGATCGGCTTGCCGAACTGGACGCGTTCCTTCGCATAGTCGACGGCGTACTCGAGGGCGGCTCGCGCCAGACCCGTTGCCGAGGACGCCAAGGTCACCCGGCTGCGGTCGAACGTCTGCATCAGCCCGCTGAAGCCCTCTCCCTCGCCGCCGAGCCGGCGATCCTCGGGGACGAACACGTCGTCGAGGAACAGCTCGGTGTTCGGGATCGCTCGCTGGCCCATCTTGCGAATCGCCGGGCCGCAGCTGAAGCCCTCGTCCGTCGCCTCGACCAGGAACGCCGTGATGCCCCGGTATCCGCGGTTAGGGTCGACGGTGGCGAAGATCACGTAGTACGAAGCCACGCCCCCGTTGGAGATCCACGCCTTCTGGCCGGACAGCACGTAGCCGCCGTCGACGCGCCGCGCGCGTGTGCGGATCGACGCGGCGTCGGAGCCGCTCTGGGGCTCGGTCGTGGCCAGCGCGGTCATCGGCGGGTCATCGCCGGCTAGCGGCTCGAGCCAGCGGCGTTTCTGCTCCTCGCTCCCCAGCACCAGCACCGGTTCGGCGAAGAACCCGTTGGAGGTGATCAGGTTGCCGATCCCGCTGCAGCCGTGCGAGAGCTCCTCCTGCACGACGCACGAGGTCAGGCAGTCGGTCATCCCGGCGCCGCCGTACTCCTCGGGCAGCATGAACGAGGTCAGGCCCACTCCGGCTGCCTTGCGCCACACCTCCCAGGGCACCTCGGTGTCGGCCGCGTCGACGGCCATCGATATCGGGCGGAGCTCCCGCGCGGCGAACTCGCGACACAGCTCCTGAATGGCCAGCTGTTCGTCGGCGAGCGGCGCCGGTGTCTTGTAGGCGGTCATTGCGCGAACCGAGCGCTCAGCGCCTGCGCGGCGTCGCCGGTCTGGGCCAGCAGTCCGTAGGCCACCCGCTCGAGTCCGAGCCCTGCCGTTCGCGAGGTCTCAGGGAGGGCGTCGATGACCTGCTTGGTCACACTGACGGCCAGGCGGGGCAGCCCGCTGAGGCGCTCGGCGAGTTCGAGTGCCCTGGGCAGCGCTCGTCCGGTGTCGACCACTTCGGTGACGAGCCCGAGTGACAGCGCCTGTGGCGCGTCGACGCGCTCGCGCAGGAGAATCAGCTCCTTCGCCCGGGCGGTGCCGAGCAGGCGCACCGCGCGCTGGGCGCCGCCCCAGCTGGGCAGGATGCCGAGCGCAACCTCGGGGAAGCGGAAGTCGGAGCCCTCCTCGGCGATCCGGAAGTCCGTAGCCAGCGCCAGTTCCAGTCCGCCCCCGATGCAGTAGCCGGTGATCGCGCTCAGCGTCGGCTGCGCCAGGTCGGCGACGCGCTCGGCGAAGTCGCCGGTGCCGCGGTAGGTGGCGAGTATCTCCTCGGGGCCGTAGTCCCGTGTCTCCCTCAGGTCGGCCCCGGCCGAGAACACCTTCTCGCCGCCGGTGAAGATGACGCACGGGGCTTGGAGGACCTCCGCGCTCGCGAGCGCGTCACACAGCTCGCGCTCGACCTGCTCGGAGATCGCGTTGAGCTTGGCCGGTCGATCCAGGCGAATCACGCACGCGTGCTCGTGGGGTTCGAGCATCACCACCTTAGGCATGGACGGCCTCCTCGGCGGGCAGGCCGGCGCCGTACTGGAGCATCCCGTCGAGGCCGCGCTTGCGGGCCTCGCCGGCGATGATCATCCGCTGTATCTCCGAGGTGCCCTCCCAGATCCGGTCCACGCGGATGTCGCGATAGAGGCGCTCGACCGGGTTCTCACGCATGTACCCGCGCCCGCCGAAGATCTGCACCGCGCGGTCGATCACTCGCCCGGCGGCCTCCGACGCGGTCAGCTTGACCATCGCCGCCTTGGCGTGGACGAGCTTGCGGGGCATACCGTGGTCGGCCTCCCAGGCCACCTGATGGGTGAGCGCGCGACACAGCGCGATGTCGCACGTGCTGTCGGCGATCATCGCGCCGATCAACTGGTGGGAGGCGAGCACGCCACCCGACTGCACGCGCTCGTTCGCCCAGTCGCTTGCCAGGGTGAGCGCGCGTTCGGCGGCGCCGGTGGCCCGCGCGGCGATCATCAGCCGCTCCTCCACGAACCAGTCGCGGGTCAGCTCGTAGCCGCCCCCGACCTCGCCCAGGATCTGCTCGGAGCCGAGCGCGACCTCGTCGAACACGAACTCCGGGTGCTCGAACACGAACGTGTGCATGTAGGCCGGCGTTCGCTTCACTGACACGCCCGGGAGGTCCTTGTCGACGAGGAACAGCGTGGGGGCGCGCTCGGACCCGACCAGCGCCTGCACGATCAGGAAGTCGGCCACGTCGCCGACGGTGACGAACCACTTCTCGCCGGTGATGCGGTAGGTCTCGCCGTCGCGTTGGGCAACCGTCTCGATCAGCGACGGGTCCGAGCCCGCCTTCTCCTCGGTCACCGCGAAGCAGTCGCGCCGATCGCCGGCGATCGCCGGCAACAGGTAGCGCTCGCGCTGCTCGGCAGTGCAGTGCTTGAGCGCGTTCGCGGGACGCCACACGGCATCCCACAGCGCGTTGGTCAGCTGTCCGAGGCGCTCCTGCACGATCACCTGGTCAAGGATCGACAGCCCCTGGCCACCCCACTCGAGCGGCATGTTGATCGCGTTGAGGCTTGCCTTCAGCGTCAGATCGCGGATCTCGGACAGCGACTGCGCCGACAGGCCGCGGTGCTCCTCACACTCCTCCTCGTAGGCCATGATCTCGTCGGTCAGGGCCGCGGCACGATCGCGCAGCTCGAGCTGCTCGTCGGTGTAGCGGAAGTTCACGGGCGTCTCCTGTCAGTCGTTGCGGGTGGGGATGATGCGGGCGTCGAGTCCGACTGCCCCGTCGGGCAGCACGAGCAGCGGGTTGACCTCGAGCTCGGCAATTTCGGGGTGAGCGGCGGCTACTTCCGACAGCGCGGCGAGCGCGTGCGCGGCAGCTCCGATGTGGAGTGCCGGGCGACCACGAGCGCCGTCGAGGAGCGGGAAGGCCTTCAGCGAGCGCAACATCGCTTCCGCCTCGGCGTCGGTGACCGGCGCCAGGGAAACGGCCACGTCGCGCATCACCTCGGCGTACACACCGCCGAGTCCGGCGAGTGCCACCGGGCCAAAGCGAGGATCCCAGCGCGCGCCGATCAGGATCTCGACGCCGTCGGCGAGTGGCGCCATCGCCTCGACCGAGAACGCCTCAGGGCGAAGCCGGTTTTCGATCTCGGTGTAGGCGCTTGCCAGCTCGTCCGGGTTCGCGATGCCGAGTTTCACCCCGCCCGCATCGGACTTGTGCACGGCGCCGAGTGCCTTGAGCGCGACGGGGTACCCGATCGCCGCCGCCGCGTCGTGGGCGGCTGCCGCCGAGTCGGCCGTGCGCTGTGCGACGAACGGCACGCCGGCCGCCGTGAACAACGCCCTGGCTTGCTCGTAGCTGGTGTCGGTGATGGGGGCGGCGGGGGCCGGGACCGCTGGGACCGCCGCGACCGCGCGCGGATTGCCGCCGGTCGATGCGGCGAGTCGGGCCATGGCGTCGATCGCCTGCTCCACCGCCTGGTACACGGGCACCCCGCCGCGCCGCAGGGCGTCGGCCGGTCCCGAGGTCGAGTACATCGTCTGCACGACCAGCGGGCGGCCGGCGGTCGCGCTCGCCTGCGCGAGCGCCACCCCGGCGGCCAGCTCAGGGTCGGCGAACACCTCGGCGTACTCCCCGTAGCCGCCGAAGTATCCGGTGAGCAGGACCGCATCCACCTCGTCCGACTCGAGCAAGGTTCGCGCCGTGCGCTCGAAGTTGCGGATGTCCGCCTCGCCGCCACCTGCGAGATCGACCGGGTTCGAGCAGGACGCGGTCGGTGGGAGCTGGTCGCGCAGAGCCGCCACGGTCGCGGCGCTGAGCTCGGGCACCTCAAGCCCCGCCACGGCGGCCAGCGACGCGGCGATCCCGCCGTGGCCACCGCCGTCGCCCATGATCCCCAGCCGGCGACCGCGGCTCGGGGGAGAGCGGACCAGGGCCTGCATCACGTCGACGAGCTGCCGGGGCGAGCTCACGCGTTCGATGCCGGCCGCCAGGCAGGCGGCTTGGATGGCGGCATCGTCGCTCGCGAGCGCGCCGGTGTGGGAGCGGATCGCGCGCGCGGCCGCCTCGTGGCCGGATGCGGTGAGCAGCACGACCTGCTTGCCGGCCGCCCGGGCCTCGCTCGCGGCGCGCACGAAGGCCCGCCCATCGCGGAAGTCCTCGACGTACAGGGCGATCCCGGTGGTGCCGTCGTGGGCCGTCATCGCCTCTATCAGCTCGGCGGCGGTGAGGTCGGCCTGATTGCCCAGGGACACGAAGCGCGAGAAGCCGAGCCCGGTCTCTCGCATCAGCACGCTGATCTCGAGTGCGAGGTTGCCGCTCTGGGAGATCATCGCGATCGTGCCCGCCGGCAGGTCGTTTGACGCGAGCTCGAGCTCTGACTCCGCGTCAAAGATCCCGAGGCAGTTGGGGCCGACAAGCACCGCGCCGGCGTCGCGTACCGCAGCCCCGAGCGCTTCGTCGCGCCCGCTGCCCTCGGTGCCGGCGCTGATCACCACGATCGCCTTGGCCCCAGCGCTCAGCGCCTCCTCGACCGTCGGCTCGAGCAGCGCCTCCGGGACCGTGACCAGCACGAGGTCGACGGGGCCGTCGAGTTCGAGGAGCGAGCGGCGGGCGACGCGCCCGAGGATCTGGCCGCCCCGGCGGTTGACCAGGTGGACGGCGCGCCGGTTCTCTCCCCGGAGTGCCCGTCTGGCCAGCCAGTTGCCCCACTTCCGCGGATCGGCCGACGCCCCGACGACCGCCACCGAGGCGGGGGCGAACAGCGGCTGCAGGTCCCGGCTCACGGATGGCTGCCGATCCGCGCTCAGGACTCCGGGACCGCCGCGGCGGCGGCCAGCAGCGACTGCAGGTCGCAGCCCAGCTCGGCGGCCGCGGCGCTCAGCGCCATCTCGACGTAATGGTCGGGCGTGCGCCCTGGGTCTTCGTTGACCATGTGGATGGCCAGCCCGTCCATCAGCGCGGCGAGCCGTGCGGCCACCGCGTCGGCGTCGACGTCGACGTCGAATTCGCGGCGCTTTTGGCCGTGGCGCACGACCCCGGCGATCGTGGCGCACCAGCGCTCGCTGAACCCCCGGTGGGTCGGGAGCAGATCGGGATGGCGGCGGGCGTAAACCCACAGGTCCATCCACAGCACCCACTCGCTGCGGCTCGAGCGCACGACGAGCCAGGCCAGCCGCTGCATCCCGGTCTCGAGCCGCTCGAGCTCAGGCCACACCGTGGCGTAGAACTCGGCGTCCACATCGGAGATGGCGGCCCGGAACAGGTCGTGCTTGGTCCCGAAGTAGTAGATGACGCCGGTGGCGCTGGTGCCCGCGCGCTCGGCCACGTCGGATACGCGGACGCTCCACAGGCCCCGTTCGCGCAGCAGCTCGACCGCGGCCGCGAGAATCTGCGGCTGGCGCACCTTGGCGAGCGGGCGGCGCGATGGCACGTCGTCGACCCGGCCCCGGTTCTCGTACTCGTCTCTCATCCCTTGAATGACCGTTTTGAATGACGGTTTCTATTGGCTGGCGGGCCGACTGTCAACCCACTTTTTTGAGCGACGCGCGGTCGGGTCAGGAGTCGCCGTTCAGGATCGTGTCCGTCAGTCCTGGATAGACGTAGCGCGCCTTGTGGACGCGCAGCTCCATGAAGGTCTCGGTGCCGACCACGCCCTCGAGCTCCCCCAGCCGTTCCGCGAGCAGCTGCCACAGATCGTCGTGGTCACGGCAGATGATGTGCATGTACAGGTCGGCCGAGCCGGCGCACGAGGAGACGTACATGACCTCGGGCCATTCGCTGAGCGTCTCGGCCACCCGCGCGTGGGCGGTCGGCGTCACCCGCACCAGAACGGCGGCCTGAACCGC
>DATJRS010000033.1:0-26633 GCA_035504535.1 Solirubrobacteraceae bacterium | reverse complement strand
ACCTGCGGTCCGGATACCTTCTTCATGGCGGTTCCTCCTGTCCTCTCGGACTTAGGCTTGGTCGCCCCGAACGCTCCCAACCGGAGCGGACGAGGCGGGAGGACCGCCACTCAAATTTCTACGAGATCTCGGACAACCTCTCCGGAACGGGATCGCCGATCACAAAATGGATGGCTTCCAGGGGTTCCTCCGCGACTACGCTTGCCGCCTATCAGCGTGCTGGCGGCCTGTCTTACGAGCTGACGACACTCGCTGAGGAGCGGCGCGCGGAGCTCGCTCAGGCCGTCAATGAGGTGGACGTCACCGACAGCGATCGACAGCTTCTGCTCTGTGCGTGGAACGCGCTGGCGCTACAGACGCTCGGGGACGCTCTCACGAAAGCCGCCGGCACGCGGGACAAGGAGACTGCCCGGCAGGCCACCCGCTTCTACGAGCAGGTAAGCGAATGGGTTGCTGCCGGGCAGGAGGCGGCCGCCGGGGCGGTCACCATCAGCGACGCGCAGGTCCGGCACCGGTTGCGCCTGGACACCTCCAAAGCGTGGTCATCAGACCATGCACGAGCGATGCTTGCAGCCTGTGGCGCACTGCGTGCCCGGGCGGAGACGGCCGTGCTCGACGTTCAGTCCATTCCCGGCGCGACGGAGCCACAGATTCAGGCGGTGCGCTCACAGCTGGCTAGAGCGAGCGCCCAGGCCGATTTCGCCGGCCAGGCGTGCGAGAACGTGCGATTCCCTAGCCTCACGCGTGAGCTACGCGCCCAGGTCCGGGCGGCAGTGGTCGATGCGCTGACGGGCTTTCTGCGGGTCGGCCAGATTGCCGCGATCCCGCGTCTCGCGGAACCCAACCGCGACCAGCCCAGCAATCCAGCACCCGGGACGACCGTCACCGGGGCGCCGCCCAAGAGCGCCGCCAGGCGTCGACTCATAGGCAGGGGATGGGTGTGGTCGAATTCAGCCGCTCGACTCGGGCTGGGCACTGAGTTGTCGGGCTTGGCCAGTGCTCCAGTCCACGAGCAGGAGACCGATCGCTGGGTCGACCGTCAAGTTTCCAGGGACGACCGGTCGCCCCATGGGTTGAGCGGGCGCCACCGACCCCGCATCAGCTCGGGGCTCAACTGATCGACCGTGCCGTCGGGGCCGGCGATTCCTGCGAGGTTTCTGTAAGAAGCGCCGCTCCCGACTCACTAACGACCTGACGATGGCGTCGCGTTCTCGAACAAGAGAGCTGGTCTACTGGGCCGATGCGCTGAGCTGGTAACCAAACTCGGCCGGCTAGCGCCTCGGGACGTGGAGGGTGCTTGGAAACCGTGGCCCGTTCTTTGCTGCCACTTCGGGAGCGTAACGCCGCCACCTGTTTGGGGGACTCTGGCGTCTGGACCGCCTTGTGCTAGTCTGCCTGGCTGTTTGGACCGCTCGGTCCAAACACTTACGAAGATTCCAGGAGGCTTTCTATGACCACCGCCCAAGCGCTCGCCGCCCACGGGGTCAGGCCGCGTCAGCCGGCTCCCAACCTGACCGTCTCGCTCCTATCGGGCGGCATCTACAGGCTCGCCGACCAGCACTCCGACGGCTACACCATGATCGTGTTCTTTCGAGGTCTGCACTGTCCTGTGTGCCGGGCCCAGCTCAGTGAGCTCAATCGTCGACTGGACGACATACACGATCAGGGGATCGACGTCATCGCGGTAAGCGGGGAGACCCGCGAGCGAACTGAGCAACTCGCTTCAGAGTGGAAGCTCGATCGACTCCCGCTCGGCTACGGGTTGACCGAGGATCAGATGCGCGAGTGGGGCCTGTTCGTCTCGCACGGGATCTACGACCATGAGCCCGCACTCTTCAGTGAGCCCGCACTGTTCCTGATCGCGCCCGACGGCACCGTCTACTACGAATCGATCCTGTCGATGCCGGTCGGACGGCCGCGGCTCGATGACCTGCTGGGAGGTTTGAAGTACTGGCGCGAGCACAACTACCCAGCGCGCGGTGAGGCGTAGGACATGAGCGTTGAGGTCAAGGCCGACGGGCGAGTCTCGATGAGCGGCTTTCCCGCTGCTATCACCCGGGCCAATCACATCGAGCCGGTTCCGCGGCGGATCCGCGGAGTTCTGGACGGCGAGGTGCTGTTCGACACGACGCGCGCCTGGTACGTATGGGAGTGGCCCTACTACCCGCAGTACTACATTCCGCTCGCCGACGTCCGAGACGGAGCACTTGCCGGTGAGGGTCACAGTAAGGCGACACGGCGCGGCGCGGTCGAGCTCCACACCGTCACCTCAGGCGGGGTCCGCCGGCCCGGCGCGGCGCAGGTCTTGCACCACTCGGAGCTGCCCGAGCTGCGCGACAGCGTCCGCTTCGATTGGGCAGCGCTCGATGCGTGGTTCGAGGAAGATGAGCAGGTGTTCGTCCACCCCCGGAGCCCGTACGTACGCGTCGACGCGATCCGCTCGCGGCGCACGGTGGAGATCGCGCTCGACGGCCACGTTCTGGCGAAGGCTAACGAGTGCGTGATGGTGTTCGAGACCGGCCTCCCGACCCGCTACTACGTGGACCCCACCGCGGTCAGATTCGAATATTTGATCGCCACCGACACGGTGACCGCGTGCCCGTACAAGGGCGTCACCAGCGGCTACTGGTCCGTCCGCACCGACACCGGCATCCACCGTGATCTCGCCTGGACCTACCACTTCCCCACCGGCGCGCTGCTTCCGATCGCCGGCCTCGTCTCGTTCTACAACGAGAAGGTCGACATCCACCTCGACCGAGTCCGGCTCGAGCGGCCCAGAACCCACTTCTTCAGTCGCTGACACGGATGAGCGGCAGCGAACCGGCCACGAGCAAAGGGCGAGCGACCCGCGAACGGATCGTCGAGAGCGCGACGTCGCTCGTGTTCGAGCGCGGCGTCGAGGCAACGAGCCTCGACGACGTGCGCGCGGACGCCAACGTGAGCAAGGGGCAGCTCTACCACTACTTCGTCGACAAGGGAGACCTCGTTAACGCGGTGATCTCGCGTACCATCGACCAGGTACTCGCTGCCCAGCCGGCGCTCGCCGACCTCTCGTCGTGGGGGGCGATGGAAACCTGGTTCGACCAGCTCGTCGCCCTTCAGATCGCCCGGAACGCAGTCGGTGGGTGTCCGATCGGCCGCCTCGCCGGCACCTTGGCCGAATCCGATTATCAGGCCCGCGCCGCGCTGGCCGACAGGTTCGACCGCTGGCAGGAGCCCCTCCGAAACGGACTCGAGAGCATGCGCGCCGCGGGCGAGTTGCGAGCCGACGCAGACCCTGCGCTGCTGGCCACAGCGACCCTAGCGTCGATCCAAGGCGGGCTCGTGCTGACACAGACTCGGCGCGACCCCAACCAGCTGCGCGTGGCACTCGACGCCGCCGAACCTATCTGCGCGCGTTCGCGACATGAGGACCTCGACATCAGGCACAGTTCCTCTTCGCGGGCCCAGGACTTGCGTCTTTGCCGAGCGGCGCGCCGCGATGTCGGTGCCCCGCCAGTGTTTCGACGGCGATCACCGCGTTCGACCGGGCATCCTCCGCGTTGCGCGTAGCCTGTGCGTGGCGGCTCGAGTGCTGAATCCTGAAGCCTCCCATCGGGGTTGCTCTCAGGGCGGGGCCGGGGTGACCACTACCCCGGGACGTTTAACGGGCGTCTCAGCTCGGTGATGTCCGAGGTTGCCCTCGGCAGTGCGGTACAGCGCCTCGCCGGGGCGCTCCTCGATGAAGTCGACAAACTTGCTGAGCGGAGCGTCGCACGCATGCAGAACGCCGTGCCGTCCTACGCCAGGCTGCCCGCGGACGCACTAATCCCGGTGACGTTGGCCAACACGCGCGACCTCCTCGAGACGATCTGCGATCCGCACCCGGATCAGAGCCCTGCCGAACACCATTTCCGGCGCTCAGGGGCAACCCGACTAGGTCAGGGGATAACGGCCGACGAGACGCTCCAGGCGTGGCGAATCGCCCTGGAGGTCGTGCGCGAGGAGGCGCACTCGATCGCCAGCCAGCTCGGGGTGGGCGACGCCGCGCTGCTGGAGTTTGTCGCGGCGACGTTGAAGTGGGGGGATATCGCGATGAGCACCTCAGCCTCGGCGCACCGCCAGGAAGAGATTCGCCAGCTGGAGCGGCTCGCCGCCGAGCAAGCCGCGCTTCGCCGGCTCGCGACGTTCCTCGTGCAGGCGAGTTCTGCCAATGACGTGTTCGACAAGGTAGCCGAGGAGCTGAGCCGACTGCTGGCCGTGACCACAGTGCGGATGGTGCGCTTTGAAGAGGACGGGACGGCAACACTCGTGGCGGCACGGGAGCCCGTGGGGGCGCTGTTGGCAGTAGGCACAAACATGCCGCTTCCAAGGGGAACCGTGATCGACTGGATATTCAGAACCGGCCAGCCAGCTCGGGTGGACGACTACTCGCAGGTCGAGGGTCCGATCGGCGAGGCCCTGCGTGGCGAGGGCTTAGGTTGGGCCGCCGGAGGTCCGATCGTTGTCGACGGACGCCTGTGGGGCGCAATGGTGGTGAGCTCCGCGTTTCCCGAGCATTCGTCCGACATCGAAAATCGTGTGGCGCAGTTCGCCGAGCTCATCTCGACGGCGATTTCGAACATCGAATCGCGAGCCGAAGTCGAGCGCCTCGCCGCCAAGCAGGCGGCGCTGCGTCGCGTGGCGGAGTTGATCGCGCGGCAGGCACCAGCGCCGCATGTCTTTGCTCTTGTCACCGAGGAGCTCAGCCGGCTTCTGGAGGTCCCGATCGTGCGTCTGCTCAGGTTCGAGCCGGACGCCACCGCCACGATCCTGGCAACTTGCGGCGTCACTGACGACCGAATACCCCCCGGCACCAACATGCCGATTCCGGAGGGAAGCGTCGTCGAACAGGTCTTTCGCAGCGGCCGCGCCGCTCGCCTGGACGATTTCTCAGAGGTCCAAGGTCCGATCGGCGCGATCATGCGAGAGCAGGGGGCGAGCGCCGGGGTCGGGGGCCCCATCGCCGTCGATGGGCGTCTGTGGGGCGCGATGGCGGTCGGGGCGGTCAGCGCCGAGGCGCTACCGCCGGGCGCCGAAGACCGCGTCGCAGAGTTTGCCGAACTTGTGTCGACGGCGATCTCAAACGTGGAGTCCCGAGGGAGAGTGGACCAGCTTGCGGCCGAGCAGTCCGCGCTCCGGCGCGTGGCCATGTTGGTCGCGCGTCACGCCCCCGCCGCGGAGGTGTTTGCGCTCGTGACGAATGAGCTGAGCCGGTTGCTCGGAGTCGAGCTGGTCCGCACGATCCGGTTCGAGCACCCCGGTAGCGCCACGGTCCTGGCGTCGACGGGTGCTTCCGAGGAGCGGATGCCGCCGGGTGCCACCATGCCGATCGCGCCGGGAGGCATGCTCGACCAGGTCTATCGCACCGGCCGCCCATCCCGTTACGAGGACTATTCGAAAGTGGGCGGCGCGACCGCCGCCATCTTGCGCGAGGAGGGCATACGCTGCGCGGTCGGAGGCCCGATCATCGTGGACGGGCGGCTGTGGGGCGCGATGGTGGCAACCGCCCGGAACGCGGAGGCGTTGCCGCCCGGGAGCGAGGACCGCGTGGCCCAGTTCGCCGAGTTGGTGTCTACGGCGATCTCGAATATCGAGGCAAGAGCGGCGCTGGAAGGGCTGGCGGCCGAACAGTCCGCGCTGCGGCGGGTGGCGACACTCGTGGCCACAGAGCACCCTCTTGCCGAGCTGTTCGCGACCGTGGCGGCGGAGCTTGGCGCCCTGCTGGAAGTCGACGCGTCCGCGATCTTGCGAAACGGGGCCGATGGGACCGCGACGGTCGTGGCCGCCTGGAGCGACAGCCCAATTAGTCTCCCGCTCGGCGTGCGGTTCCCGCTCGGAGGGGACAACCTCGCCGGCGAGGCACGACCCAGCGACGGGCCGAAGTGCGCGGAGAGCTTCGAAGACGTGCCCAGGGCGATCGCGACTATGGTGCGCGAGCTCGGCTTCCGTGCGGGTGTGCTCAGCCCGATCGTCGTGGAGGGGGCGACATGGGGGGTGATCGCCGTCCTGTCGTGTCAGCCAGAGCCACTTCCGCGGGACACGGCCGGGCGCCTGAGCGAGTTCACCCGCCACGCGGGCATGGCAGTGGCCAATGCCAAGAGCCGGGCGGATCTCGCCGAATCCCGGGCGAGGATCGTGCGGGCAGGTGACGAGGCTCGCCGACGCTTCGAACGCGACCTGCATGACGGTGCCCAGCAGCAGCTCGTCTCGCTCGGACTCGAACTGCGCGCGGTCGAGGCGACGGTGCCGCCCGAGCTGGGTGACCTCCGACCTCGCCTTGCCCGGCTCGGTGCCGGGCTGAACAATGCGCTCGAGGGGCTGCGGGAGTTATCGCGGGGCATTCATCCGGCGCTGCTCGCGGAGGGCGGACTGACCGCGACGCTCAAGTCACTGGCACGGCGCGCGGCGGTGCCGGTCGATCTGAGTCTCGACCTCGGCACCGAACGGTTCGAGGAACCCGTCGAGGTCACCGCCTACTACCTTACGTCCGAAGCGCTCACCAACACCGCCAAGCACGCCCACGCATCGCGGGCCAAGATCAGGGCCAGGCGACATGAAGGCTGGCTTGAGCTGACCATCAGCGACAATGGGCAGGGCGGCGCACAGGCGTCGGGCGGCTCCGGGCTCGCCGGACTGGTCGACCGAGTCGAGGCCATCGGCGGCACGATCGACATTGATAGCCCCGCGGATTGTGGGACCGCGATCCACGTGAAGCTTCCGATCACGGCCCCTCGCAGTTGACACTCGCGTCGCGCGAACTCGTTGGCGCCGAGCCAGCGTAGGTGAACCTTATCGACGTGGTCGGGATTGTCACGCCGCGAGCGCGAAAAACGGCGGGGGCGGAGTCTGGCCGATCGCGTCGTATCGATGACCCCTTTCACGGTGAGTTATCGAACGCCGCCGGTAACGGGGTCCGAGTTTGGCGGTCCGAGGTAAGACGCCCGCAGCAATCCAAACAGATGTGATAACCAACCCACCTCAGCTTCGAGCGGTCCGCGACATGAGATACAAGACCGAAGATATCGACGGAGTCGAACTGTTCTATCGGGAGGCCGGCGAAGTAGGCAACCCGAAGATCGTTCTGCTTGGCGGTTTCCCGTCGTCGTCGCATCAATGGCGGGAGCTCCTCCCTTCTCTGGCCGCCGAGGGTTTTCACGTCGTTTCTCCGGACTACCGCGGGTTCGGGCACACCAAAATGCCCGACGATTTCGCCTTCACGTTCGAGTCCATCTCAGACGTGATCGAAGCCTGGCTCGCGCAGATCGGGTTTACCCGCTTCGGCATGTACCACCAGGACTACGGCGGTCCGATCGGCAACCGAATCATAAGTCGCAACCCCGACTGGCTGGAGTGGCAGATCGTCCAGAACTCAAACGCCTACGAGGAGGGTTTCACCGAGACCTGGGACGGAATCCGCTTTCAGCTCTGGAAGCAGCGGATGAAGGAGACCGAAGACGCGCTCCGTCCGTTCCTCGAGACCGAGGGGATTAAGTCGATCTACCTGGCCGGTCATCGTGACCCAGAGCTAATCAGCCCGACAACTGGACGATGGACAACGCATTCCTCGACCTTCCGGGGCGGCGCGATATCGAGCTCGATCTGCTCGAGGACTACAAGACCAACCCGCCGCTGTACGCGACATGGCAGAAGTTCATGCGTGACCACCAGCCAAAGACCCTGATCTTCTGGGGCCAGGGCGATGTGTTTTTCACGCCGGCGGGAGGCGAAGCATATCTCCGCGACCTGCCCGACGCCGAAATGTATCGGCTCCAAGCCGGCCATTTTGCCGTCGAGGACCACGTGGAGGAGATCGCGGCTACCATCGCGCGGTTCTATCGCGACAAGGTGGCCAGCCACTGACGTGCGTCGCCCGGCCCGCACCAAAGGCAGCGCCGCCGTCGCGCTGAGGTGAGAACGATGATCCAGCCTGACCCCGCGGACGAAGCCGGCACGCCAACCACGGCCGACGCGGCGCGTGTGACGACGAGCGTGTTTCACGAGGGGGAGCAGTCAGTCCAGCGCCGCGCCGGCGCCTTCGAACAAGCGGCGCGGCTCGGACCGCAGATGGTTCAGCGGACTCTCGACCGGAAATTCGCACACTTCCTCGCGAGCCAACCGGTTATCTACGTGGCCGCGAGTACGCCGGCCGCCGTCTGGGTGTCTGCTCTCTTCGGGACACCGGGTTTTGCACATGCCGCATCGCCCACAACCGTACGGGTGCGCGCCGACTTGGACCCCGTCGATCCGTTCAGCGCGGCGACCCAAAGCGGCCCGGTCGCGGTCGGCATGCTTGTGCTCGAGCCGATGACCCGGTCACGGATCCGCATCAACGGCATCGCGCGTCGCACCGGATACGGCCTGGCGATAGAGCTGACCGAGGCGTTTGGCAACTGTCCGAAATACATCCAGCGGCGTCATCCCATCAAGCTGGCCACTGAGGTCAGTGCCGACGCCAGGACCCCGCGGCGGGGATCCTTCCTCGACTGCTCAGAACGGCTTCTGATCGCGACTGCCGACACCTTTATCGTCGGCAGCCGGCATCCCACGCGGGGAGCCGATGCGTCCCACCGCGGCGGGAGGCCGGGATTCGTCGCCGTCTCCGACGACGGTTCTGGCTTGACGTTCCCGGACTACCAAGGCAACAACATGTTCCAGACGCTTGGAAATCTGACCGCTGATCCGGCGATCGGCCTCCTGCTCGTGGACTGGAACTCCGGACGCACGCTCCAGCTTGCCGGCACCGCTGAAGTCGTGTGGAACCAGGCGCGGGTCGCCATCTGGCCGGGTGCGGAGCGACTTGTGGACGTCCGGATCGCCGACGTCGTCAACCGGCCGGACGGGCTGCCCCTGATCTGGCACCTGGATGAGACGCACCGACTGAACCCCAAGGTTCCGCACAGGGGCTCGTCCTTTGCGCCTCCGGACGAATGATTCGAGCAACCTTCAGCGCGATGTCCTCGGCGCGTGGTAGCGCGGGCGCCCGAACGTCTCCCGAGCTCAACCGGAGTGCAGCTTCACCCACGCGTGGTGGCGAAAGCCAAATCAAACATCCGAGCAACAGCAGCGGGCCGTCGTCCGCCCAACGTCCGCTAAGTGATACGAGGTGCTCCGCCTACACGTTTCGTACGCCACGCTGATCGTCACGGGTAGCGTCGCCGCCGTTCTTTAGCTGGCCGTGTGCGTCCGGTCTCGGGCCGAGCTTCGGCGCAATACCTCAACGGGCTTCGACGCCTTCCGGCGGCATTCCAGCGCTTAGATCACTTCGATCGGCCAACTCAGTCGTCGACGACCGGCGCGCGGTCACGAGTCCAGAAAGGTCAGCACCGCGAGCACGCGCCGATGGTCGTCGTTGGTCTCCGACAACGGCAGCTTCGCGAAGATCCTCTGCACATGCTTATTCACCGTGGCCTCCGTCACCCACAGCTGGCGGGCGATTCCCCCGTTTGAGCGGCCTTCGGCCATCAGTTTGAGGACCTCACGCTCTCGCGCTGTGAGGTCGCTGAGCGGCCCTTCCGCGTGGCGTGCAGTGACGAGCTCCCGCACTAGGGCCGAGTCGATGACCGACCCGCCCTTGCGGACCCTTTCGAGCGCATCCAGAAAGTCCGCCACCTCGGTCACCCTGGTTTTCAGCAGGTATCCGACGTGCCGGCCCTCGGAGAGCAGATCGAGGGCCGGAGCCACCTCGACATGCGCGGACAGAACCAGGATCCCCATCTCCGGGAATTCCGCCCGGATTGTCTGCGCGGCGTCCAGGCCCTCGGTCGTGTGGGTAGGCGGCATGCGCACGTCGATGACGACCACGTCAGGAATTTGCTCGCGGACCACCGCGATCAACCCTCGGACCTCCCCGGCCACGCCGACGACCTCGAACTGTGAGCGTTCAAGCAGACTTGCAATGCCCTCGCGCAAGAGCACGTCGTCGTCGGCAATGACAACACGGACGCTCTCCACGTCAAGCGCCAGCCCGCTTCATTCAAACGCCCTCAATGTCGTGCCCTCCTTCCGCTCCAACGAGGCCAAATGACGCCAGATGGCCAGCGCCTCCTCGGCAGCGAAACTTGAGTGGCGCCGGGAAAGCCATTCTTACCGAGGCCGTGCACGTCGCCGCAGAGCCCCGCGTCAGGCGCTCGCCACTGATAAGGACACCGCAAGCAACCAGCCTCAGTCACCGGCGGGGCAAAGGCCAGACGCACGAGAGCACCGCCGGTTCGACCGCGCCGCGACGCAGTCACCGCGCTTACGAGTGTCGCCTTGACCGCGGAACGCATTGATGAGAAGAACCGGTCGGGACCACCCAGCAGGCCCGTCGCTCGATCACTCTTTGCGGTCGTGGTGAATCAAATGCTCAACCCGCTCAAGGAGCGACTCGTTTTTGCCCTCCGTGGGCTCTTCGCCCATTGTCGGCTCGGCCATTGTCGGCTCGGCCATTGTCGGCTCGGCCATCGTCGGCTCGGCCATCGTCGGCTCACCCATCGTCGGCTCACCCATCACAAGCCCTCCTCTAGTAGTACGCGGCACAGTCGCAAGGCAACCACCAACTGCGCCCTAACATGGGGATTAGTCCCGTCCTGCGGCCACGTCTTACCTAAGCCCTGCGCCCGGGGCGAAGCTTCGCCGCGTGCCTCCAACCGTGTCGTCGGCACGCCTCGACGGCACGATTCAGCAGGCGCACTCGAATGGTCGCCTCGAGCTCTGGGCGACTGTCGATGAGGATCCTGCCAACGCCGCCTGCTCGCCCGCCAACATGGCTAGCGCCCCGCGCTCTGTCGTCGTGACCATGAAGCATGGCGCGCCGTCCGCGCTGTTCATACTTCTCACCGTCAGGAATCACTCCGGCGGAACTCGCTGGGCAGGAGCCGGTAGATCGCCTCAGCGGACAAACCCGCTTTCGGGACGAAGCCGAGGGCAGGGCTCGCCACGATCAGATCGGCGAACTCGGACTCGTCGTAGGTGGAGATGAGGATGCTGTAAGACCCGATGCTTCGGAGGACCGGCTGGAGGCTACGGGCGAGGTCGAAGCCACTCTCGCGTCCCAGGTAGATGTCAAGGAGAACGACATCGGGCGTGTGCGTCTCAACCGCCCGCTTTGCGTCCTCACTGTTCGTGGCGACGCCGACAACAGCGATCCCCTCACCCTCAAGCAGTTCGCTCGCCGCATTCAGCACGGCGGTACTGTCATCCACGATCACGCAGCGCACGCTCACGCCATCACGCAGCCGCGCAGAGCTGCGTGTGCCTGGGTCCAATGTCCCTCGCGCGGGCCTCACCCACGGGATGCCCGGCGGCCGCTAGACACGTGCGCAGCCGTTGCCTTGCGTCGAACAGGTTCTTGTAGATCGCGTTGCGGTTTGTCTGCAGCTCGAACGCGAGCGCGTCGATCGGCACATTGTTGAGCGCGACGGCGACGAACACGGCCCGCTGGCGCTCGCCCAACTCGCCAATGGCGACGGAGAGCGCCTCGAGTTGGGCACGCTGTTCAACATGGTCCTCGGGTTGCGCCTGGTTCAGGCACACGAGCTCGTCCCAATCGAGCTCCTCCGCGGGCGGCTGGTGCCGCCGCCACGCGTGACCGGCCACCTGGCTGGCGACCTCATAGACGGCGAACTTGTACGCCCAGGTCGTGAAGCGGCACATTCCACGGAAACCATCGAGTTTCTCTAGGACCTCGATCAAGGCGTCGTTCGCGGCCTGCTGGGCCAGGTCCTCGAACTCGGGGCCTCTGATCGAGAACAACATGCGGCGCCGGCGCGTGAGCTCTACAACTGCCACGCGCCGTAAGAAATCGTGCAGAGCGGCCACCGCCTCGTTGTACCGGGGGTGTCCTTCCCGGAGCTGCTCTCGCCATCGGCGAGTCTCCGCATCTCTTCCTGGCGCCGGCGCGGGCTGACTTTCTGTCGTGCCGGTTCCATACCTCTCGCTGATCGCACGTGGACGGTGCGTTGTCCGCTGTGTAGGCATGTGCGCATCGTGGCTGCGCGACTCACATTTGTCTGCCCTGCAGACGCGGATCTTCGCGTACGCCCTAACTGGTACGCAGCGGTCGCGCGATCGCTTCATCCTGTCGGCCCGAACCGCTCGGTGCGGATGGCCTCCGGCGTATGCCCGAGTCCCACGAGCAGCTCGGCGGCCTGCTCGACGAACGCCGTCGGACCACAGATATACACCTTTGGCATCGCTGCTAGCCCAGGCCCGACAGCCTCGAGCATCTCCCGATCGATGCGTCGCGCGAATCCGTCCCATCCCGGGGGCGATTTCCGCGTGAACGTCTGGGTAACCGTCACACCCTCCGCCGCACCGAGCGCCCGGAGCTCCTCCTGGTAGAGGACGTCGTCGACCGAGCGCGCTGACAAAAGCAGATAAACCTCAGTGGTGCCCGCCGTCGCCTGCCGATGGCGAACCATCGCCATCAGCGGAACGAGGCCCGAACCGCCCGCGATCAATAGCAGCGGCCCGCCATCCTCCGTACGCCAGTTGAAGTAGCCGCCGAACGGTCCACGAACCTCGATTTGGTCTCCCACCAGCAAGACATCATTCATGAATGGAGACACTTCGCCGTCCGGGATCCTGTCCACCGTGATCGCGACCCCGTCGTCCTCGGGCGCCGACGCAATCGAATAGGAGCGTTCTGCCTGGTATCCGTCCTCCGCGGTGAGCCGAAGGTCTACGTGCTGTCCCGCGACGTGTCGCGGCCAGTCGGGTATATCGAAGACGATTGTCTTTGCGTGGCCGGTCTCCACGCGCAGCTTCGCCACCGTGGCTAGACGCCAGACCACGCTCGCGTGGGGAGCACCTTCTGCTGCTCGTTTGTCTATTGGACTGCTGCCGGACGCGCGTTCGCCTGATAGCCGTAGCCGTCCGAGGAGATGGGCGGCACGGCGGCGTGCGACGCTCAGTCGCCCGTGTATCTCTGTTCTTTCCATGGGTCTCCGTAGATGTGATAGCCGTGCTGTTCCCAAAAGCCCGGCGCATCGTGGTCGCGGAGCGTGAGGCCCCGGACCCACTTCGCGCTCTTCCAGAAGTACAGGTGCGGCACCAGCAGTCGTGCCGGCCCGCCATGCTCAGCGGGTAGCGGCGCACCGTCGTACTCGTAGACGATCCAAGCTCGATCGCCGGTCACGTCCGCGATCGGCAGGTTCGTTGAGTATCCGCCGTCACAGGTGGCGAGGACGTGCGTTGCGCTGGTTTGGACCGCCTCCAGGAGGGTGTCGATCGACACCCCCTTCCAGTGGGTGTCGAGCTTTGACCATTTCGTCACGCAGTGGATGTCGACGGTCGGGGTCTGCGCGGGCAGCGCTAACAACTCCTCCCACGTCCACGAGGCTGGCCGATCGACAGCGCCCGTGATCTGGAACGTCCACTCCTGAAGCGGCGTGTGCGGCGTCGGGCCGGCGGAGAGCACCGGGAAATCCGGTCTGATCTGCTGACCCGGTGGCAGTCTCGCCGCGTCGAGGTGCTCGTGAGGTCGTCCGTGGAACCCACGTGTTATTGGCGACATGCTTCGTTCTCCTTCAGGGTTGTGGGGCGTGGCTTGCGCGTCTCATCGCCCGTTGGCAGCCGCTCAATCGCCGCTCTATGCCACCCGATGCGACTCATCACTCTCACGCCGCTCCTTGAAAGATTGATCGTCCTCTCGGTTTGAGTGCAGATGGGACCCGAGTCTTACCCGTCGACATCGATGCTCAGCGAGGCGTGGGTAGGGCGCCGGCGATCCGCATGCCTCCCGCGGCGCCCCGTGATCGCTCCAGGCACCGCGATCCACGGCAAGAGTTACCTTGCCTGTCACGTCGACGACGAACGGACTCGTTGAAGGCATTCGGTGGTTGGCCGTGATCGCGGAGCCGCCCGGGCTCCGGCTCGGGTGGTGGCGTCCTACCGTGTCTGCTAGGACATCCGGGGGTGTCTCGAGCCCCCGGCCTCACGGTGCATCCGCAGGCTCGAAGGGGAAGCGCTGCCGATTAATGGCGGTCTTCGGCCATCGCTCCGTGTCGACGCAACTGGTCCGACCGAGGCTCCTGCGCCTAACTCCGATCGAGCCTGGCGGCTCCGCGCGCTATCGGCCTGCTATCCGGGTAAGAAAGCCGTGCGCCGCGCTCACCTACCCCCCACGAAGACCAAACGGGCATGACACGGTCGGTGAAGGTTCGGGCGCTGTCTGTGCTCCAACGCCGAGGTTTCGTTCGCCGAAATGCCGCACCGATCGGAGATGAGATGAGCGAGATGACGGAAGCGCCGCAGATGGAAGAGACCACGGATGCGGCAACGATGGCCGACGCGACAAACGGCGCTATGAGCGCGGTCAGTCAGGAGGAGCTGGGCGGTCCCGATGTGCTCAGGGTGGTCACCATTGCTACCCCTGAGCCCGGAGTCAGCCAGATCCTGATCCGGGTGCATGCGGCCGGTGTAAATCCGATCGACGGCGTCAATCGCCAGACCGGCGCGTTTGTCGGCTCGCCGCCGTTCGTGCTTGGCTGGGACGTCTCGGGTACGGTCGAGGCCGTCGGCCTGGGCGTGACGCTATTCAAGCCCGGTGACGAGGTGTTCGGGATGCTGCCGTTCCCGGAGGGGCACGGCGCGTATGCCGAATACGTCGTCGGACCGACCCGCGCGTTCGTCCCTAAGCCTGATCGTATTGACCATGTTCAGGCGGCCGCAATCCCGATGGTCGGACTGACTGCGTGGCAGTCGCTGGTGGACACTGCCGACGTCGGCGTAGGCAGCCGCGTCGCGATTACCGGCGCCGCCGGCGGAATCGGGCACCTCGCGGTGCAGATCGCAAAGGCGCGCGGCGCCCACGTGACCGCGCTGGCAGCTGCCAAGGACATTGAGTTCGTGCGCTCACTGGGGGCCGATGAGGCGATCGATTACGAGAGTGCTGAGTTCGCGACGGCGGTTGGCGAGCAGGACATCGTCCTGGACGTGGTCGGCGGCGACTACCCCGCTCAGGCGCTTGCTGCTCTGAAACCGGGAGGGATCCTGGTGTCGACGCAGCCGCCGAGCCTGCCGCCGGTCGCCGCGACCGCCGCCGAGCGCGGGATCCGCCTCGCCGGCATCATCGCCGAAGCCGATCAAGTCGGGATGTATGAGTTGGCCGCGCTGGCCGCCGCCGGCAAGCTCGTGCCGACGATCGCGGCGACCTTCCCGATCGCGCAGGCCGGCGCGGCATCGGCGTTGGCCGACGTCGCGTCCACCGCCGGGCGCTTCCCGCTGGCGCAGGGTGGGGCCACGGAGTCTGGGAAGCATGGACCGGGCAAGATCGTGCTTACGATGATGTGATCATCGAACCCGGCTCCTCGAGGAGCGACGGCAGCACACCGCCGCGCATTGACTGCTCGCCCGCGTTCGGGCGAGGCCGTCGTTAGGGCGGCGGTGCGAGCCGCGAGCCACGCATGCACGAGTGCCGCGACGCCACGAGCGCGACGGACGCTCGGCCCTCAGTCTGCAATGCTTCCAAGCGGACGACGGCTGGGTGCTAAGCGACCCAACTAACCGGCGATGATCTCCCGGAATGCTTCCTGCTCGCTGAGCGGCCGGCATCGGTTTGAGTACTAGCTTCGAGGTCTCACTCCGGGCATCGAGTGACTCGGGAGACCCGGCAGCCGATCGGCGCACAGCACCGCTTTGCCTCCTGTGCTCGTGGTGCTGCTCGATATGGGTGAGACGAGGTCGCGAGCCGATCATTTGTCGCCAGGACTTGGCGGCGTGCGCAGCGGAATCCGTAGGCACGCACCGTCGCGAGCCGGTAGGGCGCCGCCGGCCTGGTTTTGCGAATCAGTAATCCCCGGAGCAATGGTGCTGCTGACCCCGGACTTCCCCCTGCATCGGTCCAGGCGGTGCAGCACGGACGGCGTGGGCTAGGTCGGATCATCACCGGGATCGCGTTCTGGACGCCTTGACAACAAAGCTAACTGCAGACTCGCGATCACCAGATACAGGACGGTGGCGGTGAACGGTCCGAGGAGCCATGGCGTCCATCCACGTATCCCACTTATGGCGAAGACTGCCGCAACGACGGCTCCTAACGCGAGCCAGTCGAGCACTCCCGCCAGCACGCGATCCTGGCGGCGGTCGATGGACCTGGCGTGGCCGAGCACCCCGATCGCGAGAAGTCCGAGCAGGTTGAATCCCGCGATCGCGCCGGCCACGAATAGCAGCGTGTCGGCCAAGCTTGGCGTTCCGTGCGAGCGGAGCAGCACGGCGCCGCAGCTCCAAATCGCCAAGGTGTACCCGTACGGAGCAGCAGCCGCAGGGACGATCGTGGCCAACGAGGAGCGCAAACCGTACCTGGCGTGGGCCCGGCCGTCGGTCGCGAAACCAAGGACATCTTCAGAACGGCTATCGCGATGCTCAGCAGTCACGGGCTCATCAGCACGGTGGCGCTAGCTACACCCAACGGCTCCCGAGACGGCGCCGAAGGCGAGCACGTTTCAGATGCTTCAAGCTTCGGTCCATCAACCGGTCAAGTCGGTCGCCGTCCCACCAGCTGCGCGTACACGTGCGCGGCTGCGTCTTCGCGATCCAGCGCCGCCGTGTAGGCCGAGTGAGCGAGTTCTTCTTGTGCTTGCCCCGCACTGGACCAGTGCTCATAGGCCGCCCAGACCGCCGTGCACGAGAAGCACCACTCCGCGTAGGCGACCATTGGGTCGGTGGCCTCCCCCACTCCGCTTGCCTCGGCAGTCGCGCATTTCGACTCATCGTTACTCAGCCTCTGTCTAACCGTTCACCGGAGTGTTTCTCAGTGACTCATCTGAGGACATCGGAGCGCCGGTCGCTGCCGGTTCTTACCTCTTATGCCGGGGAGTGCGGCGGCCCGCCTCGACGAAACACGGACCGGAGGTGGTAAGAGCCTGATGGCCAACCGCCACTGATGCGGATGACAAGTCGGGCAACAACACGGGAAGGCGTGGCGCGATGGACGGATCACCAGCGAACCGGCAAGGCTCAGGCGGCGCGATGGGCGGTGTGGTGGCCGGTGTGCTGGCGTCGTGGGTCAAGGCGTTCAGTGAGCCCCGCCTGCAGGTAGTCGCTGAGCGGCTTCTGCCACCTTCGGCGGCGCAGAAGCGGGAGGTGGGCGCAGATCCGAGCGACCACCCCGAGAACATGCCTCCCGCCGTTGTCGTCGGGCGGGTCGCCATGGCCTTTGGCCACGCCGGACTGACTGATGAGCAGCGGGTGCGCGTGCAACGCGTGATTCACTACTCGTTCGGCGCCGGCCTGGGGGTGGTGTACACGGCGACCGCGAACCGGTATGCGGCGGTCAGCCGTGGTGCGGGCGCGCTGGCCGGGCTTGTGATTTACGCAGGTGCGCACGGGTCGATGTTGCCCGCGCTGGGGATTCAGCGCCCCCCGTGGCGGCTGGCCCCGGCGGCAGTCGCCTGGGAGGCAACATCGCATTTGCTGTTTGGGACAGCGCTCGAGAGCGCGCGACGCGTTCTCGGAGCGCGGCGATGAGTACCGTGCTCGAGCCTCAGGGCGGGCGTGGCGGGCCGGCGGGCCTGAAGGGCAAGAACATCCTCGTCACCGGCGGCTCGTCGGGCATCGGCCAGGCGGTCGCGGTGCGGTTCGCGGAGCATGGGGCGAACGTAGCCATCAACTACCGCACGACGCCGGCAGAGGCGGCCGAAACCGAGCAGCAAGTGATGGCATGCATCGATACGGTTCGGGGGCAAGGAGTACGCGATGTCCTCGTGCAGGGAGACGTGTCCGCCGAGGAACAGGTAGTGGCGATGGTCGGCGAAGCGACCGAGCGTCTCGGCGGCCTCGACATCCTGATCAATAACGCCGGGATCCAGATCTCGCGGCCGTCCGAGCGGCTCGAGAGCGCGGACTTCGACAAGGTGCTGGCGGTGAACCTGCGCGGAGCGTTCCTATGCGCGCGGGAGGCGATCAAGCAATTCCTGGGCACAGGCAGCGGAGGTGTCGTGATCAACGTCTCGAGCGTGCACCAGGTCATCCCCAAGCCGGACTACCTGGGGTACAGCGTCAGCAAGGGCGGGATGCGAAACCTGACGACCACGCTCGCGCTCGAATACGCGGGCCGCGGTATTCGCGTGAACGCGGTCGCGCCTGGCGCGACGATCACGCCGATCAACCGCGCGTGGGTCGACGACCCCGTGAAGGCGGAGATGGTGGCCAGCCACATCCCGCTGGGGCGCGCGGGCACCGCCGACGAGATGGCCGGCGTGTGCGCGTTCCTAGCCTCCGATGACGCGGCTTACATCACCGGCCAGACGATCTTCGTCGATGGCGGTCTGACTCTCTACGCCGACTTCCGAGAGCCATGGTCGTCGGAGTGACCGACGAGACAACCGCCTGGTGGCCGTCGCCGTTCGGCCCCGACGATCAGCTCGGCATGCTCAACCACATCACCGACGAGACTCGCGCGGCCGCGCTCGGGCTCGTGCGATCCGGCCGGCTGTACGACCTCGGGCGAGTGCTCGACGAGACCATCCCGGTGTTTCCGGGCCGGTACTTCCGCCAGACACTGGTGACCACCGCCCATCACGGCAACCACGGCGGACTGGGTGCCAACCGGGTCAACTGGATCACCGAAATCGTGTCTGGGACCCAACAGCTCGGCACCCATCTGGACGCGCTCAGCCACCTGCAGATCGGCGAACGCGGCTATAACGGCTGGAGCGTGTCCGACCTCGCGGGTGCGGCGGGGGTTGACCGGCTCGGAGTCGAAACCGTGCCCCAGATCGTCACTCGCGGTTGGCTCGTCGACGCGTCGCCGCTCGACCCTGGTGACGTCATCGGACTTCCGGACATCGATCCTGCCCCGGGCGACGCGGTGCTGTTCCACACCGGGTGGGGTTCCCATTGGGGTGACCCCGACACCTACCTCTCCGGCGAGCCGGGACCAGGGCTCGAGCTCGCAAGCTGGCTGGTTGACCGGGGGATCGCGCTGACCGGGTGCGACACGTGGAGCTACGGGCCGATTCCAGCCGAGCGCCCCGACCGTCCGTTCGAGGTCCCCCAGTTCCTGAGCGCGCGCCACGGCGTGTTCGTCGTCGAGAACCTTGATACCTCGGAGCTCGCGCGCGACGGCGTGCGCCAGTTCGCGCTGATCCTGACGCACCCCAAGCTCCGCGGCGCGTCCGGCGCTTGGTGCTCGCCGATCGCGCTCGTCTAGGCAGCATCGTGGAGCACTACGACGTGATCATCATCGGCACCGGCGCCGGCGGAGGCACGCTGGCGCACCGGCTCGCGCCGTCGGGCAAGCGGATCCTCCTCCTCGAGCGCGGAGGCTACCTCCCGCGCGAGCGCGAGAACTGGGACTCCGATGAAGTGTTCGCCCGCGGGCGGTACGTCACCACGGAGCGCTGGTATGACAAGCATGGCGTTCCGTTCCGCCCGCACGCCCAGTACTTCGTCGGTGGCAACACGAAGTTCTACGGGGGTGTCCTCCTGCGCATGCGCGAGCGAGACTTCGATGAGGTCGCGCACTACGGAGGCGTCTCCCCCGCTTGGCCGATCTCCTATGCCGACCTCGAGCCCTACTACGCCGAGGCCGAGCGCCTGTACCTCGTCCACGGCCAGGCCGGCGAAGACCCGACCGAACCGCCGCGGTCGGGTCCGTTCCCATACGCCGCGGTGACCCACGAACCTCGGATCCAGCAGCTGCACGACGATCTCGTCCGGGCGGGGCACCGGCCGTTTCACCTGCCGGTGGGGCTCGACCTCAACGAGTCTGACCGCGAAGCGGGCCGCTGCGTGCGCTGTGACCGCTTTGACGGTTTCCCGTGCCCGACGGACGGCAAAGCGGATGCGCACGTCGTTTGCGTGCGCCCCGCGCTCACCAACCCGAACGTTACGCTCCGTACCAACGCGAGAGTCAGGAAGCTGGAGGTGGACGCGTCAGGCCGCTCCGTCGAACGCGTTGTCGTCGACGGCGGGGAGATCTATCGCGCGGACGTGATCCTCGTGTCGTGCGGCGCGGTCAACTCGGCCGCATTGCTGCTCCGCTCCGCTGCCGACCGGCATCCCCGCGGCCTGGCCAATTCCTCGGGCGTCGTAGGGCGCCACTACATGGCGCACCTGAACACAGCCGTAATCGCCGTCTCTCGCACTCCGAATGCCACCAGGTTCCAAAAGACACTCGGCCTCAACGACTACTACTGGGGCGCCGAGGACTCACACCTGCCGCTCGGCCACATCCAGATGCTCGGCAAGTCAGACCGCGCGATCCTGCGGGGCGGCGCACCACGGTTCGCGCCCGGTCCGGCGCTCGACTACATCGCCCGGCACGCGCTCGACTTCTGGCTCACCACCGAGGACCTCCCCGACCCCGACAACCGCGTCACGCTCGACCGCGCCGGCAACATCCACCTCGCCAAGACCTACCACAACACCGAGCCGCACCGGCGCCTCCTGGACAAGCTGAAGGCGCTGCTTGGCCGACTGGACTGCCACCGGATGGCGCCTGCGCGCTGGTCCTCGCTCAGCGAGCAGATCCCACTCTCCGGAATTGCCCACAACTGCGGCACCGTGCGCTTCGGGACCGACCCGCGGCAGTCCGCCCTCGACATCAACTGCAAAGCCCACGACCTCGACAACCTCTACGTCGTCGACACCAGCTTCTTCCCGTCTTCGAGCGCGGTGAACCCGTCGCTGACCGCGATCGCCAACGCGTTGCGAGTCGGAGATCACCTGCTCGAGCGACTCGGCGCTCCCCGGCGAGAAGCAGCCCTGTGAGCGCGACGCGCCCGGTGCCGTATCCGCCCATCGCCGACCACGGGGTGATCGGCAACCTCCACACCGTGGCGCTCATCTGCAGCGATGGAACCATCGACTGGTACTGCTCGCCGCGGTTCGACTCACCCAGCGTGTTCGGCTCGTTGCTTGATGCCAAGCGCGGCGGCCACTTTGCACTCCGGCCCGCCGACGGCGAGTGGCAGACCAAACAACTGTACCTGCCCGACACCAATGTCCTGATCACCCGATTCCTCACCCCGGGCGGCGTCGGCGAGGTCCAAGACTTCATGCCCGTCGGTGAAAGAATCGATGGCACCCACCGACACCGGCTGATTCGCCGCGTGCTGAGCGTGCGCGGGCAAATGCGATTCCAGCTCGAGTGCGCGCCACGGTTCGATTTCGGGCGCGAGCCACACCAAGCAGAGCGCCACCCCGGCGGCGTCGTCTTTGAAAGCCGCGGCGAGCGGGTCGTGCTCGAGACCGAGACCCCGCTTGAGCTACGCGGCGCCGACGCGGCGACATCGTTCGAGCTCACCGCCGGGGAGACCGCGACGTTCAGCCTCGAGCACGTACCCACCCGATACGAGATGCACCCTCACAGCGCCGGCGAGACCCGAGAGCTGTTCGAGCACACCGTCAATTACTGGCGGGGATGGCTGTCGCAGTCACGGTATCGGGGCCGCTGGCGCGAGATCGTCCACCGTTCCGCATTGACCCTCAAGCTCCTCACCTACGCACCCACCGGGGCGATCGTCGCCGCCCCCACGACAAGCCTCCCCGAGGTCCTCGGGGGCGAGCGCAACTGGGACTACCGCTACACCTGGATCCGCGACGCCGCCTTCTCAATCTATTCGCTCCTGCGCCTGGGCTTTACCGAGGAGGCCAGCGCGTTCATGGACTGGCTCACCGATCGCCTGGGCGGAATGAAGCTACAGGAGGCCAGCCCCCTGCAGATCATGTACGGAATCGACGGTCGGCGCGAGATCCCAGAAGAGGTGCTCGGCCACCTCGAGGGGTACCGCGGCTCCGCCCCCGTGAGGGTCGGGAACAACGCCGCAACGCAACTCCAGCTCGACATTTACGGCGAGCTGGTCGACTCGATCTACCTCTACGACAAGTACGGGACGCCCATCTCACACCGCTCGTGGGAGGACCTCGCCCACATTGTCGACTGGGTCTGCGAACACTGGGACCAGGCCGACGAGGGCATCTGGGAGACCCGAGGCGGACGTCGGGAGTTCACCTACTCCCGGCTGCAGTGCTGGGTCGCGGTCGAGCGCACGATGCGGATGGCCACCGCTCGCGGGCTTCCAACCGATCGGATTCGGCTCGAACAGTCCCGGGATCGAATCTACCGCCAAATCCACGACCGCGGCTGGAACGAACAGCGCGGAGCGTTCGTCCAGCATTACCACACCGAGGTCCTCGACGCATCCGTCCTGTTGATGCCGCTGATGAAGTTCATCGCCCCCGAGGACCCCCGTTGGGTTTCGACCCTCACCGCGATCGGTGACGAACTGGTGTCAGATTCACTCGTCTACCGCTACAACGCCGGCGCCTCTCCCGACGGGCTGGCCGGCCGCGAAGGAACTTTCTCGATCTGCACCTTCTGGTACGTCGAGGCACTCGCTCGTGCCGGCCGCCTGGACGAAGCCCGGTTGATCTTCGAGAAGATGCTCACCTACGCCAACCACCTCGGACTCTACGCCGAGGAGATCGGACCAACTGGCGAGCAACTCGGCAACTTCCCCCAGGCGTTCACCCATCTCGCACTGATCAGCGCCGCCGTGAACCTTGACCGTCAACTCGGCTGAGACGCACTCGGCATCGCATGGGCAAAGGGTCGTCGGCCATCTTCTGACGCCGTTTTCTTGCTGGTCGTCGACCTTTGCCGCTCGTCTCTGATCCTGCTCACCGAAAGCCCACTCCGGCACGGAGCGGCCTGTTCGATGCCCCAACCCACAGAACGAATTGCGGCCTCGTGACCAGGCGCTCGCGAACGCTAGTCGAAGGTTGGGCACACTCTCGATGCCGCGCCGAAGCTCAAGAACACTCACGTAGACGGTTCGCAGTCGCTCGCATCCAGCAGGTAAGACTGACCCGTTACGCAGCACAAACCACTACAAGCTAGCGGTTCCACAGGCGCACTGGATTCGCCGGGGCCTTAGGCGACGAGTGACTTGTCGTGGCCTCGACCGGGAGTGTAACTACAAATAACAAAGGAGACGCACATGCGTTTGCTCGCGCGTGCAGCAGCACCACTGGCCTTATTGGCCATGTTTGTCGCTGGCCCTTCGATCGCCCTCGCTCATGGTGAGGGCGCGGTCGGGTCGGGCTGGCAACCCCACAGCTATGTCTATCTCGATAACAACACGGCTGGGGCCAACACGATCTCCGGCTTTAGCCGCAGCGCGGACGGTGCGCTGACGGCGTTGCCAGGATCACCGTTTCCCGCCGGCGGTGCTGGGCTCGGCGCCGGCCTCGCCTCCCAGGGCGCAGTCCAGACCGCCGATCACGGCCGGTATCTCCTGGCGGTCGACGCCGGGAGCAATCAGATTTCGGTGCTGCGCATCGGCTGGAATGGATCGCTTACGCCGACCCCCGGCAGCCCGTTTGCCTCTGGTGGGGTGGAGCCAGACAGCATCGCTGTCAGCCAGGGCCTGGTTTACGTGTCGAACACCGGCGCAGGTGGAACCAACTACACCGGCTTCAACCTCAGCTCGAGCGGGCGGCTGTACCCGATTCCAGGATCGACGGTGACGCTCCCAGCCGGGTCTGGCCCCGGAGAGATCGTGCTCAACAGCAACGACACCAAGCTGGCCGGCATGCGGGTCACGACCTCCCTGATTGACAGCTTCACGCTCGACCGCAGCGGCCGCCCGCACGCAGCCCCGGGATCACCCTACCCGGCACAGGGCCTCGGACCCTTCGGGAGCCAGTTCCGACCGACCAATCCCAATCAGCTGTTCGTTGACAACGCTCATAACGGCACCGGTCTCGGTACGGTCTCGGCCTTCACGGACCTCCCCAGTGGTGCGCTGTCTTCGATCGGCGCCTCGCCGTTCGCGGACTTCCAGACCGCCCCGTGCTGGCAGGTCATTAGCCCTGACGGTCGCTATCTCTACGCGCTCGACACCGGGTCCGCCGAGATCTCGACCTACGCGATCGCCTGGGACGGCACGCTCACGCTCCTGAGCAACACACCGCTCAGCGCAACGCCCGGCGTCACCGGAACCGACGTCGCGCTGAGCCCAGACGGCCGCACACTCTACGTCAACATGGGAAAGATCAATGGAGTCGCGGCGTTCTCGGTTCACGGCGGGACGGTGACGCAGCTACCAGGCTCGCCGACCCCGGAATCAGGCAGCGGCAGCACGGTCGGCATCACCGTAAGCTAGGTCTGACCGCCCGCTACCGCAGCATCTGATGTGTCCCGGCTGGGGGCTCAGCCCCCAGCCGGGCTGCGAGGGACTCGAGCGCGGACGCCGGTCTGCGCCCGACAATGCATCCGGCCATCATCGCCATCGCGAGAGCTCCGACCGTTCGCGGTTGGATGCCCGTTCGGCCAGCGCCGCTGCTCTACAACGTAACATTACTAGCGGGGGTGCGTCGTATCACCCCGAGATCGTTACTGCTCGACCCTCAGCCGTGGTGTCGCGAGCACCGCAGGAGATAGTTCCACCGCGCGTTACCTTTGCTTGGTCTTAATCGGCAGCTTCACGTGGACAGCGGTCCCGAGGCCGATATGACTATCGATGTGCATCGTGCCGCCGATGGCCTCGACTCGGTCAGCCAGGCCGGTGAGCCCGGAGCCGCTCGAGGCGTCTGCGCCGCCCCGTCCGTCGTCCGTGACGCTCAGCTCGAGCCAGCCGTCACGTCGCGTGGCCGCGACCTCCACCCGCGATGCCCCGGCGTGCTTGGCGGTGTTTGTCAGTGCCTCCGAAGCGGCGTAGTACGCGGCGACCTCGACGGGCTCGTCAAAGCGTTCGGCGCCGAGGTCAAGGCGCAGGTCGACGGGAACTGCCGATCGTCGTGCGAGCGAGCTCAGTGCCGGGGTGAGCCCGTCCTCCGAGAGCACCGCGGGATGCAGGCCGCGTGACAGCTCGCGCAGATCGTCGAGGACGCCGTTCATCCCCGCTACAACGCGGGACAGCCGACCCCGGAGATCACCCAAGCCGGACGGCAGGGTCGCCTCTGCCGACCGCAGCTCGAGCCCCAAGGAGACGAGCCGCTGCTGAGCGCCGTCGTGCAGGTCGCGTTCGAACCGTCGCCGGGCCTCGTCCCCCGCCCGGACGATCCGTGCTCGCGACTCCGCGAGGTCAGACCGGCTCTTGGCGTTGGCCACAGCCAAGGCGGCCTGACGGGTGAACTCCGCAATTCGGGCCTCGGTATCTGACGGAAGCGGGTCTGGCTGGCGCGACAGCACGGCGATCACCCCCCAGGTCGCCCCCTCGACCACGATCGGGCTCGCTACCGCGGAACGGATGCCGAGCTCGCGTACGGTCGCCGCGATCACCCCCGGCGCTCCGCTGTAGTCCTCCTTGCGCCGGGGCGATCCCGTGCGGTGCACCTCTCCGGCCAGGTTCTCCCCTTCGAGCGGTAAGCGCTCGCCAACCGGGAGATTGATCGTCCCGTCGCTCCAGCCGGCGACCACCGTTGCGCTCGAGTCGGCGTCGTAACGAAGGATCGCCGTGGCATCGACTCCCAACAGCACCCCGAGCTCCTCGACGAGGGCGGCGAAAAGATCATCCGGAGAATGCTCACGCGCGACCAACGTCGCCACGCGTCGGAGCGCCGACTGCTCCGCGGCGAGCCGCTCGACCTTCGCTCGCGACTCGATGTTCGAGATCGCGGTTGACACGTGCTCGGCGAACTGGGTGAGACGGTGTTCGATCCCGGGAGGCAAGCTGCTCTGGGAACCCACCGCCATGGCGCCCCAGGTGCGACCGTCGACGACGATCGGGCCTGCAGCGGCGGCGCAGATCCCGTGGGCGCGGACGGCGGCGGCGACCGGACCGGTCACCTTCGTGTAGTCATCGACGCGGGCCGGGCGGCCGGTTCGAAGCACCTGGTCGAGGATGCCTCCCCCGGGCCGAGGCGTGTTGGTACCTGCGGCTAGCAGGTCTGAGGGGGTGCCCCGGGCGGCAAGGATCGTCGCGGTGCCGTCCGGTTCGAATTTGGCCGTCCGGACCATCAGGTCGGCTCCCAGGAGGTGGCTGAGCTCCTCCGTGACAACGGCGAACACTTGCTCCGGCGGCGCTTGGCGAGCGACGAGCTCGGCCACGCGACGGAGCGCGGTTTGCTCGGCGGCCAGTTGCTCCACCTTGGCTCGCGATTCGAGGTTCGAGATCGCGGTCGAGACGAGCTCGGTGAACTGCGCGACCCGCTGTTCCGCCCCTGGAGGGTATGCAGCAGCCGAACCGGAGTTGACCGTCATGGCCCCCCATAGTTGCCCGTCGACCACGATGGGACCTGCCGCGGCCCACCCTGCACCCAACTTGCGCATGACACTGCCAAGTTGGCCGCCGACGTTGTCGTAGTTCTCGACGTGGGCGGGGCGACCGGTGCGATACACCTGCTCGATCGCGCTTCCTCCTTCCATCGCGACGCTTGTGCCGGGAGGGAACGCGTCCTGCGCGGTCCCCCGAACTGCCATGATCGTCACGGTCCCGTCCGGCTCGAATCGCCCCGTGCCGACAGTGGTGACGTCGAGCAAGCGATTGAGCTCGTCGGTAACCAGGCCGAATACCTCCTCCGCCGGTGCTTGCTGGGCGACGAGCTCGGCCACGCGACGGAGTGCAGCCTGCTCGGCGGCGAGTTGCTCCACCTGCGCCCGCGACTCGACGTTGGAGATCGCCGTGGAAATGAGCTCAGCAAACTGCGCCACACGGTCCTCACTACCCGGCGGCAACGCCTCG